>NZ_JBFUPL010000004.1:0-561938 GCF_041355235.1 Rhizobium sp. RCC_161_2 | reverse complement strand
AGCTCGGCGTCGTCAACCTGGTCGACCTTGTTCAGGAACACAACGATCGCCGGAACGCCAACCTGGCGGGCGAGCAGAATGTGTTCGCGCGTCTGCGGCATCGGGCCGTCAGCTGCCGAGCAAACCAGGATCGCGCCGTCCATCTGTGCCGCACCCGTGATCATGTTCTTGACATAGTCAGCGTGGCCGGGGCAGTCGACGTGGGCGTAGTGACGAGCAGGCGTCTCATATTCAACGTGTGCCGTCGAAATCGTGATACCGCGCGCCTTTTCTTCCGGTGCAGCGTCGATCTGGTCATACGCCTTGAACTCACCGAAGTACTTCGTGATCGCTGCCGTCAGAGACGTCTTGCCGTGGTCAACGTGGCCAATCGTGCCGATGTTAACGTGCGGCTTATTGCGCTCAAACTTACTCTTTGCCATTTGAATGCTTCCTGTGAACGTAAATGAGTGACCCCGGCGAACCGGTTTAGTGCCGCCGTTTAAGGCTTTCGTCGCATTTGCGCAAGACTTAATTGCAGGCCCTGTTGTTGGCTCGGTATGGCCGATGACGGGCAGTGAGCGGCCCTCAGCACCGATTTGCCCCTAAGGCTTCGCCGGCCGATCCGGAAAGACATAAAAGCATTTGCCGGTTCAGCGGCTTAGATAGGGATGCCGAGGAAATAGTTCCAGATGCCGGGAGCAAGATTGCACCTGCATTTATCGAGCCGATAGCACGCCGCCAACGCAAAGCGCCCTCTCCGATAAAGGGAAAGGGCGCTGAAAGTTGCGATCTCGGGGATCGCCCGTCTAGCGTAGACCTATGGCGCCACTCCAGATGCAGCGCACCATAAGCCTGCTGCAATCAATCGAGCAGATCGGCCGGCACCTTGCCGCCATTGTCCGAAAGCTTCTTCAGCAGCGCCTTGTGCAGGAAGATGTTCATCTTGGCGGAATCGCCCGCATCGCCGGTATAGCCCAGCTCCTGTGCAAGCTCCTTGCGTTCCGTAAGGCTCGCATCCATCCCGAGCGCCTTCATCAAATCCACGATCGAATGTTTCCAATCGAGTTTCTGGCCACTCTTTTTCACGGCCGCGTCGAGGATCGACGCGATGTCCACGGGGGAAGCCGTAGACGCCGGCGCGCTCGTGGCAGGCGTCGTCGCCGTGGGAGCGGAAGGAGCCGGCGTAGCACCAGCTGTGGTCGGCGTTGCCGTCGGAGAAGCTTCTGCAGCCTTTGCCTCTCCCCAGATTGCATTCTTGATCTTGTCGAAGATACCCATGTGCACTCCCCCTTTTCGGTTGGCTCACAAATATCTACCGTTCATTCCAATATAAGCAACCCCTCACGTCAAAGATGCATAGCTGAATATCTTATGGAGAGTGCGGGATGTAATTCACATGCCCCATCGGCTTCACCGACACTCGCGTTGAATCAATAAAGGCGTGCCATCGAACAGGACAAGCACGTCTAGACAAAATATAAGTATTGGAAATGCTGGAGCGGGTAGCGGGAATCGAACCCGCGTATTCAGCTTGGAAGGCTGCTGCTCTACCATTGAGCTATACCCGCGGGTGGTCAAGATCCGGTCCGGAATGGTGGAGGGAGTTGGATTTGAACCAACGTAGGCTGAGCCAACGGATTTACAGTCCGTCCCCTTTAACCACTCGGGCATCCCTCCAGTATTCCGACTGGATCTTGCGACCAAGCTTGCTAGACCGGCGTCACCGCTTCGATCTGCGCCGCGTATATGACCGGCCCGTTTCCGTCTGTCAACACAAGGAATTGCCAAAAATGACGAAAAAATTTCAGCCTAGGGGAAAACCCGTGGATGAAAGAGGACTATGCGCTCCGAGGTGCTGCCGCTATAAAGCCGCATGAGCAAAGACAGAACATCCGGCCCTTCAGGCCCAGAAAACACCGCTGACGACAAATCGGCCAAGGACACACACTACGCCACGCTGCGGCGGGCGCATCGCGACGCCAAGCGCGAGCGCGGCGAAATTCCGACGCCGGTGCCGCAGAAACGCAAACGGCCGGGCGCGGATGACTGGAAGCCGCCGGCGCTGGCGCCCGACCAAGTCTATCTCTATGGCCTGCATACGGTTCGCGCCGCCCTTGCCAATCCCGAGCGGAAGAACATCAAGCTGTCGACGACGCAGAATGCGCTGGTACGGCTGGAGATCGGCCCAGTCGACGCAATTGGCATTCCCGTCGAGATCGTCTCGCCGCAGGATATCGACAAGGTGCTCGGTCCTGAAGCGATCCATCAGGGCGTGATGCTGGAGACCCGCCCCCTGCCCGTTCGCCGCCTTGAAGCGCTGAAAGACAGCCCGCTGCTGCTGGTGCTCGACCAGGTGACCGATCCGCACAATGTCGGCGCGATCATGCGCTCGGCCGTCGCCTTCGACGCGGCCGCCGTCATCACCACGCAGCGTCACAGCCCGACCGAATCAGGCGTGCTGGCGAAATCCGCCTCCGGCGCGCTGGAACTCATCCCTTATATACAGATCACCAACCTTGCCGACGCACTCGGCGAGCTGCATCGCCTCGGCTTCGTCAGCATCGGCCTTGATTCGGAAGGACCGGCACCACTCGAAGGCACGTTTTCGGGCGAGAAGGTCGCCCTCGTCCTCGGTTCGGAGGGCAAGGGGCTGCGCCAGAAGACGCGGGAAACCGTGAATGCGCTGGCGCGGCTCGACATGCCGGGCGCGATCAAGTCACTCAACGTCTCGAACGCCGCCGCGATCGCGCTTTATGCGGCACGGTCCTATCTGAGAAGCTAGCGGCACTACGCTGCCGCAGCAGATTTTGGGGGAATTTGCCTTGATCCGTAGTTTTGGTCTCGCGGCGGCCTTTGCCGCCGTCATCCTTGCCACCGGCCAACCGGCACGCGCTGCCGATGAGGAGCTTGTGCAGGCACAGGCGGGCACTTGGCTGCTGGCGCCTGAGAGCGGCGCCAAGGGCTGCCGCCTCACCTTCGAGACCGGAAAAACGGCCGGCGGCTATACCATCAGCGGTGCGGATGCCTGTGCGACCGCCCTGCCCGCGCTTGCCAAGGCAGCCGCCTGGAATTTCACCGACGACGGCTCGCTCACCATCACCGACGCGACGCAGAAGGTGCTGGTTCGCCTCCAGGAAGAGGAAGGCTCGCCGTGGGAGAGCGAAGGCGCCGATCCGATGTGGCTGCTGCCGGCGCTCGGCGATGTCGACCATGTCCCGACCGCGGCAACCCTGAGCGGCACCTGGCAGGTCCGGCACCCGGACGGCAAAGCCATCTGCGATGTCACGCTGACCAGCGAGACCGACAAGGACGGCACATCGAAAATGTCACCAGGCAGCGACTGCCCGGCCAACATTGCCGATCTCAAGCTTTCCCTCTGGGCCACCGAAGGTTTCGGGCTGGTGCTGATGGGAGGCGACGGTTCCTCTCTCTCCTTCGACATGCAGCCGGATGGCAGCTTCAAGACATCCGACGAGGAAGAAGGCGATCCGATGCTGCTGGTGCGCAAGCAAGGCGGCTAGCACCATCAGCCAGCACAATCCCTTCGGCCGGCGCATTCTCTACGAGCTCATGACCCGTTCAGGCATGGGCGCGCTTTCGGAGCGCGCCTATCGCTGCCATTAGATCGAAACCCGTTCAGCGAACCGCAATCGCCTGCGGATGCCAGGCTGATTGTTGCCCCGGCGATCGCTGGGTGACCGGACACCCCTCTTGCAGCTTCGACCATGAGGTGACGTTGAGGTTCATCTCGCACTGGGCAAGATAGCTCTTGTCACCCACGGTCATGCAGGCGACCTCGCCGATCGCATGCTGTTTCCCATCGCTGTTCTTGCAGTAGCAATCCTGTCCGGCCAGCGCCGGCGCAGTTACAATCACCGCGCTCACGACGAGCGACAGTTCCAAGACGATATGCCTGAATGCCTTGCGCATGGCCGTTCCCTCGTCCGCAGTCGAAGGAGAAGTGTATGCCCATTTCGGGCTTTGTAAATACGCCCGCATTCGCAGCGGATTCGACCCGAAGAAGCCCTGTCGGGCGTGCGCCTCTCGGCTAATGAACGGCCGGATCGGAATCGTCAAAAAAAGTCTTGATGCCGTCGCGGGCAACCGTCGCCAGAAACTCGTCAAACGCCTCGCGATCGGTCGCGAAAGGCTCTTCCCATTCGATCAGATCCTCCTCGGGCGTGATCACTTCCATCCGCCAGTCCTGCTGGGTGCCCGCCGGGCGGAAGATATCCACGAGCACGGTCATCCCGTCCTCGGTGAATTCGCCGGAGAGCTCGGAGTGCTCAAGTTTGGGCTTTGTGGGCTTAACGGTCATAGCTTTCCACACCTAGAAAAAGAGAATCGCATCCTGGCGATCATCATAAATACCCAAAGGATGACATTTCCAATCATGCCGGCGCAAATACCTTCTCGCAGGCGGCGATCTGGCAGCCAACTCAGGAGATGTTTCGTCAATGGGGAAATGTGGTGCCCCCGCCAGGGTTCGAACCCGGGACCCCCTGATTACAAATCAGGTGCTCTACCAACTGAGCTACAAGGGCACAACGGCATGCCAAGTAGCAGATTTTGATCTCCTGTAAAGAGGAAAATCGGCCGTTCGGCCTCGTTGCAGTGGATCAGCCATCTCCTTGTGGATTCACCAGTCTTTGCAAAACGTCTTGTCGCACGGGCGGAATATCATTACCTCCTAGTATGACTGTTTAAGGGACGTTGCATGTCACGCGCTTTTCAATCTGTTTGTTTTCTCGCCTCGACCGCGCCGGAAGCCCAGGCCGCACGGGAGGAGCTGATCCGTCTTTACGGCCAGACGCCGCAGGCGGAGGCCGATATCGTCGTGGCGCTCGGCGGCGACGGCTTCATGTTGCAGACGCTGCACACGACGATGAATTCCGGCAAGCGCGTCTATGGCATGAACCGCGGCTCCATCGGCTTCCTGATGAACGACTATCGCACGGAAAACCTGCTGGAGCGCATCGAGGCCGCTGTCGAAAATGCCTTTCATCCGCTGCAGATGACCACACGCAATGCGGATGGCAGCAGCTGCGTTGCGCTCGCCATCAACGAAGTGTCGCTGTTTCGCCAGTCCTATCAGACGGCAAAGCTGAAGGTCGAGATCGACGGCCGCGTCCGTCTGCCGGAACTGATCTGCGATGGGCTGATGGTGACGACGCCGGCGGGCTCCACTGCCTATAATCTTTCCGCCCACGGCCCGATCCTGCCGCTGGAGGCGCCGCTGCTCGCCATGACGCCGGTCAGCGCCTTCCGCCCCCGCCGTTGGCGCGGCGCGCTCCTGCCGAACAAGGTGGCGGTCAATATCACCGTGCTCGAGGCGGAAAAACGGCCGGTCAATGCCGCAGCCGACAATACCGAGGTCAAATCGGTCGTCAGCGTCCGGATTACCCAGAGCGAGGACACGACGGCACGCATCCTCTCCGATCCGGACCGGTCGTGGTCCGACAGGATCCTGGCGGAACAGTTTTCGGGTTGAGGATGACTTTGCCCACTGCCGTGACGGCATATCGCTAGCCAACAAAAAAGCCCCGTCTCCGGGGCTCTTTTATTGTTCAAACACGTCCGGTTCTCAGTCCACGTCATCCACGACGGCATCGGCTGCGCCGCTGATGCGGTGGGCGAGCGCTGCTTCCATGAACTCGTTTAGATCGCCGTCGAGCACGTCGTCAGGAGCGGTGCTGGTGACGCCGGTACGCAGGTCCTTGACGAGCTGATAGGGCTGCAGGACGTAGGAGCGGATCTGGTGGCCCCAACCAATATCGGTCTTCGACGCGGCTTCGGCGTTGGCCGCCTCTTCCCGCTTCATCAACTCCGCTTCGTACATGCGGGCGCGCAGCATGTCCCACGCCTTGGCGCGGTTCTTGTGCTGCGAGCGCTCCTGCTGGCACTGCACGACGATACCGGTCGGGATGTGCGTGATACGCACGGCCGAATCGGTCGTGTTGACGTGCTGGCCGCCGGCGCCGGACGAACGATAGGTATCGATTCGGCAGTCGCCCTCATTGATATCGATCTGGATCGAGTCGTCGACGACGGGATAGATCCAGATCGACGAGAACGACGTATGACGGCGCGCATTGCTGTCATAGGGCGAGATACGCACCAGGCGATGAACGCCCGATTCGGTCTTCAGCCAGCCATAGGCATTGTGGCCCTTGACCAGAAGCGTCGCGGACTTGATTCCGGCCTCTTCGCCGTCATGAACTTCCAGAAGCTCCACCTTGAAGCGCTGGCGTTCGGCCCAGCGGGTGTACATGCGCAGAAGCATGTTCGCCCAGTCCTGGCTCTCCGTGCCGCCGGCGCCGGAATGGACTTCGACATAGGTATCGTTGCTGTCGGCTTCGCCCGACAACATGGCTTCCACCTGCCGTCGCGCAGCCTCGGTCTTCAGCGCTTTCAGCGCCTCTTCAGCCTCGCGTACGACGTCGGCATCGCCCTCTTCCTCGCCAAGCTTGATTAGCTCGACATTGTCGGCAACCTGCTGCTCAAGCGCGCGCACACCGCTGATGCCGTCATCGAGCTGCTGGCGCTCGCGCATCAGTTTCTGTGCTTCGGCGGCATCGTTCCAGAGGTTCGGATCCTCTGACTTGTTGTTCAACCAGTCCAGTCGTCTTACCGCCTGATCCCAGTCAAAGATGCCTCCTCAGCAGGGTTATAGCCTGCTTGGTTTCGTCGACTACTTTCTCGATTTCCGCTCGCATAATCCTGCTTCTTCATTCGGCGGCTTCATGAGAACCGCTGTTCAATTCAAAGAGTGCTGGTGACATAGATACACATGCCGCGACTGTAAAGCCCCGCGGCATGTTCATTGGAGAAATCCGATGGGATCAGAAGAGGCCGCCGGAGCCGGAGGTAACCGCCTGGTTGGCCTGCGGCGAGGTTCTGAGGATCTCCTCGGGCGCGACCTGTGCCGAAGCATCGCCACCGCCGATGACCGTGAAGGTCGTGGCCGGGCCGGTGCCGGGCTTGAAGGCTTCCATGATGGCGTTCGGATCGCCGGGCTGAGCCGCCATGCCGGTCCCGCGATCGACGGCCATGATGTTCATGCCCGCCGGGACCTGGAATTTCTGCGGTGGCTGGTCCTTGGTGGCAGCCTGCATGAATTCGTTGAAGATCGGCGCGGCAAGCGACCCGCCGGTTCCGCCGCGGCCGAGCGTGCTCGGCGTGTCGTAGCCGATATAGAGGCCGGCCACGAGGCTCGGCGTGTAACCGACGAACCAGGCGTCCTTCTCGTCGTTGGTCGTACCGGTCTTGCCGGCAACGTCGGTGTTCAGCTTGATCTTGCCGGCGGCGGTACCACGAAGGATCACGCCCTGCATCATCGACGTCACCTGATAGGCCGTCATCGGATCGAGCACCTGCTCGCGATTGTCGGCGATCACGGGCTCGTCCTGGTTTTTCCATTCGCTGACATTGCAGGCTTCGCAGACGCGCTCTTCATGCTTGAAGATGGTCGCGCCATAGCGGTCCTGAATGCGGTCGATCAATGTCGGCTTGATCTGCTTACCGCCGTTGGCAATGACCGAATAGGCCGAAACCATGCGCAGCACCGTCGTTTCGCCAGCGCCGAGCGACATGGCGAGCACCGGATTCATGCGGTCATAGATGCCGAAGCGATCGGCGTATTCGGCAACCAACGGCATGCCCATGTCGGAGGCAAGGCGCACGGTCATCAGGTTGCGCGAATGTTCGATGGCAAAACGCAGCGTATGGGCGCCACCGCCCTCGCCTTCATAGTTTGTCGGTTTCCAGACATCCCCATTGCTAAGGGTGATCTGCAGCGGGTCATCGAGAATGACCGAAGCCGGCGTGTAGCCATTGTCCATGGCCGCGGCGTAGACGAAGGGCTTGAAGGACGAGCCGGGCTGGCGCTTGGCCTGGGTGGCGCGGTTGAATTCCGATTGCGCGTAGGAGAAGCCGCCGACCATGGCAAGCACGCGGCCGGTATGCGGGTCCATCGCGACGAGTCCACCCTGCACTTTCGGCGGCTGACGCAGGCGATAGGTGCTGGAATCCGCACCGCCGGTCTTCTGGGCGAAGATTACATCGCCGGGGCTCAGCACGCCGCTCGGCGATTTCGCCGTCTTGCCGCTGCCGGCCAGGCGGAACGCCCAGCGCATGTCGGCGGCAGCGATGGTGCCGCGCTTGCGCTCGGTCGCAACCTTGCCGGCGGCATCGACGCTCGGCTGCAAGCCGATATCGACGGCCTGATCGGATACGGAAAGCACCACAGCCAGCTGCCACTCGGGCACATCGCTCAAAGCCGGAATCTTGGCAAGCTCCGGACCCCAGTCCTGCGATGTCGCGATCTGCTTGATCGGGCCATGGAAGCCACGGCGCTCGTCATAGTCGATGAGGCCGTCCTGCAGCGCCTGGCGCGCTTCGAGCTGCATTTGCGGATCAAACGACGTGCGCACGGAAAGGCCACCCTCATAGAGGGCCTTTTCGCCATATTGGTCGATCAACTGCCGGCGAACTTCCTCGGCAAAGAAATCCGAGGCGGCAAGCGACGGTCCGCTCTTCGGCGGCACGACGCCAAGGGACTGTTTCTTGGCCTCTTCACCATCGCTCTGGCTGACATAGCCGTTCTCGACCATGCGGTCGATGACCCAGTTGCGGCGGGTCATCGCAGCTTCCGGATGGCGGAAGGGATTGTAGTTGGAAGGACCCTTGGGCAGCGAGGCGAGATAGGCCGAATCGGCAATGGTCAGCTCGTTGACCGACTTGTCGAAATAGGTGAGCGCGGCACCGGCTATGCCGTAGGAATTGAGGCCGAAATAGATCTCGTTCAGATAGAGCTCAAGGATTTTGTCCTTGCTGTAGGCCTGCTCGATGCGGAAGGAAAGGATCGCTTCCTTGAGCTTGCGGTCGAAGGTCTGGTCGGACGACAGCAGGAAGTTCTTGGCGACCTGCTGCGTGATCGTCGATGCGCCGACAAAGCGGCGGCCGGAACCGATATTCTGCAGGTTGACGGCGACGGCGCGCATCAGACCGCCGACATCGACGCCGGGATGATTGTAGAAATTCTTGTCTTCGGCCGACAGGAAAGCAGCCTTGAGGCGGTCAGGAATGGCCTGGATCGGAATAAACAGCCGGTTTTCCCGCGAATATTCCTTCATGAGCGCGCCGTTGCCGGCATGGATGCGCGTCGTGACCGGCGGCGCGTATTTCGCCAGGACTTCGTAGTCCGGCAGGTCCTTGGAGACGATGCTCAGATAAATAGCCGCCGCGGCCGCAACACCCAGGAACAGGATGCAGCCCAGTCCAAAGAAATATCCTATCAGTCTGACCATATGATGCTACCGGTGCTTCTTCTTCATGCGGCACATATGCGAGACGATCGCATATTTACGGGCGTTTTGCACGCTCACGGTGTTAATGCAAGACGGCAACAACACAAAGCCGTACATGCCCTCCGTGGGCGAACGATACTTTGCTGTAAAGGCGGGAATGTGAGCAAAATAGGGCCCATTGCCGGTATTTGCCATTTCATCCCGGCCTATTAGCAGCGGCTGTTACATGGAAGACACGAACGGCGCTCGCCGTCCATACCTTTAGCCGCCGTTTGCGACGGTTGAAGCACGATATTGTTTAACGGCTTCGGTTAACTGACCGATCAGCTTCTGCCGCCAATCGGGATCGAGCAACAGCTTCTCGTCATCCTTGTTCGACAGGAATCCGAGTTCGAGCAGAATGGAGGGCACGTCCGGCGCCTGCAGCACGCGGAACCCGGCGTGGCGATGCGGATTGTTGATCATGGCGATCTGGCCGTTGAAGGATGTCAGCACGTCCTGCGCGAGCGATATGGAAAAAGCCTGCGTTTCGCGCCGGGTCAAGTCCATGAGAATATCGGCGACGGCGGCGGGCTGAGCCTGCGTCTCTGCACCGGCGAGCTGATCGGAATTGTTCTCGCGGTCGGCCACTTCGCCGGCAAGCTTGTCGGAAGCCTTGTCGGAGATGGTGTAGACGGTCGCGCCGCGAATATCCTTCTGCTTCAACGTATCGGCATGCAGAGATATAAAGAGAGAGGCATGGTTCTGCCGGGCGATGGTCACGCGTTGCGACAGCGACAGATATTCATCCTTGTCGCGCGTGAGGAAGGCCTTGATACCCGGCTGGGCGTTCAGTCTGTCGGCCAGGAGCTTGGCATAGGTGAGCGTGATTCCCTTTTCCTGCGTGACACCGTCGCTGGCAGTCGCGCCGGTGTCGATACCGCCGTGGCCAGCATCGACGGCCACGAGGAAGGTACTCGGATCAGGCTTTTCCATCGGCACCACTGGGCCGACATCCTTGGCGGTGTCATCGCTGGTCCAGCTCTGCTGCTTGATGAGCTCGGCGAATTGCCCGGCGGGCAGCATCTCGGCGTCGAGCACGAGACGATGCCCTTTGCCGCTTTCGTCCGGCTGCACCTTGGCCATGACCAGCTTCACGGGCTTCGTTGCCGTCAGCACGATGCGGGCGCTGTCCTCGTCCATGGTGCCGTAGCGAATATCCTTGAAGAGGCCGATCGGCTTCAGGTCGGCAGCCGGAAAACCGAAGGCGGTCGCCGGAAGATCGATGACGACACGCACGGGATTGTCGAGATAGTGCACGGAAAACGCCGGCTCGCGGTCCATGTCGATGACGATGCGGGTGCGGGCGTCATCGCCGGCAATGCGGGCACCATAGGCAAGCACGGGATCGGCAGCGGCCTCAGCCATCGCGAATGGCGAAACTATCGAAAGGGCCGTCACGGCAAGAGCCGCCACTGCAATGCGCAAAGCCCTCACGCCACTCTCCGTCCCATGCCGCAATCCCTTTAACAGTTGTCCGCCGCGCCCCATATTCAATCCGATGTTGTTTTTGAAGTCTCAAAAAGACAGGAAAGCCATCGATGGCGCGATAGTATTTGATGTGGTGGCGCACCGGGCGAAGAATCGGAAGCGCGGTCCCCGCATCTTCATCATCCGACGAATCCATCAATATTATGGCATACTTGGCTTTCCCCTTGCTATTGTGACAGATAAAACATACAACGCATATTAGGGTAGAAGTGTTGACGGGATAGAGTCGCCGCAAAGGCAGCCGCCTCGAGTACTAGGCGCCATAAGCGGCCGTCATCCGCCGTCTCCAGTGCTTCTGCTCCCATACTGGATATCTGGATTTCCGGTTTTGCGCGGGAAATTCATCGGTGGATAGCCACCAAACGCTCTCTAAGAGAGCACATTCATCGGACCCGATCGTTGGGTCTAAGGCATTGTCGATCTCGCTTGGTTACGGATGTTACCGCAGCAGCTTTTTCAAGAAGTGAACAGACCCCGGGGAACTAACATCCCGGCTGATGTCTGGCTGTTGTCATCGCAAAACAACCAATCGCGACTTTCATTATCCGGTGCAGCAGTGGTGGATTGCATCCGGCCCGTCTCATTGACAGGCCGGACCCTTTCCGCATGCCGGCGCCGAGGAGCACAACTTACATGGCAGACAAAATGCTTATCGACGCGTCTCACGAGGAAGAGACGCGCGTTGTTGTCGTTCGCGGGAACCGCATAGAAGAATTTGACTTCGAGTCGCAGCACAAGAAGCAAATCCGCGGCAACATCTATCTCGCCAAGGTAACCAGGGTAGAACCCTCGCTACAGGCCGCTTTCGTGGATTACGGCGGCAACAGGCACGGCTTCCTGGCCTTTGCCGAAATCCATCCCGACTACTATCAGATCCCGTTGGCCGACCGGCAGGCGCTCTTGAGGGCGGAAGCCGAAGAGCATCGCCGCGACGACGATGTCGAGCATGTCGAAACGGCGTTCGATCTTTCGAAGCAGGAACAGCCCGATATCGGCATCGTCCAGAAGGATGAAGTCGCAACGGCAGATGAGGCTGTCACGCCCGCCATTGCGGAAGAGGCCCCTGCCCTTGAGGCAGCCGCTCCGGCCTCTGAGGCGGAAGCCCCGGTCAAGAAGGCCAAGCCGCGCCGTAGCCGCAAGAAGGTGGTCGCTGAAGCTCCCGCCGACGAAGCGCCAGTTGCCGAGGCAAAGGTCGACGCCCCCGGCGAAGACGAGGAAGGCCCGTCCGGCGAAATGGCCGCAATGGTCGAAACCGACTCGATCTCCGAAGACGTCGACGTTTCCAAGCGCCGTCATGACGATGACGACGATGATGACAACGACCATGAAGAGGAAGTGATCGAATCCGTCGGCGCCGAAGACGCGATGGAAGAGGTTCCGGACCGCGTGCAGCGCAAGCCGCGCAAGCAGTATCGCATCCAGGAAGTCATCAAGCGCCGGCAGATCCTGCTGGTGCAGGTTGCCAAGGAAGAACGCGGCAACAAGGGTGCTGCTCTCACCACCTATCTCTCGCTCGCCGGTCGCTATTCGGTTCTGATGCCGAACACGGCACGCGGCGGCGGTATCTCCCGCAAGATCACCAATCCGCAGGACCGCAAGCGCCTCAAGGAAATCGCCAAGATGCTCGAAGTGCCGTTGGGCATGGGCGTCATCCTGCGCACCGCTGGCGCAAACCGCACCAAAGTCGAGGTCAAGCGCGACTTCGAATATCTGATGCGCCTGTGGGAAAACGTCCGCACGCTGACGCTCGCTTCGACCGCTCCCTGCCTCGTCTATGAAGAAGGCAGCCTGATCAAGCGCTCGATCCGCGACCTCTACAACAAGGACATCAGCGAAGTCATCGTATCCGGCGAGGAAGGCTATCGTGAAGCAAAAGACTTCATGAAGATGCTGATGCCGAGCCACGCCAAGGTGGTTCAGCCCTATCGCGACATCCACCCGATCTTCTCGCGCTCCGGCATCGAGGCACAGCTCGACCGCATGCTGCAGCCGCAGGTCACGCTGAAGTCCGGCGGCTACCTGATCATGAACCAGACGGAAGCGCTGGTTTCGATCGACGTCAACTCCGGCCGCTCGACCCGCGAACATTCCATCGAGGACACGGCGCTTCAGACCAACCTCGAAGCCGCCGACGAAGTGGCCCGCCAGCTTCGCCTGCGCGATCTTGCAGGCCTGATCGTCATCGACTTCATCGACATGGAAGAGAAGCGCAACAACCGCGCTGTCGAGAAGAAGCTGAAGGAATGCCTGAAGAACGACCGCGCCCGCATCCAGGTCGGCCGCATCTCGCACTTCGGCCTTCTGGAAATGTCGCGCCAGCGTATCCGCGCATCGGTTCTGGAAAGCACTACGCAGGTCTGCTCGCATTGCGGCGGCTCCGGCCATGTGCGTTCGCAGTCCTCGGTCGCGCTGCATGTTCTGCGCGGCATCGAAGAGTATCTGCTCAAGAACACGACCCACGACATCACCGTCCGCACGACGCCTGAAATCGCGCTTTACCTGCTCAACCACAAGCGTCAGACGATCGTCGATTATGAAAGCCGCTTCGGCGTTGCGATCATCATCGGCGCGGACAATGCCGTCGGTGCACAGCATTTCGCGATCGATCGCGGCGAACCGGTGGAAAATCCGGTGAAGATCGAAACCCTGTTCAACTTCGCCGCCATTCCGGACGATGATGACGACGATATCGTTATCGAGGCCGATGAGGACGAAGACGAAGAACTGGAAGAAAAGGCAGCCAGCGTCGAGCAGCCGCCCGTTGCCCGGTCTTCCGAGGCCAATGACGGCAACCGCAAGCGCAAGCGCCGCCGTCGTCGTCGCGGTGGTCGCGGCAACGAAGTCCAGACGGCCTCCCAGCCCGGAGACACCTCCGCCGAAGACGGTGATGAGGATGGAGATGAAGGCGACGAGGACGATAACAACGAGAACAGTGAAGTCTCGGCCGTTTCAGGCAGCGACGAAGACGCTCAGCAGAAGCGCAAGCGTCGCCGCCGTGGCAAGCGGGGCGGCCGCCGCAATCGCGATGGCGAAGGCAATGAATTGGTGGCCGGCGAGGAATCCGGTTCCGACGAAGGCGCTGACGGTGAAGATGATGGCGAGAACGACGTCTCTGTGACAGTCGCCGAAATCATCGTTGCCGAAGGCGAAGCTGCCGTCGAAGGCCAGCCGGCTATGGCCGCGGTCGAGACGGCATCCATCGTCACCGAAGACGTGAAGCCTGCCAAGAGCCGCAGCCGGCGCAAGCCGAAGGCGGAAGCATCGCCTGTGGAAACTCCAGTTGTCGAAACCGCACCCGTCGCTGACGCCGAAGTCGAAGCGGTTACCGAAATCGCAGTCGCTCTCGACACCCCGACCGAACCGGCCGTGGCAACGGAGCTCGAAGCAGCCAAGCCGGCGCGCGCCAACCGCGAATCGAACGTCTCTTCCTCCGAGCCGGTGGTCAAATCCACCCGCACCAACGAGGGCACCGATAGCGACGGAAAGCCGAAAAAGGCTGGCTGGTGGCAGCGCCGCGGCTTCTTCTGAACGCTGCTATTCGGATGAATTGAAAAAACCGGCCGTGGTGACACGGCCGGTTTTTTATTTTGAACGATCGTTCTTTTCCCAAAACCACCTCGCCCTTCGACGGGCTCAGGGTGAGGATTAGCCTTTCAAGCTGAGGGCGGCAGGCTAACCTTCAAACTCAGGTGACTGCTGATCTTCAAGCTTGGAAATGGAGCTCATTTTGGACAGGCCAGTTCACTCTCCCCGCTTCACTCTGAGCCCGTCGAAGGGCGATGCGGCCCGATTGGCGGGCCTCCCGCTCCTCACAATTTGATTCAAGGGCTTCCTGAAATACCTTCAAAACCCATCGCAAGTGGCTGATATGGGATTCTATTTCAGCCAGGCGGCCATGCGTTCCACGGCTTCCTCGATCTCCGCATTCGAGCCGGCATAGGAAAATCGCACCGCGCGGTGTCCCTCGATCGGATCGAAGTCGAGGCCGGGCGTGGCGGCGACGTTGATGTCTGCCAGCATCTTGCGGGCGAAGGCCATGCTGTCGTTGGTGAACCTGCTCACGTCGACATAGGCATAGAAGGCGCCATCCATGGGCGAGGCGATGGAGAAACCGATTTCGGGCAGGCGCTGCATCAGGAAATCGCGGTTGCGGCGATAGCTTTCACGATAGGTGTCCAGTTCGGCCCCTGCCCCAAGCGCTGCCGTGGCGGCGATCTGTGAAAGCTCCGGCGCCGAGATGTAAAGGCTTTGGGCAACGCGCTCGACGGGGCGCACCAGCCGCTCCGGCAGCACCATCCAGCCGATGCGCCAGCCGGTCATGCAATAATATTTCGAGAAGGAGTTGATGACGATCGCCTCGTCGGTCAGTTCCAGCGCACTCGTCTCCTCGCCGACGAAGGTCAGGCCGTGATAGATCTCGTCGGAGATGAAAGCGATCGAGCGATCGGCGCAGTAATCAGCAAGCGCCTTCAGCGCCGCCCTGCCCGTCACCGTACCGGTCGGATTGGCGGGGCTTGCAAGCAGCACGCCCTTCAGCCGCTTGCCGCTGGCCACTTGCACCGCCTCCAGGCTCTCCGGCGTCAGCGTGAAATGCGTCTCGGCCGTGACGGGCACCTCGACGACATCGAGCCCGAGGGCGGCAAGGATGTTGCGGTAAGCCGGGTAGCCGGGCCGGGCGATGGCAACGCTGTCGCCTGGGTCGAACAACGTCAGGAAAGCAAGATTGAAGCCGGCCGACGAGCCGGTGGTGATGGCGATCCGCGCGGGATCGATCTCCAACCCATACCGGGCTCGGTAGTGGCCGGCGAGCGCCTGCTTCAGCGCGAGCGTGCCAAGAGCATCGGTATAGCCGATACGGCCGTGATCCAGCGCCGTGCGTGCCGCCTCAAGCGCTGCCTGGGGTGTGGGATGCGACGGCTGGCCGACGGCCATGGAGATGACCGGGTGGCCCGCCTGCCGCCGTCGTGTCGCCTCGGCCAGCACGTCCATGGCATGGAAGGGTTCGACATCGCTGCGTTTGGATAGGGAAAACAAGGTCAATTCTTTCTTCATAACGGATGGGCGTGTGACAATTGCCGCAATACCTGTTCGTTCACAATCCCGCGATTGCTGCTTCGCCGTGAAAATTCCTGTTTCTGGAAATAAGCATGCACCGTAAATTGCCGATACCTATTTGCGGATTTTAACCTGGCGGTGCTATGTCGCACCCGACGATGACGTCTTAGCATCGACTCGAACGAGGACCCAATGACCCTTTTTTCCAAAACCCTGCTGACGGTTTCGGCGGTCGCCATTGCCGCATCGCTCGCCTTCGTCCAGCCCGCAGCCGCGCTGGATGATCAGCAGAAGAAGGAGTTCGGAGAGTTCATCAAGGAATATCTCGTCGAGCACCCGGAAGTCTTGCTGGATGCGCAGGCGGCGCTCGAGAAGAAGCAGGACGCAGCGCGCCTTGCCCAGTCGTCCCAGGCAGTCACGCAGAACAAGGATGCCATCTTCAATTCGAAGAACGATGTCTCGATCGGCAATCCGAAGGGCGACATCACCGTCGTCGAGTTCTTCGACTATAATTGCACCTATTGCCGCCATGCGCTCGGCGATATGGACACGCTGCTGAAGCAGGACACGAATGTCCGCTTCGTGTTGAAGGAATTCCCGATCCTCGGACCGGATTCCGTTGCCGCATCAAGAGTTTCAGATGCTTTCCGCAAGCTGGCGCCTGAAAAATACGCCGCCTTCCATCGCGCCCTGCTTGGCAGCGACGGCCGCGCCTCGGAAGACAGCGCAATCGAAGTCGCGGGTTCGCTCGGCGTCAACGAGGCGGCGATCCGCGCCGAGATGGCCAAAAGCCCGAACACCGATTCGGTCAAGGCAACCTACCAGCTTGCCACCGATCTCAACGTCACCGGCACGCCAGCCTATGTCATCGGCAACGAGACGATCTCCGGCGCCATCGGCCTCGAGGCCATCCAGCAGAAGATCGCCAATGTCCGCAGCTGCGGCAAGACCACCTGCTGAACCAATTGGCCTGACCATCCCGAGCGATCTCAAGTAGGCAGCATGCTGAAGGACGCTCGGGCCTTCACGAAATCGAACCGCTTCCGAATTGAGCGCAAAATCGCCAAAATCGGGGCGTTTCCACATCAGACACGCGCACCCTCCTATCTGGGGGCTTTCCTCTGGGCCCTCGGGAGTCTATAGGTTGCGCTGCACTTTGACGGAACCTCTGATGGCGCAAACCATTTTCGTCCTGAACGGACCCAATTTGAATGCCCTTGGCAAGCGCGAGCCGGGCATCTATGGCGGCAAGACACTCAAGGATATCGAAGCCGATTGTAAGTCCGTGGGCGAAAGCCTGGGCTTCGTCATCGATTTCCGTCAGAGTAATCATGAGGGCGTGCTGGTCGACTGGATGCACGAAGCCGGCGACACTGCTGTCGGCGTCGCGCTCAATCCCGGAGCCTACGGCCACACGTCGATCGCGCTTCATGATGCAATCCGAGCCATCTCGGTTCCAGTGGTGGAGGTTCATATTTCCAACATCCACGCACGCGAAGAATTCCGGCACAAATCGATGATCGCGCCCGCCGCCAAGGGCATGATCTGTGGTTTCGGGCCTCACAGTTACATCCTGGCGCTGCACGCGCTGAAATCCATCACACAATGACAAGAATTACAGGGCACAAGATCCATGGCTGAAAAGAAAACGGGTATCGACCAGGCGCTCATCCGCGACCTCGCCAATATTCTCAACGAAACCGATCTGACCGAGATCGAAGTCGAGCAGGAAGATCTGCGTATCCGCGTTTCCCGCGCTGGCACGACGCAGTATGTTCAGGCGCCGATCGCAGCGCCTGCCTATGCCGCAGCGGCTCCCGCTGCCGCAGCGGCAGCAGCTGCCGTTCCCGCCGGCAAGGTGCGGAACCCGGACAGCGTCGTTAGCGCCCCGATGGTCGGCACGGTATATCTGGCGTCCGCGCCGGGTGCCGCGGCCTTCATCCAGGTCGGCTCTGTCGTCAAGGAAGGCCAGACGCTGCTGATCATCGAAGCGATGAAGACGATGAACCAGATCCCCGCGCCCAAGTCCGGAACCGTAACTGAAATCCTCATCAAGGATGGAAGCCCGGTCGAATACGGCGAAGCCCTGGTGGTCATCGAGTAAGCCCATGCCCATGATTTCGAAGATACTCATAGCCAATCGCGGAGAGATCGCCCTTCGGGTGCTGCGCGCCTGCAAGGAGCTTGGCATCGCGACCGTTGCCGTGCACTCGACAGCCGACGCCGACGCGATGCATGTGCGTCTGGCGGATGAAAGCGTATGCATCGGCCCGCCGCCGTCACGCGAGAGCTATCTCAACATCCATCAGATCGTTGCCGCCTGCGAGATCACCGGCGCCGACGCCGTGCATCCGGGCTATGGGTTCCTGTCGGAGAACGCCAAGTTCGCCGACATCCTCGATGCGCATGGGATCACCTTCATCGGCCCGACTGCGGACCATATCCGCATCATGGGCGACAAGATCACCGCCAAGACGACTGCGCAGCAGCTCGGCATTCCCGTCGTTCCCGGTTCGGACGGCGAAGTGAAGACCGAAGAAGAAGCGCTGAAGACGGCGAAGGAAATCGGCTATCCCGTTCTGATCAAGGCGACCGCCGGCGGCGGTGGACGCGGCATGAAGGTTGCCCGCACGGAAGCGGACGTCCTCGAAGCCTGGTCGACGGCACGTACCGAGGCGGCTGCCGCCTTCGGCAACGAATCCGTCTACATGGAAAAATACCTCGGCAAGCCGCGCCACATCGAAATCCAGGTGTTCGGCGACGGCGAAGGCAATGCCATCCATCTCGGCGAACGCGACTGCTCGTTGCAGCGCCGTCACCAGAAGGTTTGGGAAGAAGCCAATTCACCGGCGCTCAACGTCGAGCAGCGCATGAAAATCGGCCAGATCTGCGCCGACGCCATGATGAAGCTGAAATACCGCGGCGCCGGCACGATCGAATTCCTCTACGAAAACGGCGAGTTCTATTTCATCGAAATGAACACCCGCCTGCAGGTGGAGCATCCGGTCACGGAAGCGATCACCGGCATCGATCTCGTGCACGAACAGATTCGCGTCGCCTCCGGCGGTGGTTTGTCGGTGACGCAGGACGAAGTGCATTTCCATGGTCATGCCATCGAATGCCGCATCAATGCCGAGGACGCGCGCACCTTCGTACCCTCCCCCGGCACAATCACGCATTTCCATGCCCCCGGCGGCCTTGGCGTGCGTATCGATTCCGGTGCCTATCAGGGCTACAAGATCCCGCCCTACTACGACAGCCTCATCGGCAAGCTGATCGTGCACGGCCGCACCCGCGTCGAATGCATGATGCGCCTGCGCCGCGCGCTGGACGAATTCGTGGTTGACGGTATCAAGACCACCTTGCCGCTGTTCCAGGATCTGGTTTCCAATCAGGATATCGCCAACGGCGATTACGATATCCATTGGCTGGAAGACTACCTGGCGAAGACCTCGGTCTAAGCGCCCATGGCACGGCCGCGCGGCAGAAATCCCGGCATTACTCCGGAAATTCTGCTGCGCGCCTATTCCATCGGGCTCTTCCCGATGGCGGAATCGGCCGATGACCCGGAAATCTTCTGGGTCGAGCCGGAACTGCGCGGCGTCCTGCCGCTCGATGCCTTTCATATTTCAAAAAGCCTGGCGAAGACCATCCGCCAAAAAACCTTCGATATCCGCTTCAACACGGATTTCGACGCCGTCATCGCCGCCTGCGCTGAACAGACCAGCGGCCGGCCCAGCACCTGGATCAACAAGACGATCCGAGCGCTCTATTCCACCCTCCACCATATCGGCCACGCCCATTCCGTCGAGGCATGGGACGGCGACATGCTGGTCGGAGGATTATACGGCGTCTCGCTCGGTTCGGCCTTCTTCGGCGAGAGCATGTTCTCGCGCCGCACGGACGCCTCGAAGATCTGCCTGGTGCATCTGGTCGAGCGACTTAGAGAGCGCGGTTTCACCCTGCTCGACACCCAGTTCACCACCGAGCACCTGAAGACATTCGGCGCGATCGACGTGCCGAAAGACGAATATGCAAGGATGCTGGAAAAGGCGATGGAATCGCCCAATTTGAGCTTCTCCGACAGTTAAGAATCTCCATCTCAGCATTGATTTAAATCATCAGTCCGCTACTTTCGGGTCGACAGCCGGGGGTAGTATCTTGAAACAATATCTTGCAATCGCTTTTCTCGCCGCGCTGGCCGCAACGCAGGCCGACGCGAAATCCTTTCGCGACATGTTCGGTGCCGATGTGCCCGAAGGCAAATACGGGGCAGTCCTGAAGACGCTCGACTTCCAGCAGGGCGCGATCAAGCTTTCCGGCGCCAACGCCACGCTGAACGTCTCCGATCAGTTCTACTATCTCAATCAGCAAGATACGCGAAAGGTGCTGGTCCAGCTCTGGGGCAACCCGGATAGCGCCGCCGGCAACACGTTCGGCATGATCTTCCCGGCGAAGTATTCGCCGATCGATCCGCGCTCCTGGGGCGCGGTTATCGATTATGACGGCAGTGGCCACGTCTCCGACGACGATGCCGCCTCGACGGACTACACGGCGCTGCTGAAACAGATCCAGGATGGGATCCAGGAGAGCAATCCGGAACGTGAGAAGGCGGGCTACGATCCGATCACGCTGGTCGGCTGGGCCGAGCCGCCGCATTACGACAAGGCGACCCACGCCCTCCACTGGGCGCGCGATCTGATCTTCGGCAAGGATCCGAACGGTGCGCACACGCTGAACTATTCCGTGCGTGTCCTTGGCCGCGAGGGTGTTACAGAGCTTGATTTCGTCGCCGGGCTTGAGCAGCTGCCGGAGATCAACGCGGCAATCCCCAGCGTCATCAACACCGTGCAATATGACAGCGGCAAGCGCTATGCCGACTTCGTCAACGGGGACAAGATCGCCGCCTACAGTATGGCGGGAATGATTGCCGCCGGTGCCGGCGTGAAGATCGCAGCCAAGCTCGGCTTCCTCGCCGTCGTCCTCGGCTTCTTCAAGAGTTTTGGCGTGGCGCTCCTGGCGCTGAAAAAGGGATTGATTGTCGTTGTCGCCGGCGTCCTGGCCGCCGGGCGCAAGGTCCTCGGGCTGTTTCGCCGCAACAAGAACACTGACGCGTAGGAACGATTCCGGCCGGTTTCGTTCACAGAAGAACGACCGGCTTTTCGTTGTCTTGGCGACTTCAAATTCTGGTTGCGATCTGCTATCGCTCGACGCGAAGAGTGTCGGCGCGTCGAGGTTTCACTTTGCCATCGTAAATACCGGTCTCATCCAATTTCACCCCATATGTGAGGGCGGCCCATCGCCACCCGGCGTGTGATCATGTTCATCGGGTGGTGGCCTGAGACCGGTTTGGCATTGTTGACATGTGCCATGCACAGCCATTGCTGTCTCAGCTCTTCATCCGTCCTAGACATCGCCACACCGCGCCCGTAAAGGGCTTGTCCTGCCGCCAGCTTGGTGAACTTCCAAACGGAAGACCAAGACGGTATGTGCACTATTCTCAAGGTCCGCTGGACCATCAATCCTCGAACTGCCCCGCAACCGTGGATCGCCTGCAGTTGCTGCGGAGGCCTCAAGCCTTTCAGATCCAGCGGCAAGATCAGGCTCAACGCCAACGGCAAGAAACTCGATGCCTGGCTCGTCTATAAATGCTCGACCTGCGACAAGACATGGAACCGAACGCTCTTCGAGCGCCAGAATGTTCGTGGGCTGTCGCCTGCCACTCTTGAGGCACTGCAAACCAACGATCTCAGCTGGATACGGACGCAGGAATTCGATCTCGATGCACTGCGGCGCAAGGCTCAGCGCATTGACGAATTTGCCGAGGCCGATGTTCAGAAGGAAGTGTTGGATGGAACGGACAGCTGGACAAGGCTAGACATCGAACTGGCGGTCACGTTTCCTGTCAGCACGCGGCTGGACCGCCTGCTCGCCACGGAACTCGGCATCGCACGATCCCGGCTTCAGGCGCTGCATAAAAGCGGGAAACTGCAAATTCATCCGGATCGCGCTGACGCCCTGCGGCGAAGGATCAAGGATGGCACCAGCATTGTCATCGATCTCACGGACGAAACCAAACCGTATCCAGTTCAGATGAGCGTCGCTTCGCCGCAAGACGACGAATAACGAAATCGCCCGCTGAAGGTCACTTCTGCGGGTGAAACTCTCGGCGCTGTCAAAGTTTGGGGAGGCGCTTTACTTGGTGCCAGCCGAGTCCGGCGGCGGAATGTCCGACTTCTGCTTGCACTCTTTCAACCAGACGTCATAGATCGGATGTTCCACAGCGTTGAGGCCAGGGCTATCGGCAAACATCCAGCCGGTGAAGATGCGGCGGATGCGGCGGTCGAGGGTGATCTCGTCCACTTCGACGAAGCCGTCGACCTTCTGCTGTTCGGTGTCATCGCGCGAATAGCAAGCCTTCGGCGTCACCTGCAGGGCGCCGAACTGCACGGTCTCGTTGACATAGACATCGAAGGTGGTGATGCGGCCGGTGATCTTGTCGAGGCCGGAGAACACGGCAACGGGATTGGAAATGCGGGCGGCTTCGGCGGCCGGTGGCAATAGGGCTCCTGCGGCGAGCGCAAGAACTGCTGCCGATATCGCACGCAAAGAAGCGCTCCGCGTGAAAAACGTCATATCCGCCAATCTCCGCTTGGTCTCGGTCAAAGCGCCGAGCACGAGCCGGCATCTTCTGCGCCTATAGGCCAATTGTGGCCAAAGGACGAGCCGGCTTCCTATGCTCAGTTGCCCGGCGTCCAGGCGTCATAGTCGCCGGTGACGCGCGGACGTTCGCCGGCAACGGCGAGCGAGCCCGGCGGACGATAGGCCTGCGGCGAACCGGTCGGATTGGCGCGATGCGAAATCTGCCATTCCTTGGCGACGTAATTGTCCTTGGTCGGCGGAACGTCTGTGCGGTGATGCATCCAGCCGTGCCAGCCCGGAGGAATGGCAGAAGCCTCTGCGTAACCCTTGTAGATCACCCAGCGCTTCGGAAGACCGTAGGACGACATACCGCCCTCGTAATAGACATTGCCAAATTCATCCTCGCCGACGCGCTTGCCGAACCGCCATGTCGCGAAGCGGGTGCCCATCGTCTGACCATTCCACCAAGTGAAGGTTTGCAGGAGTAAATTCCACATGTCTTTTCCTTGTGCCCGCAAAAAGGCGAGCGATACCAGAATTCGATCTCTCGCTTATGCCGCCACTAGACTTGCTTGTCCAGTGATTCCAGCGGGAAAAGCGGTCATTTCAAAGCCATCTTGAAGCCGAGATGGGTCGGTTTGAAACCCAATCTCTCATAGAAACGATGGGCATCCTTGCGCACGGCGTTCGATGTGAGCTGCACCAACCGCACACCGCGACTTTTTGCCTCGGCGATACAGAATTCGATCATCGCGGCGCCAATCCCCTGCCCGCGCAGATCACTGCGCGTCTGCACGGCTTCGATGATCATCGAGGACGAACCACGGGCATTGAGCGTCGTGGTGATCATCGCCTGGAAAGTGCCGACGACTTCGCCGGCCAGTTCGGCGGCATAGAGCGCCTGGTTGGACGAGGACTGGACGGTGCGGAAGGCACGGAGATAATCTTCATAGGCGGAGGGATCGGTGGTGTCACCATGGCCGCCGAGCGCGTCGGCGGCGAAGAGCGCGATCAAGGCGGGAAGGTCGGACTCACGAGCTTCGCGAATGATCAAATCGGCGCTGTTCATGATCGACCTGCCCAAGCTTTCAGTGGTTTTCGAGAGGCTTCTCGAATATCAGCGCCGGAATGCCCGATTGTTCATTCCCGCAGTTTTCCGTGCGGCCGACTTCGACAAAACCATGGGCCTTGTAGAAGGCAATCGCCGGCTCGTTTTGAGGATCGACTTCGAGCCGCATGATCTCGGCATCGGGGAAGCAGGTTTCCAGTTCAGCGAAGATGTCGCGGCCGATGCCCTGGCGCTGGCAGCGGGGGCTGACATAGAGCATGTAGAGCATGACGGTTTTCGTCAGCTCCGCCGACATGGCGGCATAGCCCATGCCGCCAATGTTTTTGCCATCGTCCGCGACCAGGAACTCGGAGTTCTTTCTGGCAAGCCGAGCCTTCAGGGATTGAAGAGAATGCCAGGAACCATGCAGCTCGCTGACCTTGTCTGCGCCATAGAGCCGGTCGTAGGTCGCATGCCAGGTTTCGCGCAACAGAGCGCGGACCTTCTCCAGATCCTGCTCGCCGGCGGTGCGGACGAAATACACTCGCCTATTCCTCTTCGATGCCGAGCTTAGCCTTGACGAGGGCCTGCACGGCCTGCGGATTGGCCTTGCCGCCGGTCGACTTCATCACCTGACCGACGAACCAGCCGGCAAGCGTCGGCTTGGCCTTGACCTTGGCGACCTGATCCGGATTGGCGGCGATGATCTCGTCGACGGCCTTTTCGATGGCGCCGGTGTCGGTGACCTGCTTCATGCCGCGCGCTTCAACGATCTCGGTGGGATCGCCGCCTTCGGTGAGCACGATCTCGAACAGATCCTTGGCGATCTTGCCGGAGATGGTTTCGGCCTTGATGAGGTCGATGATCGCGCCGAGCTGGGTGGGCGAAACCGGAGTCTCTTCAATGTCTTTGCCGGTTCTGTTCAAGGCACCCAACAAGTCGTTGATCACCCAGTTTGCAGCCATCTTGCCATCACGGCCAGCCGCAACGGTTTCGAAATAATCGGCAATTGCCTTTTCCGAGACCAGCACAGAGGCATCATAGATCGACAGGCCGAGGTCGCGCACGAAGCGCTCCTTCTTGTCGTCCGGCAGCTCCGGCAGATGCGCTGCAAGCTCCTTGACGAAGGCGTCGTCGAATTCGAGCGGCAACAGGTCCGGATCGGGAAAATAGCGATAATCATGCGCGTCTTCCTTGGAGCGCATGGAGCGGGTCTCACCCTTGTTCGGGTCGAACAGCCGGGTTTCCTGGTCGATGGAGCCACCGTCTTCGAGAATAGCGATCTGACGACGGGCTTCGTATTCGATCGCCTGGCCGATGAAGCGGATGGAGTTGACGTTCTTGATTTCGCAGCGCGTGCCGAACTCGCCGCCCGGACGGCGCACGGAGACGTTGACGTCGGCGCGCATCGAACCTTCGTCCATGTTGCCGTCGCAGGTGCCGAGATAGCGCACGATCGAACGCAGCTTGGTCATATAGGCCTTGGCCTCATCCGACGAGCGCATGTCCGGCTTGGAGACGATTTCCATCAGCGCCACGCCGGACCGGTTGAGGTCGACATAGGACATGGTGGCGTGCTGGTCGTGCAGCGACTTGCCGGCATCCTGCTCCAGATGCAGGCGCTCGATGCCAATCTCGATATCCTCAAACTGGCCCTGACGGTCGGGACCGAGCGAGATGACAATCTTGCCTTCGCCGACGATCGGATCCTTGAACTGCGAGATCTGATAGCCCTGCGGCAGGTCGGGATAGAAATAGTTCTTGCGGTCGAAGATCGAACGATTGTTAATCTGCGCCTTCAGGCCAAGACCGGTGCGCACGGCCTGCTTAACGCATTCCTCGTTGATGACGGGCAGCATGCCGGGCATGGCGGCGTCGACCAGCGAGACGTTGGAATTCTGCGGCTTGCCGAACTCGGTCGAAGCGCCGGAGAAGAGCTTGGATTTGCTCAACACCTGGGCATGGACTTCCATCCCGATAACAATCTCCCAATCGCCGGTGGCACCGGGAATGAAGCGCTTCGGATCTGGGGTACGGACGTCGACAAGGGTCATGGGAAGCTCTTGAAATGCTGTTCTTCTGAACTTTGTGAGGTAGAGCAATTGGCGAGGCGGCGCAAGACTTTCGGCACCGCGCGGATGCTATAAGCCCGAACCATATGTCCCGTCGCTGCTGTCGACCAGCGCCTTTGACAGGCCGACCGTCGGCACGTCACGATCGAGCTTCGGAGAATAGACGACAGAGAGCCAATGGATGGCATAGCCATGGGCCTTGAAGAAACCGATCGCCTCGCCGTTGTCGGCATGAGTCTGCAACGAGACCTTCTCCAGCCCCTGCTCCAGAACATCCTCTTCGATGCGCGCCAGCAACGCCGAACCGAGCCCCTGGCGCACATAGTCGGGATCGATCCAGAAATCGGAGATAGTCTCGTCCAGCGCCTCGCGCGCCGCCCAGCCGGCGACCTCCCCGTTCAGTTCAACGACGGTAATTGTCAACCAGACATCGCGGGTGAAATTCGAAAAGGCATCACTGGCGCCTTCCAGCATCGCCTCGGAGCCGCCGATCGAGCCCATGGCCTTCCGCCATGACCGCAGGCCGATATTGGTCAATATCTCCGTTTCGCCTTCACGCGCATTGCGAATATGGATCATCGATTCCCCGATGTTTGTGAGCAGTAAAACACCGGCTCGCGGCTTTTGCCAGCCATATGTGAGCAGGCGCACCATAGCGGCCCGTGCTCCACGAGAGTGCAACTTGACCGCCGACTGCAACCTGTTTTAAAAATGCAGCATCAATGGAGTTTTGATGTTCAACTCGTCTGAGTCCCGGTAAAGGCCCCGCCCGCAAGTCTTCTTGTGCGCTGGGCCAGAAAACGAAGCCCCGGCTTCCCTAAAGGGAGCGCCGGATGGTTTTGTTGCGCCTTATGGCGCTTTCCGGATCTTGAGAACCATGGACATTTCCCGCGCCGAACAGCGCATCCTGCATCTGCTCGCCCAGGGCGGGCGCATCGAAATCATTCGTTCCGAAACCAAGAAGATCGAGGCGGCGAGCTGCTTCACCCGCGACGGCTGGCTCTATCCCGGCTTCGACCTCACGCTCTTTCGCAAGCTCAAACACTTGAAGGCCATCAAGTCCTCCGGCGGGCATCCCTATCGGATTACCGAACGGGGACTGAGGCTGGTGAGGGCGCAGTTGGATAATCGATAGGGAAAACATGAGAGCCGCCTGGTCGGGGCGGCTCTTATCGATTGAGACTGCTCAAATAAGGAGGCGGATGGCGATCAGAATGTCCTGATGATGTCCGCCACGTGGTCGCCTCGACGATCACTCTCCTCCTGCACAGCATCGCGCCTTTCGTTCATTGCAGCGATTTGATCCTCGCTATCCGCCAGAGCCTTCAAATAGCGCTTCTTCAGATCGCTATTGTCAGGCACGGCGCCGATATTGCGTCTTACCCGCTCCTGCTCGTTGATGGTTTTCTCGATTTCGCTATCGAGGCTCGCCAGTTCGTTCTGGATGGCGACCTGCCTTTTGCGCGCGTCTGCAAGATTTGCGAGCTTGTCCGTGAGTGCCTTGTCCTGTGCCGAAGCCGACCACCCGAGCAGCATGTCCGGGTCAACATCTACCAGGGCGTAGCTGTTGCTCTGAAGTTGCTCGTCGACAGCGGTCAGCGTCTTTTCCGTAGCGGCCGGCACGACCACCTTGAGCCGCTGATGTGTTGCCGTCTTACCGAAGCTTTCGCCCGACGAAAATGACCAGCCATCCCTGATCGGGTGTTCGACGATGACGGTCCTTTCACCGTCAAGAGCGCCTGAAACGGTGTATGTTGTCGTCTGGCGATATTTAACGACTGCTTGCATCACGCCATCTGAGACCTTCAGAGAGGCAATCTCCTCCGTCGGCGTCTGCTGCTCGCTGATCGACACCTTTCGGTCGGTTGCGAAACTGGCGAGACGCGTATCACCCTTGGGCAGCGCGGATAGCTGGGAATCGCCGACATAGCCGATCTTGCTATCGTATAGCGTGAGAATTCCCGCTGGCATGCTGACACCTGCGGTGTTCTTGAGCATCACGGCAGCGATCGGATTGCGGAAGGAGCTGCCCGCCCGATACATGTCCACCATATCCGCATCCAGCTCCGCATCCACGATCGGCACCGACAAGGTGTCGCCATTTGCCAGATCGTAAGTCCCTGGAAGCTCAAAAGTGGCCGAGATATCGCTTTCGGTCGCAGCGGTCGGATTGGCTGCGGCCATTTGCATTGGCACTGTCGGTCTTTCGAGCTCGTCAGCCACGTACGCAGACGCCGCTGCCTTTCTGCGGACACCGCCCATCATGGCCTCGGCAGGCGCGGGCGCGGCTCGTCCCTCGACATCCGATGCCAGATGCTGCCTGTTGGAAAGGTCTCCACTATCGGGATCGGGGACATTGTTCGAAGCCGTGTCGACCGGCACCTCTTGCCGCTCTCTCCAGTAGAGCTGGTGCAGGCCCTGCTTCAGCGTCACCGGCTCGGCCGAAGTCAACGTCAGTTTTACGCCCTTCCAATCTTCGCCACTGGCGTTTTCCAGCACGGTCCATGCCTGCAAACGCGCTTTGCCATTTCCCTCGGTCACAACCTTGTAAGCCGTTTTCCAGATCGGAGACGGAATGACATAAGTGAGGCCGATATCACCACTGTTCTTCGCGCCGTTCACCTTGATATCGATGGTGCGGGTGCTGTCGTTCTTGCCACGAGCAATGGCTGCCGCCGCTTTGGCAAGCTTTGCTCTCATGCCGGCATCGTCAATCCGGACGGACGCATCCTCGCCAAGCTCCAGCGTCTCCACCGCGCCATCCTTGTCAAGAACAGTCAGCAAGTGAATTGGCGCATTCTCGCCAGCCTTCCTGATCTCGATCCCGAGAATGTCTCCCTCAACGGTTTTCCCACCGCTGGTTACCAATACCCTGGCGCCCTGTATTGAAGTCAGAAGCGACGGCACGGATGAGAGCGCCTCCGGCGTGAACGGCAGGCCCTTGAAGGTCTCCTGCAAAGGCTGCGGCCCTGCCAGCGAAATGCCCGCCACCGAGCCCTCGGTCCCATTGACCACAAGGCTCTTGAGCATGTCATCGACCTGATCGAGCGGCACCTCGAGTCGGGCCACGCCATCGCTATCGACTGCGGCCGATCGAGATACTTCGGCAAGACCGCCCGAGGACAAGGTAATGGCACGAATGGCCCCATTGTCGGCCGCCAGCGAAACCGCTGGGAATGCCACGCTGAGAAGCAGGATCGCCGTGACTTGCTTGAGCATGAAGAGACCTTCCGATTCGGTTGCAGATGATAGAGCCGAGTGGCTTACTGCAATTTATGATCGTATTTCGGTCTAAAATGTGATGGTGGCTGGGCGGAATATTGGCATGTGCAAAAGGGTCGTCCGGATTTCCGGACGGCCCTTCCTGTCAGTGGCATCAGATATCGCGAAGCTTGACGAGATCGTTCATCAAGCCGCTCGTGCCGTTGTGGATCGTCAGCCTATCCACCTTGCCGGCAATGGCTTCCAGAGCTTCAAGCTCCTTCAGCCGTAGCATGACCGGATGTTCCGCCATGACCTTGGCCGTGTTGAGCAACGAACGGGTGGCGTTCGTCTCCTCACGGCGGCGGATGACGTTGGCTTCCGCCTGCTTTTCGGCCGCAACCACCTGGTTCAGGATCTCACGCATATCGCCCGGCAAGATCACGTCCTTGAGCTCGATATCCGAGATCTCCACGCCGATCACCATCATGTCCTCGCGCACCTTTTCGGCCGCTTCGGCGTTGATGGAGACGCGGCGCTCCAGGATCTGGTCCAGCGTCATCGTGCCAAGCGTCCGGCGGAAAGCCAGTTGCAGCGCACGATAGAGCGCATCCGCGAAATCCTTGACGGAGCCGACGGCCTTGACCGGATCGACCACACGGTAATCCGCGGAGATGTTGACACGGATCGTCACGCGATCCTTGGTCAGGAGTTCCTGTCCGGCAACATCAAGCGACTGACGCTTCAGATCGACGATCTTGACCTGCAGAGCCTTGCCGACATTCCAGAAGGTATGCATGCCCGCATCAAGCATCCGCAGGTAGATGCCGTCGACGAACAACAGACCCACCTGCCCTTCGAGCACGGCGTAGCTCGAGATGAACTCGTGCTTCCGTGCCAGCCCGAGGCGGCGCGACAAGACCCGGTCAACGGAAAGCTCGTCTGCGGTATCGACGCGCATTTCCTTCCACGGACCCGATTCCTTCCAGACAACAAGCTTCTGGCTCGGACCAAGTGTGGCGTAAATTGCGCCATCGCGCTCAATAACGGCAACTTCGCCGACATCGGTACGGAACACGGTGAGATGATGCTCGGCAACCTCCGGGAGCTTTTCGAACAACGCCTTCTCGTAGACCGATGCGAACACCGGATTGGTCAGCTCGTAGCGGAAAACCTCAAGGCTGTTGCGTCGGTTCGGCAATACCTGCTGACCCGGCCCGAAAATGCCAAGGATCGTCCCCTTGTGCAGGGCGACCAGACGTTCGTTTTCCTTAACGAGGACGCGCTTGCGTCCCAAGATCTTATCGAGAAATGTCATCATTGTTCATACTCCTTCGGCATGCGCTACGTCATAGACCGATGTTCCTTTCGTGTTTCGTTCATGCGCCGATCATCGAAATCCGGAGACCGGTGGCAGCGACGACGGGCGGATTTGCGAGGAGCGGGTTGCGCAGTATCCCGGCGGCTTTGGAGGGCTTCCTCCTTGCTGGCCGGGGCACGGCGAAATCTTCAACGCCAATCGAGCCCATAATCCTGACGCTCGCTTTTCCATCCGGGCAATCCCTAGAGATTGCGTGGATATCCGAACTTGCGCATTCCGGTCCCCGGACCGTCATTGATAAATAGCTTTGCGGGCTGGTGCCGGCCTTTCGACCAGCAGTTGGAAAAGGATTCGAACCTTCGACAATCAGATTAGGAATCTGATGCTCTACCTAGCTGAGCTATCCATTTGGCCGGTGTAGCGGGATTCGAACCCACGACCTCCGGACGAACGTCCGGTGCTCTGCCACTGAGCTATACTCCAAAAGCCTTCCCGTCTCCCGACACGGCATTCGTATACAGAACGGCAAACCGCCTGCACGGGAGGAGTTTTGCAGCTCCAACCATCAACGCTCGCATCGGCACGACGACCGGGAAGGCGCGTATAGCTCCAGTTTAGAATCGCTTCAAGGTGGAGAAATAAGCGCGCACGCTTATGCGCGCGTGTTGTTGCAATTATAACACGACTTATTGATGTGCAACTTACTCTAGAATGACCACGCCGATTGCTTGATCGGCTGCGGTCACGAAAAAGCAGCGCTTACCACCACTTCGTAGGCGTGAACTTGCCGGCGGCCTGTTCGATGACATGCGCCGTCTTGAACAGCGTTTCTTCGTCGAACGGCTTGCCGATGAGCTGCAGGCCGAGCGGCAGGCCCTTGGAATCAAGGCCGGCGGGGACGGCGATTCCGGGGAGACCGGCCATGTTGACCGTCACCGTGAAGATGTCGTTGAGGTACATCTTGACCGGATCCGAAGCGAGGTCCTCGTCGGCGATGCCGAAGGCCGAGGATGGTGTGGCGGGCGTCAGGATGGCGTCGACGCCGGCGTGGAAGGCGAGTTCGAAGTCGCGCTTGATCAGCGTGCGAACCTTCTGGGCGCGCAGGTAATAGGCGTCGTAATAGCCGGCGGAGAGCACGTAGGTGCCGATCATGATGCGGCGCTTGACCTCGTTGCCGAAGCCGGCAGCGCGGGTCTTCTCGTACATGTCGGCAATATTCTCGCCATCGACGCGCAGGCCGTAACGAACGCCGTCATAACGGGCGAGGTTCGACGATGCCTCGGCGAGAGCGACGATGTAATAGGCCGGCAAGGCGTATTTGGTGTGCGGCAGCGAGATGTTGACGATCTCGGCGCCGGCATCCTTCAGCCAGGCGATGCCCTGCTGCCAGAGCGTTTCGATCTCGTCCGGCATGCCGCCGACGCGGTATTCGTTCGGAATGCCGATCTTCATGCCCTTCAGCGACTGGCCGAGCGAGGCTTCATAATCCGGCACCGGCAGATCGACCGAGGTCGTGTCCTTGGCGTCGACGCTTGCCATCGACTTCAGGAGGATGGCAGCGTCGCGGACATCGCGGGCGATCGGGCCGGCCTGGTCGAGCGACGAGGCGAAGGCGACGATGCCCCAGCGCGAGCAGCGGCCATAGGTCGGCTTGATGCCGACGGTGCCGGTGAAGGCGGCTGGCTGGCGGATGGAGCCGCCGGTGTCGGTGGCAGTCGCACCAGCACAGAGATGCGCGGCAACGGCCGCGGCCGAACCGCCCGAGGAACCGCCCGGAACGAGCTGCTGGTTGGAACCGTTAGCGCGCCAGGGGTTGATCACCGGGCCGTAATAGGAGCTCTCGTTGGAGGAGCCCATGGCGAACTCGTCCATGTTGAGCTTGCCGAGCATGACGGCACCGTCGTTCCAGAGGTTCTGGGTTACAGTCGATTCGTAGCGCGGCTCGAAACCGTCGAGAATATGGCTGCAGGCCTGGGTGTGGATGCCTTCGGTACCGAAGAGATCCTTGATGCCCAGCGGAATGCCTTCCAGCGCGCCGGCCTTGCCGGCGGCGAGACGCGCGTCGGAGGTCTTGGCCATGTCGCGCGCTTTTTCCGGCGTCACCTTGATATAGGCGTTGAGCTGATCATTGACCGCATCGATCGTCGAGAGATAGGCCTCGGTGAGTTCGGTGGCGGTGATATCCTTGGCGCGCAGCTTGTCGCGGGCTTCGGCAATGGTCAGGCTGGTCAGTTCGCTCATCTTGTTTCGCTTCAGATCTTTAAAAAGGGCAACGGGTCGGAACAGGCTCGAAGCGAGCCCTTATTCGACGACTTTGGGCACCAGGAAGAAATTCTGATCGGTGATCGGCGCATTGGCGACGATGTCGTCGGCCTTGCTGCCGTCGGTGACTTCGTCCGTCCGCTTCTTCATCGCCATCGGCGTAACCGAGGTCATGGCCTCGACGCCATCGACATTCACTTCGGAGAGTTGCTCGACGAAGCCCAGCATGCCATTCAGCTCGCCCACCATCCGCTGCGCTTCGTCTTCATTGACGGCAATGCGGGCAAGATGGGCGACGCGTTTTACAGTGGCAAGATCGACGGACATGGCATTCTCCGGATAGGATTTTTCCTATCGCTATAAAGGCCATGTCCGCCATACGCAACGGGTATCGTTATGCGGAAATGCTCTCGCCCGGCTTCGGCGCCGCGACAGCCGTCTTCGAACCTTCCAGGCCGGCGATGAACTTTTCCGGGGTCTGGTCGATGATCGGGAAGGTGCCGTAGTGGCAGGGAATGGCGGTCTTGAAGTTGAAGAAGCGCTGGCACGCGAGCGCGGCAACAGCGCCGCCCATGGTGAAGCGGTCGCCGATCGGCACGATGCCGATATCAGGCTGGTGCAGTTCGTTGATCAGGCCCATGTCGGAGAAGATGTCCGTATCACCCATGTGGAACAGCGAGGGCTCGTCGTCGAAATGCAGCATCAGGCCATTCGGATTGCCGAGCGCATGCGACACGCCGTCTTCGGTGATCTGGGCAGAGGAGTGCAGCGCGTTGGTGAAGGTCGCGGTGAAGCCGCCCAGCGAGACGGTGCCGCCGGTATTGCCCATTTCCAGCTTCTCGACACCCTTGCTGCCGAGCCAAGCGGCAAGATCGGCGTTGGCGAGAACGACGGCGCCGGTATCCTTGGCGATCTGAACGGTATCGCCGACATGGTCGCCATGGCCGTGCGTAAGCAGAATATGGGTGACGCCAGCCGTGGCCTCCTTGAGGTCGATCCCGGCGGCGGCAAAGGAGGAGTTATAGCTGAGGAACGGGTCGATAAGGATTTTAGCCTTGGCCGTTTCGAGACGGAAAGCGGAGTGGCCGAGCCAAGTGATCTTCATGGATTTCTCCTTAATGCTTGATTTGAAATGCAAGACTGGTGTTAGGACATATCCGAAACCGTCACAAAGAAAAGCAGCACGGACTTCACTTGTTTTGACGGGGAGACAAGAACATATGACTACACTGACCATCGAAGACCTTGCCGTGATGCTGCTGCCCGGACAGGCGATTGCCGGGCTCGATCTTGGCACCAAGACGATCGGCCTTGCCATGTCCGATCTCGGCCGCCGGTTCGCCACGCCGCGCCCGGTGATCAAGCGGGTGAAATTCACCCAGGACGCCCAGACGCTGCTTGCCTTCGCCGAGAAGGAAAAGGTCGCCGCCTTCGTCATCGGCCTGCCGATGAACATGGATGGATCGGCGGGGCCGCGTGTGCAGGCAACCCGCGCCTTCGTGCGCAGCATGGCCGACAAGACCGCCCTGCCCTTCGTCTACTGGGACGAGCGGTTGTCAACGGTCGCTGCCGAACGGGCGCTATTGGAAATGGACGTTTCGCGGGCCAAGCGGGCCGAGCGCATCGACTCAGCCGCCGCAAGCTTCATTCTTCAAGGAGCCTTGGACAGGCTCTCCGCTCTCGGCAGGCCCGCCTTTCCAGACCTCCATTCCTGACGGCGCTTCCACCACGCCAGGATCTCGGCGCGCTTGCGAAAGGCGAGGAGCGCGAAAACCAGCAGGGTGTCGAAGGCAATGGCGCGGGCCACCAGCGGCGGAATGCTCTCCGGCGGGATCCCGAGGATATTGCCGTAGATCTGGAAGACGAGGTCGTGCATCTGGCGCGTCAACATGTAAATGCCGAAGCTCATGTCGTAATACGACAGATAGTACCACGCCCCGAGGAACGAGACAGGCGCAGCCCAGAAGATCAGCACCCACTTCATGCGGTCCCCCTTCGACGCTGATATTGCGTCGTTCCAGTCGAAAGGACTAGCCAGTTCGTCAGTGCCATCGCGCTCAACACCAGCGCCGGCACGGTTATATCTAGTGTCAGAATGGCGAAGAACATCATCGCCGCGATGAGAAACGCGATTTTTGCGGGTCTGGACCCCATGGCTGCACGCTTATTGGTTAACAATCAGTCTGTGCACAGTGGCGAGTTAACCGATGCGGCGCAATGTAAACCAATTGTTAAGGTTAACGGCCGGGCGGGGCTGTGGATATCTCCCCCACGATCAGACCTTCAGCCGTAGACGCCGCGCACGATACGTCGCAGTGCCGTGGCCGCCTTCTCCCAATCCTTCGCTGTTTTCAGCGCAAGGCCGGCGCATTGATCACCGACGGCAGCAGAGAGAACAAGATGCTGTATGGCCGAAAAGATCAGCGCATTGACGGCGACGGCGTCGATCCCCTTCGGCGGGACCAGCGAGCCGCGCATGCGCTCGATCCAGCTGCCAAGCGCTCTCGAACGCGCTTCCGAAAGCCGGCGTACCTGCTCGCTATTCTCGGACACTTCCCAGGCGACGATGCGGCGCATCAGCGGATCGGCGCGTAACGCATCGAGGAAAAGCAAGGCCAGCCGTTCCATGAGGTCACCATAAGTCAGCAGGAACATGCCGCCGGTATCGTCGGGGATACGATCCTTCACCCAGCTTCCGAGATCCGTGCCGATCGCCTCCACCAGCCCGTCGAGGCCGCCGTAATAGCGGTAGATCAGTTGCTTGTCGCAGCCGGCGCCGCGGGCGACCGCGTTGATGCCGAAATTCTGAAACCCCTCTTCCGCCAGCAGCCGTTTGGCGGCATCCAGAATCGCCTGCTCGGTGGCGGCGCGATTGCGGATTCGCTTTTCCGGCTCAACGGGTGTTTCGATCGGTTTTTTCAGAACGGCGTTTGCGCTCGGCATCGTATCGGCTCCAGTCAGTCACCGACCGGTGAATAACAAACCAAGCACAAGCGAACAATGACGCGACGACCGTGGAGGTGTCTTAAACCCGGGAATCCACAGACTAGAGATATTGGCCGAACCAGACGGTCGTCGGCGAGGCAAGTTCCAGCGGCAACTCCACCTGAGTAAACCCGCGCGACGCCCAGAATCGAATCCCGCTATGATTGCCCGCGCTCGCACCGAGATGGACTCCTCTGACGCCCTTGTCGCGGGCGTTCGACAGCCATTTGTCGAGAAGAGCGCTGCCGATGCCCTGCCCCTGCGTGCGTGGCAGAAGGTTCATATGGATATGGGCGGGAAACCGGTCTGTGAGAAAGGCCGGCACTCGTTTCGGATGGTGGATCGCATAACTGCGCCGTTGATCCGCATTCCAGGTCGAAGGATTGCCCGATGGCTCCGGATAGCGCTCACGCAGCTCCGGCCACCATTCGCGCTCCAGCCTTTCCTCGAAAGCAACCGTGTCGAAGACGCCGGCGATATAACCGCAAACACCCTCCCCGTCCTTAGCAATAAAAACGGTCTGTGGGCTGAGGACCGCATAGGGCACAGAATAGATATGCCCAATCATCCGCCCATCGCGATGAAGTACCGTCGCATCCTTGCCGGCATCGCCTGTGACCAGGGATATGAGATAGAGCTGGTCGATGTCATCGGATTGGACGGGGCGGAGGTTGATCATGGGGGGCCTCTTCCATAGGTCTTGGAATTATGCGGGCAGACGGATCGATCAGGGCCTATAAGCCCTTTCAGAGATGGCGGCTCACGTCCATTCGCTGATGCAATATACGAATGACGGCAATCTCCGTATCCTGCTGTCGATAATAGATCACATGGGACCCGGTGACGTATTTGAAATAGCCCTCGCGAATGTCAGCATAACGACCAACCTTGAGACCAGACGCAAGGCCCTCAAAAGCATCGAGGATACCGGCATGGTAGGTCTCCGCCTGCTTTACCGACCAGTTTTCAGCAGTGTAGCGCCAGATCTCCTCAAGATCCGCCTCTGCAAGAGGTGATAAGGCGTACCGGCCCGACTTACTCGCCATATGCAGCGCGCATCCGCTTCAGGAATGCGGCATTGTCGAATGGAGTAGGCTTCCCGGACTCTTCTCCGGCGATCAATGCGCCCTGAAGAGCCTTGACCTTGGCTTCGTGCTCTTCCAGCAAACGCAACCCTGCCCGAACGACATCGCTGGCGGAACCATATCGGCCCGTCTGCACTTGAGCATCGATGAAGGTATTGAAGTGGTCACCAAGCGAAACAGATGTGTTACGGGCCATGAGCAGCTCCCTTGCTGATACCATTATATAATAATTATTGGTATCACATCAACTGACGCCGCCGCAGACCCGCGGCGTCAGCGGAACGACGCCTCAAGTCGCAGGCGGATAGAGCAGATCGACGATGTAGCTCGCATCGAATCGCGCATCGAGCATGCCGTAGGTCGAGCGCCAGCCGCCGGCCAGGCGGGTTTCGATGAAGGCGTCGGCGATCTTGCCTGCACCCAGTCGATAAAGCTCAGCGGCACCGGCGGCGAGCGCCATCTGCTCGATCAGCAGGCGGGCAGCGCCCTCGTCCTGTTCGCACAGCGCCATGGCGGCGCGGAGCACGTCGATGGTCTTCTTGCCGGCCGGGCCGAGATCGCGGGCGAGACCGGCGAAGACGGTTTCGAACAGGTCCCTGCCCCGGTTCAGCACGCGAAGCACGTCGAGCGCCATGACATTGCCGGAGCCTTCCCAGATCGCATTGACCGGCGCCTCGCGGTAATGCCGGGCGATCGGGCGTTCCTCGATATAGCCACTGCCGCCGATGCACTCCATCGCCTCGTAGATCAGCGCAGGCGCAATCTTGCAGCACCAGTATTTGGCGACCGGCGTCATGACGCGGGCATAGGCGGCATCTTCGCTGCTGCTGCTGGCCTTGTCGAAGGATTCCGCCAGGCGGAAGGCGAGCGCGGTCGCGGCCGCGACATCGAGCGCCATGTCGGCGAGCACGCGCGTCATGATCGGCTGCTGGACCAGCGTCTTGCCGAAGACGCTGCGGCCGCGCGTATGGTGCACGGCCTCGGCGAGCGAAGCACGCATGATGCCGGCAGAAGCCAGCGCGCAATCGAGCCGCGTCAGCGTCACCATGTCAAGAATGGTGCGGATGCCGCCATCGGGCGCACCGAGCAGGAAGCCGAAAGTGTCGCTGAACTCGACTTCGGAAGAGGCGTTAGAGCGATTGCCGAGCTTGTCCTTCAGCCGCTGGAATTGCAGGCCGTTGGCGGAGCCGTCTTCAAGCAGGCGCGGCACCAGGAAGCAACCCATGCCGTCCTTGGTTTGCGCCAGCATAATGAAGGCGTCGCTCATCGGCGCCGACATGAACCATTTGTGGCCGGAGAGCCGATAGATGCCGTCGCTGACCTTGTCTGCGGTCGTCCTGTTGGCGCGCACATCCGTGCCGCCCTGCTTTTCTGTCATGCCCATGCCGATGGTGACGGCGGACTTCTGCATGGCCGGCTTGTTGGACGAATCATATTTGCGCGACAGGACCTTCGGCGCCCAATCCTTCTGGACAGCCGGCGACGCCATCATCGCCGCGACAGAGGCACTGGTCATGGTGAGCGGGCAGAGATGGCCGCATTCGAGCTGCGCCGTCAGATAGAAGCGCGCGGCGCGAACCTTGTGCGACTGGCCTTTCGCGTCTGGATCGGCCTGGGCATCCCAGATCGAGGAATGCAGGCCCGCCGACATCGAGCGACGCATCAGCGCATGCCAGGCTGGATGGAATTCGACCACGTCCAGACGCTCGCCGCGCGGGCCGTGGGTGCGCAATTGCGGCGTGCCCTGGTTTGCCATGCGCGCCAGTTCCTGCGCCTCATGCGAGGTGACGTAGCGGCCCAGCTGCTCCAGGTCTTCACGCGTGGAGCGCGGCAGGGTGGAGGTCAGATCGACGATCAGCGGATCGGAACGATAGGCATTGATGCCGGACCACAGGCTCGGTTGGTTCAGTTCGGCAAATGTATCGTCATTCCGGGTCGATTGGGTCATATTTCGCTTTTAGAGCAAGAGGATTGCAAAAGGAAACCTGAAGTTTCGGCTTTCGAGATTAGCGCTGTAACGAGATTCGAATCAAATTGCATGGGGAACAAATGCGCTTATCCAAAGCCCGCGCTTGCCCCTGGGGCGCTCCCTCTTTATAGACCCCCTGACGAAATTCAGAGGGCAGCTTCATGGTCTTCTTTCCCCACCGCCATCTCATCGGCATCAAGGGCCTCACCGAACAAGATATCACCTATCTTCTCGACAAGGCCGACGAGGCGGTGAAGATCAGCCGTCAGCGCGAAAAGAAGACATCGACGCTTCGCGGGCTGACGCAGATCAATCTCTTTTTTGAGGCATCGACCCGCACGCAAGCCTCTTTCGAGCTGGCCGGCAAACGGCTTGGTGCCGACGTGATGAACATGTCGGTCGGCAACTCCTCGGTGAAAAAGGGCGAGACGCTCATCGACACGGCGATGACGCTAAACGCCATGCGCCCTGACGTGCTGGTCATCCGCCATTCCAGCGCCGGCGCCGCAGCACTGCTGGCGCAGAAGGTCTCCTGCTCGGTGGTCAACGCCGGCGACGGCCAGCACGAGCATCCGACACAGGCGCTGCTCGACGCGCTGACAATCCGCCGCGCCAAGGGCAAGCTGTCGCGAATCATCGTCGCCATCTGCGGCGACGTGCTGCATTCGCGCGTTGCCCGCTCCAACATTCTGCTGCTGAACGCCATGGGCGCACGCGTCCGGGTCGTCGCGCCCGCAACGCTCCTGCCCGCTGGGATCGCGGATATGGGTGTCGAAGTCTTCCACTCGATGAAGGAAGGGCTGAAGGACGCCGACGTAGTGATGATGCTGCGCTTGCAGCGCGAGCGCATGTCCGGCGCCTTCGTACCGTCCGTGCGCGAATATTATCATTTCTACGGTCTCGACGCCGAGACGTTGAAGGCGGCCAAGGAGGATGCGCTGGTCATGCATCCCGGTCCGATGAACCGTGGCGTCGAGATTGCCTCGGAAGTCGCCGACGGCCCGCAGAGCGTCATCGCCGAACAGGTGGAAATGGGCGTCGCGGTGCGTATGGCGGTCATGGAGACGCTGCTGGTCTCGCAGAACCAGGGGCCGCGCACCGAGGGAGCTGGCGCATGAGCAACTCGATCGTCCTCCAGAACGTTCGCATCATCGACCCCTCGCGCAATCTCGACGAGGTCGGCACGATCATCGTCGAAAACGGCCTCATCGTCTCCGCCGGCAAGGATGCGAAGGGCAAAGCTGCGCCGAAGGGTGCCGAGGTGCGCGATTGCACCGGTCTCGTCGCCGTCCCCGGCCTTGTGGACGCCCGCGTCCATGTCGGCGAGCCCGGCGGCGAGCATCGCGAGACCATCGCTTCGGCAAGCCGCGCGGCAGCGGCCGGCGGCGTGACTTCCTTTATTATGATGCCGGACACCGATCCGATCATCGACGACATCGCGCTGGTCGAATTCGTCAAGAAGACGGCGCGCGACACGGCTGTCGTCAATGTCTATCCGGCAGCGGCACTCACCAAGGGTCTCGCCGGCGAGGAAATGACGGAAGTGGGGCTCCTGCGCGAAGCCGGCGCCGTCGTCTTTACCGACGCGCATTCCGGCGTCCACGACACGCAGGTTCTGCGTCGGATCATGACCTATGCGCGCGAATTCGGCGCCGTCATCTCCTGCGAGACCCGCGACAAATATCTCGGCGCCAACGGTGTCATGCATGAGGGACTGTTTGCCAGCTGGCTCGGTCTTTCCGGCATTCCGAAGGAAGCCGAACTCATTCCGCTCGAGCGTGATCTGAGGATCGCCGCCCTGACGCGCAGCCATTACCACGCGGCGATGATCTCGGTGCCGGAATCGGCGGAGGCCATCCTCCTCGCCCGCTCGCGCGGCGCAAAGGTTACTTGCGGCATCTCGATCAACAATCTGGCGCTGAACGAAAACGACATCGGCGAATACCGCACCTTCTTCAAGCTTTACCCGCCGCTGCGTTCCGAAGACGACCGTACGGCGATGATCGAAGCGCTGGCGGACGGCACTATCGACATCATCGTCTCTTCGCATGATCCGCAGGACGTGGATACGAAACGTCTGCCGTTCGGCGAGGCGGAAGATGGCGCGGTCGGGCTGGAGACGCTGCTTGCCGCAGCACTTCGCCTGCATCATAGCGGCCAGGTCAGCCTGATGCGGCTGATCGACGCCCTGTCGACGCGGCCGGCGCAGATCTTCGGCCTCGACGCCGGCACGCTGAAGCCGGGCGCGAAGGCGGATATTGCGCTGATCGATCTCGACGAGCCTTGGCTTGTCGCCAAAGACATGCTTCTGTCGCGCTCGAAAAATACACCGTTCGAAGACGCGAGAATGAGCGGCCGGGCCGTTGCGACCTATGTCGCGGGCAAGCTGGTTCACAGTCTGTAGGCAAAGCTGAGGCTTATGGAGAATAAGACGTGATGGCGGAATTCTGGACATGGCAGCTCTCCCCGCAGACTGCGCTCGCAGCAGCCATTATCGGCTACCTGCTCGGCTCCATCCCTTTCGGTCTGGTCCTGACGCGCATGGCAGGCCTCGGCGATGTCCGCAATATCGGCTCGGGCAATATCGGCGCAACGAACGTGCTGCGTACCGGCAACAAAAGCCTGGCGGCGGCAACACTCCTGCTCGATGCCTTCAAAGGCACGGCGGCCGTGCTGGTCGTCTGGCATTTCTTCGGTGAAGACGCGGCCATACTTGCCGGTTTTGCCGCCTTCATCGGCCATATCTTCCCGGTTTGGATCGGCTTCAAGGGCGGTAAGGGCGTTGCGACCTACCTGGGCATTTTGCTCGGTCTCGCGCCATTCATGGCATTGATCTTCGCCATCATCTGGCTGGTCATCGCCTTCACCACCCGCTATTCCTCTCTTTCCGCGCTGGTTGCAACCCTTGTCATTCCGGTTGCATTGTGGATACTGGGCGCCGATAAGATCGCCGCCGTCATGGCGCTGATGACCGTCATCTCCTGGTACAAGCACCGGGCCAATATCGTCCGGCTGACTGCCGGCACGGAAACCAAGATCGGAGCGAAGGGGTAATGGTCGCAGGCAGCGCAGGACGAACCGGAATTGCGCTGACGGAAAAACAAAGGATCGCCTGGCTCAGGCTCATCCGCTCCGACAATGTCGGCCCCTCGACCTTTCGCGATCTCATCCAACATTATGGCTCCGCCGAAGCCGCGCTCGCCGCATTGCCCGACCTGTCGCAACGAGGCGGCGCGACGCGGGTGATACGTATCGCCAGCGAGCAGGACGCGCTGCGTGAGCTGGAGGCGGTGCACCGCTTCGGCGCCCGCTTTGTCGGCATCGGTGAACCGGGCTATCCGCAGGCACTGAAAGAGATCGACGGCGCGCCGCCGCTTCTGACAGTAAAAGGCAATCTATCCACGGCGGTTCCGCCGGCCATCGGCATCGTCGGCTCGCGCAACGCCTCGATCAGCGGCGCCAAATTCGCGGCAATGATTGCCCGTGCCTGTGGCCAGGCCGGCTATGCCGTCATCTCGGGCCTTGCCCGTGGCATCGATACGGCCGCACACCGCGCCAGCCTTCAGACCGGCACCATCGCCGCCATGGCCGGTGGGCTCGACCAGCCCTACCCGCCCGAAAATGTCAGCCTGCTGAATGAAATATGGGACGGCAACGGCCTTGCCGTCAGCGAGATGCCGTTCGGCTGGGAGCCCCGCGCACGCGATTTTCCGCGCCGCAATCGGCTGATTGCAGGCATTTCCCTCGGCCTCGTCGTCGTCGAGGCGGCGACGCGCTCCGGCTCGCTGATCACCGCGCGCCTTGCCGGCGAATTCGGCCGGCTGGTCTTTGCCGTTCCCGGCTCGCCGCTCGATCCACGTTGCGAGGGCACTAATGGCTTGCTGAAGGACGGCGCGATCATCGTCACTCGTCCCGATGATATCGTCGAGGCGCTACGGCCACTAGCCGAACCCGACCTCTTCCGTCCGCAGCTTGCCGAGGCTCCGGTCGAAAAGAACGACAAGCCGCTGTCACCGCCACCCGACGATACCGACCGCGACCAGATCGTCGACGCGCTCGGACCGACGCCGGTGGAGATCGATGATATTATCCGCCACACCGGCCTGTCGGTGTCCTCGGTCCACTCCGTGCTGCTCGAACTGGATATGGCCGGCCGGCTGCACAGGCATCCCGGTGGGCTGGTGTCGATCTCAATGCTGGATTGAAAGCACGATGGATCATCCCGATATGATGGCGGCAGCCCTGTCGAAAGCGTCAGCAAGCGTTTCTTCGGGATGTAACACTGATGCCATTCGGCAGGGATCGCGGTATCGAGCCGATGGCAAAAATCGACATCGCCTCTTGACCGCGACGAATTCCCTGTCCATGTCGAAAGGCCGGGGAGGTAAAATACCCGGTCTCTCCCGCGCCTTTTTCCGGCGCGACCTCTTATTCAGAGAATTATGATGAACGTTGTAGTGGTGGAATCGCCTGCCAAGGCCAAGACAATCAACAAATATCTGGGACCCGGATATACGGTTCTTGCCTCCTTTGGCCACGTGCGAGACCTGCCCGCCAAGGATGGCTCGGTCCTACCCGATCAGGACTTCGAGATGCTGTGGGAAGTCGACCCCGCCTCGCAAAAGCGCATGAAGGATATTGCCGATGCGGTGAAATCCTCCGACGGCCTGTTTCTCGCGACCGACCCGGATCGCGAGGGTGAAGCGATCTCCTGGCATGTGCTCGATCTTCTCAACAAGAAGCGCGTTATCAACGGCAAGCCCGTCAAACGCGTCGTCTTCAACGCCATCACCAAGAAGGCCGTGCTCGACGCGATGGCCGACCCGCGCGACATCGACGTGCCGCTGGTCGACGCCTATCTCGCTCGCCGCGCGCTCGACTATCTCGTCGGCTTCAACCTGTCGCCTGTGCTCTGGCGCAAGCTGCCGGGTGCCCGCTCGGCCGGCCGCGTTCAGTCAGTGGCCCTGCGTCTCGTCTGCGACCGCGAAACCGAGATCGAGCGCTTCATCTCGGAAGAATACTGGAACCTCTCGGCGATCCTGAAGACGCCGCGCGGCGACGAATTCGAAGCCAGACTGGTGGCCGCAAACGGCAAGCGCCTGCAGCCGCGTTCGATCGGCAATGGCGAAGAGGCCGGCAATCTGAAGGCGCTCCTGGAAGGCGCCTCCTATGTCGTCGACAGCGTGGAGGCAAAGCCGGTCAAGCGCAATCCGAGCCCACCCTTCACTACTTCCACCCTGCAGCAGGCCGCTTCCTCGAAGCTCGGCTTCTCGGCTTCGCGCACCATGCAGGTGGCGCAGAAGCTCTATGAAGGTGTCGATATCGGCGGCGAGACCGTCGGTCTCATTACCTATATGCGTACGGACGGCGTGCAGATGGCGCCGGAAGCGATCGATGCAGCACGCGTTGCGATCGCCGATCAGTTCGGCAACCGCTACCTGCCGGAAAAGGCGCGCTTCTACTCGACCAAGGCGAAGAACGCCCAGGAAGCGCACGAAGCAATCCGCCCGACCGATTTCGATCGGACGCCCGACCGCGTCCGCAAATACCTCGATGCCGACCAACTGCGGCTCTACGACCTCGTCTGGAAGCGCGGTATCGCCAGCCAGATGGCCTCCGCCGAGATCGAGCGCACAACCGTCGAGATCCTTGCCGACAATGGCGGCCAGAAGGCTGGCCTGCGCGCGGTCGGCTCGGTGATCCGTTTCGACGGTTTCATTGCCGCCTATACCGACCAGAAAGAAGACGGCGAGCAGAGCGACGATGCCGACGACGAAGATGGCCGCCTGCCGGAGATCAATGCGCGCGAAAACCTCGCCAAGCAGAAGATCAACTCGACGCAGCACTTCACCGAACCGCCGCCGCGTTATTCGGAAGCGTCGCTGATCAAGAAGATGGAAGAGCTCGGCATCGGCCGCCCGTCGACCTATGCGGCGACGCTGGCGACGCTGCGCGACCGCGACTATGTGACGATCGACAAGCGCAAGCTGGTGCCGCAAGCCAAGGGTCGGCTGGTGACCGCCTTCCTCGAAAGCTTCTTCACTAAATACGTCGAGTATGACTTCACCGCCGATCTCGAGGAAAAACTCGACCGCATCTCGGCCGGCGAGTTGAACTGGAAGGACGTGTTGCGCGACTTCTGGCGCGACTTCTTCGCCCAAATCGAGGACACCAAGGAGTTGCGCGTCACCAATGTGCTCGACGCGCTGAACGAGGCGCTTGCGCCGCTGGTCTTCCCAAAGCGCGAAGACGGCAGCGATCCGCGCATCTGCCAGGTCTGCGGCACGGGCAACCTGTCGCTGAAGCTTGGTAAATACGGCGCCTTCGTTGGCTGCTCCAACTATCCGGAATGCAACTATACGCGCCAGCTTTCCTCGGAAGGCGGTACGGAAGCGGAAGCCTCGGGGCTGAATGAACCGAAGGCGCTCGGCACCGATCCGGTGACCAACGAGGAGCTGACCCTACGCTCCGGCCGTTTCGGACCCTATATCCAGCGCGGCGACGGCAAGGAAGCCAAGCGCGCCTCCCTACCGAAGGGCTGGAAGCCGGAAGATATCGACTATGAAAAGGCCATGGCGCTGATCTCGCTTCCCCGCGATATCGGCAAGCACCCCGAGAGCGGCAAGATGATCTCGTCCGGCATCGGCCGGTACGGGCCGTTCCTGCTGCATGACGGCAGCTACGCCAATCTCGAGACGGTCGAGGACGTTTTCACCGTCGGCCTCAACCGCGCCGTGACAGTTCTTGCCGAAAAGCAGAGCAAGGCAGGCGGCGGACGCGGCACGCCGGCGGCGTTGAAGGATCTCGGCGCGCATCCCGACGGCGGCGGCTCTATTACCGTTCGCGACGGCAAATACGGACCCTATGTCAACTGGGGCAAGGTCAACGCCACGCTGCCGAAGGGTTCCGATCCGCAGGCCATCACGGTCGAGGAAGCCTTGGCGCTGATCGTTGCCAAGGCCGGCAAGTCCGGCGGCGGGAAGCCTGCCAGGGCACCCGCGAAGGCGAAAACCAAGACGGCAGCGGCCGCAAGCAAGACGACGAAGACCACCGCCAAGCCGAAGGCCAAAGCGGCCACCAAGGCGAAGACAACAAAGAAGAGTGCAGAGTGAGCAGAGAACCACGCGGCAGGAATTCATCGCCGGAGCACCGCTCCGGCAAGGTTGGCCGCGTGAAGAAAAACAGCGGCGACGCGGAGCCGATGGCGGCGATCATCCATGGCGTCCTGCCGCCGCGCGAAGTTCTCCTGCGCTTCATCGCCGATCATCCGCAGCAGGCGTCCAAGCGCGAACTCGCCAAGGCCTTCGGGCTGAAGGGCGAGGCCCGCATCGAACTCAAGAGCCTCCTGCGCGAGCTTGAACAGGACGGCATGGTGCAGAAGAGCCGCAAGTCGCTCATCCGCCCCGGCGCGCTGCCGCCGATCGCCGTTCTCGACATTACCACGCGCGACAAGGACGGCAGCCTGATTGGCCGACCGACGGAATGGCCGGAAGAAAACGGCGTGGCTCCGGCCGTGATGATCAAGCAATCCTCTTCGCCCGCCGGCCGCAACGGCAAGGGCAAGGCGCCCGTCGCCGGCATGGGCGACCGCATCCTCGCCAAGATCTTCTCAGCCGTCGATCGCGGCGGCCCGGCCTACACCGCGCGCATCATCAAGGTCATAGACAAGCGCCAGGGCGCGTCCATGGGCGTCTTCCGCGAGACGCCGGGCGGCGGCGGGCGGCTGATGCCGATCCAGCGACGCGGCGAGGAAATGGTGATCGATCCGGAGTATACCGGCGACGCCAAGGACGGCGATCTGGTCGAAGTCGAAGTGGCCCGCCTTGGCCGTTTCGGCCTGCCCCGCGCCAAGGTGCTGTCGATCGTCGGCTCCGTCGCCTCGGAAAAGGCGATCTCGATGATCGCCATCTATGCACACGGCATTCCGCACGTCTTCCCGCCAGCCGTCATCGCCGAGGCGGATGCGGCCAAGCCCGCGACGATGTCGCATCGCGAGGACTGGCGCAGCCTGCCGCTGATCACCATCGATCCTGCCGACGCCAAGGACCATGACGACGCCGTCTATGCCGAAATGGATCCTTCGCCCGACAATCCCGACGGCGTCATCGTCACCGTCGCCATCGCCGACGTCTCCTGGTATGTACGCCCCAATTCCCCGCTCGATCGCGAGGCCCTGAAGCGCGGCAATTCGGTCTATTTTCCGGACCGCGTCGTGCCGATGCTGCCCGAGCGCATCTCCAACGATCTCTGCTCCCTCAAGGAAGGTGTCGACCGCCCTGCCCTTGCCGTGCGGATGATCTTTTCCAAGGAAGGCCGCAAGGCCGGCCACACCTTCCATCGCATCATGATGAGGAGTGCCGCCAAGCTGTCCTATCAGCAGGCGCAGGCGGCGATCGACGGTCAGCCGGACGACAAGACCGGACCGATGCTAGAGCCCATCCTGAAGCCGCTCTGGCACGCCTACAGGATCATGCAGCGCGGCCGCGACCGGCGTCAGCCGCTCGAACTCGACATGCCGGAACGCAAGATCCAGCTGAAGCCGGACGGCACGGTCGATCGTGTCATCGTGCCGCCGCGCCTCGACGCGCATAAGCTCATCGAAGAAATGATGATCCAGGCGAACGTGGCCGCCGCCGAGACGCTGGAGAAGAAGAAGCAGACGCTGATCTATCGCATCCATGACGGCCCGACGCTTGCCAAGCAGGAAGTGCTACGCGAATTCCTCGCGACGCTCGACATCTCGCTCGCCAAGGGCGGCAATGTTCGCGCCAACAGCTTCAACGGCATCCTGGCAAAGGCCGAGGGCACGCCGCATCAGACCATGGTCAACGAGATGGTGCTGCGCTCGCAGAGCCAGGCGATCTACAGCCCCGACAATATCGGGCATTTCGGCCTCAACCTGATGAAATACGCGCATTTCACCTCGCCGATCCGCCGCTATGCGGATCTGATCGTGCATCGCGCCCTCGTCGGCTCGCTCGGCCTCGGCGAAGGGGGCATCACGCCGGACGAGGAAGCAGCGCTCGACGATATCGCCGCCGAGATCTCCACCTTCGAGCGCCGCGCCATGGCGGCCGAGCGCGAGACGGTCGACCGGCTGATCGCCCATCATCTTGCCGGGCGCGTCGGCGAGGAATTCGAGGCGCGCGTCGGCGGTGTCACCAAGTCGGGACTTTTTGTCACCCTGCCAGACTATGGCGCCGATGGTTTCATCCCTATATCCACACTCGGCTCCGACTATTTCATCTATGACGAGGCGCATCAGGCGCTGACGGGTGAAAAGACGGGGCTCGGCTTTCGTCTCGGCGACAGCGTAACGGTGCGGCTGGCGGAAGCGATCCCGCTTGCCGGTGCCCTGCGCTTCGAAATGCTGAGCGACGGCCGCGCCATGCCGACAGCGGTGCGCTCGTTCCATAAGGCGACCCGCCGCAACAAGAGCCCGGCGCGCAAGGCACCGGGAACGAGACCACCGCGCGGCCGTCGATAGACGGCGGCTGCCGGCAGGAAGGAAACGTTCATGACGAGCAGCCCGTCCGACTCCACGATCCGCTATGGCGGTCCCGACGAGGCTGAACGACCGCTGGGGCGCTCCATCATACGCGGTTTGCTGAACCGCTGTCCGCGCTGCGGCACGGGCAAGCTCTTCCGTGCCTTCCTGAAACCGGTCGACCGCTGCGCCGCCTGCGGCGAGGAGATATTCCACCAGCGCGCCGACGACCTGCCGCCCTATCTGGTGATCCTGGTGCTCGGCCATGTCGTGGTCGGTGGCTTCATGATGACGGACATGGCCTTTCACCTGCCCGTCTGGGTCCATCTCGCCATCTGGGCGCCGATCACGGTGATCACCGCGCTGGCCATCATCCAACCGATCAAGGGTGGCGTCATCGGCCTGCAATGGGCGCTCCGGATGCATGGCTTCGGCGGTCATGACGACAGCCCGGATGAGTGGGATCAGGGGAACGGGCGCTCTTGACCACCGTATTCGAACGGATATCGCCAGCCTTGTCGGCCGGCCAGCGTCGGCACGTGCCGCTACGCCCTTCAGCCATGATCGGTATCGAATCATCCCATATTGGTGATTCGCGCGAATTGCCCGATCTCCCACGGCTTGACATCGGCGACGTTTCTTGTCTGAACATGCCGGGCGTCGAAAGGATCATTCTGGAGGGTACGACCGATCCCATGAAAGCCGAACCGTCACCTGGATTTGGCCGTGCCGTGCCTTTCTATCCCCCCGCGTCGCGAATGATTCGTTCGCCAAATGCTCTAAGGATCAATTCATGACTGAACCGACGAACGGCAAGGCCGGCCATGTCGAAGAAATTCATTGGCCTTCGCTCGTCGCCGCTATTTCGTCCGTTTCCGCCGTCGGCATTGCCATCGGCCTCGGCCTTCCGCTTCTCAGCATCATCCTGGAAAAACGCGGCATTCCCTCAAGCCTGATCGGGCTGAATACGGCGATGATGGGGGTCGCCGCGATGATAGCGGCCCTGATCACCACCAAGCTCGCCCACCGCTTCGGTGTGGTGCAGACGATGATCTGGGCCGTCGTGCTCTCCGCATTGAGCTCGCTCGGCTTCTATTACGCCGAGAGCCTGGTCCTCTGGTTTCCGCTGCGCCTGATCTTTCACGGCTCGACGACGACCCTGTTCATCCTGTCGGAATTCTGGATCAACGCGGCCTCCCCTCCCTCCAAGCGCGGCTTCGTGCTCGGCATCTACTCCACGGTCTTCTCGCTCGGCTTTGCCGCCGGTCCCCTGCTGTTCTCGCTGGTCGGCAGCGAGGGTCTCATGCCGTTTGCCATCGGCGCCTGCATCATTCTCGCCGCGGCCATCCCGATCTTCATCGCCCGCAACGAGAGCCCGATCGTTGACGAGAAGCCGGAACTGCACTTCGTTCGCTACATCTTCCTGGTGCCGACAGCCACGGCCGCCGTCTTCGTGTTCGGCGCGGTGACGGTCGGCGGCGGATCGTTGTTCACCAGCTATGCGACGCGCCTCGGTTTCAACGAATCACAGGCAGCCCTGCTGCTGACCGTCATGGGCGTCGGCAACTTCATCTTCCAGATCCCGCTTGGGCTACTTGCCGACCGTATGCGCGACAAGCGGCCATTGCTGTCGATCATGGCGACGATCGGGTTCGTCGGCGCGCTTCTGCTGCCCTCGCTGGCCTCGAACTGGATCCTTCTGGCGGTCATCCTGCTGTTCTGGGGCGGCTGCGTCTCCGGCATGTATACGGTGGGCCTCAGCCACTTGGGAACCCGCCTGACGGGCTCTGATCTGGTCGCCGCCAACGCCGCTTTCGTTTTCTGTTACGCGATCGGCATGGTCCTCGGCCCGCCGACCGTCGGCACCGCCATGGATATTGCCAGCCCTAGCGGTTTTGCCTGGGCAATCGCCTTTTTCTTTGGCCTTTATGTCCTGCTTTCGGGGATACGGCTGCTTTTCATGGGCAACAGAGGTTGACTTTTCGGGCGCGATTTGTATTTTCGCGCCAGAATTTGCCGTGGACCTCCGCACTGGCCGTCCACGGCTTTCATTTTTCTTAAAGGCAGGACGACCATGGCCAAGGCTACCACTATCAAGATTAAGCTGCTGTCGACGGCCGACACCGGTTTCTTCTACGTCACGACGAAGAACAGCCGTACGATGACGGACAAGATGACGAAGACGAAGTACGACCCGGTTGCTAAGAAGCACGTCGAGTTCAAGGAAACGAAGATCAAGTAAGTTTCCTAAACTTCTGGTTACAGCAAAAGGCGCAACCGCAAGGTTAGCGCCTTTTTCTTTTTCAGCCTTCTTCCCTGTGCAAAACTTCGCAAAGACACCGCTGATCAGTGAAATCTAAAACTCATCCCACTGATATTTACGAGCAAAGAAAAACGCCGCCTTCCGAAGGAAGAGCGGCGTTTTAAATTGGGGGCCGGCTAGCCTGCAAAACGGCACGAGGAACCGCTTAAAATTGCCTGCCAGCCGACCGACCCCACGACCCAGGAGATGCGGCGGACCTGAGCATCATGGGGTATTCTCAAACCCTTCCGGGCTATCTCTGTACGGGACTAAATTTGCCCGAAATCGAAAGAAAATCAACAAATTCTTAATGATAAAAAATTCTCGTCTGGCCGAATGGTTAAAATTCCCGCGTTTACCCAGTTTCGTCCGTAGAAAAGATAACAATCCCCAAGCGAGTACATCCCAAAAACCAAGAGATAATTAGCGTATACATAGCAAATTCGAACGGGGGATATTTAAGTACAATTTCATACTATGGTGACACGCATATTATGAGTGGTGTCCTCATAGTTTTTCACCGGTTCAATTTCAAAGCCGTCGAGCATATCGTGTGCAATACATTATTGGGCATTGGGTCAGCGCCGGCGACCAAGCATTTCGGTCAGATTATACAGCAATTATAACGTTTATTCTGCGGCGGAAGTGAGTGCGCATATAATTGTGGAATCATGACTTTAAATTTTTGATTGCTGTTCAAAACTCCGAAATGCCCATGAATATTGACGGGGACCTGGAATCGGCAGCGGTATCATTCTGGATCATGCGGCTGCCGCAACGACCCGATTGCGGCCTGCCTTCTTGGCTTCATAAAGCGCAAGGTCGGCCTGCTTCATCAACTGCTCGGGCGTCTCCATGGATTCCAGGCGGGACGAAATGCCGAAAGAGGCGGTGATATTGAGCGCAGCCCCGGTTTCCCGCAATGTGACGGGCGCGGTTTCCACCGCGGCGCGCAGTCGTTCAGCAACGGCGGCGGCAACCTCGGGAGGCGTATCCGGCATCACCACGACGAACTCCTCGCCACCGTAGCGGCAGGCCAGGTCGGCGCCACGCACGGTGGAGCGGATACGAGCGGCAAACTCCTTCAGCACCTCATCGCCGGCGTCATGGCCATAGGTGTCGTTCACCAGCTTGAAACGGTCGATGTCGGTGATCAGGATCGACAGCGGCCGGCCCCGCGCCAGCGAGCGATTAAAGAGAATCTTCAGGTGATTGTCGAGATAGCGCCTGTTGTTGAGGCCCGTGAGCGCGTCGGTGACGGCAAGCTCGATCGTATGCTGCACGCTGGCGCGCAGACGGTCGTTGTAACGCTTGCGGCGAATCTGCGTCAGGCTGCGGGCAACCAGCTCGTTCGGATCCAGCGGCCGGACGATATAGTCGTTAACGCCGAGGTCGAGCGCCCGGACGATCATCTCGTCGGCCCCCTGCTCCGTCACCAGCAGCACCGGCAGGAAACGCGTGCGCTCCAGCGAGCGAAGCTGTGAGCAAAGCCGCAGAGGATCATAGTCTTCGAAATTGGAATTGACGATGACCAGCTCGAACGGCTTTTCCGCGGCCTCGAACAGGGCCGCCTGCGGATCGGAGGTCGCCGTCACCTGGGCGATCGGTTTCAGGGCGCGGATGATGCGCTCCTGGGAATTGGCCCGACCGTCGACCAGGAGGACCTGGCCAGTTTCGTCAACGCGGCCATCCCCCAGGCGCAGCAGATCTTCGATGCCGAAATTGCGGGCCGTCTCGTTGCGCATGCGCAGCTCGTCGCTGAGCGTCTTCAGCCGCAACAGGCTCTTGACGCGCGAGATGAGCTGGAGGTCGTTCACAGGCTTGGTCAGAAAATCGTCGGCACCGGCTTTCAGGCCGCGCACGCGATCGGCGGGTTGATCCAGCGCGGTGACCATGACAACGGGGATATGCGAGGTGCGCGGATCGGATTTCAGCCGCTCGCAGACCTCGAAACCGTCCATACCCGGCATCATGATGTCGAGCAGGACGAGATCGACCTGCGTGCTGTCGCAAATGGCGAGCGCCTTCAAGCCGTCCTCGGCCGTCAGCACCTCGAAATACTCAGCCAGCAGCCGCGCTTCGAGAAGCTTCACATTGGCCGGGATATCGTCAACTACCAGGATGCGCGCGGTCATCGGTCGCTCCCCACGCTCAGGCGTCGCCCAGATAAGTCTTGATGGTCTCGATGAATTTCGGAACGGAGATCGGCTTCGAGACATAGGCTTCGCAGCCGCCCTGACGAATGCGCTCTTCGTCACCCTTCATCGCAAAAGCGGTGACCGCGATTACCGGGATGACATGCAGATCGTCATCCTCCTTCAGCCATTTCGTCACTTCCAGCCCCGAAACTTCGGGAAGCTGGATATCCATGAGGATCAGGTCCGGGCGATGTTTTCGAGCAAGATCAAGCGCTTCCATACCGTTCCGCGTCTGGATCGTCGTGTAGCCGGACGCTTCGATCAGATCGCGAAAGAGCTTCATATTCAGCTCGTTGTCTTCTACAATCATCACTTGCTTAGGCATGGAGAGCTGTCCCTGCATTCGGTATTGCATCCACTTGCTGAAAATATAAGGTCGCGACAAATCGATTCCAAAAATATTTGAATCGGACTTTAGCGGCATTTGGTTGAAAAATAGGTAACTTACCTCTCAAAATGCAAAGTAACTTCAAGAACTCGAAGAAGGCTGCCGCCGACCCGCAAGAGACTGCGATCGCGGTACTTGGCTGGCTCGCCAACGAGCCGGATATGTTCGGTCGTTTCCTGGCCCTGACCGGCGTCGAGCCGGCACAGGTGCGCAATGCCATCAACGAACCGGCCTTTCTCGCGGGCATGCTGGATTTCCTGATGAACCATGAACCGACCTTGCTCGCTTTCTGCGAGGCAAGCGGGACGGCGCCGGAAACCGTTACGGCGGCCGCGGCGCATTTCTCGCCGCCCGGCCTCTCCTCGGGGGAATATTGACCATGGACGCCCCGCTCGAACTGGACATGTCGCATGTCCGCCTGGGAGACCGGCCACTGGTGGTCTGCGACGTCGATGATGTCGTGCTGCATTTTTTCGCGCCTTTCCTGGTCTTTCTTGATGCCGAAGGCCATGAATTCCTGCCGCGTTCCTTCCGGCTGACCGGCAATATCATTTCGAAGGCCAATGGCTCGGCTTTGGAGGAAAAGGACGTCCATCGCCTGATCGAGGCCTTTTTCGAGGCGCAGGAGCAGTGGCAGACGCCTCTGGACCGCGTCGTCGATGCCCTCGGTGACTTTTCCAAGGACGCCGACATCGTTTTCCTCACCGCCATGCCGCCGCAATTCTCGGCCCAGCGCCGCCGCCTTCTCGACAGGCTCGGCCTTGTCTATCCGCTGATTGCCTCGCTGCAGCCGAAGGGGCCGATCCTGCGGACCCTGCATGGCGCCCGCCCCCTTCCCGTCGCCTTCGTAGACGACATGGCGCACAATCTGCATTCGGTTCGCGACCATGTCGAAAGCTGCCTGCTGATCAATCTGAGGCCGGATTCGATCGTACATCGCATGGCCCCGACCGTGGCCGCCGATATTCCCCAGACGAACGACTGGGCTGAGGCGGCGCCATTGATCCACGCCCATATCGCCCGCTAGGCCCAGCCACAGCACCATCAGAGAACAAGGCGCATCAAGGGCCGCCCATCCTTTCGTTTTGCCACTTCGGAAAATCCGGCCGCCTCGAATATCCGCAGCGACCCGACATAGAGGCCAACGGATTTCGACTGTTTCGTCCGTTCGATCGGACAGCCTTCGAGAATGCGCGCGCCGGAGGCCTTGGCGAAATTCACCGCCTCCGACAGCATGCGGTGGCTGTATCCCTTACCGCGATCGCGCGAATTCATGAAGAAGCAGCTCACGGCCCAGACCGAGCCGTCGTCCGCATCGGCCGGATCGAGCGGCCGTGACACGGTTTTCGGGGAATTCCACTGCGGCAGTTCCGAACGCGGACCGACCTGCGCCCAGGCGACCGGGCGTTCGCCGATATAACCGAGAATGCCGGGCGACGGACCGGCAGCGACCCTTGCCCGCATGAACGCCTTCTTGGCATCACCATCCATCGTCTTCCGCTCAGATGTCGGAATACGGAAATGGGTGCACCAGCAACCATAGCAGGCGCCGCTCGGGCCGAAGAGCGTTTCGAAATCACCCCAGCGATCCGACGTCAGGGGCAGCACTTTCAATTCCTCCAACATCGCCTCCTTTGGCGCTTTTCCGCCTTGAGACTCGCGAGCTTAGAACATAAGGTAGCGATGTTCAATTTTTGTTCTCATTTCATGACCAGCGCGCCCGACAAAATTTCCGGTTTTTGCCGCGATTGCTTGAGCGAGCAATTGAGCGAGCGAACGCGCTGCCGTGCCTGCGGCAGCCCGCGCCTTGTCTATCACCGCGAACTCTACGGGTTGACGCTGGCGCATATCGATTGCGACGCCTTCTATGCCTCGATCGAGAAGCGCGACAATCCCGAACTGGCCGACAAGCCGGTCATCATCGGCGGCGGCAAACGTGGCGTCGTATCCACCGCCTGCTATATCGCGCGCATCCATGGCGTGCGCTCCGCCATGCCGATGTTCAAGGCGTTGGAAGCCTGTCCGCAGGCGGTCGTCATCCGCCCGAACATGGAGAAATATGTCCGCGTCGGCCGCGAGGTACGGATGCTGATGCAGGAGCTGACACCGCTGGTGCAACCACTCTCGATTGACGAGGCCTTTCTCGAGCTCGAAGGCACACAGCGCCTGCATCACGACCCACCGGCGCGAATCCTTGCGAAATTCGCCAAACGTATCGAAAGCGAGATCGGCATCACCATCTCGGTCGGCCTTTCCTATTGCAAGTTTCTCGCCAAGGTCGCCTCCGACTTGCAGAAGCCGCGCGGCTTTTCCGTGATCGGCCGAGAGGAGGCTTTGTCGTTTCTGGAGCCGCGTTCGGTGACGACCATCTGGGGCGTCGGCAAGGCCTTTGCCGTGACGCTGGAGCGCGACGGCATCCGTACCATCGGCCAGTTGCAGAGCATGGAGGAAGGCGACCTGATGCGCCGCTATGGCGTCATCGGCCAGCGGCTTTTCCGCCTGTCTCGCGGCGTCGACGACCGCACGGTGCATCCGAACGAGGCTGCAAAAAGCGTGTCGGCGGAAACGACCTTTTTCGAGGATATCTCACGTCATGACGATCTCGTGCCGATCCTGCGCGATCTCTCGGAAAAAGTATCGCGGCGCTTGAAGCGCAGCGATATTGCCGGGCACACCGTCGTGCTGAAGCTGAAAACGGCGGATTTCAAGAGCCGCACCCGCAACCGCCGCCTTGAAGACCCGACCCAGCTTGCCGACCGCATTTTCCGCACCGGGCTGCGATTGCTCGAACATGAGACCGACGGCACAAAATTCCGGCTGATCGGCATCGGCGTCACCGATCTCTGCGACGCCGCCCGCGCCGACCCGCCGGATCTGATCGATGAACAGGCGAGCCGCCGTGCGGCAGCCGAGGCTGCCATGGACAAGCTCAGGGAAAAATTCGGCAACAAGACGGTCGAAACCGGCTACACATTCGGCGGCAAGCGTGGGACGTGAGAAAGGGGCGGCAGCACGTCCGGCTCGTCATCAAAAAGTGCTGCGCGATTGGCGATCGCCTGCTTGTAGTCCGGCCTGATCGCAATCGCCTCGTCATAGCTCGCCAGCGCCTCGTCGGGGCGGCCCAGATGGCGCAAGGCGTTGCCCTTGTTGTTGTGGGCAATCGCGTAGTCCGGCTCCAGAGTAATCGCGCGATCATAGCGAATGACGGCGGCCTCGAAATGCTGGGTCGAGGCAAGGATATTGCCGTAGACGCAATGAGCTGCGGCGGAATCCGGCCGCAGCTCCAGTGCTCGTCTGATCTCCGCTTCCGCTTCCCGCGCCTCGCCGCGCAGCAGCAAAAGCACGCTCAGCCGGTGTATAGCATCGAAATCTCCGGGATTTTCAGCGATCGCGGCGCGGCATTGCGTTTCCGCCTGGACGCGAGCGGCAGATCCCTGGTCACCGGCCGGGGCATCATCGGACCAGATTTTCTGCCAGAGCGAGCGTGACGCCGCGATGTCGCGATAGAGCGCCCCCGCCTCGCGATGCGCAGGCTCGGCGGCAAGAATCTGCCGGCAACCGATCTCGGCATCGGTCGTATCACCAGCGGCATGCAGATCCTTGACGCGGGCAAGCACGAGCGACAGGCAATGCGGATCCAGCCGCTCGCCAAGATTCCATCCCGTCCGCGTGTCGATCCGATAATGCTCGATGCGACGGCTGACAGAGCCGAAAGCATATTTATGCGCATAATTGCCCGCGCCGAGATCGTAGATACGAAAGTCGTTCTCGATTGCCCAGCGGATCGTATGGGCATGCAGTATCAAGCCCGGGGAAAGATCCCGGATCGTCAAGTCGCGCGCGCTCAGGAAACACATCAGGCTTTTCCTGGGGCGGTCGAGAAGGATGGCGGCAGCCGCGATCGGCGTCTCGTCCTGCCACAGGATCGGCAAAAAGAGATCGCCGTCGCGGAGGCTATCCGGCAGAACCGACCGCGCATTGTCGAGGATGTAGCGCGCATGGCCCGGGTTGCGCTGTCCCCATTGCTTCTCCCAGAGGCTCAGCAATCTCACCAGGTCCTCCTCGGCGGTTCCATTGCCGCCATGCGTCACCCGCAGCGCCGTCGAGCCATCCAGCTTGCGCAAGCCAAGGCGGACATTGCGCCTCACCCGTGGGCGCAGTTTTTCGCTGAGGAAGGATTCGAAATCCGCCGGCAGCGTCACATGGAGATGGATCTCCGGGTCGACCCGGTCTGTCGCATTCTGGATCCGTGCCGGATGCCTGACCCTGTCGCCCGTAAAATCCTCGGACGGGAAGTGTTCGAGGAAATGCATGATCCGCTCGGATGATCGGTCGATCCCGTCCAGATGAAGGCTGCGCCAGTGAAAGCTGCGTATATGCTCGGCAAAGGCCGCGGCCGATGCGTCGGCATGGGCGGGATCGCAGAGAATGCCGGTATAGGGCGCGAAGTATGAGCCGCCCATGGCGACGATATTGTAAAAGCCCTTGCCGCGATCGAGGCCGGTGCCGATCTGGATCGGGAGGAAAGCCACATAGGCACCGTCCGCCTCTTCCCTCGCCGCCAGTACGAACCAGGGCAAGGTGCGTGAGGCAAACCAGCTCGATATCCATGTCGAGGACAAAAAGCAGTGCGCTTCCGGGTCGATCTCGTAGATCCGATCCCAGTTGCCTTTCAACGCTTGCAGATCTTCAAGCGTTTCGATCAGGTCCACTTGCATGTCGAACCCCCACCCGGCTCCACATTCTGTAATTTAAGAATTACATAAAACACATCCTGCCGCAATTGCGCACATTGAACGGTCTTTTCCTGGTGAGCCGCCGGAAAAGCATTTCGAACTGATGGCTTGTCTTCAAGTCTTCCTTAAACTTCGAAGTCTAGTCTGCATCAATACGAGTATTGCGTTTTGGTATGTGTATGAAGCCGTGTTTTCTTTTCGGACTTGGCCTGTTGTCGGCCACAGCCCTCGTTCACCCCGCCCTTGCGGCAGACGATGTTCGCACCTTGCAGATCGTCGTGTCGAAAGACCGGCAGTCGCTCGCCGTCTATGATGGCGACAAGGTGGTGGCGACGTCGAAGGTTTCGACCGGCAAGCGCGGCCACACGACACCGAGCGGCATCTTCTCCATTCTGGAGAAGGAGGTGTATCACAAGTCGAATCTCTATTCGAATTCGCCGATGCCCTTCATGCAGCGGCTGACCTGGTCCGGCATCGCACTGCACGAGTCGAGTTCAGTGCCGAATTATCCCGCTTCGCATGGCTGCGTGCGCATGCCCAAGGCCTTTGCCAAGATGCTCTACCAGATGACCGAGCGCGGCGTGCATGTCGTTATTGCCGACCATCCGCTGGTGCCGCAGCCTTTCCAGCACGCCATGCTGTTCCAGCCCGAGGCCGCCCCCGCTTCCGTACTGTTCTCCGATCTCGAGCTGCGCCCGACGACAGCCATATTCATGCCGCAGGCACAGCCGGTGCAGGTCGCCACCAACGACACGGCCGCCTTGCCAGTGCCGCCAGCCGTGCGGACAGCACCGCCGGTCGACCAGGCACCGCTCAGCATCCTTATGACCCGCCGGGGGCTACGCGAAAACGTTCGTGATCTGCAGGGTCTGTTGAACGACCTGGGCTTTGCCACCGGCACCCCGGACGGCCTGCTCGGACCGGCGACCGTACAGGCAATCGGTGACTTCAAGAAGGCGCACGACATCACGGCAACGGGCAGCCTCGTCAGCCCCGCGCTGATGAAGGCGGTCTATGCCGCCGCCGGCAAGGGCGAGCCGCCAAACGGCGCTATCATGGTTCGCCAGAATTTCAAGCCGCTGTTCGAAGCGCCCGCAATCATCGCCGAGCCGCAGGAAGCGCTCGGCACACACTTCTTCACCGCAAATGCGGTCGACAGGATAAACGGCAAGACGGACTGGTTCGGCGTGACGCTGGAAGACGATCTTTCCAAAGATACGAAGAAGCGGCTTGGCATTACCAGCGAGGAGCAGGCGCAATCGTTCGACGCCGCCGATCTCGCGCTGAACCGCATCACTATTCCCGACGACATCAGGCGCAGGATCGGGGATCTGCTGACGGCAGGGTCGTCCCTGACGATTTCCGACACTGGCGTCGGCCCTGAAACCGGCAATGGCACCGATTTCATCACCATCACCAATAGCGGTGCGCTGGGGAAAAAGGGCTAGACCAGCTCCACATCAATCACGCCGGGCGCGGTGCGCAGCGCGGCTGCAATCTCCGGCGTGATACGGTACTTTTCGGGCAGCGCCACCTCGACCTCGCGCTTGCCCTCCTCCTTGATGACGATGAAGGAAACCAGGCCATCTCCGCGCGCGTTGAGGTGGGCAGCCACGGCTTTCAGCGGGCCGGAATCGCGGACATAGACGCGCAGCGCCTTCTGCATCTGCAGCGACTTCTCCTCCAGCGACTGCGCCGTCTGCAGGCGCAGACTGATGCCTTCCGGACGCTCGTCGGCCTGAGCCGTGATGACGAAGGATTTGCCCACTTCGAGTACGTCGCGATATTGATTGAGCACTTCCGAGAACAGCACGGTTTCGAACTGGCCCGAAGCGTCGGAGAAGACGAAGATGCCCATCTTGTTGCCGGTGCGCGTCTTGCGCTCCTGCTTGGAGATGACGGTGCCGGCCAGTCGGCCGTTGCTGGCCCCCTGCTTCACTGCCGCGGAGAAATCGGCAAAGTTCTGCACGCGCATCTTGTCCAACACGCTCTTGTAGGTGTCGAGCGGATGGGCGGTCAGATAAAAGCCGAGAACCTGGAATTCACGCAGCAGCCGCTCCGAGGCGAGCCAAGGCGTGAAAGGCGGGAAGGAGATCTTCTCAGGCCCCGAGGCCGCACTTCCGAACATATCATGCTGACCGCTACGCTTGTTTTCCTGCGCGACCTGCGCGTAGCCCATGATGCGGTCGATCCCGCCGATCAGCTGCGCGCGGTCGATCTCGAAACAATCGAAGGCGCCGGCGGCGATCAGGCTTTCCAGCACACGGCGGTTGATCTGCTTCGGATCGATGCGCAGGCAAAAATCCTCGATGCCGGCAAAAGGCTGATCACCACGGACCTCGACAATATGGTCGACGGCGGATTCACCGACGCCCTTGAGGGCAGCCAGAGCGTAGTAGATGCGGTTCTCACCCGTCTCGAAACGGCGGAATGAGGTCTGGATCGACGGCGCGATGACTTCGATGCCGAGGCGCTTGGCGTCCTGGCGGAAATCGTTGACCTTTTCGGTGTTCGCCATATCGAGTGTCATCGACGCCGCGAGGAACTCCACCGGATAATGCGCCTTCATATAGGCCGTCTGGTAGGAGACGATGGCGTAGGCGGCGGCATGCGACTTGTTGAAGCCGTAATTGGCGAACTTGGCGAGTAGATCAAAAATAACGTCCGATTGCCCCTTCGACACGCCGTTCTTGACGGCGCCATCGACGAAACGCTCGCGCTGCTGGTCCATCTCGGCCTTGATCTTCTTGCCCATGGCGCGGCGCAGAAGATCGGCCTCGCCGAGCGAATAGCCGGAGAGCACCTGGGCGACCTGCATCACCTGCTCCTGGTAGACGATGACGCCTTGCGTCTCCTTCAACAGATAATCGATCATCGGATGGATCGACTCGATCTCTTCCTCGCCATGCTTGCGGGCATTGTAGACCGGGATATTTTCCATCGGACCTGGACGATAGAGCGCCACCAGGGCAATGATGTCCTCAATGCAGTCCGGACGCATGCCGATGAGCGCCTTGCGCATGCCCGCACTTTCCACCTGGAACACGCCGACCGTCTCGCCGCGCGAAAGCATGTCGTAAGTCTTCTTGTCGTCGAGCGGGATGCTGGCGAGATCGATGCTAATGCCGCGCTTGGCGACGAAATCGACGGCCGTCTTCAGGACCGTCAGCGTCTTCAGGCCGAGAAAGTCGAACTTCACCAGGCCGGCCTGCTCCACCCATTTCATGTTGAACTGGGTGACCGGCATGTCGGAGCGCGGATCGCGATACATCGGCACCAGCTTCGACAGAGGCCGATCGCCGATGACGATACCGGCGGCGTGGGTCGAGGCGTGGCGATAGAGGCCCTCGATCTTCTGGGCGATGTCGAGCAGGCGGGCGACAACAGGCTCCTTGTCGGCCTCCTCCTGAAGGCGCGGCTCCTCCTTGATCGCCTGGTGCAGTGGCGTCGGATTGGCGGGGTTGTTCGGCACCAGCTTGCAGATCTTGTCGACCTGGCCATAGGGCATTTCCAGTACGCGGCCGACGTCGCGGAGAGCAGCACGTGCCTGCAACGAACCGAAGGTGATGATCTGCGCCACCTGCTCGCGGCCATACTTGGCCTGCACGTAGCGGATCACCTCTTCACGGCGATCCTGGCAGAAGTCGATATCAAAGTCCGGCATCGACACGCGTGAGGGATTGAGGAAGCGCTCGAACAGCAGCGAGAAGCGCAGCGGATCGACGTCGGTGATGGTCAGCGCATAGGCGACCAGCGACCCCGCGCCCGAACCACGGCCGGGGCCGACCGGGATATCGTGACGCTTCGCCCATTTGATGAAGTCGGCAACGATCAGGAAGTAGCCGGGGAATTTCATGCCCTCGATAACGCTAAGCTCGAATTCCAGACGCTCGCGATAGTCCTTTTCGACATAGCCTGGCGCCATGCCGAGCGAGGCAAGGCGCTGATCGAGACCCTCGACCGCCTGGGCTCGCAGCTCTGCAGATTCGGCGCGATCGGCCTCTTCCTCGTCGGCGGCGGCGCCGGTGAAGCGCGGCAGGATTGGCTTGCGGGTCTTCAGCACGAACGAGCAGCGTCGGGCGATCTCGACGGTGTTTTCCAACGCCTCCGGCAGGTTGGCAAAGAGCTTCGCCATATCGGCACGGCTCTTCAGATAATGATCCGGCGTCAGGCGGAAACGGGTATCGTCGGAAACGATGGCATTGTGGGCGACCGCCATCAGCGCGTCATGGGCATCGTAATCGTCGCGGGTCGGGAAGAAAGCCTCGTTGGTGGCGACCAACGGTAGTTCGTGCTCATAGGCGAGCGCGATCATCTTCTGTTCGTGGCGACGGTCATAGGTGCCGTGACGCTGCAGCTCGACATAGAGCCGGTCGCCGAACAGGCGCTTCAGTGTCAGAAGCCGCGACAGCGCCTGAGGGGCATGCCCCTCCTTCAGCGCCATGTCGACGGGGCCGCCGAGCGACCCCGTCAGCGCGATCATCCCCTCCGTGCCGATCTCTTCCAGCCAGGAGGCTGTGATATGGACGGCCTGATTGCCCTCGCCGCCGAGATAGGCGCGGCTGACAAGGTCGACCAGCCGCTCATAGCCCTGCTCGGTGGCGGCAAGCAAGACGATGGACGGCAGCTTGGCCAAAGCCTGCTGCGGACCGCGCTTCTCGCCCTCGACACCATCCTCCATATCGATCGACACCTGGCAGCCGATAATGGGCTGCAGGCCATCGTCCATCGCCTTCTGGGAGAACTCCAGCGCAACGAAAAGGTTGTTGGTATCAGTGATGGCAATGGCCGGCTGATTGTCGCCGGCCGCCTTGGCAAGGATCTTCTTCAGGGGCAATGCGCCCTCGAGCAGCGAATAGGCGGAATGGACGCGAAGATGCACGAATTCCGGCGTGTCACCGACCGGTGCGCTCGTCGCGTCGCTGCTCGTCATATCCGCCACTTTATGCCCTTCCGCATGCCCAAATGAATCGGCTGCATTGTCGGCATAGCGGACGGTAAAGTCCAGAAGCAGTCCTCATGATTCACGGGTGCATCGCAACACCCGTGGGGATAAGATTCACATCGCCATCATGATCAGGGAAAAGCTGGCGACGAACATCACGATGGAGGTGAATGCTGCAACGTCTCGAATGATATCGGTCATTTACGCGCTCCTTACTCGTTATGTTTCTTATTTGTTCTATTTTTGTTCGAGAGTCAATAGGGCCATCAATAAATTTCATCGTCGACGTTCTCCTGCGTGTCGATGGACGGAAGAACCAGCCGCAGCTAAGGAGAGAGATGAACGGGGAGATCACCATGAAGCCGCTTGTTGTCGCAGCCCTCATTTCCTTTTCCGCTACCGCGGCAGCCGCCGCCGAAACCACCATTGCGCCCGAGCGCATCATCGATGCCGCGATCGGTGACTGGAACAAGGACGGCAAACCGGATCTCGCCCTACTGGTGGCGCCGGCGCCTGATGATCAGGCGGACGATTCCATCGGCATCTACATCTATCTGCGCGACGATGAGCATTCCTTGCTGAGGCTTGCGGCGGCAGCACCGAACAAGGTTTGGGGCAGCACGGAACCCGACGGCGTCTTTGGCCAGGAACCCTCGATCAAGGCGCTGCCGAACGGCTCGATCGCCGTCACCTCTCAGAACGATGCCATCGGACGGGACCGCTGGGAACAGACACTCACGCTCGCCTTCCGCAACAATGCCTTCGTCGTCGCCGGTTACACCTATGATTATCGCGACACACTGAACCCCGATGGCGGCTATAGCTGCGATTTCAATGTCCTGACCGGCAAGGCGACAAAAGGCGGCAAGGACCTCAAGACCGAGGGCAAGACCATCAAGATCGGGGACTGGGAGGACGATTTCGGCCAGAAGGGTTGCGGCGCAAGCGAGTAATAATTTTCCATTTGTTCACTATATGTTCTTTACAACTCATAGCCCGCGTGACATGCTGAGCGCCCACCATGAATGGAGAGAACCGTGCCGGATCTTGCCGAGCTGAATGATTTCATTGTCACGGCGAAGGCCGAAACCTATGTCGGCGATGGCGAGAGATTGCCGTCCTGTCGCAGCGGATCGCATGATATCGGCTATGCCGGCGGCCGCTGGCGCTACCTCGACAGCTATTTCGGCGGCACGGATTTCGCCGGCCAGGAACTGGTCTGGCTCGATGACCAACCGGTCTGGGCGATGAATTATTTCGGACATATCGTCGAGCCCGATCTGATCGACGGCACGATGGCGGGAATGATCATCAAGGCGTCGCTGCTGCGTCTTTACCTCGATGAGAAGCGCTTCCTCGGCGGCTTCGAATTCGACCATCCGCTCGGCCGCTATGTCGACCGCAGCACCGGCGGCTGTAACCACTTCAGCGGCCACGAAGTCATCCTGGTGAACGAGCGCAAAGCTTACGAACTCGACTATCGCGGCGGTCTGATCGTCCCCTAAATGATGATCAGAACTCCACGACCTTGCCGTCGTTGATGGTAACGCGGCGGTCCATGCGAGCCGCAAGGTCGTGATTATGCGTGGCGATCAGCGCCGCAAGACCTGACTGCCGCACCAGCGCTTCGAGTGCATCGAAGACGTAATGCGCGGTCTCGGGATCGAGGTTGCCGGTCGGCTCGTCGGCCAACAATACCAGCGGCGCATTGGCGACGGCACGGGCGATGGCGACGCGCTGCTGTTCGCCGCCGGAGAGCTCGGCCGGGCGATGATCGGCGCGGTGGCCGATGCGCATGTAATCGAGAAGCTGGGCGGCGCGGACGCTCGCCTCCTTCCGCGACAGGCCGGAAATCAGCTGCGGCATCATGATGTTTTCAAGCGCCGAGAACTCGGGCAGCAAATGATGGAACTGATAGACGAAACCGATCTCGCTGCGGCGAACGGCCGTGCGCTTTTCATCGGACAGTCCTTCGCAGGCATGGCCGTTGATCGTCACCTCGCCGGCATCGGGATGTTCCAGCAGGCCGGCGACATGCAGGAGCGTCGACTTGCCTGTCCCCGACGGCGCGACCAGGGCGACGATCTCGCCGCTATGCAGGGCGAAATCGGCGCTCTTCAGGATCGACAGCCGGGTATCGCCCTGCCCGTAATGACGCTCCACGCCCGAAAGCTGGAGAACGACGTTGCGCTTTATCAAATGTGGAATTCCTTATTCGTACCGTAGCGCCTGCACCGGATCGAGCCGCGAGGCACGCCAGGCCGGGAAGATCGTGGCGAGGAAGGACAGCGTCAATGCCATCACGACCACGGAAATGGTCTCGCTCAGATTCATTTGCGCCGGCAGCTTGCTGAGGAAATAGACCTCGGGATTGAAGATCACCGTGCCCGATATCCAGGAGAAGAACTGGCGGATCGATTCGATGTTGAGGCAGACGAGAACGCCAAGCGCGACGCCGGCGAGAGTGCCGACAACGCCGATCGCGGCGCCTGTCATGAAGAAGATGCGCATGATCGCCCCCGATGTCGCGCCCATGGTGCGCAGGATGGCGATATCGCTTCCCTTGTCCTTCACCAGCATGATCAGACCGGAGATGATGTTCAGTGCCGCGACGATGACGATCAAAGTCAGGATCATGAACATGGTGTTGCGTTCGACCTGAAGCGCCGAGAAGAAGGTGGCGTTGACCTGCCGCCAATCGGTCAGGAAGATTTGCCGCCCGGCCACCGCCTCGATCTTCGGCCTTAGCTCGTCGACGTCATCCGGATTGCTGACGAAGAGCTCGATCTTCTCGACGATCCCTTCCGCGTTGAAAAACAGCTGCGCCTCCTCAAGCGGCATGAAGACCACGGAGGAATCATATTCCGACATGCCCACTTCGAAGATACCGGAGATGGTATAGGCCTTGACGCGCGGATTGACCCCGAACGGCGTCACATCGCCGTCGGGCGCGGTGAGCGTGATCTGATCGCCGACTGTGAGGCCGAGTTGCCGTGCCAGCCGCGAGCCGACCATGACGCCCTGACCGGCGGCAAAGCCGACCATGTCACCCTCGACGACGTGGTCCGAAACCGTCTTGAGCTTGGTCAGGTCTTCGGAGCGGATGCCACGGACGAGCGCGCCCGTGCCGGAGCCGCCGCGACCGGAGGCCAGCGTCTCGCCCTCGACCAGCGGCAGAGCCATGGTGACGCCGGGAACGGTCATGAATTTCTGCGCCAGCGAGGCATAATCATTCAGCGGCGAATCGATAGGCTGGACAACGACATGACCATTGAAGCCGAGAATTTGCTTGAAAAGCTCGGCGCGAAAGCCGTTCATCACCGCCATGACGATAATCAGCGCCGCGACGCCAAGCATGATGCCGACCAGCGAGAAGCCGGCAATCACCGAAATCGATGCCTCCTTGCGCCGCGAGCGCAGATAGCGCCAGGCGACAAGCCGCTCGAAACCGGAGAATGGACGCGATGACGGACTAGTCGTGATAGACTTTTCCTGCTGCTCGGCTGCCGCGGTTACCGCCATTCGCTTCTCATCCTATTGCTGTATCAGCCTGCCAGTTTATTGATCGCCGCTTCGACGGTCATCGTCTCGCGGGCGTCCGTCTTGCGGTCCTTGACTTCCACTTCGCCGCCCGCGATCGAACGCGGCCCGACGATGATCTGCACGGGCACACCGATCAGATCGGCGGTCGCGAACTTCGTTCCGGCGCGATCGTCCCGATCGTCGAGCAGGACATCCTTGCCGGCCTTGGAGAGTGCCGCGTAGATCGTCTCGCAAGCGGTGTCGCAGGCCTGATCACCGGACTTCATGTTGATCACGACGACATCAAAGGGCGCGACCGAGGCCGGCCAGATGATTCCGTTCTCGTCATGCGATGCTTCGATGATGGCGGGAACAAGGCGTGTCGGGCCAATACCGTAAGATCCCATGTGGACGGCATGCTCCTTGCCGTCGGGACCCTGCACTTTCGCGCCCATCGGCTCGGAATATTTCGTACCGAAATAGAAGATATGGCCGACTTCGATGCCGCGGGCCGACAGGCGTTCACCTTCGGGGATAGCGTTGAAGGCCGCCTCGTCGTGCATTTCGGAGGTTGCCGCGTAAAGCGACGTCCACTTGTCGAAGATGCCCTTCAGGCCGGCGGCATCATCAAAATTCGTGTCTTCCGGGGGAATGTCGAAATTGACGAAATCCTTGTGGCAGAAGACTTCGGATTCGCCGGTATCGGCGAGGATGATGAACTCATGGCTGAGGTCGCCGCCGATCGGGCCGGTATCGGCACGCATCGGAATTGCCCTCAGACCAAGACGATCGAAGGTGCGCAGATAGGCCGCGAACATCTTGTTATAGGCAATCACGGCGCCTTCCTGCGTCAGATCGAAGGAATAGGCATCTTTCATCATGAACTCGCGCGAGCGCATGGTGCCGAAGCGCGGACGGATCTCGTCGCGGAACTTCAGCTGGATGTGGTAGAGGTTCAGCGGCAGGTCCTTGTAGGACTTGACGGAGGACCGGAAGATGTCGGTGATCATTTCCTCGTTGGTCGGGCCGTAGAGCATGGGCCGCTCCTGGCGATCCTTGATGCGCAGCATCTCCTTGCCATAGGCGTCGTAACGACCGCTTTCCTGCCAGAGCTCGGCCGACTGCAAGGTCGGCATCGACAGCTCGATGGCGCCGGAACGGTTCTGTTCCTCGCGGATGATCTTGTTGACTTTGTCGAGAACGCGCTTACCCAATGGCAACCAGGAATAGATGCCTTGCGACTGCTGGCGGATCATCCCGGCACGCAGCATCAGCCGGTGGGAGACGATTTCCGCCTCCTTGGGATTTTCCTTCAGAATGGGCAGGAAGTAACGAGACAGGCGCATGGGTCGATTCCAGATGGTTTGACGTTCCGCGTCCGGCGGAATCGTTAAAAAATTGACTGCTGGAGGCAGTTCATAACTGCTTCGGGGCAGGAAGGAAACCCGCATTTGCGCGGCGCGAATCCGGCGTGCGCCCGCAGATACCGAGCGCCATCAACCATTTCCGCGAATTCGAAAAAATGCATGTTTATAAGGATTTGTGGCGAGAAACTGTCAACAGAAAAATTCTGCGCAAGTGTAGCAAAAAAGCAAAAAAACAGATGACAAAGCTCATTCTTTGAGCTAATTTTAGCCCACAAAAGAGGCAGGAAGGCTAAATTCTTGTCGTTTCGCGGTCAAGTCTTGGGAGGATCAGATCTTAGGCGCGCTCGTCGCTGCCCCGGCAACGGATAAGGATCACGCGATACTTAAAAACAAGGCTTATGGCCTTGTTTTTTTTTGCTTTCCCGCTTCAAGCAGCCACCCGGTTTTCTCAAAAATCAGGCTTTGAAACACCCTTCAACCCTAGCCAAACGGCATAGCGGGGCGGACATTGTTGCGCAGCCTCTTTGCCTCAACCCCATGACGGAGGTGTGACAGTTTCCGGGCTATTCGGTGACATATAGTTTCCGGCTGATATCTGAACGAATTTCCGGCGACGGGCTTCAGCCGTCGTAGCGCGGGATGATCGGCGGAATAGAGTTGAAGCCGAAGCCGAAATAATGGGCGCTGACATACCATGCGCCGTAGATCACGGCGGAGACCAGGGTTGTGATCAGCACTACTCGAAAACCCCGAAACTTCGTCGGCGCGCTCTCGACCGTGCCGAGGATGACATGATTGTCCTCGGCTTGCGTGCGCAGACCAAACGGCAGGACGGCGAAAAGCGTGATCCACCAGACAACGAAATAGACGGCGCAAGTCGAGAAAATCTGCTGGGCCATATGCTCCCTCAAGACAGGCCAAATCGGCCCGCCTCCTCCTCATCCACAACAGCTTATAGAGCCAAAGCCGTCAGGTTTCAAAGCGCGGCCCAGCGCCCTAATGTCACACTTGCTCAAGCTCGATCAGCGTCCCGAAGAAGTCCTTGGGATGCAGGAAGAGCACCGGCTTGCCATGGGCGCCGATCATGGGCTCGCCATCGCCCAGCACCCGCGCACCGCCCGCGATAAGCCGATCGCGCGCCGCCTGGATATCCTCCACCTCGTAGCAGATATGATGCATGCCGCCGGTGGGATGCTTGGCAAGGAACTTCAACAGCGGCGAGGCATCGCCAAGCGGCTCCACAAGCTCGACCTTGCTGTTCGGCAGCTCGACGAAAACGACGGTGACGCCATGCTCCGGCAGGGACTGCGGCTCGGAGACCTTGGCGTCCAACGTCCCGCGATAGGTGGCGGCGGCAGCGGCAATATCGGGAACGGCAATCGCAATGTGATTGATGCGTCCGAGCATGGCTGTTCTCTCTTCCTTGATCGGATCGAAACGCGGATCAGCTCGCCATGCGCGTGACGAAGACCGTCACGACAGGCTTCTTGCCCCAGCCATGATTGGCGGCTGCACGCACGGCGCGGCGCGCGGCTTCCTGCAACATGTCGATATCCTTGCGGCGCGCGCGCGGAATGCTCTCGATGGCGCTGACGACGGCGTCGAAGAGCGTGTCTTCCATCTCTTCGCCCTCGTCGTCATAGGCCGGCAGGCCGATCGCGACGAGATCCGGATCGCCGACGATGTCATAGCGGGCATCAAGCACGACGTTGACGGCGACATGCCCGACATAGGAAAGCTTCTTGCGATCGCCGATGCCCATCTCGTCGAAATCGCCGATCAGTATGCCGTCCTTGAAGATGCGGCCATGCGGAGCCTGGCCGATCACCTCAACCGAACCGGGCGCCAGCCGCAATATGTCGCCATTGCGAACCTTGGGCACGATAGAGATGCCGGATTGCTCGGCCAGTTCCTTATGTGCTGCCAGATGCGTCGGCTCGCCATGTACCGGCACGACGACCTTTGGCCTTGTCCACTCGTACATCTTCTGCAACTCGTTGCGGCGTGGGTGGCCGGAGACGTGGACGAGCGCTTCGGCGTCCGTCACTACATGCACGCCCTGTTCGGTGAGACCGTTCTTGATATCCTGAATGGCCTTCTCGTTGCCCGGAATGGCACGCGAGGAGAAAACGACGATATCGCCGGCGGCGAGCGCGACGTGGCGCATTTCATCGCGGGACAGCTTGGCAAGGGCGGCGCGGGGCTCGCCCTGGCTGCCCGTCAGAATGATGACGACCTTGTCGCGTGGGATATAGCCATACTCGTCCTCGGCGATGAACGGCTTGAGGCCTTCCATGATGCCGATATCGCGGGAGACGTCGACCACGCGCTTCAGCGAACTGCCGAGCAGCAAAATCTCGCGGCCCGCGGCTTCCGCGGCCTCGGCAATGGTGCGAATGCGGCCGACATTCGAGGAGAAGGTGGTGATCGCCACCCTGCCCTCGGCATTCTCGATGATCTTGCGCAGGCTTGCGGAAACATCCTTTTCCGACGGCGACACGCCATCGCGCAGGGCGTTGGTGGAATCACACATCAGCGCCAGCACGCCTTCGTCGCCGAGCTGTCGGAACCGCGCCTCGTCGGTCAGCGGCCCGAGCGACGGCTCGTGGTCGATCTTCCAGTCACCGGTATGGATGACGTTGCCAACCGGCGTGCGGATCATCAGCGACATCGGCTCGGGAATGGAGTGATTGACGGCGATGCCTTCGATGTTGAAGGGACCGACATTGATGCGATCACCGGCCTTGAACGGGGTGATCGGGATCTGGCCCATCGTCTTTTCGTAATCACGCTTGGCTTCCAGCAGACCGGCGGTAAAGCCCGAGGCATAGACCGGGACATTCAGGCCCGGCCAGAGATCGCTCAGAGCGCCATAATGATCCTCATGTGCATGCGTGATGATGATGCCCTTGAGGTTCTTGCGTTCCTTGGCGAGGAAGCGGATATCAGGGAGCACGAGATCGACGCCCGGCAGATCCGGCCCCGGAAAGGTGACGCCGCAATCGACCATGATCCACTGACGATGTTCCGGCGTACCATAGCCGTAAAGGGCGAGGTTCATGCCGATCTCGCCGACGCCGCCGAGAGGCAGAAACACCAGTTCGTCTTGCTTCGCCATATCTATACTTTACCTACGATCTGAAAAAAACGTCGCCCGCCGCGATCGGCAAAATCTTGCCGCCGCCGGCGTCGAGCATCAACAAGCCATTATCATCAATTCCGGCAAAATGCCCGGAAATCGATCGGTCTGGCAGATTCACTGTAATCTTTTCACCGATGCCGCAAGCAACGTCGCGCCAGCGCGCCGTGATCTCGCGAACACCTCTGCCGCTGTTCCAGACGGCCAGCGTCTCAGCCACGGAAGCATAGAGATGGGCAAACAATTCTTCCGGCGATACCGTCGAGCCTTGCTCACGCAGGCAGGTGACCGGATACATCGGATTGTCGGGCATGACGGCGACATTGATACCAATACCGATCACCAGCGCGTAACGTCCGTCCGGGAGAGCCTCGCCCTCGATCAGAATGCCGCAGGTCTTCTTGCGCCCGATCAGGATGTCGTTCGGCCATTTGACCTCGACGGGCTCCGCCGCCAGGGGCAGCACGCCGCGCACCGCCTGATGCACACCGACGGCGACAGCCAGAGGCAATGAGCCAAGTCGGTCCATGGGGGCGGGATCGATAAGAAGAAGAGAAGCGTAGAGGTTGCCGGGCTCAGACACCCAGGGACGCCCGCGGCGTCCACGGCCGCCGGTCTGACGGGCCGCCGTCACCCAAAGATTGCCGACATCACCCGCCCTCGCCCGCTCCAGGCATTCGCTGTTGGTGGAGGCAGTCTCTGAGAGAGCATCGTGCCGGAAGTCGGCGAGCGACTTCCGGCTGTTCATGTCAGACGCCATCAAAACAGCGTCGCGGCAGCAAGATCGGCAGCACCACCGATAGCGCCGCCAAAGAAGACGTAGGTGATGACGAAGAGACCCGAGAGGCCGAAGACCAGACGCAGCGAACCGGCCGTGCGGACGAACTCATCCTTGGCTTCATCGAACCACATCAGCTTGATGACGCGCAGATAATAATAGGCGCCGACGACCGACGAGAGAACACCGATGATGGCGAGCGCATAGAGATGGGCCTGGATAGCAGCGACGAAGACGAAATACTTCCCGAAGAAGCCGGCGAGCGGCGGGATACCTGCTAACGAGAACATCAGCGCCGTCAGCACGGTTGCCATGAAGGGATTGGTCGTCGAAAGGCCGGCGAGATCGTCGACATTTTCAACCTGACGTCCGTCCTTGCGACGCATCGCCATGATGATGGCGAAGACGCCGAGGGTCATGACCATGTAGATGACCATGTAAAGCATGACACCGGAAACGCCGGTCTGGTTGCCGGCCGCAAGGCCAACCAGCGCATAGCCCATGTGACCGATGGAGGAATAGGCCATCAGTCGCTTGAAGTTACGCTGACCGATCGCAGCAAAGGAGCCGAGCACCATCGAGGCGATCGAAATGAAGACGATGATCTGCTGCCAGTCAGCAAGCACCGGGTGGAAAGCGGTGATGACGATACGGGTCAGGATCGCCATGGCCGCAACCTTCGGCGCAGCCGCGAAGAAGGCGGTGACCGGGGTCGGCGCGCCCTCGTAGACGTCCGGCGTCCACATGTGGAACGGCACGGCCGAGATCTTGAAGGCAAGACCGGCGAGAACGAAGACCAGGCCGAAGACCAGGCCGAGCGAGCGGGTTTCGGCGCTGAGCGCAGTGGCAATCGCATCGAAGGTCGTGTGGCCGGTGAAGCCGTAGACCAACGACATGCCGTAAAGCAGCATGCCCGAGGACAGCGCGCCGAGCACGAAATACTTCAGACCCGCTTCCGTCGACTTCAAGCTGTCGCGGTTGATGGCAGCGACGACGTAGAGCGCCAGCGATTGCAGTTCCAGAGACAGGTAGAGCGAGATCAGGTCATGCGCCGAGATCATCAGCAGGATGCCGAGGGTCGCCAGCAACAGGAGCACCGGGAACTCGAAGCGATCGAGCTGTTGCTCGCGCGCCTGCCCCATGCTCATGAACATGGCGACGATCGAGCCGACCAGCGCGACGATCTTCATGAAGCGCGAGAAGCCATCGGCGAGATAGGCGCCGCCGTAGGCCAGGCCTTCGCCCGGCACGAAGATGATCCAGAGACCGGCCACCACGAGAACCGCGATGGCTAGGCCTGTGACCGTGGGACCCGACCGTTCGCCTGAGAAGACGCCGATCATGAGCAGCACAAGCGCACCGACCGCGAGGATAAGCTCGGGGATGGAAAGATGCAGGCTTGCAAGAATTGTGTCAGCAGTCATGTCGAATAGGTCCCGTCATCAATTCATCGACAGCGCAACATTCTGCGCGGCGTGCAGGGCTGCGGTGTAGTTGTTCACAAGCAGATCCACCGAGGCGGCCGTCGCATCGAAGATCGGAGCCGGATAGACGCCGAAGAGGATCGTCAGTGCGATCAGCGGATAGAGGATCAACTGTTCACGCGGCGACAGATCCAGCAGCTTCTTCAGGTTCTCCTTTTCCAGCGCGCCGAAAATGACGCGGCGGTAAAGCCAAAGCGCGTAAGCGGCCGAAAGGATGACACCGGTGGCGGCAAACAGCGCAACCCAGGTGTTGACGCGGAAGACGCCGATCAGGGTCAGAAATTCGCCGATGAAGCCGGAAGTGCCGGGCAGACCGACATTGGCCATGGTGAAGACCATCATCGCGACCGCGTATTTGGGCATGTTGTTGACCAGGCCGCCATAGGCCGCGATTTCGCGGGTATGGGTACGGTCATAGATCACGCCGACGCAGAGGAAGAGTGCGCCCGAGACGATGCCGTGTGACAGCATCTGGAAGATCGCGCCCTGAACGCCCTGCTGGTTGGCCGCGAAGATGCCCATGGTGACATAGCCCATATGCGCGACCGAGGAGTAGGCGATCAGCTTCTTGATGTCTTCCTGCATCAGCGCCACCAGCGAGGTGTAGATGATGGCGATAACGGACATCGCAAAGACGAGCGGTGCGAAATATTCAGACGCGTTCGGGAACATGCCGAGCGAGAAGCGGATGAGACCGTAGCCACCGAGCTTCAAGAGAATACCGGCCAGGATGACCGAGCCCGCCGTCGGCGCCTGAACGTGCGCGTCGGGAAGCCAGGTATGCACCGGCCACATCGGCATCTTCACCGCGAAGGATGCGAAGAAAGCAAGCCATAGCCATGTCTGCATATGCGGCGGGAACTTGTAGGCAAGCAGCGACGGAATATCCGTGGTGCCGGCCTGCCAGTACATCGCCATGATGGCGAGCAGCATCAGCACCGAGCCGAGCAGCGTATAGAGGAAGAACTTGTAGCTGGCGTAGACGCGGTCCTTGCCACCCCAGACGCCGATGATCAGGAACATCGGGATCAGGCCGGCTTCGAAGAAGACGTAGAACAGCACGATATCCAGCGACACGAAAACGCCGATCATCATCGTCTCGAGGACGAGGAAGGCGATCATGTAGTCCTTCAGGCGCTTCTCGACCGAGAGCCAGCTTGCCAGCACGCAGAAGGGCATCAGGAAGGTCGACAGGATGACGAACAGCATGGAGATGCCGTCGACACCAAGGTGATAGCTGATGCCGGTGCCGAGCCAGCCATGCTTCTCGATCATCTGGAAACCCGGATTGGCGTTGTCGAAGCCGATCCAGATGAACAGAGAAACGATGAAGGTAAAGACCGTCGTCAGCAGCGAGACGTTCAGGATATTGCGGCGGCCATTGGGTCCGTCATCCCGCATAAACAGCAGGATGAGAACGCCGACCAGCGGCAGGAACGTGACCGTTGAAAGAATAGGCCAATCGGTCATCAGAGGGAACTCCCGAGCATCATCCAGGTAACGAGGGCTGCAATACCGAGCAGCATCGCGAAGGCATAGTGATAGAGGTAACCGGTCTGCAGGCGAACGACGCGGTTGGTAACATCGGAGACGCGGGCCGCGATACCGTTCGGACCGTACGTATCGATGACCCCGACATCGCCCTTCTTCCAAAGGAAGCGACCGAGCGCCTTGGCGGAACGAACGAAGAGGAAGTCATAGAGCTCGTCGAAATACCACTTGTTCAGCAGAAATTCGTAGAGTGCAGGTTGCTGCTTGGCGAGCGCCTTCGGCGTCTCCGGCGACTTGATGTACATGTACCAGGCGGTCACGAAACCAACGACCATCGCAATGAACGGGCTGAGCTCGACCCAATGCGGAGCATGTTCCATCTCTTCGAGGATTTTGTTGTCCGGCAGTATGAAGAGCGCGTGCTTCCAGAACTCTTCGTAATCATGACCGACGAAGTAGTCATGGAAATACCAGCCGGCAAAGACAGCGCCGATCGCCAGCAGATAAAGCGGGATCAGCATGACATTCGGCGATTCATGCACGTGATGCATGACCTCGTGCGAAGCGCGGGGCTTGCCGAAGAAGGTCATGAAGATCAGACGCCAGGAATAGAAGCTGGTGAACAGTGCCGCAATAACCAGCAGCGTGAAGGCAAAGCCGGAAGCCGGATTATGCGACGTGTAGGAAGCCTCGATGATCGCATCCTTGGAGAAGAACCCGGCAAAGCCGATCGGCGTGAACGGAATGCCGACACCGGTGATCGCCAGCGTGCCGATGATCATCATCCAGTAGGTCTTCTTAATGTGGGTCCGCAGGCCGCCCATGTGACGCATGTCCTGCTCACCGTCGACGGCATGAATGACCGAGCCGGCGCAGAGAAAGAGCAACGCCTTGAAGAAGGCATGCGTGAACAGATGGAAGATGGCAGCACCGTAAGCGCCGACACCGAGAGCGACGAACATGTAGCCGAGCTGCGAACAGGTCGAGTAAGCGATGACGCGCTTGATGTCGTTCTGCACGAGGCCGACGGTCGCCGCGAAGAAGGCGGTGATCGCGCCGATGATGGTGACGAACGTCAGCGCATCCGGCGAGAGTTCGAAGATCGGCGACATGCGGGCGACAAGGAAGACGCCGGCGGTGACCATGGTCGCGGCATGGATAAGTGCCGACACCGGGGTCGGGCCTTCCATGGCGTCCGGCAGCCAGGTGTGCAACAGGAACTGCGCCGACTTGCCCATGGCGCCCATGAAGAGCAGCAGGCAGACGCCGGTCAGCGCATGGCCGCGATCAAGATGCATGCCGAAGAGGTTCAGAACGATATCGCCCGGCTGACCACCCTGCCCCGCGGCAAATGCCTGGGCATTGCCGAAGATGACGTCGAAGTTGATCGAGCCGAAGAGGACGAAGACGCCGGCGATGCCGAGCACGAAACCGAAGTCGCCGACACGGTTGACGATGAAGGCCTTCATCGCGGCGGCGGACGCCGACGGCTTCTTGAACCAGAAGCCGATGAGCAGATAGGAGGCGAGACCGACGCCTTCCCAGCCGAAGAACATCTGGGCGAGGTTGTCGGAGGTCACCAGCATCAGCATGGCGAAGGTGAAGAGCGAGAGATAGGCGAAGAAGCGCGGACGATGCGGATCGTGGTGCATGTATCCGATCGAGTAGACGTGAACGAGGGTCGAAACCGAATTCACGACGATCAGCATCACCGAGGTCAGCGTATCAATGCGCAGCGACCAGGCGACGTCGATGCCGCCGGACTGGATCCAGCGCAGCACGTCGACCTTGATCGGACCTTCGACGTGGCCAAGCGCCACGGTAAAGAAGGCGACCCAGGACAGGATCGCGGCGATGATCATCAAGCCGGTGGTGACGTATTCCGACGCCTTGGCGCCGATGCCGCGGCCGAACAGGCCGGCGATAACAGCGCCAATCAGGGGAAGAAAGACGATAGCCTTATATAGGAACATAGCTGTATCAGCCCTTCATCACGTTGACGTCTTCGACGGCGATGGAGCCGCGGTTACGGTAGAAGACGACGAGAATTGCCAGACCGATGGCCGCTTCCGCAGCAGCGACGGTCAGAATGAACAGAGCGAAGACCTGGCCGACGATGTCGTTGAGGAACGACGAGAAGGCGACCATGTTGATGTTGACCGCGAGCAGGATAAGCTCGACCGACATCAGGATGATGATCACGTTCTTGCGGTTCAGGAAGATACCGAAGACGCCGAGCACGAAAAGGATGGCGCTGACCGTGAGGTAGTGGGAAAGTCCGATAACCATGTTCTTGTTCCTTTGACCCTCGTGCCTCGCCTCAGACGCCCTGCCCCGGCTTGACCTTGACCACCTCGACGGCGGTCGCGGGCGTGCGGGCGACCTGTTGGGAAATATTCTGGCGCTTGATGTGCGTGCGATGTCTCAGCGTCAGAACGATAGCGCCGATCATCGCGACCAGCAGCACAAGGCCGGCGATCTCGAAGAAATAAACGTAGTTGGTATAGAGCACGTCGCCGAGGGCGGCGGTATTCGTCCGCTCCGTCAAAGCCGGGATCGGCATGGCGACCGACTTGGCGATCTCGGGCGAAATCACGCTGCCACCGACGACGACGATCAGTTCGGCGGCAAGGATGATGCCGATCAGCGCGCCGATCGGGGCATATTCCAGAATGCCAGCCCTCAGCTCCGAGAAGTCGATGTCGAGCATCATGACGACGAAGAGGAAGAGAACTGCAACCGCGCCGACATAGACGACCAGCAGGATCATCGCCAGGAATTCCGCCCCCAGGAGGAGGAAGAGGCCAGCGGCATTAAAGAAGACCAGGATGAGGAACAGGACCGAGTGGACCGGATTCCGCGCCGAGATAACCATGAACGCCGACGCCACCGCGACAAAGGCGAAGATATAGAAAAAAAGAGCCTGCAGACCCATGTTGGTGCCTTTTTCGTCTTCCCCCGGGCAGCCGGGAGTGTCCCTGCCCGATGGGACTTGGCCGGACACATGTCCGGCACAAAGCCCCGGTCTCTATTCAACCGCGACGGCGACTATCTCAGCCGCCCGTCACGGCATATTCAAAGTTCCGCTTAACGGTACGGCGAGTCGATCGCGATGTTGCGCGCGATTTCGCGTTCCCAGCGGTCGCCATTTTCCAAAAGCCGCGCCTTGTCGAAATAAAGCTCTTCGCGGGTTTCGGTGGCGAATTCGAAGTTCGGCCCTTCGACGATGGCGTCGACCGGGCAGGCTTCCTGGCAGAAGCCGCAATAGATGCACTTCACCATGTCGATGTCGTAACGCACCGTGCGGCGGGTGCCGTCATTGCGGCGCGGCCCGGCTTCGATGGTGATGGCCTGGGCAGGACAGATCGCCTCGCAAAGCTTGCAGGCGATGCAGCGCTCTTCGCCGTTCGGATAACGGCGCAAGGCGTGCTCACCGCGGAAACGCGGGCTGACCGGTCCCTTTTCGAAGGGATAATTGATCGTCGCCTTCTGTTTGAAGAAGTAACGCATCGACAGAAAGAATGCGCCGACGAATTCCTTTAGGAACACCGAGCTGACGGCGTTGGAAAATCCGGCCATCTTCAACCTCCAAATCTGCTTGAAGCGAGGATCGACATCATCATGCCCATCCCGTCAGCTTCAGCACGAATGCAACAATGACGACCATGGCGAGCGACAGCGGCAGGAATACCTTCCAGCCGAGACGCATGAGCTGGTCGTAGCGGTAGCGTGGCACGAAAGCCTTGACCATGGCGAACATGAAGAAGACGAAGCATGCCTTCAGCATGAACCAGATGATGCCCGGAACCCAGCTCAGGATCCAGATATCGACCGGAGGCAACCAGCCGCCGAGGAAAAGGATCGTGGTCAGCGAGCACATCAGAACGACGGCGGCATATTCGCCGAGCATGAACATCATGTACGGCGCGGAACCGTATTCGACCATGAAGCCGGCAACCAGTTCCGATTCCGCTTCCGGAAGGTCGAAGGGCGGACGGTTCGTTTCAGCCAGAGCCGAAATGAAGAACACGATGAACATCGGGAACAGCGACAGCCAGTGCCAGTCGAGGAACGAGGCCGGCAGGCCGAGCTTGGTGCCGAGGCCGGTCTGCTGCGACATGACGATGTCCGTCAGGTTGAGCGAACCGACGCAGAGCAGCACGGTGACGATGACGAGGCCGATCGAGACTTCGTAGGACACCATCTGCGCGGCCGAACGCAGCGCGCCGAGGAACGGATACTTCGAGTTCGAAGCCCAGCCGCCCATGATGATGCCGTACACTTCGAGCGACGAGATCGCCAGAATGTAGAGAATGCCGACATTGATGTTGGCGATGACCCAGCCGTTCGCCACCGGCACAACGGCCCAGGTGGAGAGCGCCAGCACCACGGAAACCAGCGGCGCCAGCAGGAAGACTGCCTTGTTGGCGCCGGCCGGAATGATCGGCTCCTTGACCATGAACTTCAAAAGGTCGGCGAAGGACTGGAACAGGCCGAAGGGACCGACGACGTTCGGGCCGCGGCGCAGCTGAACGGCCGCCCAGATCTTGCGGTCGGCAAGAAGGATATAGGCGATGAAGACCAGCAGGCAGACCAGAAGCAGCAGGGACTGACCAATCATAATCAGCGCCGGCCAGAGATAGGTCGAAACGAATGAATCCATGGTCCTCTGCCCTTACTCTGCCGCAGCCTGGAAATTGTTGCGGGCCAATGCGGAGCACTCGGCCATAACCGCCGAGGCACGCGCTATCGGGTTCGTCAAATAGAAGTCTTTGATCGGCGAAGCAAACGCGGATTTGCCCATCGCGCCGGCTTTTTTCGCAAGTGCGACAATTTGAGCGCTATCGCCTTCGGCGATTTCGTCGATGCCTGCGAAATGCGGGAAAGCGGCATAGAGCTTAACGCGCAATTCTCTCAGCGAATCAAAGGGAAGCTTCTTGCCGAGTACGTCGGAAAGAGCGCGGATGACAGCCCAGTCTTCGCGGGCGTCGCCCGGGGCGAAGCCTGCACGGTTGCCGACCTGAACGCGGCCCTCGGTGTTGACCCAGGTGCCCGACTTCTCCGTGTAGGTGGCTGCCGGCAGGATGACGTCGGCATTGTGCGCGCCGTTATCGCCATGCGAGCCGATGTAGACGGTGAACTTCGCGCCCTTCCGGCTGAAGTCGAGTTCGTCGGCGCCGAGCAGGAAGAGAACGTCCATCGAAGAGAGCATCGCCTGAGCGTTGACGCCCTTTGCGCCCGGCACGAAGCCGAGATCGAGGCCGCCGACGCGGGATGCTGCGGTGTGCAGCACGGCAAAGCCGTTCCAGTCATCCTTGACCGCGCCGACAGCGGCTGCGAGCTTGGCCGCATTCGCCAGCACCTTTGCGCCGTCTTCGCGGATGAGCGCGCCCTGGCCGATGATGATCATCGGCTTCTGCGCGGTCTTCAGAACGTCGGCGAAGCTGTGCGAGCCGCTGACGAGATCGGCAAGCGTCTCCGGACCGGCGCCGAGATAGTCGTAGGTGTAACGCAGATCTGCATGTTCGCCGATCACACCGATCGGGAACTTGCCGCGGCGCCAGCGCTTGCGGATGCGCGAGTTCAGCACCGCTGCTTCGACGCGCGGATTGGCGCCGACGATCAGCAGCGCATCGGCGGCTTCGATGCCTTCGATGCTCGGATTGAAGATATAGCTTGCGCGGCCGAGCGACGGATCAAGCGCCGTCCCGTCCTGGCGACAGTCGAGATTTTCCGATCCCAGCGATTTCAGCAGCTCGGAGAGAGCGTACATTTCCTCGACGGAAGCGAGGTCGCCGGCGATCGCGCCGATCTTGTCGCCGCTCGTAGCAGCGACCGCGGACTTGATGGCAGCGAAGGCATCGCCCCAGGTCGCCGGCTGCAGGCGGCCGTCCTTGCGGACATAAGGCTTGTCGAGGCGCTGCGTCTTCAGACCGTCCCAGATGAAGCGGGTCTTGTCGGAGATCCACTCTTCATTGATCTGTTCGTTGACGCGCGGCAGCACGCGCATGACTTCACGGCCGCGGGTGTCGACGCGGATAGCCGAGCCGAGTGCGTCCATGACGTCGACCGATTCGGTCTTGTTCAGTTCCCACGGACGGGCCGTGAAGGCGAAGGGCTTCGAGGTCAGCGCGCCGACCGGGCAAAGGTCGACAACGTTGCCCTGGAGCTCGGAGGTCATCGCCTGCTCGAGATAGGTGGTGATTTCGGCGTCTTCGCCACGGCCGATCAGGCCGAGTTCGGAGATGCCGGCGACTTCTGTCGTGAAGCGGACGCAGCGCGTGCAGTGGATGCAGCGGTTCATCACGGTCTTGACGAGCGGGCCGATATACTTGTCTTCGACGGCGCGCTTGTCTTCCTGATAGCGCGAACTATCGATGCCGAAGGCCATGGCCTGGTCCTGCAGGTCGCATTCGCCGCCCTGGTCGCAGATCGGGCAATCCAGCGGATGGTTGATCAGCAGGAATTCCATCACGCCTTCGCGGGCCTTCTTGACCATCGGCGTGTTGGTGAAGACTTCCGGAAGCTCGCCGTTCGGGCCGCCGCGGATATCGCGCACGCCCATGGCGCAGGATGCCTGCGGCTTCGGCGGGCCACCCTTCACTTCGACGAGGCACATGCGGCAATTGCCGGCCACCGACAGTCGTTCATGGAAGCAGAAGCGCGGGACTTCGGCGCCGGCTTCCTCGCACGCCTGGATAAGCGTGTAGTGATCCGGGACTTCGATCTCTTTGCCGTCAATCTTCAGTTTTGCCATCGTCCACTCAGTCCTATGTCACGTCTGCCGCCGAACCTGGCCACAGACAATTTCATGACCGCAACACCTACTCGCCACCGGCACGGCATTTGAGCCGCGTGGCACCAGTCTTGCTCACAATCACCTTTGCCGAACCTTGTCCCCCACAAGATCCGCATTCCGGCGACACTATCACGAGCCGTGCTCGCACCATGTCCACCGCTCATTCTCGCTCCAAGGCTGGATCAGCCGTGGAAAACTCTCAAGCCCGGCCTTTCGGCTGGAGCGCCTTTGCCTGGCCGACCCAATCGTCACGGCGGATACGGCCATCGAAACCAAGCTCCGCGTCGATCCGATCGATATCCGCGTCGCTCCAGGCGGCGATATCGGCAATCCGCAGAATGCCGCGTCCGTTCAGAACCTGCTCCAGCTTCGGACCAATGCCCGAAATCCGCTTCAGGTCATCCGTCTTCACGGCAGCCTTGCGGCTGCGTACCGGAGCCGCCGCTGGCTTTGCCGCAACCGGCGCCTCAGCGGCAATCTTGGCTTTGGCTTTGGCCGGCACCTTTGCTGGCGCAGCTTTCACTGCGACCTGCTTCGGCTCGACCTTCTTCACCGCTGCCTGCTTTGCAATGGTGGGCTTGGCAGCAGGCGACACCTTGACCGGCTTCGCCTCCCCTGCCCCATCCTTCTTCGCCACCGGCTTTTCTTCATCCGGCGCAACAGCTTGCCTGTTCGTCGCTTCGACCGCGCCCTGCAGCGCGCCGAAGAACGCACCGGCGATCTGCGACGTGAAACCGAAGCCGATGGCGGCAGCTGCGGCGAACGCCGCCGCGGGATGCGCCATCAACGGATGGATCGGCATGACCGGCGCGTTCCGCAGCATATCCGCGGCAATACGGCCGAGATCAGCCGATGCATCGGCCGCTCCGCTGTCCTGCCTGGTATCTGAGGTCTTCGCCATCGTCATCCTTACTCGGCTGCTTCCAGCACTGCGCCGTGGCTCGTCGCATTGGCCGTGTACTGGTCGATGCGCTTTTCGATTTCCGGGCGGAAGTTGCGGATCAGGCCCTGTACCGGCCATGCGGCGGCGTCACCGAGCGCACAGATGGTATGACCTTCGATCTGCTTCGTCACCTGGAACAGCATGTCGATCTCGCGCTTCTGCGCATTGCCCTTGGCCATACGCTCAAGCACGCGCCACATCCAGCCAGTGCCTTCACGGCACGGCGTGCACTGACCGCAGCTTTCATGTTTGAAGAAGGCCGAGATGCGGGCGATCGCCTTGATGACGTCGGTGGACTTGTCCATGACGATGGCCGCCGCCGTACCGAAGGATGACTTGACTTCGCGCAGGCCGTCGAAATCCATCGGGCAATCGATGATGTCAGCCGCCGGAACGATCGGGCACGACGCGCCGCCGGGAATGACGGCAAGCAGATTGTCCCAGCCGCCGCGAATGCCGCCGGCATGTTTGTCGACCAGCTCGCGGAAGGTGATGCCCATGGTTTCCTCGACCGTGCAAGGACGGTTGACGTGACCGGAGAGCATGAACAGCTTCGTGCCGACATTGTTCGGGCGACCGAAGGAGGAGAACCAGCCGGCGCCGCGGCGCAGGATCGTCGGGGCAACGGCGATCGACTCGACGTTGTTGACGGTGGTCGGGCAGCCGTAGAGACCCATATTGGCCGGGAATGGCGGCTTCAGGCGCGGCTGGCCCTTCTTGCCTTCCAGGCTTTCGAGCAGCGCAGTTTCCTCGCCGCAGATGTAAGCGCCGGCGCCATGATGAACGTAAACATCATAATCCCAGCCCAACTTATTGTTTTTGCCGAGAAGCCCGGCATCGTAGCACTCGTCGATCGCTGCCTGCAGCGCTTCACGCTCACGCATATATTCGCCGCGAACGTAGATATAGGCGGTGTTGGCGCCCATGGCGAAACCGGCGATGACACAGCCTTCGATCAGCGTATGCGGATCGTGGCGCATGATGTCGCGGTCCTTGCAGGTGCCAGGCTCCGACTCGTCGGCATTGACGACGAGGTAGTGCGGACGGCCGTCGTTTTCCTTCGGCATGAAGGACCACTTGAGGCCGGTCGGGAAGCCTGCGCCGCCACGCCCGCGAAGGCCGGACGCCTTCATCTCGTTGATGATCCAGTCACGACCCTTTTCGAGGATCTGCTTGGTACCGTCCCAATGGCCGCGCGACATTGCGCCCTTCAGGGACTTGTCCTTGTGGCCGTAGATATTGGTAAAGATGCGATCTTGATCTTGTAACATGCTTCACCTCTTACCGCGGCTTCTTGCCGAAGACCTTGATATATTCCGCTTCGCCACCCTTAGCGAGTGCCTTGGCCTGCTTGATCCAGTCGTCACGCTCGATCCGGCCCTTGAAATTCAGATAGCCGTCGACCCATTCGCGTTCGGCCTTCTTCCAGCTTGCGACCTGCGCGAAGGTGAAAATGCCCAATTCGTGCAGGATGGCCTCGATCTTAGGGCCAACGCCGGAAATCAGCTTCAGGTCATCCGGGGTCGCGGGCTTTTCGATGCCGGCGGGACGGTTCTTGTCGGTCAATGCCGGCTTCTGTGTGCTTTCGGTCTTGCTGGCCAGCGCCTTGACGGGCTCGGCGGCGGTAGTCTCGGAAAGCGGCTGCGCCTCGGCTGCCTTGGCATTCTTGGCGGCAGCGGCCGGCGCGGTCGCCGGTGTCTTCAGCGCTGCGTTGGTTTCAGCGTCGGTGCTCTTTGGGCGAGCCGCTTCCGACGGAGGAACCGGAGCCGCGTCGACCTTGCCCGAAGTGCTGCTCGCAGCCTTGCTGCTCGCGCTCTTTGCTTTCGGAGCCTCTGTCGTCAACGACGTCAGGCCACCTTCCGGCGCGGAGAAGACGCGGTCGATCTGCGGACCGGTCGGAACTTTGCTGCCCTCGCCTGCGGAGAATGCATCGATGATCTCTTCGAGACGTTCAGGCGTCAGATCCTCATAGGTATCCTTGCCGATCACGACCATCGGTGCATTGACGCAGGCGCCCTGACATTCGACCTCTTCCCAGGAGAGCGTGCCATCGGCATTGCGTTCGAAGGCGTGGCTATTGATCTTGCTCTTGCAGACCTTCACCAGCCCTTCAGCGCCGCGCAGCATGCAGGGCGTCGTGCCGCAAACCTGGATATGCGCCTTTGTGCCGACCGGGTTCAGCTGGAACTGCGTGTAGAAGGTCGCGACTTCAAGCGCACGGATGTGGGCCATGTCCAGCATGTCGGCGATCGTCTCGATAGCCGCCCTGGTGACCCAGCCTTCCTGCTCCTGCGCGCGCATCATCAGCGGGATGATCGCGGATTGCTGGCGACCCTCTGGGTATTTCTTGATCGTCTTTTCCGCCCAAACCGCATTCTCCTTGTTGAAGGCGAAGGCTGCTGGCTGGAATTGATCTTCGGCTAGTCGACGAACGGACATCTTTCACGCCTTATCTCAGTTTATGGACCCACACCGCGTATCTGTCAGGGACAAGAATTCGCAGGCATAGGCCGACTGGTCTTTTTGCATAAACACAACAAACTTTCCGCCGTTCGGCACAGCGGCCTTGATTTCATAACCGCGTGACACGAGATCGGCCATGGTCGATTCCGTGCCCGGTGAGACTCCATCCCCACCCTTCGCAACATTCGGGCTTTTCGCATTCGAACCTTGCAGAGAGATGCTGGGCAACGTCTGCGTCTTGCCGACTTGCTGGGCGGAAGCGCCCGAAGCAACAAGCAACGCAGCAGCGATGACCAGCCATTGCTGCATCAGCGATCCACCTCACCGAACACGATGTCGAGCGAACCGAGCACGGCCGCGACGTCGGCAAGCTGATGGCCGCGGCACATGAAATCCATGGCCTGCAGATGCGCATAGCCCGGGGCGCGGATCTTGCAGCGATATGGCTTGTTCGAGCCGTCGGAGACGAGATAGACGCCGAACTCGCCCTTCGGCGCTTCGACGGCGCAATAAACCTCGCCGGCCGGGACGTGATAACCTTCGGTGTAGAGCTTGAAGTGGTGGATCAGCGCTTCCATCGAACGCTTCATCTCGCCACGCTTCGGCGGCACGACCTTACCGTCCAGCGAGGAGACCGGACCGGTCTTGGCATCGCCGAGCAGACGGTTGACGCACTGCTTCATGATGCGAACGGATTCGCGCATCTCGATCATGCGGATCAGATAGCGGTCGTAGCAGTCGCCGTTCTTGCCGATCGGAATGTCGAATTCCAGATCCGAGTAGCACTCATAGGGCTGCGAGCGGCGCAGGTCCCAGGCGGCGCCGGAGCCGCGGACCATGACGCCCGAGAAGCCCCAGGCCCAACAGTCTTCCAGCGAGACGACGCCGATGTCGACGTTGCGCTGCTTGAAAATGCGGTTTCCGGTCAGAAGGTCGTCGATATCGTCGAGCGCCTTCAGGAAGGGATCGCACCAATCGCCGATATCCTGAACCAGTTTTTCAGGCAGATCCTGGTGAACGCCGCCCGGACGAATGTAGGCAGCGTGCATGCGCGAACCCGAGGCGCGCTCGTAGAACACCATCAGCTTTTCGCGCTCTTCGAAGCCCCAGAGTGGCGGCGTCAGCGCGCCGACGTCCATCGCCTGCGTCGTAACGTTCAAGAGATGCGAAAGGATACGGCCGATTTCCGAGTAGAGCACGCGGATCAGCTGACCACGGATCGGAATTTCGATACCGAGCAGCTTTTCAACGGACAGCGCATAGGCATGTTCCTGGTTCATCGGCGCCACGTAGTCGAGGCGATCGAAGTAAGGAACGGCTTGCAAATAGGTCTTCGTTTCGATCAGCTTTTCCGTGCCGCGATGCAGCAGGCCGATATGCGGATCGACGCGTTCCACAATTTCGCCGTCCAACTCGAGGACAAGACGCAAAACGCCGTGCGCAGCCGGATGCTGCGGACCGAAATTAATGTTGAAGTTGCGGACGTTATGTTCTGTCATGGCGACGGGCTCGCGTTTTCAGGTATTCTAGAGAATGGCAGGCTGAAAGCCCGCCACACACCATCAAATTATGCCTTTGCTTTCTCATCGCCCGGCAGCACGTAGTCCGTGCCTTCCCAAGGAGACAAGAAATCGAAGTTGCGGAATTCCTGCTTCAGCTCGACCGGCTCGTAGACGACGCGCTTGGCAGCGTCATCATAACGAACTTCAACGAAGCCGGTGGTCGGGAAATCCTTGCGCAGCGGGTGGCCTTCGAAACCGTAGTCAGTCAGGATACGGCGCAGATCAGGATGGCCGGTGAAGAGAACACCGTACATGTCCCAGGTTTCGCGCTCGAACCAGTCGGCACCCGGATAGATGCCGCAGGCCGACGGAACAGGCTGATCTTCGGCGACCGGAACCTTGACGCGGATGCGCAGATTCTTCTTCGGCGACAGCAGATGATAGACGACATCGAAGCGGTCAGGGCGCTGCGGCCAGTCGACGCCGCAAATATCCGTCATGTTGACGAAGCCGCACTTGGCATCATCACGCAGGAAGGTCAGCAGTGCGATAACGTTTTCGGCCGTCGTCGTCACATTCAGTTCGCCGTACTTGATCTCGCTGGACGAAATCAGGGCGCCACGAACTTCCGTGAGATAGGTGGCGAGCTCGTTCAGGGCTTCACTCATAATACCTTGTCCCCTGCCTTACCGTTCTATCGTGCCGGTGCGCCGGATTTTCTTCTGCAGCAGAAGCACGCCGTAAAGCAGCGCCTCCGCTGTGGGAGGACAGCCCGGTATGTAGATATCGATCGGCACGATGCGGTCGCAGCCGCGCACAACCGAATAGGAATAGTGATAGTAGCCGCCGCCATTGGCGCAGGAGCCCATCGAGATGACGTAACGCGGTTCCGGCATCTGGTCATAGACCTTGCGCAGCGCCGGAGCCATCTTGTTGGTCAGCGTGCCGGCGACGATCATGACGTCCGACTGGCGCGGCGACGCACGCGGCGCGAAACCGAAGCGCTCGACGTCGTAACGCGGCATGGAAACCTGCATCATTTCGACGGCGCAGCATGCGAGCCCGAAGGTCATCCACATCAACGAGCCGGTACGGGCCCAGTTGATCAGCTCATCGGTCGAGGTGACCAGAAAGCCCTTGTCGGCGAGTTCATTGTTGATCTCGCCGAAGAACGGATCATTGCTGCCAACCGGCTTGCCTGTCGCGGGATCGATGATCCCCTTCGGCTGCGGCCCAACGAGCGTCGTGTTGCTTTGGGCTACTCCCATTCCAGGGCTCCCTTTTTCCATTCATAAATAAAGCCGATGGTCAGCACCGCGAGGAACACCATCATCGACCAGAACCCGAGCCAGCCGATCGCACTGAAGGATACGGCCCAGGGAAAGAGGAAGGCGACTTCCAGGTCAAAGATGATGAAGAGGATCGACACCAGGTAGAACCGGATATCGAACTTCATACGGGCGTCATCGAATGCGTTAAAGCCGCACTCATAGGCCGAGAGCTTTTCCGAATCGGGCGCCTTGAAGGCGACGGCAAACGGCGTGATCAACAACGCCAGGCCGATCACTACGGCAATACCAATGAAAATCGCTATCGGAATATAGGAACTGAGCAGTCCAGTCATCATGTCCATCCCTGCCTGCCATGAGCGCCGGGGCGGCGCCTTTGAGCAAATGCCCAACAAGCGAAAGAGCGTTGCAACAAAGCCGTGGTTAGCGCAGCCGGAGCGCGGGCGCAAGCCTTTTGAATATCTCGCTTCAAGCACTAGCGAAGCGGACTTATCAATGTGTTGCAACGATATCGCGACAAATCGGCGCAAAGGCGAAAAGGGCCTTTCGCAATCGCAGCAAATAGATGATTGATTGTAGTTACTTGAAGCGAAATGGCGCGAGTGACGGGGCTCGAACCCGCGACCTCCGGCGTGACAGGCCGGCACTCTAACCGACTGAGCTACACCCGCGCATTGTTTGACCTGACGGTCCGGCAAAAACCCGGAATTCATTCTTTGAAATGGCGCGAGTGACGGGGCTCGAACCCGCGACCTCCGGCGTGACAGGCCGGCACTCTAACCAACTGAGCTACACCCGCATTCATTTCAAAGCGTTCCGGATGCTTTCGCACCCATCAAAGCGGCCTTGGCCGTTCGATGAGCGGCTAACTACGGGGTTCGTGTTTGGGTGTCAAGCAGGTTTGAATACAAATCCATGACAGATTGCGAATTGTTTTCAGAAGCGACGCCGGCGCGTTTCGGTTCCATCGATTTAGCATGGCAGGTTCGCGCCCCACGCATTTCTAAAACGGCTGATACGCCCCGCCCTCCCCCGGCCTGCTTTCGAGAAAGCACATATTGTTGATAACCTGCGCCGAGACGGCGCGAACAAAAAAATCAAAAAATCTTCACAAACACTCTTGCGGTTTTTCGTCGTTCCGCATAGATCACGGCCACCGAAACGCGGCGGGCAATTGCACCGCTTCGCTGAAGGGCGATTAGCTCAGTTGGTAGAGCGCCTCGTTTACACCGAGGATGTCGGGAGTTCGAGTCTCTCATCGCCCACCATTTTTTCAAAAAAATGAATAGGCAAAGTCGCGCGCTTCGCAATTGTTCAGCGCTCGTTCTCACTTCGGGGAGAGAGCACCCTCTATATCTTGCGCACGAATGGAACCGGGCCCGCCGAGGCGTGCCGCTCAGTAGTTGCCCGTGATGACGATCGTCAAAAGCACTGCCGAAACAAGCACGAGAGCTGCGATGATCGCCAGCAGCTCCTTCAGCATAAACCGTTCCATCTTACTGCCATCCATGACGTTTGCTCCCGGCAAACCGCATATTCGCTCTTGTCTTAACGTCGAATCGACGCGTTAAGTTTACTATGATTCCTTATGTAAGGTGCCGTTATGTCAATTTTGGGGTCGGTAGCCCCATCGGCGACTCACATATGCGAGAGTGAGCGGTGCTGCTTTTCCGAAGCTGATCGTGCTTTCGGCTCGATAGACGCTTAGGAAATATCGATTTTCACTGGCTTCTGCCGTGGTGGCGGGTCGATATAGGCGCCTGGCAAGTTGACGGTCCGGGTTAGAAGCCGCTCCGCGATCGTAACCGCCGCGGCGCGTGCGCCGGAATGGGAGTAGAAATTCCCACGCACCTGGATGGAGGCGGCCAGCAATTTCAGAAACGCGCCGCGAATATCGGCCGATGGCGCCGCGGGAGCTTCCCAGAAGAAATCCAATGGCTTCTGGTCGGTCAGACCTTCGATATCGTAGATGGCCGCTCCGAGTGTCTTTACCGGCCTGTCGGCCTGCAGGGCCGAAAGCGCTGCCGTGGAATTGACCGTCACCATGCCACGGCTCGCTGCGATCAACTTTTCGAGATTGCCGCCGTCGATGAAGTGGACGCGCGACGAAACGGCATGGGCGGCGGCGGCGCCGTCGACATAGCGCTTCCAGTCGACCAGCCCATTATCGAGAGGATGAAGCTTGACCACCAGATGTGAGTCCGGGGCCGCATGACCGGCGAAGGATCGTATGATCTGCCTTATGGCATCCTGCTGCTGGTGGAAGGGAGAATGCGAGCGCAGCTGGTAATCCGTCTGAAGCTGCAAGGGATAGACGAAGAATCGCGTCCCGTCGGCAACCAGGCCTTCGATCGTCACGTCTGCCTCCCGCGCGCGCCTGCCGCCCGACGGCAGGCGGCGAAGCCAGCCCGCGTATTCCACCAGCGGATGGTAGAGCGCATGGCGCTGGTAGTTGGGATAAAGAAACCACAGGAAGGCATTCGGGAGATTGTAGAGAAGATCGTAGACCGCCTCGGCAAGGAAGCTGTGGCTGAAGCGACGCGTCCAGTCCGGCTCGGGCAGCCCATCCGCTGCTTGCAGGATATGCTGCGGATCGACGGGAAAGCGCGAATTGGACGACATTCCGTCACGCTCAAGCGTCACCCAATCCGGACGCAGATATCCCATCTCGACGATATTGATCTCTGCGCCCCGCCGCCGCGCCTCTTCGATCGCCACCCGATGATAGGGACGCTCCTCGCCAAGAAGAATCACGTCCGTGACCTTGTCCTCCTCGATTCGGTGGCGGACATAATCGCGCCAGCCTCTGAAACCGCCGCGAAAATTGAAGGTGCCGCGGCGATGCCAGAACATCCAGTCACCGGGATTGAGGTTGATGCGGATGCAGCGGCAGCCCGCGGCCTCCAACCCCTTGGCTATTTCGACGAAAAGCGGCGATGACGGCCCTTGCAGGAAGAGAAAGACGCGCGCCGCAGTCTCCTGCCCGCCAGCCCCCTGCCCGCTTGCCATCACTCCGTGACCTCGGTGCTGAGGCCGGCGTAGCGCAGCAAGGTGCCGATGAGGTTCCAGGGCGCTTCTTCCTGTGGCGGCATCGGCTTTTGCGAATGTGCCCTGGCGCGTCCAAGCGGAACGATGATGTAGTCCGTGCGCGGATCCGGGAAAGGATCGGCGAAAGCCTTCAGCAGCGGCGCATGATCGCCGTAGAAGAGCAGCCAGACTGGGCGATCGAGCCTGTCGAGATGATGGGCGAGATTGCCGAGCGCATGATCGGCGCGCATCAGCAATTCGCTATAAATATCCACAGGATCCGTCAGATCGCCGCAGCGGCCGGGCTCCCAGGGACCATGATTCGCCATGGAGGCGACGAAGACGAAATTCTTCGCCGCTCCGTCCTCGTCGATTGCGCGAATCACGCTCTTCGTCAGCGCCAGATCGCTGACATAGGGTCCATCACGATCGGGTCTGTGATCGAATTCGTCCAGCATCATCATCCGGTCGAAGCCGAGTTGCGGCATGGCCTTGTGACGCAGGAAGAAAGTCTTGTCATAGGGATGGATGAACTGTGTCTTCCAGCCGACTTTCTTCAGCCGCGCCGGCCAGACGACATCCTTGTAGTGGCTGGCGCGCAGATAGGGATAGCTCGCGTCGATATGAACGTTTTCCGGCAGCAGGCCGCTCAAAACGGCAAATTCGGTGCGTAGCGTATAGCCGCCCTCAAAAACGCTGGTCATCCGCCCCCATTGCGCCGCCTGCTCCCGCAGCCGGTCGAGATTGGGCAGTTTGACGTTTTCCACACCGAAATGCCGGAGATCGATGAAGGATTCGGACTGCCAGACGACGATCAGCGGCTCGTCGTCGCCATGCTCCCAAAGCTCGTGGAGGACGGAGATAAGGCGTTCCGACAGCTGCGTGACGATTGCCTCGCGCCTGACGCCGACCCAGATGACGAAATGGAAGACGACGGATTCGAACGTGCCGAACCTGACCGTGTCCTTCTTGACGTCGACCTTGCCCAGAACCTTCTGCGTGAAACGACAGACCGGATCGCTGACGATGCGGCTGAACAAGGCAAGCCAAGGACCGAAGGCGACGGCCAGCATCACGAGAACCCAAAGGAAGCCGTTGCTGTTGGGCAGGATCGACGGCTCGAAATACATGTAAAGACCACTGACCCCGAACACATAGGAAAGCGCGATGATCCAGAAGACGACATTCAGGGAACTCGCGTAGAAAATTTCCTTGTATTTGAAAACATCGACCACCAGCGCGATGTCGGAGAAAACCAGGGGCTCGCGGATGAACTGGAATTTTGCGCGCGAAATGCCGGTGAAGATGACGAAAAAGCTGATCGCGCCCTGCGCGCCATAAAGCGGGCGCCAGGAAATAGCGAAGAAACCAGCATAGACCAGAGCGATGACGGGAATTTTTGCAGCCCATTCAAAGGCTCGCCGCCTCAAGCTTCTCTCGGTACGATTCTGCTTGTTAATGGCAGCGGGCATCGCAAAGGGATCGGTCAGGAAGATGACGACGCAGGAGAACGCGAAGCAGGCAACCGTCAGAAGAGCTGGAAAATCATGAAGCTTCAAAACTATATCGTCCAAATATCCGCCAACCACCACAGCTCTTCCTAACACCGGAACGAACGCGGCCCCCTTCCAATTTTTTTCGTCTCTTGCGCGCCTTTACCGAGCGCGCAGCACTGTCGCACGGGTTGAGCAAACTCCGTGCTCACTTCCCGCGATCAAAGCCTCCATCGACCGCATCGACAAGACTTACCTCATCTCCTTGCCCAGTTATTTTTCTCATTTTACGGGAAAACCACCACATCAGCGGCGGTTTTATCAACGGGCCGAAATAGGCGAGCGCGGTCAATGACAATCCGAAATGGATTTTAGCCTTGCCGCGGTCGAGACCCCGAACGATCCTTGCCGCCACTGCGTCGGCGCTCCAGGGCTTCACGGTGCCCATCAGAAGCTCCGCCTCGGCGGGCCGCATCGACATTTCGCGGCGGTATTGCGGCGTGAGCGTATCCGGCGGAAAGCAGATAGAGACGCGAACTCCGGCAGCACCCGCCTCGGCGCCCAGCGCTTCCGCAAAACCGGCCAGAGCCGACTTCGAGGCGCAATAGGCCGTGTAGCCGTATATGCCGATCAGCGCGGCGCCAGAAGAGATCATCATGATCCTGCCACCACGGCGCGCCTTCATGCCCTTGTAGACCGCACGCACGACGTTCGCCGTTCCGAGGAGGTTCGTCGCGATCTGTTCGTCAAAGACCGACGCCGACATCGCGTCGAAAGCTGAAGGCTCGACAATTCCGGCCGAGGCGACGAGGATGTCGCAAGGACCGAAGGCGCGTTCGCAGAGCGCGACAGCCTCCAAGGTCTGACTGGCGGATGCGACATCGACGGAAGCAATCTGGATGCGGGAAGGATCGGTACCCGAGACGGCGGCAAGCTCGTTGCGCGCCTGTTCCAGACGCCCTAAGTGACGGGCGAGAAGGGAAACGCGATCCCCCCTGCCGGCATAGAGCTTGGCTACCGCCAGACCGATCCCGCTTGAGCCTCCGGTGACGATAACATGCATGAAATGATCGCCTTGACGTTATGATGCGCCGGAGGTCTGGCGCGTCGGCAATAACTGCATCACCTTGTCCATGTCGATGGACCCTAGGCCGAAATTCCGATCCTGTAAATCTTTGAGTTTTCGGGCAGTTACGGCGACAGAATGGCGAATTTGCTCTTCTGTATGATCGCAGGTGATGAAGAAGCGCAGGCGTGCCATGCCTTCGGGCACCGCCGGATGAATGATGGGCAGCACATTGATGCCCTCATTCAGCAGATCGTTGGAAAGCTGCACGGCGCGCAGTGAATCGCCGACGATAACCGGCACGACCGAAAAACCGAGGCTCAGGCCAGTATCAAGGCCCGCCTGCGTGGCACATTCCAGGAACAGATTGCCGTTGTGCCGGAGCCGCGCAGACCTATCCGGCTCTGATTCCAGAATCTGCAGACCCGCAATAGCCGCCGCCGCCAGAACCGGAGCAAGGCCGACGCTATAAACGAAGCCGCCGGCCTCGGCCTTCAGGATATCGGCAAGCGCACTGCTACCGGCGATGTAGCCGCCACAGCTCGACGTCGTCTTCGAAAGCGTTCCCATCCAGATGTCGACGTCGCGCGGATCGACCCCGAAATGCTCGAAAGTGCCGCGACCACTCGTGCCCAGGATGCCGAGCGCATGCGCCTCGTCCACCATCAGCCAGAAGCCGTAGCGCGCCTTCAGCTCCAGCAATGCCGGGAGATCGGCGATGTCGCCGTCCATGGAATAGACACCTTCGACGATCACCAGGATGCGGCGGAAATCTGACGACAGCGTCTTCAGGATGCTTTCTAGATTCTCGGTATCATTGTGCTTGAACAGACGACGCGCTGCGCCGGAAAGCTTGATGCCAGCAAGCACACTATTGTGGATGAACTCGTCATGGATGACGAGATCCTGCGGGCCCATCAAGCAGCCGATCGCGGCGACATTGGTCAGGTAACCGCTGACGAAGCAGACGGCGTCACCGACGCCATAGAGCTTGGCAAGCCGCTGCTCCAGCTCCACATGGACCGGCCGCTCTCCAGCGACAAGCCGGCTGGCGGAGGCGGAAATGCCAAAGCGGTCGATGGCCTCCTTGGCGCTGGCCGTCACCACCGGGTCCGTATTGGTGCCCAGATAGTCGTAGGAGGCGAAGTTGATGAAGTCACGTCCGCCCATTCGCGTCGTCGCGCCGGCGGCAACATCATGCGAGCGATAGAAGGGATTGGTGATGCCCGCCATCTCGCCGGCAATCTTCTGCGTCATCACGCGCTTGTATTCCGGCAAATCCTCAAAGCGCGTCGCCTGGCGCACCGGCTGCTGCGCCTGCTTGTTCAACCGTTCGGCCCGATTGCGTCCCGAAGCTTCACCGACGCGGCGCATCTGCTCCAGCAGGCTGCTCTTCCGGTCGCCGGCGGGAGTATCGTCATTGGCATCCTGCGTCATGACTGCGCGGCCTTTTTCTGTTGCAGGGAATGGCTCTGCACCAGGCGGCTGACCACCTGATCCTCGCCCGCCGCCGAACTCGCGGCCTCCTCGCCACTCCGGTTCATGACACGATCGCACAGGCGGCTGACCACGTCGCTGACCGTTGTCCCCTCCCCGACACCGCTTAAGGGAATGTCGAAGCCAGTCTTCTGCTGGAAGCTCATACCAAGCTCCATCGCCATCAGACTGTCGAGGCCGATATCCTTCAACACCTTGTCAGGTGTGATCGTATCTTCCGTCACGCGCAGGATCGCGGCGATCTCCGAAGCGACGAGCGTGTGCAGAGCGGCCAGCGCCTCGTCCTCGGACTTGCCCTTGATCAGTTCCCTGAGATCGATCGTATCGCCGTCATTCAGGGTTTGGTGGTTGCCCGCGTGGCGCATGAGCGGCTCGAACAGCGACCGACCGGCAATCGGCAGCATACGGGCAGCGCTCCAATCGATCTCCGCGATCATGACGGCTGCGGCTTCGACCTTGCCGGTATCGGCAAGCATGTAGCGCTCGACCTGCTCAAGCGCAGTGCGTGCCTTCAAGGCGGCTTTGCCGATACGCTTGGACAGGAGTTCGTTGACCTCGCCGTTGCGGGCCAGAAATCCCTTGTCCGCGATGGCACCGAAGCCGACGGCAAGCGCCGGTAGCCCGGCGGCGCGGCGCGCGCGCGCCAAGCCTTCGAGATAGCCGTTCGCGGTAACATAATTCGCCTGCCCCGGATTGCCGAGCATGGTCGTTGCCGAGGAAAACAGCAGGAATAGATCGAGGCGATCGTATCTGGTCAAACGATCGAGGACGTCAGCGCCACGAACCTTCACATCAATAACGGGCTTGTTGCGTTCCTGCGTCAGGTTGGCGAGCAGCGCATCGTCCAGAACCATTGCCGCATGGATAACGCCCCTCAAGGCGCCTTCGGAGCGAAGCGAGCCGAGCAGGGATTCGACGGCCAACTCATCGGTGATATCGCAGGCGTGCAGCGTTGCGATCGCGCCTTTCTTTTCCCATTCGCTAACGGCTCTCAGCGTCTCCTCGTCGGCCACGCCACGGCGCGAGCACAACGCGATGCGGCGTGCCCCTTTGGAGAATAGCCAATCGGCAGCGGCGAGACCGAAGCCGCCGATGCCGCCGGCCACAAGGAAAATACCATCGGAGTCGAGCCGCAACGATTTCGCCGGCGCCGGCAAGACGCGATCGACACCCAAAACAGGCGGGCGGACAACGATCTTGCCGATATGGCCTGCATTCTGCATCAGCCGGAAAGCGCTGCCGATCTCGTCGTAGCCGAAGGCCCGATAGGGCAGCGGCGTCAGCTTACCGGCGGCAAAGAGCTCACCGATCTCGGCAAATATCCGCTTCGTGAGAGCCGGAGCGCTGACCAGCAACTGATCGGCATCGATGCCGAAATAGCTGATGTTGCGGCGGAAGGGGCGCAGGCCGATCTTGCGGTCGGAGTAATAGTCGCGCTTGCCCAATTCCAGGAAGCGTCCGAACGGCTTGACTAGTTCGATGCTCCGCTCCATCGCTTCGGAGAACAGCGAGTTCAGCACGAGATCGACGCCCTCGCCCCGCGTGAAATGGCGAACGCCCGCGACGAAATCCAGCGAGCGGGAATCGAGCACATGGTCGGCACCAAGCATCTCCAGGAAACGGCGCTTCTCGACGGTGCCCGCAGTGGCGATCACCTTGGCGCCCTTGAGCTTGGCGACCTGAAGCGCGGCGAGACCGACACCGCCGGCCGCACCGTGGATCAGGATCGTTTCGCCGGGCTGAATACGCCCGAGCTCGACCATTGCGTAATAGGCAGTCAGAAAGGCAACGGGCACCGTGGCCGCGGCAACCGTCTCCATCTTCTCCGGTAGTTTGGTGACGCCATCGCGGCGCACACGGACATGGGTCGAAAACGCAGCGGGGCCGATCCCCATGACCTTGTCGCCCGGCTGAATATCACCGACGGCGGATCCTGTCGCCAAAACGCGACCGGCGAATTCCATACCGATCGTGGCGCCGGCAAACCCGTCCTCCAACGCCTCTTCCGGAAGCAGACCCATGGCCCACATGACATCGCGGAAATTGAGGCCGGTGGCTTCGACCGCGACAATCACTTCGCCACCCGACGGCACGGGCGGGTTCGTTTCTTCCCAAACGACGCTATCGAGGCGGCCGCTCGTATGCTGCCGGATCGTGGCGGCCGAGACGTCGCGGCGGCTCATATCGGTCAAGGCAAAGGGACCAGCGGCCGCGCGAACCTCGCGGATTTCGCCGGTTGCCCGATCCAGCGTCCATTCCCTATTGTCGGTCTTGGCGGCAAGGATGCTCTCCACAGCCGCGGTCGCCCGCTCGTCATCCGACTCGGCGTCGAGAAGGTGCACATAAAAGACGTCATATTCGTTCTGCAACACGCGCGCGAAGGCCCAAAGACCAGCATTGGCGCTATCAACCCGCTCTTTGGCCAGCGGTGAGCCGCCCGGAGCGATGATCACCAAGCGCTGCCTGTCGCCACTAGCACGACGTGCCAAGGCATCTACCAGCTCAGCGAACATCCGCAACCGCCTCAGCGAGAGGTCGGACGCATCATGATCGCCCAGTCTTTCAGCAACATAGAGAATGCGACGTGGCTCATAGTCGAGCGATGTTACGACATCGCCAAGATTCCGAGTCGTTGTTCCCAAGTCGATTGTGGTGGCCTGCCCCTTGATAACCCCAATAGGGTGCTGCCCACGCTCGGACAAAACCAAGAGCGACGTGTCGGCATCTGACAAAAGGCCAGCATCGGCTGTTTCGCGTTCGGACACGGCCATTGCCGTGATCAGCACACCCTCCGGGAGAACTGTCTCTTCAACTTGCGGCTTGGCGAAACCAAGTGCTGCGAAGATGTCCTCGACCTGTTGCGGCGTGCCGAGCTGGCCGACCGGGAATTCCGGCGACTGGCTGCCGGCAAACCATCCTTCCGACAGACCGAAAGCAAAATCGTTGAAGGCGCTCGGAGCACGATCAGCGAACAAAAGCTGCGAACCGCATGCGGCTGCGGCGCGGATGGCGGCTTTCAACCCTTCGTCGCGGGACAGAAGATGCTGGCTCTGATCGCCTGACGCGACAATGATGTCGGCGAGCGGCTGATCCGCAAGCTTGGCAGGCTCTGTGACGATGACATGCGCATCCCGCTCGAAGGCGATCTCAAGCGCGCGACGCACCTGCTCTCGCGGCTCGGCGATGATCAGGGAGGCTCCGGCCTTCGCGGCAATCGCCGCCAGACGACGGCTGAAGGCCGCGGATGTCGAACCCGCCTCCAGAATATGGCTGACGGCGCCGGGATTGGCCTGCATGGATACCGCCAGCGTCTCGGCGATGATCGAAAGGCGCTTGCCGCTCAGCGGAGCGTGAACGAGCACATGCTCCAGCGTCGCTCCGCCGACTGTATGAACGACGGCCTTGACCGGCGGCTGGCCGAGGACGTGCTTGTGGACCGCCGCGAGCCGCTCCAGCGCTTCGCGATAGGCATTGTTGACGAGAACGGCCTCGGCAACCCGGCCGGCATCCTCACCATAAAGCTCTCGCAGGACTTCATTGACCGGCGGCAGGGTGAAATCGAGCGGCACTTGCCACTCGTCGTCGCCTGCCGAGGCAATACCGGCATCCTCCAGAATATAGAGGCAGTTGACCAGAAATGACCGGAACTCCGGCTCATCTGGAAGGTTCGAAAACGAAATTGTCCCGCCCTTGCCCGCAACCGCCAGCGCGATCTCGTGACATGCCCGATAAATCGCTGCATCGAGCAGCAGCGTCGCATTGTTGAACGAATGTGTCCCCGCAGGGCCTTGCAGCACAGAAGCATCCGGCAGCGCCATGTCCGAACCGGGCCGACGTCCGAAGATCGCCGACGGCACGGTCTCATAGTGGAAGGCGACGGAGGCAAGCGTCGTGTGCCGGCGCAGATAGGTGCGGCGGAAGCGGCAATCGTCGAAAGCAGCGATCTGACCGCCCTCGGCATCGAACATGCGGAAGCGGGCCTTGATCGAATTCCGGCTGAACCGATCGATCTCTATGACGGCTTTGGCAACCGGCCTCCCCTTGCCCGAAACCCGCACGGTACCGAAGCGAACAGGAATATAGGGCGCGCCGGCCTCGTCGCCGGACAGCTGTTCGAATAGCGCGACGAGACCATGGAATGCCGCGTCGACCGACATCGGATTGACATTGTAGGTTGCAAACGGGTGGCTCGGAGCGGCAGCCCGCTTGAGATCCACTTCAATGACATCGTGGCCGAAAGCAACGGCCTTCGATAGAAGCCGGAAATGCGGGCCGTATTGCAGCCCGAAACGCTCCGCCATGTCATAAGTTTTTTCGGATGTCAGGACGGACTTCCGGCCCTCGGACCGACGCTGGGCTAGCGGCTCGATCGCGCCGAGGCCGATCGGCTTGCGGCCGCGCGCAACGGCGTGGACGGTCCAGTCGTCATTGCTCAACCGCTCACGCGAGCGGATCTCGATGTTGCCGGTCTCCGGCGACAGGATAGTCGACAGCTCCACCATGCGGTCATGGCGCAATTCCAGGGGCCGCAGGATTTCGAGATTGCCGAGCTCGACCTCGTCGGTCTCGTAATATTGTTGTATCGCGGTGACGGCGATCTCGATGAAACCGCTTCCCGGCAGGATCGCCTTGCCGTCAACGACGTGTTCGGCAAGGTCGGCGAAAAGATGTGCGTCCAGATGGTTCTTCCAGCTGGAGCTGTTGGGATCCGTGCGCCAGCCGAGCAAGGTATAGGGGCTCTTGCCGTCGCGGCCGAAAATGTCGATCTCGTCGGTGGTCGGCTGCGAGCGCAGTTCGACCGGTTCGAACGGCAAGGGCGGCAGCTTGACGAAGGCGTTGCGGGTCGCACTTCCGCGCGAACGCAGTGCCGGCGCACCATGGGCGACAGCGCGCGCAAAGGATTGTGAAACCGGATCGCGGCCGGAAACCGGCGCCTCGCGCAGCAATGTCGGTATCGCAACCGCCTGGACGGACGCCTGCTTGGCGATCTCCGTCACATAGTTCGACAGGATCGGACGCGGTGCGATCTCGATGAACAGGTTGCATCCCATCGCAATTGCCGCCTGACAGGCAACCTTAAACAGCACGGGGTCGCGGACGTTGCGCCACCAATATTGAGTGTCCAGCAGACGCCCGTCATGAAGCTCGCCGGTCACCGTCGAAATAAAAGCACCCGTGCCGGTATCCGGCGCGACATCCGGCAGATCCGCCAGGAAAGCGTCCTTCGCTCGGTCGATGATCGGGTGATGGAAGGGATAATTGATGTCGAGCACGTGCGCGACGATGTGGGCCTTGCGAGCGGCATCCCTGAACGCCTCGATCTCGTGGACGGGACCGGAAATCGTGACCGAATTCGGCGCGTTGATCGCCGCAATGCAGATATCGTCCAGGCCATGCGACTTGGCGAAGGCGAGCGCGGCGTCCTCGTTGAGAACGACAGCAGCCATCTTGCCTTCGCCGGCCAGAAGATCCTGATGCAGCGAGCGCTTGGCGACGATTGCGACCGCTTCGGCCGCCGTCAGCGCCTTGGCAGCATAGGCGGCGGCAATTTCGCCGACCGAATGGCCGAAGACGACATCGGGCTTCACGCCGACTGCCGCCAGGCAATCCGACAGCGAGGCCTGAACGGCAAACAGCAGGGGCTGTGCGATCTTGGTATCCGCGAGCCGCAAGCTCAGATCGGTGGCAACCAGAATATCCGTCAGCTTTTCGCCGAGATAATATTCGAAGAGAGCGCTGAACGACTGGAAACATTGCCGGAAATGGCGATTTTCCTGATATGCCTCGACGCCCATTCCTGCCCATTGCGATCCATTGCCGGAAAAGACGAAGGCAATTTTGATGGCCTGGCCCGGCACTTCCCCGGTTTCACCAACCGAACTCTCGCCCGACAAATGCGCGTCGATCGCCGCAAGCACCGCCGCGCTGTCCTTCGCTTTGGCCGCAAAACGGTGACGCATGGGCTCACGATTGGCCGCGGCGGACGCGACGATCTGCCGGGCCTCCTTGGGCTCCGCCCGCGTCAGGCTACTCTTATAGTCCTCAAGCAACCTCGAAAGCGCCGAAGCCGTGTGTGCGCTCGCGACGAAAACCGCACCGTCGCCTCGCATCTGCGGCTCGGGAGGAGCAACCGGATCGGGATCGCTGATGACGACATGGGCATTCGTGCCGCCGAAGCCGAAAGAATTGATGCCGGCAAAGCGTGGGCGTTTTGCCGGAAGAAGCTCGATGGCCGACGTGTTGACCCGAACGTTCAATCCTTCGAAATCGATGTTCTCATTCGGCTGGTCGAAATGCAGCGACGCCGGCAGAAAATTGTTCTCCAGCGCTATCATTGCCTTCAGCAGGCCAAAGAGGCCGGAAGCAGGTTCGGTATGGCCGATATTGGACTTGATCGAGCCGACCGGCACCGGCGCCCGCCGGTTCCGGCCAATAACCTCGCCGATCGCCCAGACTTCGGCGGGGTCACCGACCTTGGTGCCTGTGCCATGACCTTCGATGAAGGCGATGCGGTTGACGTCGATATTCTGCCCTTCGTAGATCGAACGCAGAAGAGCGGCCTGCGCATCCCTAGATGGCAGCGAGATGCCATTGGTGCGACCGGAAGAATTGACCCCGACCGCATGGATGCGGGCATAGCTGCGATCCTTTTCGCGGAGCGCGCGATCGGTCCTGCGCAGAATGATGGCCGCCCCACCTTCCGCGCGGACGTAACCACGGCCATTGTCGTCATAGGCTCGGCAAAGACCTTCCGGCGACAGCATGCGCGCCTGCGAAAAGCCGACGAAGGACAGCGGATGGAGCAGAAGATTGACGCCACCGACGATCGCGGTGTCGATATCACCGCATTCCAGCGCCCTCACGGCTTGATCAAGCGCCACAAGCGATGAGGAACAGGCCGTGTCGATCGTCATGCTCGGCCCCCGCAGGCCGAAAATATGTGAAATACGGTTGGCAACGATCGAAAGCGTGTTGCCGGTCATGAAATATGGGCTACCGGCTGCCGGGTCCTCAGCGGTCAGATTGCCATGATCAAGTGACGATGCACCGACATAGACGCCGACCCTCTCGCCATCGAAGCCGTCGACAGGCAAGTTCGCATCTTCCAAATCCCGCCAGACGAGGTTCAGAAGGATGCGCTGCTGCGGATCCATCTGCATTGCCTCGCGTTGCGAGAGACCGAAGACTGCCGGATCGAAAGAATAGATGTCCGCCATGACGCCGGCGGCGTAGCTGTAGGTTTTTCCCTGGGTACCGACGACCGGATGCCAGAAGCGGGCGAGATCCCAGCGTTCGTCGGGAATGCGGCCAACAGTGCAACGCCCTTCCTTGAGAACGAGCTGCAGCTCTTCAATCGAACCCGCCCCCGGGGCGATACTCGCCCGTCCGATAATTTCAATCGTCATGATCTCTCGGCGTTATTTTTTAAACTGTCCCAGGATGAAAGTAGCCATCTTCATCTAATAAACGTTCACATCATAATTATCTGCAGTTGTCACCTGCAAAAAGCCAAGTACAGAACGCCATGTCAGGTTAAAAAACGACGAACAGAGCGCCTTGCGAGAAAGGTGTCGGCGCACAATCAGTTTCAAATCGTGCAACTTAGGCGTTTGAAAGAATACGAGCAGGTCCTTGCCAACTCCTCGCCAAACTTTGCGATTCCTCGTAAATTTCGGTCTTTCAAGAACACGATCATCTGCCGGAATCATCTCGATGCCCGCATCAAAGCTTCGATCAATGCAACAAGGGATGCGTGAATCACGCATCCCTTACCCTAGGCTTACTGCCCGAGATTAGCCGCCGTCGAGGCACCCTGGGAAGCGATTCCGAGCGGAGAGCCGATAAGCGTCAGGAACTTCCGGATGTCGACCGAGGGGTGACGCGATACATAGATGACATCACGGCTCTTGACCGGGAATGTTTGCCCGACGATCAGGCTGTCGGGATGCGACATGTCGAATCGATAGACGATCGGATAACGCCCCTTGGAATCCGGCGCCATTCCCTTTTGCAGAAGCGCCTGGAAGCGGGCGGGGCCGAGCAGGCTCCGGACGATATCAGGCTCTTCATAACGGAACAGGAAGAAGCCCTGGGCATTGGTCGACTCGTCGATTGCGCCGTGACCCAGCGCGACAGCTTCGAGAAGATTAAGATCGTTGGCGCCGAACTCGATACGACCGTCACCCTTGACGGAACCGAGAAGGGTAAAGGTTCTCGGGTCGCGTACGAGGAAAACCTGGTCGCCAGGCTGAACGTAAATATCCTCGGAAGGGTGTTCGACGATCGACTTCAGAAGGGCAGTGCCGATCTTGTTGCCGCGAACCACGGTGACCGAGGTTTCATAAGGCTGCGTGACAGGGCCCCCTGCCTTGGCGATCACCTGCGTGATCTTTTCGCTTGTCAGGTCCAGAGGAACCAGCGACGGACGACCGACGGCGCCGGAAACGGTCACAGTGCGTGATGCCGTACCCGTGCTCGTGACAATGACATCAGGCTCGACAGCCTTGGTCGCCAGCGCGGCCAGGACCGCCTTGCGAGCCTGCTCAAGCGTCTTGCCCGCGAATTTAACGGAACCCGCATAGGGAATGGCCGCCGTTCCATCCGGCTGGACGACGATATCCAGCGACACCTGTTTCGATTGGGCGGTCGAGAACAAACCGTCGGAACCGGCTTCGAAAATGGTGACTCGAAGCGCATCGCCGACGCCGATGACCACCCGCCCGACGCCGCCACCGATGCCAAACCGACGGTTGAGCGCGGAGGAAACATAGTCGGAAACGAGACGCGCCGTGCGGCTATCAATATCAACGACATCGAAAACGGCGGCATTCTTGCGCCCAAGCTCGGCGCTGGACTGCCCGGCGGCATCATCGATCGCACCGGCCAATGGCCCTTCACTGGATACGGAGTTACATCCCGCCAGAAGTACGCAAACTAGCAACGCGCCTACGCGATTCAATTGAATAACCCCAAATTTATACCAGCCATCACGACCAACTTGGTCGGAGCAGCGTATTATTCACAAATCCGTTGGCGCCTTGAAAAGCATAATGGACGCCCCTCAACAAGCCCATTCAAGACACACGCAGCCAAAAAAATGTATGCTGTCTTAGTGAGCACACGTCACCCTCAATGGCTGCGCGACCTTTGCCCTATAGGCTGAAACCATGAGTAACGCAATTAATCCCAGCAATCTTGTATAAATTTAAATTAATATTTACGCAGTGATAAAAGCATCCGTTAAGGAATGACGTCAGGTAAGGCTCATCATACTCAACCTGATTGAAGCCGCCTTTCCGCCTCCCCTTTTCATAAGCATGCTCTTGCCTATCGCAGTCGCGAACTCTAAACCGTGGCAGAAGCATAGACGCCGACCATGACAACGAGGGATCAGTAAAACTTCGGATTAGTTCTTCGCCGGATTTGCCACAGCAGAATCGAACGAGCGGAACGAATTCATCAGAGTGGTTATGGGTACAATACATACTGCCATGAGGCCGTGACGAATATCCGGTTCGACCGGCCTCGAAACCTGAATGAAGTACCGATGGGAATGAAGGTTTTGCCAATGTTCGGCTTTCCAAAGCGATTCAAGAATAAGACCCAGGAGAGCTCTCTCGGAGCGATATTTGATCAGTACGAACAGGGTAAACCCGATCATCAGAATGCGATCGATGCTCTTCCGGGCTGGAGTTGCGCCTTTCCCGCCGCCCTCAAGCTGAAAGCCGGGAGCCTTCCCCTTTATGCGGATGACCGGATCAGCTGGGCGTTAAAAACCTTTGGCTCCATCAAGGGGAAGAAGATTCTTGAGGTCGGACCGCTGGAGGGAATGCACACCTATATGCTGGATCGCCAGCAGCCGGCGCGAATCGACGCCATCGAAGCAAATCGCCTCTGTTTTCTGAGATGCCTGCTGACCAGACAGATTCTCAATATCAACAGCGCTTCGTTTTTATTGGGTGACATTCAGGCTTGGCTTGCTGACCACGACGAAGTCTATGATTTCGCCCTCGCCTCAGGCGTGCTTTACCACATGGCCGACCCTGGGGAGTTCTTGCGGCAACTGGCAAACCGCACCAACGCCGTTTTCATCTGGACGCATTTTTTCCTCGATGAGGCGATGCCCGAAGACGACGTACGACGTCGCCCTTTCAGCGGTAAAATCGAGACGAAGACGATCGAGGGGGTTCCCGTGCGCTATTACGAGCGCAGCTACCAGCTCGCCAACTCGAATGCATCCTTCTGCGGCGGTATGAAGGACCGGCATTTCTGGATGCATCGGGATGACATTTTGACCCTACTGGAAAAGCTCGGATACAGCGATATCGTGATCAGGGATCAGGATCTCAACCATCCCGGTGGACCGTGCTTTGCCCTCCTTGCCCGCAAGGCACAGGCGGCCTCGTGACAAGGACACTCAGCCGGCGTGCAACGCCGGTAGATTTGGATAATCTCGACGTGATTGAAGGCACATACGACACTTTGACGGTTCTTCGAGACCAGCGCATTCTCCCTGCCGAGCAGGCCGAAACGCTAGGAGGCAGCCTTGCTGTTTAATCTCGAATATGATCGGGGCTCGGTTCTCGAGGGCTATCTCATCCCGGACGGTTTCTCCGATCTGCCGCATATCAGGGTATCGGATGCGAACGGTGAGTTGATGGTCCGCCCCTGCGACCAGCTCAGACAGGCGGTTATTGATTCAGGCCGCCATGAGAACGGCCGGGTCGGCTTCAAACTCGATACGAAGATCATTCCCGATCTCGCCGAGCGCAGTACCCTCATGATCCATGACGCCAAGTCGGGATTGCTGATCTATCGGCGACCGCAAGTATCGCAACTGGTCCCCCAGAAGATCTTGCGGCTGGAAACGCAACTCCTTCCGATGGTCAAATTCGATTATCACTGCGGTCGTCATTTTCAGTATGAGCTGTCGTCGGTGGAACGCTTCGGCCATGAGACAGCCCTCCAGGCCTTTCATCTCAACGCCGTCAAGTCGATTTACATCAGCGGACGCTTGCTGTTGCGGAACTATGAGGAGTTCCTCGACAAGGGTTTCAAGGCCATCGTGCTGCTGACCGACCCCTATTACGAGCTGGCTCTGCGTATCTTTCTCCTGAAGCGCATGGCGAAAACCCAGATCTCCTTCTTTGGCGACCGCGACAAGATCATCCTGGCGCCCGCGGCGGAACACTTCGCGGAAGTCGATCTCGAAAACGAGGCGTCTCTTAAAACCGCACTCAAGAAAGCGCCCCAGAATGTCACGAACGTTCTAGTATCGCCCGTTACCCGCCAACTCGTCACCACCACGCCGGAGCAACTGGCGACGCGCGGCGATGTCGCCGCGGCTATCGACCTGCTTTCCCGTTTTACCGTCGTCGGACACGATACCGACAGCATCCATTTTCAAGACGCGATAGGCGAACTGTTCGGTATTTCGATCGGCGATCTTCCGTTGCTCTCCAGGCACACCGCTCTTGAAGACGTTGCTACGAGATTGCGTTCGTTGCATATTGCCGAACTAATGCTCGAAGAAGATTTGATCTTTGATCACTATGTGCGTGAGGCGATGAAACCAACCGCGCCGGAATTGCGGAACACGAGTGTAAGCCGACATGCCCAAAACAGTCATTGAAGAGACGGTCGACCAGCAGTATCCGCAAGTAAAGCCGGCTCGTCATGTTCTGCCGTCATTGTTTCGGCGGTGGGTCCCCGAACGGCGCGAACGTACCGATCTGGAAGAGATCGAATATATACCGGCGCCCGGCGTGCACGATCCGGAGCTTCAGACCGGTGGAAAGCCGCCGATCAGGCTCATCACCTTCTTGCTGTTCGTGATCCTGCCGTTTCTGGTGTGCTCGGTCTATTACATCTTCATTGCTTCGGATCAGTATGTCGCCGAAGCTCGCTTCGCAGTTCGCTCGCTTTCCAGTTCCAGTTCGAGCGACAAGGGCGACGGTACATCATCCGACAATAGTTCCGGGCCTTCAGGCCTTCTCAGCATGCGCTCCGCCTCGCAAGACGCCTATGTCGTCACGAGCTTCATCCACTCGACCGAAATCCTTAAGCGAATTGGCGAGAAACTCGACTACCGGTCCATGTTTGCGCGGCAGGATGCAGATTTTCTCTCTCGATTTCGCTCCTCGCAATCCGACGAGGAATTTCTGGACTATTGGACAAATCACGTCAGCGCCTACATCGACGTCTCCTCGGGCATCATCACCCTGAAGGTGCGCGCATTCACGCCGGATGATTCCGTCAAGCTCTCCCAGGCTATCATTCAGGAGAGCGAATTGCTGATCAACCAGCTTTCGCAGCGCGCGCGCGACGACATCGTGCAGAGCATGCGGGGCGATGTCGAGAAAAACGGAAAAGCCTACAGCGACACCCTGATCGCGCTCAATCAGTTTCAGCATCAATCCGGGCTTCTCAGTCCGGAGACACAGGCCACCAGCAGCAGCGCGCTTCTGACGGGGCTGCTCGCGCAGAAGCTCGAATTCGAAACGCGCCTCTTTGTGATGCGGCAGTCAAATGCGGATAGTTCGCCGGCCTATCAGCAATTGACGCTTGCCCAGCAAAGTCTCCAGGATCAGATCGACAAGATGAAACTGGAGCTGACTGGCCCTGAAAATGCAAGCCTTTCCAAGGCTTTGCTGGAATACTCGCAGCTGGACACGAACCGGATGATCGCGGAGAACCTCTATCAGGCCTCCCAAAGGAACTACGATACGGTGCTTGCCGAAGCGCTTCGCAAAACGCTTTATCTCGCCGTCTTCGTCAATCCGACGCTTCCGGATGAAGCCATCTTCCCGCATCGTTTCACGACGCCGTTGATGATATTGCTTGCCCTGACCGTTATCTGGACCACCCTGTCGCTGATCTGGGCGTCGGTGGAGGATCACCGGATATAGTGAGGGACAACCGATGATCCGCTTCAAAAACGTGTCGAAACACTTCAAGACGCAGAACGGCAAGAAAGTCATCCTTGATCGCGTAAGCTGCGAATTCATGTCGGGCTATTCCTATGGCCTGCTCGGCGTAAACGGCGCGGGGAAGTCGACGACCATGCGGATGATCGCCGGCACCATGCTGGCAAATTCAGGCAGGATAACCAAGGACGTGCGGGTGTCCTGGCCCCTGGGTTTTGCCAGCGGCTTCAACCCCTTTATGACAGGCAAGGCAAATCTTCATTTTGTCGCCCGCGCCTATGGAGAGGATGTCAAACGAGTCTCCCGTTTCGTCGAGGAATTCGCGGAGCTGGGCGATTATATCAATGCGCCGGTACGCACCTATTCCTCCGGCATGAGCGCGCGTCTGGCCTTCGGGCTTTCCATGGCCATAGAATTCGAGTGCTACCTGGTCGACGAAGTTCTCTCCGTCGGCGATGCCCGCTTTCAGGAACGCTGTCGCGCCGCTTTCGAGAGCCGACGAAAACATTCCGACCTCATCATGATCTCGCATAGTATGGGCATGATCAAAAAGCACTGTGATAAGGGTATGGTGCTCGTCGACGGCAGACTTATGGTTTTCGACAAGGTCGAACAGGCCATCGAAGCCTATTATAGATTAAACAGGTAGTAAGATGCGACGGAGTGGCAACAAGGTTCCATATGGCTCACGATAGCGGAAAGACGTCTGACTCTGTTCAGCTGAGTGCGATCCAGCACAGCCGCGATGTTGCCGCGAAGCTGTCCGTGACCGCGCGCAAGCTGCGCTTCTCGACATCGAAGCGGAGCCAGCTGTTCAAGGCAGTCGGCTTACGGCCCCGTCCGCTCGAGCAAATCATCGGACGGCTGATGCTGGCGTCCGCGGTTTTGATTATTATCATTCCGAATATCGTTTCGGTCTTCTACTTCACGCGTATAGCCGTGGATCAATACCAGTCCGAAACACGCTTCACCGTTCGCTCCTCGACACCGGCGCTTGGCAAGGACCAGCTCGCCAAGGTCACGGGCCTACCATCGGCGCAAATCGCTCAGGACACGCAGATCGTCACGAATTTTATTGCCAGCAAGGACATGGTGGCCGCCCTCCAGTCCAAAGTCGATTTCCAGAAACTCTATGGAAATTCGGATATCGATCCGCTGGCGAGGCTCAAACAGGATGCCTCGACGGAAAAACTGCTCGATTACTGGGAGGACATGGTCTCCATCAAGACCGATGCGACCAGCGGTATCGTGACCGTCAAGGTCCGTGCTTTCTCGCCTACCGACGCGCAAAAGGTACTGCACGAGGTGGTCGCCGCGTCCGAAGTCGTGGTCAATGATGTCAACAACCGTATCTGGCGCGATGTCATCGCCACTGCACAGGCCAACCTGAACAATGCAAGGGATCAACTGCAGAAGACGCGGGAGCAGCTTCAAATCGCCCGCAATCAAACCGGCGTCCTTAGCGTTGCGGGATCATCGACGATCTTTACGAACCTGATCACTGCCGTGCAGACAGACAGAATCAATCTCCAGCAAAGATATGATGCGCTGCTCGGCAACGTATCGCCGACCGCGCCGCAGATGCGCGTGCTGAAGCGCGAAATCGACAGCAAGCAAAAGCAGCTCGACGATTTGAACAGGCAGGTAGCCGGACAAGGCAAATCGGAGCAGAACCTCGCCGATGTATCGGTCGGCATGTCTCAGAAAGAGCTGGAACAGACCCTGGCCGAACAGCAGTTTGCGGCCAGCATGAAAACGCTGGAGCAAGTGCAGTTCGTCAGCAAGCAGCAACTGCTTTATCTCGACACGTTTCTTGCCCCGAGCTTGCCCGACGAGGCCAAATATCCCAAGCGCGGCCTCTGGATCGGCGGTGTTCTGGCGGTCACCATCCTCATCTGGGGCGTTGTCGTCGGCCTGTTGACTGCCCTGCGAAATCGTCTCGCGTGATTTCTCCCGGTCGGCCATCCATGCAAATCCTGCGCAACATCATCTACGGATTGCTTCCAAGGCCACGGCTTTCCGCGACGTCCGTTGGTGGAGCGCCTTCCGCTGCAAAGCGGCTTCTCGTGTTGTCGCGATACCCCAATCCCAGCGTCAGCTACTATCTGGACGAACGAACCAAGGCTCTTGCCAATATCCCTGTCATCATGAAGGGGCTCGACGAGGGGTTAGAAGATCTCGATAGCGAAGGCCTTTTCGTCATCATCTGCCGCTATATCAAGGAGCCGCAATTGCGCTGGCTCGAAGACAGGCGCCGTAGCCTGGCGGGTGTGGCCTATTTCGTCGATGACGATATCCCGGCTGTCGTTGCAGGTGACGAGGCAACCTGGCCCTACAAATTCACCCTCTTCAATCTCGCCGTCCGGCCGCTTCCACGCGTCAACCGGTTGCTCACGCATCTGTGGACATCGACGGAGACCCTGGCGGATACGCTGTCGGATGCACATCAAAAGATCGCGATTCTCGCGCCGATGCCAGCGACTCTCGAAGGAAGATCGTCCGAGATCGCCGGCGAAGCCTCTACATCGCTGAAGATGGTCTATCATGGGACGGGTGTTCACCGCCGCGAACACGAATTCCTGATGCCGATCGTCAAGACGGCAATGGACAAGCACAGCAATTTGCATTTTGAGGTCTTCGCCGAGGGCAGCCTTGCGCGCCAGTGGGGCCGTCAGGAGATCGAACAGAGACGGATGACCATAAGCCCCCCCTTGCCCTGGGCATCCTATCTGGCAAGGACCACGGATCACGGCGCGGATATTGCCCTCGCGCCGCTCCTGATCGGAAAGACCAATGATAGCCGGTCGGATACCAAGCGGATCGACATCAGCCGCATGGGGGCGGCGGCAATATTTTCCCGCTGCCCGACATTCTCGCGCTGCGCGGTCGCCGGGGAGCTTCACATCGGCAACACAGCGGAGGAATGGCTGATGGCGATCGACCAACTCGTGGGCGATCGGGATCGGCGATTGATTGCACGCAATGCCACAGTGAAATCGATAGAAAAAATGCGGCAAAGCACGACGGCGGCGTTTCCAGGCATCCGTTTCGATGTGCTTGGTGATATAGCGTGAACCGGCCAAGGATGCGTTTTTCGCTGCCAGCTATTTGGATATCCAGGTATCAATGACACTCAAGATTTTACCGAATGACGACCTTGAACGCGAGATTTCGTCGGAAGCAAATTCCAATCGATGGAAGTCGCTCGGGGACGATCCCGCTTTCGAGGTCAGATTTTCGCCCGTCAGAAAAAGGCTTGTCGTCATTCATATGGCCGGGACAGACGAGGCCATAGACCCAAAATTCTATATCAATCGCGGTCGTGGATTCCGAGAGAAGGATACGGTCACGCTGCCGGCGGGGCATCGGTTCATCGTCACGGCGGATGTCGGGGCTATCGGCACGATCTGCACCCTGCGCGCTGACCCGGCGACCTTTCCCACCACGCTCAGCTTCGACGTAAAGGCGTTTTCCTCGGTGAAATCGGCCGAGAAGCATATCGCCGCTTTGCTTGGCACCCATGGGCAAGCCGAGCGCGTGGATCTCGGCAAATTGCCGCAATACTGGACCAAAATGCCGAAGCTCGCTTTCGGCAAGCGCTCCCCGAGCAAGACGGTCCAATATGCGGAGGCGAGCTATCGGCTGGCCGCCGAGGTCGCCCCCTTGCCCGTTTCCGCAACCTCCGGAACATGGCTCAGCGTCGTCGTGCCGGTCTACAATGCCCCACCCCGCTATCTCGACGATCTCGTCCGATCGTTCGAAGCGCAAAATGAGCAGGGCACCGAACTCATTCTCAGCGACGACGGATCCACCTCGTCGGAAACAAAGCACTGGTATGAGACGCAGAAGCCGAAAGACAACATTCGTTTCGTCCTCAATCCCAAGAACGGCGGCATAGCGGCTGCCACCAATGCCGGGCTGTCGCAGGCGCGGGGCCTTTGGGTCGCCTTTCTGGACCACGACGATGTGATCGCTCCGCATGCGTTCAAGGTCGTGCGGCACGTCTTCGAGCAAAACCCACGTGCGAATTTTCTCTATACCGACGAATTGGTGGTCGATGACATGCTGAGGCCCACAGGGCTGATGCTGAAGCCGGCCTACGATCCCGTTCTGCTGACGGGCGTCAACTACATCAATCACTTCTCCATCTATCGCCGTAGTCGGCTCCAGGAGATCGGTTATCTGCGCACCGGATATGATGGCTCGCAGGATTACGATCTGCTGCTGCGCTATCTGGACGGATTGCCGGACGAGACCGTCCTGCACCTACCCTACCCGGCCTATTGGTGGCGGCGCAATGGCCGTACCTATTCGCGCAAGTTCATGGATGCAGCGACCACCAATGCCCGCAAGGCGCTTTCCGAACGATTCGCGCTTCGGCAGCAACCCGTTCGGGTAGAAGAGGCGCTGACGAATACCCTTCATCGCGTCATGTTCGAGCGGTCGGAGGCTTCCTGGCCCAAGGTTTCGATTATCATTCCCAGCAAGGACAGCCTCGACCTGATTTCTCGGGTGCTGAAGGATCTCTTCGAACGCACGGATTACCCCAATTTCGAAGTACTGATCATCGACAACGGCTCCTCGGACCAGGCCGTTCTCGATCTATACGACCATTATCGCCGGACCTACCCGCAATTCTCCGCCTCGATTACGCCGGAGCAGTTCAACTTCTCGCGCTCGGTCAATCGCGGCCTCGGCACTGCTGCGGGTGAGCACTATCTGATCCTCAACAACGATGTCGAAATCATCGAGCCTGGCTGGCTGAAAGAGATGGTCACATGCCTCGCCTTTGAGGGAACCGGCATTGTCGGCGCCAAGCTGCTCTATGGCAACAACAAGCTCCAGCATGCCGGCGTCGTCGTCGGCTTCGGCGGGCTGGCAGGTCATTGGTACATGAACAAGCCGAAAGAATTCGGCGGCCCGATGAACAGGCTTCATGTCCGCAATTCCATGACCTGCGTGACCGGCGCGGTGATGCTGATTTCCGGGGACTGCGCTCGCGCCATCGGCACATTCGACGAAGAGAATTTCGCGGTCGCCTATAATGACGTCGACTATTGCGTGCGTGCCCACAAAGCTGGGTTCCGCATCATATGGACGCCGTTTGCCTGCCTCTATCACCATGAATCGCTGTCACGAGGATCGGACAAATCCGGAGCGAGGAAGAAGCGCTTTGAACAGGAGAAGGACAATCTGCGCCGGGCACACGACACGCGGACCTTCGCGGACCGCGCCCTCAATCCTGCCTATAGCCGGGACAAATCGGACCCGAAGATCCTGATCCCGACGAAATTGCACACGCCACAGTGAGTTCACGGCGATCCCGCCGGATCGATGCCTTGTCGCGTTATTAGGCGCGATACTGCTCCTCGGTCACATATTCCATCCACTCCGCGGCCTTGCCGTCCTGCGTCTCCTGAATGGCGATATGGGTGAGCGCGGTCTCCGGTCCGGCGCCGTGCCAGTGCTTTTCGCCGGGCGCGAACCAGAGGACATCGCCGGCATTGATCTCCCGGATGTCGCCGCCCCAGCTTTGCGCAAGTCCCTTGCCAGCAGTCACCACCAAGGTCTGGCCGAAAGGATGCGTGTGCCAGGCGGTGCGGGCTCCCGGTTCGAAACTGACACTGAAGACCTGGACGCGGGCTGGCGCCGGAGCTTGCATCAACGGCTCCTGGCGCACCTCGCCGGTAAAATACTCGGCCGGCGCCTTCAGCACCGGGCGTGATCCATTCGGCTTGATTTCCAAGGCTTATCTCCTGCTTCGAACGGTGCTCGCCGCACCTCGCTCCCACAGCCAGCCTACGCCATTCGAGGATGCCATCCAAGAGAGAAGGCTGGTACTTTGCAGGATACTTAGAGCCGGATCAGATCCAAATCCCCACCGATCTCGCTTTTGGCAATCTCGACGACGCTCATCTCATGGGTGAAGAGAATGGTCTGGAAACGCTCCGCCGTGCCCGCGAGCGCCTTCAGCCCGGCACTGGCGCGCTCGTCGTCGAAGGTCTGGAAGATATCGTCGACGATCAGTGGGGCCGGTTCGTTGCGGGCCGAATAGTCTTCGAGGAAGGCAAGCCGCAGGGCGAGATAAAGCTGATCGCCGGTGCCTTCGCTCAAGCCTGCGAGCGGCACGCGTTCGCCACCTGAACGCTCGGCCAGCAATTGCAGCGTATCAGTGTCGTCGTGTTCCTCGACCAGCCGCGTGAAGCCATGGCCGGTCAGCAGCGAGAACAGCTCGCCTGCCCGCGTGATCACCGGATCGGCCTGCTGTTCGCGATAGGCCTCCATAGAGCTCGCCAGCATCTGCGCGGCAAGCTTCAGCACCACCCATTGCCGCGCCAGGTCCTTGGCCTCCTGCTCGGCGGAGAGCTTTTCGAAGACGGCGTATTCGGCGCTGACTCCGGTTTCGAGGGCGCTTCGCTGGCGCTGGTTTTCTCTCAGGCGGGCCATAAGCTCGCCATGCGTGGTGAATTGTCTTTGATCCTCGGCAGATAGCCGCTCGATCTCCAGCCCGGCGGCGACACGTTCGAAGCCGGCGAGCTCGGCACGGATCGCTTCCTCGCCATCGCCTTCCGACTGCAGACGCAGGCGGTCGCGGCTTTCAGTCAGCCGTGCCTGCAAGCGGGCGCGATCGCGCAGACGCGAGAGCAGAGCAGACAGATCGGTATCCTCGGGCAAATCCGCCGTCAGATCGGCAAGGACGGCCGTGACCGTCGCAAGCGCTTCGCCACAATGGGCAGCCTGCGCCTCGGCGCGCTGGCGCTCCTCCCCAAGCCGGTCATGTTTCTTCTGCTCACCGCGCACGGCGCTGACGCGGGCATGCAATGCCTCGGCGGCGGCGTCCGGCGGCAGGTGATCGAGTTCTAAGCCGGCGGTTGCGGCAAGGGTCGCGAGCCGCCGCTCGAAATCAGCCATATCGCGGCGCATGCCGCTGACGCGGCGCTGGCGATTATCGTGCTCCGCCAAAACGTCCGGGAGCTCGGTCCATGCCTTCAAGGCGACGGAGGCCATTTCCAGCGTCGCATCGGCGGAAAGGCCGAGCGACAGGACAGCCTTGCCGAACGCATCGCGCCAGGCGGCCTGACGTCGCTCGATATCCTGCTGCTGCTCGCCAAGTCGGGTCAGCCGATCCCGCGCAGCACCGATCTCGCCTTCGCGCGTGCGGCTCTCGTTCCAGCGCTCCGAAAGCAGACGGAGATGTTTGCGCAGGCCTTCGGCCATCGCGCTCGGCGGCAGGCGACCACTCTTGTAGCCGGTGGCATCGGCAATATCCTTCAGCGCCGGCGCGACACGCGTCTCTGCCAGGCTAGCCTCATTTCGCTCGTCCTGCAGATCGCGGAGAGCCCGGCGCTCGCGGAACAGAGTTTCGACACCGCGCCGCCATTCCAGCATCGTCGCCGGATCGAGAACAGAAACGCCGGATGCTTTGAAGAGCGCCGCGAAAGCGGCAAGCGCCTTTGCCGAGGTTTCCTCGCGCTGTTGCAATCGTTTTGCGGCCGTCTCACGCTCCTGAAGCAGTCGTGCCTGACGCAAGCGGTTATCGGCATGGCGCGAGACGCGATCCGCATCGCTCACTGCCGCATCGGCCAGTCGATCCGCTTCTGCAAGGCTTGTCGCAAAGCTGGCGATCGTTTTGCCGTCAGGAGATTGACCTCCATTCGTTAACCCGTCACGGATCGACCGCCATTGGGCATCGCGCGCCTCACGCGCGCCGATGATTTGTTCATGGGTGACGATCGTGCCGGTACGTTCCGCATCGGCCAGCGCCTGTTCGATCTCCGTCAACTGCTCATCATAGCCACGTAGCTTGTCGGATGCTTCACGTAGGCCAGCGCGAGCTGCATCAATGGTCTCGCGATGCGCGGCGATCTCAGCGCCGTCAGGCAGTGGGGTTACAAAGAGCGCATCGATATCGGCGATTGGCGGACGCAGGCGGGAGGCGGCCTCGCGCAGATCCGCCTCGATACGGCTGATCTGCGTCTCCAGCCCATCCAGGCGGCCAAGGCTGGCGAGATCGCCGGCCAATGCCTCGAGCTGATCAACATAGGGCCTCGGATCGATCAGGCGGCCTGCCGAGCCATCTTTCTCCAACGCCGCAAGCTGGCGGCGCTCACTGTCCACTTGCTCGCTATTTCCCTGCTCTTGCAGTAACAGCCGCCTGCCCTCCTCGACCAATTCGGAGAGACGGACGCGATCGGCATCGCTCGGCTGCTGCTTTTCCAGCTGTGATGCATCGGCGAAACCGAGACGGCGGGCGAGCTGAACAAGCGTCGCATCATAGCCGGCCAGCTCCTGATCGACACGCGGCAGATCCTGGCGCTGGCTGCGATAATTGCCGGTATCGGCAAAGAGCTGGATGATATCATCAGATATTTGCAGTACGGTTTCGTCAATGCGGATCAGCGACAGTTCTTCGCCCGTGCGCGCGGCAAGCTGCTGGGCGCGGCGCAGTTCGTCTTCGGCGGCGCGCTTGTCGTTCAGGCCCTGTTCCAGGCGATCTGAAAAACTATCCGGTATCGCAGAGAGATCGACAAGGCCCTCAAGGGCCGCCCTTTCCCCATCGATTTCAGCCAGCAGCGGCTGCAATGTCTTCAGCTTTTGCAGCCGGTCGAGCGCCTGGCGCGTCTGACGGCGCTGCTCTTGTAGAAGCTCCAGCTCGGCTTCCAGTTCGGTGGCTTCGGCGAGCAGCTTCTTCCAATCGCCGGATCTGAGCTCGTTGTCGCGCTCTGCCTTGCGCGCTTCGTCATGGCGGTCCAGCGCCTGATAGAAACTGCGATCCTTGGAGCGGCGCTGCGCATAGATGCCATCGGCTTCGCCTTCCAGCGACTGGCGCAGGCGGGAGAGGCCCGTGAGACCGGAGGCGGCGGAAAACAGCAGGCTGCCGATCTCGCCGCCGCTGCGCAGCATCGCTGTCGCCCCTTGCCGCAGACGGAGCGAATCGAGGCCGAAGGCGCGCTCGAAGACATCGCGGCTCAGATTGCCGAGAAATGGCGCCAGGGCGTCTTCGGCAAGCGGCGCTTCCTTGTCGTCGGGCACCAGCAGCGTGTTTTTGCGCCCGCGACGGCGGCGGAAGTCGAGTGTCGTTCCATCGCGCGTGGCGATCGATGCGCCGACGCGCAGGGTTGTCGGCTCGTGCAGGAAGCTCTGCTCGGCGGCCGTGGGAAAGCCGAACAGCAGATCGGAGATCGCGCTGAGCGCCGAAGACTTGCCGGCCTCGTTCGGCCCATAGATGACATGCAGCCTGGCGCCGGGGCGAAAATCGAGCGTGCGGTCAGTCAGCGCGCCATAGCGGAGGATGTCGAGCCGGTTAAAACGCATGGGTCAGCCCGCCCCCTGCCCGCGCGCCAGCAGCAATTGCCGCGCCTCTTCGATCAAGGTCTCCAGAGTATCGTCCAGCGGCAACTCAGCCGCGCCCAGCCCACCCGGCAGGCGAACCGCGATCTCGCCGACAAGCCGGCTGGCTTCCGCTACGATATCCGCATCGCCGGCATGCTCGGAGAGCAATTGTCCGAGATCAAGCGTGCCATTGGCCTCGACAACAGCCGCTGCGGGCGGTTCCAGCCGCAGTTCGAGCTTCTCCAGCCAGATATCCTCGTGGACACGATGGCAGGCCGCTTCGACTTCGTCACGCCATTGCTGGCGATTGGCGGCGATAGTACCCTGCAGCGGCGTGACGCCCGAGAGCCGGACCCGCAGCGCCGTCATCCGTCCCGCCATCTGATCGGAGAGCGGCTGTACCGCCTGCTCGACGCGGCGCAGGATCGCGGCCTGATCGTCCTCCGGGTCGATTGTGATATCGACCTGCGCAAACCGCGCCTCGTCGACAATCAGCCGTTCATGGCTGATGCGGCCATCCTCGATGGTGACGAGCACGGCGCCCTTGGCACCCCGCTCGCGAATGCTGCGGCCCTGCAGATTGCCGGGAAAGATCACCAGCGGATCGGTTGCCACCACTTCATAGTCATGGACATGGCCGAGCGCCCAATAGTCGTAGCCGCGCGACCGCAGGTCATCGACCGAGCACGGCGCATAGGGCGCGTGCGGCTCGCGGCCGGTGAGCGAGGTGTGGAGAACACCGATATTGAACCAGCCGGATACGGGCGCGGGGTAATTTACCGCCAGATTGTCATTGGCCGAACGCTCAGCAAAACCCTGCCCGTGCAACGCCACTTGCAGCGTCTCCAGCCGGACGGAGCCGGGCTTATTGGTCGGGAATTCATGAACGTTGGCCGGCAGCGTAATGGTCTTGGTGATGACGCTCGCCGCGTCGTGGTTGCCGCGCAGCAGATAGACCGGGATGCCGGCCCGCTCCAGCCGCGCCATTTCGCGGTTGAAGAACAGGCCGATCTTGTTGTCCTTCCAATCGCCGTCATAAACGTCGCCAGCAATGAGGAAGAAATCGACCTGTTTCTCGATTGCCAACCCCACCAGCGTCGAGAAGGCCTTGCGGCTCGCCTCCACAAAGATCGAGGCGATCGCGGCATCCTTCAAGGCCAGCCCTTGGAAAGGACTACCGAGATGCAGGTCGGCGGCGTGGATGAAGCTGAAAGAGGCCATAGGCTCCGGTCGATGTCAGATATCTGGCATCCCTTTTAGGCAAATACCGGGGCAATGAATACCTGCCGGCAGCGGTCATCCCATGCTTTCGTGGATTGCCGAGTGCTGTCATATTCCTATGTCACACGATTGCGATGCTGCACCACCCTCACGCGCTTGCCGCTGCTTCAGACGGCTGCTACTGCGCTAGCCTTTCAGTACGAACGGAGAGATTTTCATGAGACACCATGCTTTCGGCCGCACGCCCTTCACTGTAACGGATGTCGGCTTCGGTGCCTGGCAAATCGGCGGCGCCTGGGGCGATGTCAGCGAGGCCGATGGCCGCGCGGCACTGAACGCAGCACTCGACGCCGGCATGACCTTCATCGACACTGCCGACGTCTATGGAGACGGCCGCTCGGAAAAGATCATCGCCGACGTGCTGAAGGAACGCGGCGGCGAGCGCCCGATGGTGGCGAGCAAGGCCGGCCGCCGGCTTTCCCCGCATGTGGCTGACGGTTACACCAAAGCCAATCTCGAAGGCTTCATCGACCGCAGCCTGAAGAACCTCGGTGTCGACAGCCTCGACCTGGTGCAGCTGCATTGCCCGCCGACCGAAGTCCTCTATCGCTCCGAGGTCTTCGCTGGTCTCGACGAGCTGCAGAAGGCCGGCAAGATCAAGGGATATGGCGTCAGCGTCGAGAAGGTCGAAGAGGCGCTGAAGGCGATCGAGTATCCTGATGTCGTCAGCATCCAGATCATCTACAACATCTTCCGCCAGCGTCCTGATCACCTGTTCTTCAAGGAAGCCAAGCGGAAGCAGGTCGCCGTTATCGCCCGCGTGCCGCTCGCCTCCGGCCTGCTCTCCGGCAAGATCACCCGCGACACCCATTTCGCCAGCGATGATCATCGTAACTTCAATCGCAACGGCGAAGCCTTCGACGTCGGCGAAACCTTTGCCGGCGTGCCCTTCGAAGTCGGCCTGCAGGCGGTGGAAGAGGTGCGCAAGCTCGTCCCGGCCGGCGCCAGCATGGCGGCCATTGCACTCCGCTGGATCCTGATGCACGACGCGGTCACTGTCGTCATCCCCGGCGCTCGCAATGCCGAGCAGGCCAAGGCCAATGCGGCAGCGGCCGACCTGGCGCCACTGTCGGCCGACGTCATGGCGGCAACGCGCGAAATCTACGAGCGTCTGATCGCTCCGCACGTCCATCACCGCTGGTAAGAGCAATGACCTTTTAGACGATAGGTGGCCGGGTGCAGATCCGGCCACGAACGGAGGCACGGGAGGAGAATTCAATGAAAGTAGCGCTTGTAACCGGCGCATCCCGCGGGCTTGGCGCGGTCATCGCGCGCGAACTGGCCGAAGCCGGTTGGGCAGTCGCAGTCAATTATGCGAACGATACGCCTGGAGCGGACGCGGTGGTTGACACGATCCGGCAACGGGGCGGCCAAGCCTACGCGGCGAAATTCAGTGTGATCGACAAGGCTCAGCTCACTGAGGGGTTGGATGCAATCAGGGACGCGCTCGGCCCCGTCGACCTGATCGTCAACAATGCCACAGGGTCGCAGCCAAGCATGCCCTTGATGGAGCAATCCTGGCGAACCTATCTCGATCAGCTTGAGTTCTTCGTCAAAGCGCCTCTCGAACTGCTTCAGGCGGCGCTCCCGGATTGGCGCCAGCGCAAGTCGGGAAGAATTATCAATATCGGCTCGGAAATAGCGGAGCTCGGCAACCCCAATGTCGGCAACTATGCATCGGCAAAAGGCGCCATGCTTTCCATGACCCGTTCCTGGGCTCGGGAACTGGCACCGGAAGGGATCACAGTCAATCTGGTCGCTCCCGGCTGGATCCCCGTCGAACGCCATGTCGGATCGTCTCAGCAGTCGATCGATGACTATCTCGCCCAAACTCCGCTTGGGCATTTTGGAACACCAGAGGACATCGCCCACATGGTGGTATTCCTCGCCTCGAACAAGGCGGACTTCCTGACGGGTCAGAAGTTTGCGGTCAATGGCGGACGGACGCTTCTCTGAGCAAGAGCCGCAAATGAAAAGGGGTCCGAAAACTCGGACCCCCAATATCCTCCGCCCCCCGGAAATTCCTGGCGGCAGGTGAAAACAAATTAGCTGTTAACAGCGTCCTTCAGGCCCTTGCCGGGCGTGAACTTCGGCACGTTGCGAGCCGCGATGTCAACTTCAGCGCCGGTCGACGGGTTGCGACCCTTGGTGGCTGCACGGTGAGAAACGGTGAAGCTACCGAAACCTGCGAGACGAATGTCGCCGCCCTTCTTCAGTTCAGCCTGCACGGCATCGAAAACAGCGTCAACAGCGGAAGCAGCGTCGGCCTTCGTAATACCGGCCTTCTCGGCCACTGCGGACACGAGCTCATTCTTATTCATGTTTCCACCCCTTTCTACTGGTATGAAACGACTAGTCTGTTAGCGGGGCGCAGAATACGTATGCTCCGGCCCGCCGCAACCCCAAAAGCCCTGCAAATCAAGGAAAAGCAAGCACCGCCAAAAGCTTTTCACAAAAAAAGACCGGCAAAAACGCCGGTCTTTTCTGGTTTTGTGTCAATTTGTCATAAATCAGGCGAAACCGCACTTAATGCGCGATTGTCGCTCCGACATCGTCCACACCTTCGACCGTCGCGATCACCGGTGTTTCGACGGTGCCGTCCCATTCGATCGGCTCGGGCCGGCGAACCAACGCATGCTTGATCACCTCGCCCATGCGGGATACCGGGATGATCTCCATGTTGTTCTTCACATTGTCCGGAATCTCCGCCAAATCCTTGGCGTTTTCCTCCGGAATAAGCACGGTCTTGATGCCGCCGCGAAGGGCTGCAAGCAGCTTTTCCTTCAGGCCGCCGATCGGCAGCACACGACCGCGCAACGTGATTTCGCCAGTCATGGCGACATCCTTGGAAACCGGGATGCCGGTCATGATCGAAACCATGGCGGTTGCCATCGCAACACCGGCCGACGGACCATCCTTCGGCGTTGCCGCTTCCGGTACGTGGACGTGGATGTCGCTCTTGTCGAAGCGTGGCGGCTCGATGCCGAAATCGACGGCGCGCGAGCGGACGTAGGAGGCCGCGGCGGAAATCGATTCCTTCATCACTTCCTTCAGGTTGCCGGTAACGGTCATGCGACCCTTGCCCGGCATCAGCACGCCTTCGATCGTCAGCAATTCGCCACCGACTTCCGTCCAGGCGAGACCGGTGACAACACCGACCTGGTCCTCACGCTCAGCTTCGCCATGGCGGAAGCGCGGAACGCCGAGATACTGGTCGATGTTCGCAGCGGTGACCGCAACGGACTTGCTCTTGCCCTTGATGATCTCGGTGACCGCCTTGCGGGCGAGCTTCATCAATTCGCGTTCGAAGTTACGAACACCGGCTTCGCGGGTGTACTGCTGGCTGATTGCCATCAGGGCATCGTCGCTGACAGAGAATTCCTGCGGCTGCAACGCATGTTCCTTGATGGCCTTCGGCAGCAGGTGCCGCTTGGCGATTTCGCGCTTCTCGTCTTCGGTGTAGCCGGCAATACGGATGACTTCCATGCGGTCCATCAACGGCGCAGGGATGTTCAGCGTATTCGCCGTCGTGATGAACATCACATCCGACAGGTCGTATTCGACTTCCAGGTAGTGATCCATGAAGGTCGAGTTCTGCGCCGGGTCCAGCACTTCGAGCAGGGCCGAAGACGGATCGCCGCGGAAATCCATGCCCATCTTGTCGATTTCGTCGAGCAGGAAGAGCGGGTTGGACTTCTTGGCCTTTTTCATCGACTGGATGACCTTGCCGGGCATCGAACCGATATAGGTGCGGCGGTGACCGCGGATTTCGGCTTCGTCACGAACGCCGCCAAGCGCCATGCGGACATACTCGCGGCCGGTCGCCTTGGCGATCGACTGGGCGAGCGAGGTCTTGCCGACGCCCGGAGGACCGACGAGGCACAGGATCGGCCCCTTGATCTTCGACGCGCGTGCCTGGACAGCCAGATATTCGACGATGCGTTCCTTGACCTTGTCCAGGCCGAAATGATCCGCTTCGAGGATCTTCTCGGCATTGTTCAGATCGGTCTTGACCTTCGACTTCTTGTGCCAGGGGATGCCCAGCAGCCAGTCGAGATAGTTGCGCACGACGGTGGCTTCCGCCGACATCGGGCTCATCTGGCGAAGCTTCTTCAGCTCCGCATCGGCCTTTTCCTTGGCTTCCTTGGACAGCTTCGTCTTGGAGATGCGCTCTTCCAGTTCGGCCATCTCGTCGCGGCCTTCCTCGCCGTCGCCAAGCTCCTTCTGGATCGCCTTCATCTGCTCATTCAGGTAGTATTCGCGCTGGGTCTTCTCCATCTGGCGCTTGACGCGCGAGCGGATGCGCTTTTCAACCTGCAGGACCGAAATCTCGCCTTCCATGAAGCCGAGCGCCTTTTCGAGGCGGCCCTTGACGCTGGTGGTCTCCAGCATCTCCTGCTTCTCGGTGATCTTGATCGACAGGTGCGAGGCAACCGTATCGGCCAGCTTCGAATAGTCTTCGATCTGGCTGGCGGCACCGACCACTTCCGGCGAAATCTTCTTGTTGAGCTTCACATAGCTCTCGAATTCCGAAACGACCGAGCGGCTGAGCGCCTCCAGTTCGACCGGATCTTCCTGCGGCTCAGGCAAGACGTGGCCAAGGGCCTCGTAGAAATCTTCGCGAGCCGTATAGGTATCGACCTCCGCGCGTGCCTTGCCTTCGACCAGCACCTTGACGGTGCCGTCGGGAAGCTTCAGGAGCTGCAGTACATTCGCCACGGTGCCGACCTTGTGGATCGCATCCGGGGCCGGATCGTCATCGCTGGCATTGATCTGGGTGAGCAGCATGATCTGCTTGTCAGACCCCATGACCTCTTCCAGCGCGCGGATGGATTTTTCCCGTCCGACGAACAGCGGCACGATCATGTGGGGGAAAACCACGATGTCGCGCAACGGCAATACCGGATAGGCAATGCTCTCATTTGCCGCAGACGTTTTCTTAGTCATGTCATTTCCTTTCCGTCGTCCCGTTCCCGGGCTCTCTACCGGCCTTGGGGGATTAGCCGGCTCTCTCACTTGGCTTAGAAGTGGAGCTTCGCATTATCTATTTCAAGTCGTGCAAGACGCGCGCCGTGAGGCAGCGAGACATGTATTCACGAGGAGGAACGCAACAACAAACACCGGACCCCGGCTACTCGAACACTGCCGGCAACGCAGGTCCCGGAGGACCAAAGCCGGGCGAAAACCCGATCCACCGACGATTCCGGAATCATGCCATCATGGCTGCGGCGGGCGCTCTTCACAACCGGTTTGGACGGCGTTCCCATAAGCTTATCCCGGACTTTATCAGGAAACTGTACGATTTTTCAAATAGAAAGGGGCCCGTCAACGACGAGCCCCTCGATTTAAGCCGCAGATCTGTCGATCAGGCGGTGGCGTTGGCCTTTTCATCCTGCCGATCGGCATAGATGTAGAGCGGGCGAGCGGAGCCGCGAACCACTTCTTCGGAGATGACCACTTCGCGAACACCTTCCAGCGCCGGCAGATCGAACATGGTGTCGAGCAGGATCTTTTCCATGATCGAGCGCAGGCCGCGAGCGCCGGTCTTGCGCACGATCGCCCTGCGGGCGATTTCGCGCAATGCGTCCTCGTGGAAGTTCAATTCGACGTCTTCCATCTCGAACAGGCGCTGGTACTGCTTGACGAGCGCGTTCTTCGGCTCCGACAGGATCTGGATCAGCGCATCCTCATCCAGGTCTTCCAGCGTCGCCAGGACCGGCAGACGGCCGATGAATTCCGGGATCAGGCCGAACTTGACCAGATCTTCCGGCTCCAGCTCGCGCAGCACTTCGCCGACGCGACGGTCATCGGGGCCCTTGACGGCAGCACCGAAGCCGATCGAGGTCTTTTCGCCACGAGCGGAGATGATCTTGTCGAGACCGGCAAAGGCGCCGCCGCAGATGAACAGGATGTTCGTCGTATCGACCTGCAGGAATTCCTGCTGCGGATGCTTGCGGCCACCCTGAGGCGGAACCGAAGCGACCGTGCCTTCCATGATCTTCAGAAGCGCCTGCTGCACACCCTCGCCTGAGACATCGCGGGTGATCGACGGATTGTCCGACTTGCGGGAAATCTTGTCGACTTCGTCGATGTAGACAATGCCGCGCTGGGCGCGCTCGACGTTGTAGTCGGCAGCCTGCAAAAGCTTCAGGATGATGTTTTCGACGTCTTCACCGACGTAACCGGCTTCGGTCAGCGTCGTGGCATCCGCCATGGTGAAGGGCACGTCGATGATGCGGGCCAGCGTCTGCGCAAGATAGGTCTTGCCGCAGCCAGTCGGGCCGACGAGCATGATGTTCGACTTCGCCAACTCGACATCGCCGTTCTTGGACGCATGCGCGAGACGCTTGTAGTGGTTATGCACCGCCACCGACAGGATCTTCTTCGCCTGCCTCTGGCCGATGACGTATTCGTCGAGAACCTTGATGATGTCCTGCGGCGTCGGCACGCCGTCACGGGACTTGACCATCGAGGATTTGTTTTCCTCGCGGATGATATCCATGCACAATTCGACGCATTCATCGCAGATGAAGACGGTCGGTCCGGCAATCAGCTTCCGGACTTCATGCTGGCTCTTGCCGCAGAATGAACAATACAGAGTATTCTTGGAGTCGCCGCCGTTGCTGCCGCTGACTTTGCTCATATCCTTTTCCTTCCAGCACGCCGCGGATTTCCATATCGAAATCGCGGTCCACTCAATGCGCCCGCCGGACCTGCCCCTCGTTTCATCAGCAGATCGCGGCGCTCTTCGGGGTACTGAACGCAGCCCAGGCAATCATAGCCGGACCACGGTGGCAACGAATCCCCCTTCGAATGCCGAATGCCATGTCATAAAAACGCTACATAGCATGAATGCGTACTATTACCGTGTTCCGCTCCACTTTAAACCCCTATTCGATCACAAATGGGATAGAACTGTGGCGTAGAAGCCACCGCTGCGTGAATAACTCACGTAGCGGCTTCACCTTCCATTTCGGTACGCGACGTCAGCACCTTGTCGATCAGACCCCAATCCTTGGCCTCGTCGGAGGACATGAAGTGGTCACGATCCAGCGTCTGCTCGACCTCTTCATAGGTCCGGCCGCAATGCTTGACGTAAATTTCGTTCAGGCGGCGCTTCATCTTGATGATGTCGCGGGCATGGCGCTCGATGTCCGAAGCCTGCCCCTGGAAACCGCCCGAAGGCTGGTGAACCATGATGCGGGAATTCGGCGTTGCGAAGCGCATGTCCTTGTCGCCAGCGGCAAGCAGCAGCGATCCCATGGACGCAGCCTGGCCGATGCAAAGCGTGGAAATGGCCGGCTTGATGAACTGCATCGTATCGTAAATCGCCATGCCGGCGGTCACGACGCCACCCGGCGAATTGATGTAGAGCGCGATTTCCTTCTTCGGGTTTTCAGCCTCGAGGAAAAGAAGCTGGGCGCAGACCAGCGTCGCCATGTGATCTTCGACCGGGCCGGTCAGGAAGATGATGCGTTCCTTCAGCAGGCGGGAATAGATGTCGTAGGACCGTTCCCCGCGGTTGGTCTGCTCAACAACCATCGGCACCAGAGCCATAGCTATATCGACTGGATTTCTCATGTGCGTCCTTTACCAAGCTTGCCCCCGGCGGCGATAACACCGGGAATCGAATAAAATTCTTTATCCCTACATAGAGTGTCACCGCCCTGCACTTCAAGACGCCCGAAGGGATAACGTCAAAAAGGCCTAATGCTCAATAGATGTTGAAGAAGCGTTTCCAACCGCCAATGCCAATAGATCCGATGACGCGATACGCGTACTCCACCGCATTTCCCAACCAAAAGGTGAAGGAAGGATGAAATCCACGCGATGTTGGCACAGTGCCCGCCACAAGCGCAGCTAAAATTTACCAAGCGGCTTAACGGCGACGATGCGCCGATTGCAAGCGTTGCCGGGTCCCTTTACATCGACGCGATCCGCGCCGCGGAAAGGGAGAGACGCCGACCGTGCTCAACATCACCACGGGACTGACCATCTGGTGCTCGGAAGCGATTACGCTCGCCGCAGTGCTTTTTTCTCGCCTGGCGGCACGATCGCCGCATGTCGGCCTATCTGATGTGGGCGATGGGTTTTGCCTTCAGCGCCGTCGGATTCGGTCTCGTGGCGGCGCGCGGTCTCATTCCGGACATTCTGTCGATCGAGTTCAGCAATGGCATCGCTCTTCTTGGCGAGAGTGCCTGGATCGCCGGTTTCCATCGGATGGACAAGCGCAGGCTCAATTGGTTGGCGTTGCTGCCGCCGGCGATCTGGATCGCCGGCATCGGGCTGCCATGGATCCATGAAAGCTATGCCAACCGCGTTTTCCTGTATGATCTCGCGGGCGCTGTCGGCGCCACGCTGCTGGCCAACGCAGTGCGCCCGGTGGAAGGCCGGTATGAAGCAACACGCTCCCAGCTCGCCTTCGTGTTCATGGCGCTCGCCGGCGTCTGCCTTGCGTCCTCTATGTCGATGATCCTTCTGAGGCCGAGCCTAGAAGAGGCGTTGATCTATCGCGGCTATTCCGCCCTTGGCTGTGCATTGCTGATCACCGCGGCCATTGTGCTCAGCGGCCGGCTATTGATGGAACGCGCGGAGCGGCGCTGGCGGACGATTTCGATCACGGACATGCTGACGGGGGTTCTGAACCGGCGCGGCCTGCAGGATCATTTCCCGCTTGTAGTCGAAAGGGCCGCCAGGGGCTCCGGCATGATTGCCGCGCTGCTGTTCGATCTCGATCACTTCAAGGCGATCAACGACCGTTATGGCCACCAGACCGGTGACATCGTACTTGCCGAATTTGCCCGCATCGGCCGGCAATTCATACCGGGTAGCGCCGCATTCGGCCGCATGGACGGCGAGGAGTTCATCGCTTTCATCCCCATCAATGATCAGGCCGAAGCGGAGGCGATTGCCGAGACGGTCCGCGCCGATTTCTGCCGCGTGCCACTGCTCGCCGGCCAATCGCTCGTATCGGCGACGGTCAGCGTCGGCCTGGCGATCATGCCTTGCGATATCGCCAGTTGGGATCGGCTCGTTTCTGCCGCCGATCGGGCGCTTTATGCCGCCAAGCGCGCCGGCCGCAACTGCACCGTCGTCTTCGGCGAGGCGGAAGCGACGATGGCAACCGACATGCCGCCGGATCCGAACGGCGGCGAATTGGTGCCGACGCTCGACGACCAGATCCATGCGCTCCGCCGTCTCGGTACGCTCGCCCAGATGTAACGGTCTTTTCCCATTCGATTTATTCCGATAATCCTCTCGTCATGACCATATCCTCCGTCTTCTCCATCGATCCCGTCGCGCGCCGCCTCTCACTCGACGGCCGTAATCCCACCTTCTACAGCAACCCGAATGCGGTCTACGCCGCCTTGCATGCCGAATGTCCCACCTTCTACTGGGAAGAGCAGAAGCAATGGTATTTGATCGGCTACGACCATGTGAACGGGCTGCTGCGCGACCGCCGCTTCGGGCGGCAGATCCTGCATATCGCCAGCCGCGAAGAGCTCGGCATGCCCGCGCCACTGTCGCATCTGAAAAACTTCGATCTTGCCGAACAGCATTCCCTGCTCGAAATCGAGCCGCCGGAACACACGCGGCTTAGAACCCTCGTCAACCGCGCCTTCGTCTCCCGCCATGTCGAGAAAATGAAGCCGGAACTGGCTGAGCTGGCCAACCGGTTGATCGACAAATTCGAGAAGAACGGCGAAGTGGAATTGCTGTCGGCCTTTGCCGATATTATCCCTGTCACCATGATCGCGCGGATGATCGGCATCCCGGAGGAGATGGGGCCGCAGCTTCTGAAGTGGTCGCATGCCTATGTTCGCATGTACATGTTCGGCCGCACGCGCGAAGACGAGGACGCGGCGGATCAGGCGGCGAAGGAATTCTCCGACTATGTGAAAACCGTCATCCGCGACCGCCGCGCCAATCCGCGCGACGATCTCCTGACGCATATGATCACCACCGAGCACAAGGGCCAGTATCTGACCGAGGATGAGCTGGTCTCGACGACGATCGTGCTGCTCAACGCCGGGCATGAGGCGACGGTACACCAGATCGGCAACTCCGTCCGCGTCATCCTCGAAAGCGGCTATGCGCCATCGGACCTTTTCAAGGACGAGGCGACAACCGAACGTACGGTGGAAGAGACGCTTCGCATCTGCGCGCCGGTGCATATCTTCGATCGCTGGTGCCTGGAGCCGACGGAAATAGACGGGATCTCCTTCCAGCGCGGCGACAAGGTGGCGATGATTCTCGCCGCCGCCAATCTGGACCCCAAGAAATTTTCAGATCCCCTCACCTTCAAGCCCGACCGCAACGAAGCGCCGAACCTCTCCTTCGGTGCCGGCATCCATTTCTGCATCGGCGCGCCGCTGGCACGGCTGGAACTGAACGTGGTGCTGCCGATCCTGTTCGAACGGCTGCCTGGACAGAAGCTCAAGCGGACGCCCGAGGTCAAGGACGTCTATCATTTCCACGGCCTCGACAAGCTCGAACTGAGCTGGTGAGCTGAGAGTCGGCGAGCGAGTATTCTGTTCGCTCGATCGTGCCCCAAAACGCAAAATGGCGCGCCAAGCGGGCGCGCCTTGGTAAAATTGCCGGCTGCGGGCGCCGCTCGCGTTTGTCGTATCAGCCGTAACGACCGGTGATGTAGTCTTCCGTGCGCTTGACCTTCGGCGCCTGAAAGATCTGCTCGGTCGGGCCGTACTCGATCAGATCGCCCAGATACATGAAGGCGGTGTTGTCGGAAATGCGGCTCGCCTGCTGCATGTTATGCGTCACGATGACGATGGTGAACTCGCCCTTCAGCTGCGACACCAGTTCCTCGATCTTGGCGGTCGAGATCGGGTCGAGAGCCGAGGTCGGCTCGTCGAGGAGCAGGACTTCCGGGCGCAAGGCGATGGCGCGGGCGATACAGAGGCGCTGCTGCTGACCGCCGGAAAGTCCAAGTCCGCTCTGGTGCAGCTTTTCCTTCACTTCGCTCCACAACGCTGTTTCCATCAGCGCCGCTTCGACGCGTGCGTCCATTTCAGCCTTGGAAATCTTCTCATAAAGCCGGATACCGAAAGCGACGTTTTCATAGATCGACATCGGGAACGGCGTGGGCTTCTGGAACACCATGCCGACCTTGGCGCGCAAATCGTTCAGATCGACGTCCTTGGCAAGAATATTACGGCCGTCCAGCAGGATCTCGCCGGCAACCGTCTGGCCCGGATAGAGATCATACATCCGGTTGAAGGTGCGCAGCAGTGTGGACTTACCGCAACCCGAAGGGCCGATGAAGGCTGTGACCGCATTTTTGCGGATGCTCATATTCACACCCTTTAGAACGCGATGGCCGTTCTGATAGGTGAAATCGAGGTTCTTCACATCAAGTTTCGCGATCATGCCGAGATCCGACTGGGAAGCAGCATCCTTCCCCGGCTGTGCATTGACGCTCTGGAAATTGCTGTCGCTCATGTTCATGGTTTCATTCCTATCGTTCGGCGGCTGCGTCATTGGCGACGACCACTCAAGACACGGGCAAGGATATTGAGAGCAAGGATGGCAACGGTGATGATCAGCGCGCCGGCCCAGGCCAGTTGTTTGAGATCCTCGCCTGCATCCGCGGCGAGCGTATTGATGGCAACCGGCAGCGTAGCGATTGGACCGGTCAGGCTCGAATTCATGAATTTGCTGTAACCCGCCGTGAAGAGAAGCGGCGCGGTTTCGCCGCTGATACGGGCAACGGCCAGCAGGATGCCGGTGAGGATACCCGTCCAGGCGGAACGGTAGATCACCATCATCATGGCCTTCCAGCGCGGCGCGCCGAGTGCGGCTGTCGCCTCACGAAGCTCGTTTGGCACCAGCAACAGCATGTCCTGCGTCGTGCGGTTGACGACCGGAAGGGCGATCAGCGCCAGCGCGAGGATGCCGGCGATGGCAGAGTTGCCGTGCATGGGTACGACCACGGCGCCGTAGACGAACACGCCGATGATAATCGAGGGTGCGGACAGCAAGATATCGTTAAGGAACTTGGCGGCCTCGGTAAGTTTCGTGCCGTTGGCATATTCCACCAGATAGGTGGCGGCGAGAATGCCGATCGGCGCTGCGATCAGGATGGCGCAGCCCGTGACCAGTACCGTGCCATAGATCGCGTTGATCAGGCCACCGCGCGAGCCCTGGGCCGGGATCGACATGGTGAACACATCAAGGCTGAGCGCCGATACACCACGATAAACCAGGGTTCCAAGGATCACGCTGAGAAAGAATATGCCGAGAATGGCCGCGATGAGGCACAAGACCATCATCACCCGGTTCTTCCCATAACGCCTCGACACGAGGTTCTGACGAATTGCATTGTCCATGGGTTTCTTCCTCAAAGCGCGGTGCCGCGGCCGATCATCCACCTCGCCACCGCGAGCACGCAGAACGAAAGGACGAACAGGAGCAGGCCGAGCGCAATCAGGCTCGACAATTGCAGACCGTCGGCATCGCCGAAGTTGTTCGCGATCTGGGCGGAAATGGTGGTGGACGGCGAGATGATCGACGATTGCAGGCGGCTCACCGAGCCGATAACGAACGTAACGGCCATGGTTTCGCCAAGCGCGCGGCCAAGGGCGAGCATGATGCCGCCGACGAGGCCGCGACGCGTATAGGGGATCAGGATATGGCGAGCCACCTCCCATGTGGTCATGCCCGTGCCGTAAGCAGATTCGCGCAGCATCGGCGGCACGGTGCTGAACACGTCGCGGGAGATCGCGGTGATAAAGGGCAGGATCATGATGGCCAGCACGAGGCTTGCCGTCAGCAGGCCGACGCCCGGCGCCGGCGGCTGGAAAAGCAGGCCGATCAACGGTACCTGGCCGACCGTCATCATAAGGAAAGGCAGGATATAAGTCTGCATCAGCGGCACGAGAATGAACAGGCCGACGATGCCGTAGATAATGGAGGGAATACCGGCCAGAAGCTCGATGGCCGTACTGATTGGACGTCGCAGGCTGCCGGGGCAAAGTTCCGTGAGGAAGATGGCGATGCCGATGCCCAGGGGAACGGCGATCAGCATGGCGATGAACGAACTCACCAGCGTACCGACCATCGCAGGCACAGCGCCATAGATATCGGCGGGAGCGCTCCACTTCGTGCCCCAGAGGAACGAAAACCCGAAGGCCTGAAAGGTTGGCAAGGCATCGATGATGAGAACCACGATGATTGCCAGCAGCAGAAGCACGACAAGAGCAGCCGAGCCAAGCGTCATAAAATAGAAAATTCGATCCTGTATCCGGAATTTTCTGGTGACGGCGCTGGTATCCAGTGCCTGGAAGCCAGCCGTCTGAGTCGCGTCAGCCATCGATTTCCCCTTGTCCTGTCACGAAAGGCGGACAGGGCCGTGCCCTGTCCGCCGTAACTTCTCAGCTAGCACAAATTACTTCGCGCCAAAGTCCTTCGTCCAGGACTTCTCGACAACCGCGGCAACACTCTCCGGGATCGCAAGATAGGACAGGGCGGTCGCGTCCTTCTGTCCGTGCTCATAGGACCACTTGAAGAATTTCAGCGCTTCTTCGTTGAGAACAGGATCGGCCGGCTTCTTGTAGAGCAGAACCCAGGTCGAAGCTGCAATCGGCCAGCTCTGGTCGCCCGGCTGATTGGTGATGATGAGGTTAAAGTTCTTGGCGTTGGCCCAATCGGCGTTGGAAGCAGCAGCCTTGAATGTGTCGAGGCTCGGCTCGATAACCTTGCCGGCAGCATTCTTCATCTTCGCGAAACCAATGTGGTTGGCGATGACGTAGGAATATTCAACGTAGGAGATCGAACCAGCTGTCTGGTTGACAGTGGTGGAAACGCCTTCCGAACCCTTTGCGCCGAAGCCAACCGGCCATTCAACCGCCGTGTTCGAACCAACCTTTTCCTTCCACTCCGGCGAAACCTTCGACAGGTAGTCGGTGAAGTTGAAGGTCGTGCCCGAGCTGTCGGCGCGATAAACGACCGAGATCGGCGTGGAAGGCAGCTTGACGTCAGGGTTGAGGGCCTTGATGGCCGCATCGTCCCACTTGGCGATCTTGCCGAGGAAGATGTCGGACAGCGTCTTGCCGTCGAGAACGAGTTCGCCCGGCTTTACGCCTTCAACGTTATAGGAAACGACGATACCGCCGGAGATCATCGGGAACTGGGCAATGCCGTTCTTCTCGAGGTCAGCGTCGCTCATCGGCTTGTCCGAAGCGCCGAATACGATGGTCTTGTCGAGGAGCTGCTTGATGCCGGCGCCCGAACCGACAGACTGGTAGTTGACGACATTGTTCGTCGCAGCCTTGTAGCCTTCAGCCCACTTGGACAGAACCGGCGCGATGAAGCTCGAGCCGGCGCCTGTGATGTCGGCAGCCGAGGCCGAAGCGGACATAGCAGCGATAAAGCCTGCCGTCAGGCAAAGCGAACGAAATTTCTGGTTCAGCATTTTAGACTCACTTCCTCAAGTGATGAAAGGATGGCGAGCAGGAGTCCGGCGCGGGGTGTCCCATCGGTTGGTAACGCCCACCTGAATCTCCTGGCGACAGTGATGCGTCTAAAGGCGCAGTGTTTCAGTTTGATGACAGTTTGGTGAAAGCCCGGTGACACAACCTGTGGCAATGGAAATGGCCATCCCGAGGACCGCATAAGAAATACCGGCGCGCAATCGAAGCGGCGCCGGTCTTCATGTTTTGATTCAACTGGCTTTGCGGCAAAATCCAAGGCGCCGTCAGAGACGGATCACATAGTCCTTGCGAGTCGTTTCAATAACTTCCCACGTCCCCTTGAAGCCGGGCTTTAAAATCATCCGGTCACCGGCGCGCAGGTGAAAAGTCTCGCCATTCTCGGCGGTTACCACCGAATGGCCGGACAGGATGTGGAAATATTCCCACTCGTCATAGACGATTTTCCATTTGCCCGGCGTCGCCTCCCAGATGCCCGCATAGAGCCCACCATCGGCCTCCTCGACATTCCAGGTGCGAAATTTCGGCGCGCCGGAAATGAGGCGATCATCCGCCGGAGCGCCCGTTTCCGGCTCGATGCCGGCGGTATCCAATCGTAAATATGTCGTCATAAATCCCCCATGCCGATGTGGAAACGCTCGGTCGTAGTGCACCGCATTTGGTCAGCTTCGCGACGTTCAGCAACACCAGGACCTGAAGATCCCGCTATCGTCCGCCTCTTGCAAGCCCGTGTTCGATCAGCCGGTCGACGAGCGCCGGATAGGAGATCCCGGTCGCTTCCATGGCCTTCGGATACATGCTGATATTGGTGAAGCCCGGCATCGTATTGACCTCGTTCACCACCACGCTCATGTCCGGCCTTACGAAGAAATCGACGCGCGCGAGACCTTCGCAGCCCAATGCGCGAAACGCATCCAGCGAGAGTTCGCGGAGGCGCTGGGTGAGATCGGCAGGCAATTGGGCCGGAACGCTGGTTATGGCGCCATCGGCATCGAGATATTTTGCGTCATAGGTATAGAAGCTGTGATCCTTGCCGGTGACGATCTCGCCCGGCAGGGAAACGAACAGCGTACCATCGGTCTGCTCCAGGACAGCGCATTCGATTTCGCGCGCCTTGACGAACTCTTCTATGAGCACCTTATCGTCGTGCTTGAACGCCTCAACGAGCGCCGCACGAAATTCCTCGGCGTTCGCCGCCTTGCTGACGCCGACGGAAGAGCCCTGCCGTACCGGCTTGACGAAGACCGGCGAGCCCAAGGCGCTTGCCGCCTCTTCGAACGACGGGCTATTGCCCGGCCTCACGGTGATCGAACGGGCGACCGGCAGACCGGCGTCGCGCAGCAGACGCTTGGCGATATCCTTGTCGATGGCGGTTGCCGATCCCAGGATGCCGCAGCCGACCAACGGAACGCCGACCATTCGGGCGAGGCCCTGGATGGAGCCATCCTCGCCATAGAGACCGTGCAGGACCGGGAACAGGATATCTATTGCAGGCAGCTCTCGCGCTCCGGTCGGGTCGCTGACGGCAAGAAGACGGCCCTTGCCGCCCGACAGCAGACAGACTTCACGACCAGCATAAGCGACTGAGTTAGGCAGAGTCCCCTCCTCCAGATCGATCAACAACCACCGTCCGTCACGGCTTATGACGATCGGCACGATCTCGTATTTGTCGACATCGATTGCTTTAATGACGTTGCGGGCGGACATGAGGGAAACATCGTGTTCAGAGGACTGTCCGCCGAAGAGGACCGCTACGCGCAATCTTGAGATCATGGTTTTCTGGAGCTCACCGTTTCAATTCGTCGCTAAAGTTGTAGCGGACCAATTGTAACGAAATTGAGATCTCCTCGAGGCCGTGAACTGAGAAAGTAGTGGGCGCTTATCAAACCTTCGCCAGGGCCTGCTCCAGATCGGCGATGATGTCCTTGACGTCCTCGATGCCGATCGACAGGCGCACCACATCTGAACCGGCGCCGGCGTCAGTCCTCTGCTCGTCGGTGAGTTGCTTATGCGTCGTCGAGGCCGGATGGATCACCAGCGAGCGGGTGTCGCCGATATTGGCGAGATGGGAGAACAGTTCCAGGGCCTCCACGAAGCCCTTGCCCGCTTCGTAACTGCCCTTCAGGCCGAAGGTGAAGACGGAGCCTGCCCCCTTTGGGGAATAGCGCTGCTGCAGCGCATGGTTTGGGTGATCCTCGAGGCCGGCATAATTTACCCAGGCCACCTTGTCGTGCCCCTTCAGCCAGCGGGCGACGGCAATCGCATTGTCGGAATGGCGCTGCATGCGCAGCGGCAGCGTCTCGATGCCAGTCAGGATCAGGAAGGCGTTGAAGGGTGAAATGGCGGGCCCGAGATCGCGTAGGCCAAGGACGCGGCAGGCGATGGCAAAAGCGAAATTGCCGAAGGTCGCGTGCAGCACAATGCCGTTATATTCCGGCCGCGGCGTCGACAGCATCGGATAGTTGCCCGAAGCCGACCAGTCGAAGGTGCCGCCGTCGATGATGATGCCGCCCATGGAATTGCCATGGCCGCCGATGAATTTGGTCAGCGAATGCACGACGATATCGGCGCCATGCTCCAGCGGCCGAATGAGATAGGGACTGGCCAGGGTGTTGTCGACGATCAGCGGCAGGCCGTGCTTGTGCGCAATAGCGGCGATGGCCGCGATATCGACGAAGGTACCACCGGGATTGGCGAGGCTTTCGATGAAGATGGCGCGGGTGCGTCCGTCGATCTGCGCCTCGAAGGTGGCGGGATCATCGGAATCTGCCCAGCGCACATGCCAGTCGAAATTCTGGAAGGAATGGCCGAACTGGTTGATCGAGCCGCCATAAAGGCGCTTGGCCGCAACGAAATTATCGCCCGGCTTCAGGATGGTGTGGAAGATGAGCAATTGCGCGGCGTGGCCGGAGGCAACCGCAAGGCCCGCCGTGCCGCCTTCAAGAGCCGCCACCCTCTCCTCCAGCACCGCCTGGGTCGGGTTCATGATGCGGGTATAGATATTGCCGAATTGCTGCAGCCCGAAGAGTGCTGCAGCGTGATCCGCATCCTGAAAGACGAAGGAAGTCGTCTGGTAGATCGGTGTCGCGCGGGCACCCGTCGTCGGGTCCGGCTGCGCACCCGCATGGATCGCCAGTGTGTCGAAACCCGGATTGTTCGTCGCCATGGTCTTTCCTCCGTCAACATTATTATCGTGATGAGAGGATCATAGCGCCTGGGATCTGAAAGGTAACCGCGAAGATTTCCAAGCTCTTCCCTTTACGGGAAAAACTTGGCTCCCTTTCGACGATACCGCGCGACAAACGGCCAGCACCCGAAGATGGGCCGAGCCCTGCGTCAGGCGACCAGTCGCGGATATTCGATTGCCGGGCAGCGGTCCATGACGACCTTGACGCCGGCGGCTTCCGCTCTTGCGGCGGCCGCATCGTCACGCACGCCGAGCTGCCCCCAGATGACCGGCGGGCGCGGCTCGATCATGATCGTCTCCTCGACCACAGTCCGCAGATATTCCGGCGCGCGAAAGACATCGACCATGTCGACAGGCTCCGGAATATCGGCCAGGTGACCAAAGACCCACTGGCCCATGATCTCCTTGCCGGCCTGTCCGGGATTGACCGGAATAACGCGATAGCCCCGCGCCAGAAGATAGGCCATGACGCCATTGCTCGGACGCGCGGGATTGGGCGACGCGCCGACGAGCGCGATGGTGCGCACGGACAAAAGGATATCAGCGATATAGGAATCATCATAACGGTCGTGGTTCATCACGGAGCCTCCCTATTCGATCACACTTGTGTTTTGTCACAAATCCAGAAGCCGCAGCTTCGATTTTGGATGTATATATAAGAATTATAACAGTTTCAGGGAGGATTGCCCCAATGAAAAAAATCATCCTGCTGGGCCTACTGATCGCCACGGCCGCCACGCCGGCTTTGGCGATATCGCGCTACAATGCCATGTCTTTCACCTGCGCCGAGGCCAGGGCGGTCATCAACCGCGAGCGGGCCGTCATCATGCGCTATCCGGCCACCAGAACGCGGAACATGACGCTTTACGATCGCTTCGTCTCAGACAGCAACGCCTGCGACGTCGGCTACTACGCCTATCAAAACTATATGCCGACCAAAGACCAGGCTAATTGCCCCGTCTACACCTGCCGGCCGTCAACCGATTTCGACGACGAGATTTTTCCGGATTAATCACAGCTTAATGAGTATCCAACCGCTCAAAGGTCGTTAAAGGTCGTTCCTCTCTTTCGATTCCGCGTCTGGATTCGAATCAGGTCGAGCGCTGTCGCCATGCCTTGCTTGCCGCTGCTGCAGCGCAAAATAGTTTCCGGTGCATAGGATTTTTAGGCTGTACCCAAAGCGCTTTCAATCACGCCTGCCGCAACTGCCGGGTAAGGTTCTCATGAAATGCGATTTTTGTTCACTATTCATTCAGAGGTGAATTAGTGAGACCTTATAATGGGTTGCGGAACGGGAACCGATTGCGAACGGGCGATATATGCCAGCACATGAACTTCCCGCGGACAATGACCGTGGTTAAAAATCGCTTGTTTTGCAATAAATATTACTTTTTACTGTTTCAGTTGGGAATGCTAGTTGATATCTATAGAAAAAGCCAGGGACGCGCCGATACATTATTGCCGGTGAATTTTGCCTGTTCCCCGATCCGCTTGCCGCCTTTCATGCCAGAGCATACGTGTCAAACACGTTTTGCGAATGATTGGACGGCGCCGGATCGCGAAATCTGTTAACGCTATTTCTCATCGGCATTTTCACAGCGCTTTGGGCATTGATCATTGAAAGCCGTCACAATGCGTTCACTCGACATCCAATTTTTGTTCTCGCTTCATACCCAGGTGCATTAGAAACACCTCATAGTTGCGTGCCGAAAATAGAACATGCAGCGAACGAAATGGGCGGCGGATTTTCCGCGGATCAGTTGCATTGCGATACAATTGAGAAGCATGGCAGGCTCGTCTGTTGCTTTTTGGTGCATTGGGGATCAAATGGCGGCGGGATAACCACAAATTATCAAATTTTTGCCCGCTAGCGTCTATTTCCCTGAGGTTTCCGTGTCTCTCGACGTCATCGCTCTCGTCCTCTTCGGTGCCCTGTTGCATGCGACCTGGAACGCGATCATCAAGGCCGGAACGGACAAGTCGCTGGATGCCGCCTTGGTTGCGGCCGGCGGCGCGGCCACCGCCCTGCCCTTCCTGGCGCTTCTGCCGCTGCCGGCTTCGTCCGCATGGCCCTTCATCGGCACGTCGGCAATCCTGCAATTCGCCTATTTCCAGCTGGTAGCCGCCGCCTATCGCGCCGGCGATATCGGCCTCGTCTACCCCCTGATGCGTGGCGTTGCGCCAATGATCATAGCATCGACCAGCGGCTTCATCCTCAAGGAGAGCTTGTCGGGTGGAGCGATCCTCGGCATCATGACCATCTGCGCAGGCATCATGACGCTGGCCTTCGAAGCGCGGAAGGGTGGCCGGACAGCCATCAAGCTCGCGCTTTCCAATTCCGTGGTGATCGCCACCTATACCTATGTCGACGGCATCGGAGCGCGACTATCGGGCAATTCGATATCCTATACGCTGTGGATGTCGCTGCTGCCGCCGGTGCTGCTGTTCACCTGGGCGATCTCGCAGCGCGGCGTGAACGCGGTCGCCGCCCACGTCCGCTACAACTGGTGGCGCGGCCTCATCGGCGGCGCCGGCTCCATCGCATCCTACGGCCTGGCACTATGGGCCATGACAAAGGCGCCCGTCGCCACCGTCGCGGCCCTGCGCGAAACCTCGATCCTGTTCGCACTGGTGATTTCCGTGGTCATTCTGAAGGAACGATCGAGCATCTGGCGCTACATTGCCGGCGCGATCATTGCCGCGGGCGTTCTGATTCTGAAGCTAGTTTGAGGGCAGAGTTCATCAAGCCGCGGACTGAGCGGGTATGACTTCTCGTGCAATCTGATCGCCATGCTCGCGCGCGGCAATGGCAAGATCATATGCAGACTGCAAACTGAGCCAGAACTGTGCGTCATTACCGAAATATCGTCCGAGCCGCAGTGCCGTGTCTGGACTGATGCCGCGTTTCTCGTTGAGAATTTCCGATACGCGACCGGAATTGATGCGCAAGGCTAAAGCCAGCGCATTGCCTGACATCTGCCGTGCTTCCAGCTCTTCCTTTAGAATGGTTCCCGGATGAACTTCGAACATTTGCCGTCCTCAATGGTAATCCACTATTTCAACATCCCAGGCGTGACCGTCTTCGAAACGAAAACACAATCGCCAGGGACCATTTATGATCATCGCCCACTGCCCCTTTCTATCACCAGAAAGCTTGTGCAGTCCTACGGATTTCAACGGGCTAAGATCATCAAGCGAACGCGCACTATGCAGCATTGCCACGCGCTTTTTTGCTTTATCGATGTCCAAACCAGAAAACTTCGATTTTCCAGTATCGAGGAACTGCTGCGTCGCGCTGGATGCCGAGCTCTTGATCATATCGCTCATCGTACTACGCATAACATATGATGTCGAGCATAGTACGTAAGACGGAATACCCGCTGTAAATAAAGGGCGCGCGCAGATAGAATTTGAAACGGCCTCGATCATATGGCGACGCCAATTGTGTGGTATATAAATACCATACTATTAATACACTGATTTTGCTTGGTAATTTTTACAAGTGTCGAAATCCGTCATATTGACCTTCCCACACATTCGCTCTATAAGCCGCCCCAGATCGCAGTCTTTCCGGGCTGCTTTCTTTTTGGCGTGCGTCTCGCTCGCCAAACCAAGCAACAAGAAACGCCCTGATGCCTTCGGGTCCTGGGTCCTAAAAGAGAGTATACAACATGGCAACCTTCTCCCAGAAGCCTGCAGAGGTGGAGAAGAAGTGGATTCTCATCGACGCCGAAGGGCTTGTCGTTGGTCGTCTCGCTTCTATCATCGCTATGCGTCTGCGTGGCAAGCATAAGGCTACCTTCACGCCGCACGTCGACGACGGCGACAACGTCATCGTCATCAATGCCGACAAGATCGTTCTGACCGGCAAGAAGTACGAAGACAAGGTTTACTACTGGCACACCGGTTATGCCGGCGGCATCAAGGAGCGCACCGCTCGTCAGATCATCGAAGGCCGCTTCCCGGAGCGCGTCGTCGAAAAGGCTGTCGAACGCATGGTTCCCCGCGGCCCGCTCGGCCGTCGCCAGATGAAGAACCTGCGCGTCTACGCCGGCTCCAACCATCCCCATGAAGCGCAGCAGCCGGTCGTTCTCGACGTGGCCAAGCTGAACAAGAAGAACGTAAGGAGCGCCTGATAATGGCTGATCTCTCTTCCCTGAAGGATCTCGGCACGGTATCGGAAGCAGCTGCTCCCGTTCACGTCCGCAAGGTTGACTCGCTCGGTCGCTCCTACGCGACCGGCAAGCGCAAGGACGCTGTTGCCCGCGTATGGCTCAAGGCCGGCTCTGGCAAAATCATCGTCAACGGCAAGGACTACACGGCATATTTCGCCCGTCCGGTTCTGCAGATGATCCTGCGTCAGCCGATCGTCGCTGCTGCCCGTGATGGCCAGTTCGACATCATTGCTACCGTTGCTGGTGGCGGTCTCTCCGGCCAGGCCGGTGCTGTTCGTCACGGCCTGTCCAAGGCTCTCACCTACTTCGAACCGGGCCTGCGCTCGGTCCTGAAGAAGGGTGGCTTCCTGACCCGCGACAGCCGCGTTGTCGAACGTAAGAAGTACGGCCGTGCGAAGGCACGTCGTTCGTTCCAGTTCTCGAAGCGTTAATCGCTTATCCGAGATCGGATTGTGGAAAGGCCGGGTTTTCACCCGGCCTTTTTGTTTTTCCTGTTCTTTTTTGGCGAATGCCACATCGCCATGCAGGCAAAGCGCGCATTTTATGGCAAACTCGCGCATCACCCATGGAGGAGCCTCAGGATGACACGGACGATAGCTGGATTGATCCTGCCATTTCTGTTTGCGATATCGGGCATCTCGCCTGCCTTTTCGGCGGACGCTCCGCAACCGACGACGCAAGAGCAAACGCAGACGGAGAGCATGAAGGAATTCATACAGGCCAATCCGGATTGCAAGGAATTCACCGATCAATGCTCGGTCTGCACCCTCACCGACGGAAAAGCCGAATGCTCCACGCCGCAAATTGCTTGCATCAAGCAGGCCTATCAATGCACGGCTCCAGCCAAAAAATAGCAAAGACGGGAAAAACCTCCATTTGAAGCCCTGCCGGCATGGACGCTTGCGCGCGTCGAGCTAGACTGTGCTTTCAGCGTAACCGAAGGAAAAGTTAGTGCCGAGCACGTCGATCGATCACGCCTTTACAGCAACCAGCCTGACATCCGCGGCCAGCGATCCGACTTTTGCCGGCGCACTCTCCTTCATGCGCCGCCGCTTCACCAAATCGCTCGAGGGCGTTGATGCCGTCGTCTGGGGCATTCCCTTCGACGCGGCAACATCCAACCGGCCGGGAACACGCTTCGGCCCGCAGGCGATCCGCCGCGCCTCCGCAATCTTCGACAACGACCCGCAATACCCCTTCAACCGCGATCTCTTTGCCGAAATGTCCGTCATCGACTACGGCGACTGCCTGCTCGACTACGGCAATCATCAGGAGACACCGACGGCGATCGAGAGCCAAGCGAATGCGATCCTCGATAGCGGCGCCTTCCTGCTGACGCTCGGCGGCGATCACTTCGTCACCTGGCCGCTCCTCAAGGCGCATGCCGCCAAGCATGGCCCCCTGGCGCTGGTGCAGTTCGACGCGCATCAGGACACCTGGTTCGATGACGGCAGGCGCATAGACCATGGTTCTTTCGTCGCCCGCGCCGCTCGCGACGGGCTAATAGATCCCGACCGTTCCATCCAGATCGGCATCCGCACGCATGCGCCGGAGGATTACGGCATCCGTGTTCTCTACGGCCACGAGGTCGAAGATATGAGCGCCGCCGATATCGCCTCTGCTATCATCACCCATACCAGGGGCGCGCCCACCTACCTGACCTTCGATATCGATTGCCTCGACCCGGCCTATGCGCCGGGCACGGGAACGCCAGTTGCCGGCGGTCCGTCAAGTGCGAAAATCCTCTCAACACTGCAGCGGCTGCATCAACTCGATATCAGGGGCGCCGATGTCGTTGAGGTATCACCGGCCTACGACCATGCCGACATCACCGCCATTGCAGGGGCGACGGTGGCGATGTATATGCTCGGTCTCCACGCCGAAAGGCGTGCGGCTGGAAGCTAAGACCAGCTGTTATCATTTTGAATCAACTTCATGGCAAACTGAGTCCGGAAACATTCTGAACCTATTGAAAGAGCAGGAATAAAGAACATGGCACCGAAGATCTTCATCGATGGCGAACACGGAACCACGGGCTTGCAGATTCGCACGCGCATGGCCGACCGCCGCGACGTCGAGCTTCTGTCCATTCCGGAAGCGGAGCGGCGCAATGCCGCCATGCGCGAAGACATGCTGAACAGCGCCGACATCGCCATTCTCTGCCTGCCCGACGATGCATCGAAGGAAGCGGTAAAGATGGTTTCGGCCAACAACAATGTCCGCGTCATCGACACCTCGACCGCCTTCCGCGTGCATCCGGACTGGGCCTATGGCTTTGCCGAAATGGACAAGGAACAGGGCGGCAAGATCACGAGCGCCCGTTTCGTCGCCAATCCCGGCTGCTATCCGACCGGCGCCATCGCTCTTCTGCGGCCGCTGCGCGCCGCCGGCATCCTGCCGGACGGCTATCCGGTCACCGTCAATGCCGTTTCCGGTTACACCGGTGGCGGCAAGCAGATGATCGCGCAGATGGAAAATGCCGATCATCCGGATGCGATCACCGCGCCGCATTTCCTCTATGGTCTGCCGCTGACCCATAAGCATGTGCCGGAAATGACGACGCACGGGCTGCTCGACCGCGCGCCGATCTTCTCTCCGTCGGTCGGCAAGTTCCCGCAGGGCATGATCGTGCAGGTGCCGTTGCACCTCGATAACCTCGCAGAGGGCGCAACGCTGGAAAGCATCCATGCCGCGCTTGCCGCACACTTTGCCGGTCAGGATATCGTGCAGGTCATTTCGCTTGCCGAGAGCCGTGCTCTGCCGCGCATCAATGCCGTCGAACTGGCCGGTAAGGACACGATGAAGCTCTTCGTGTTCGGTACGCCCCGTACCGAACAGGTCAATCTCGTCGCCCTGCTCGACAATCTCGGCAAGGGCGCTTCAGGTGCAGCCGTCCAGAATATGGACCTGATGCTCTCCGCCTAAGACCTCTCAGCGGTACTTTCAATCTTCGGCGGTCGGGATTTCGTTCCGGCCGCCGAATGCATTTGGCGATTGCCTTTCGGACAGGGCGAACGACCCGCCCCAATGGAAAACTCCCCGCCAAACGAAAATTTGATTGTGTGTGGTAATTACGCCACATTCGCTCCCTACGGCCTGTATCAACCATTTCGGGACACGCGGCTATGATCATAGCTCATAAAGCAATTTTCAGGATCGAGCCGGCGTAAAGGAATTGGTTACCATAATTCGGCATGCTTTCCGACAGCCGGCAGAGTGGCGTCCGGACGCAGTTTACGCGTCCCGGCACGGATACTTCTGTGAGCCGGCATGGTGCGTATGTAGTTTGGATCAAGAGTATCATGGCGTTTGCGGCCGAGACGTTCGGTAACATCAATTCCCGTTCCGGGCCTGCGTTGCGCCGGAAAAAATCGTCCGGGATCAGTCCCGGCACAGTGGTCACCGGCATCTCCGTCGTGGTTTTTGCCTGGGTGGCCGCGACCCTCATCACCACGCAATCGATGGTCCTGTCCCTGCCCGGCGCGGATATGTCGGCAGCGGATTCGTTGACGCCGAGGGCGTCTGCTTTCATCGTGCCGCAGAGCCATCTGACGCACCCTGCCCGCCTGGCGAGCCAGACCTTGCCCATGAACCAGCAAATTCGTACAAGCAGCGTGCCGGCCGACGCGCCGATCGGCGGAGCCGGATACACGGCGACAAGAGACGTCGTCGTTCAGCCCAAGGTAACCGCCGCCGATGCGATGCGGGCACAGCTTGCAAGCGCCCTTGCACAACAGGCCTCAGAGTTTCAACAGAAGCAGGCTTCGGCAACCAGCATCAAGGGCGGCCGGCCGGTCGTGGCGGCTTCGCCAGCCACCATCGACCATCTGCGCAAAGTGATCGCCCTCAATTTCGCCAACACCGTGCTGCCGCTGATGCAGGCCAGATATGCCGCCGCCTCCATGCCAACGGCCGCCCCGGCAGATGTCGCTCCGCAGCCGGTCGAAATCGCCTCCGCCGCTCCCCTTGCCAGCATGCCGGCCGTGGTTGATGCCGTGCCGCTGCCCGCAAAGGACACCGACCTGCCGGCTGCGGAGACTTTGCCGGTCGCCGCGAACCTGCCGAGCGTGATACCGCTCGCCCGCCCGGAGCATGTGGTGGAAAAGACGCCCGTTGTCGCCTCAACTGCGCCCGCCAGGTCCAGCAGCGATGACACGGTTGCCGTGGCACCGCCGGCGCATTTGACGGCTTACGCCAAGACGGACGACGATGAAACCAGGCCGAAACCCTTCCTCAACCCCTTCGCGGCCATCAGCCCGCGCGGCGGCAACGGCACCGCCATCTACGATATCTCGGCCGGAACCGTCTATCTGCCGAGCGGCGAACGCCTCGAGGCGCATTCCGGCCTCGGCCACATGCGTGACAATCCCCGCTATGTCGACCGCAAAAACACCGGCCCGACGCCGCCTGAAACGTACAATCTGACATACAGGGAAAGTCTGTTCCATGGCGTGCAGGCGCTGCGCCTGACACCCGCGAACGGCGCCCGCGTCTATGGCCGTGACGGCTTGCTCACGCACTCATACATGCTCAGAGGAGGCCGCGGCGAATCGAACGGCTGCGTGGTCTTTAAGGATTACAACCGCTTCCTGGCTGCCTTCAAGCGCGGCGAATTCAAGCGTATACAGGTGGTGGCGCGTCTGTCGTCGCCGCCCAGCAATATAGCGTCGCGCTGAAGCTTTGCTAAACAAGGGGGCGAGGCGATCATCCGCCTCAGTCCCTCACGGCAATGACCGTCTGACGCGGATATTCGCCATAGAAACCACGCCAGTTGGCGATGGCAAAGCCGAAGACGATGAGGGCACCGGCCTGGTGGGTCAGCGCCAGATGTAGCGGCACCTGCAGGAGCAGCGTCGTAATACCCAGGATCGCCTGGATCAACACCAGCACGAACAGCACGACCGAGCGACGGGCATGGGTCGTCTCTGCCGCGGCGCGCAGCGAGATTATCATGTTGATCGCCACGACGGCAAAGAGCGCATAGGCACCGAGACGATGGACATATTGCACCATCTTCGGGTTCTCGAAGAAATTGATCCAGCCCGGCGACTGCACGAACAGTCCGCCCGGCACCACCGCACCATCCATCAATGGCCAGGTATTATAGGACATGCCCGCGTCGAGACCGGCGACAAGCGCACCGAGATAGATCTGGAACAGCGCCATGAAGGCGATAAGGCCGGCGAGTTTCGCCGAATACCGCGTCGGCGCCGGTTCGTTCGAATGCGGCGACAGCGCGCGTATGAACCACATGCAGGCGGCAAAGATCAGACAAGCGGTGACGAGATGGGTGGCGAGGCGATATTGGCTGACATCGGTCCGCGCTTGCAGGCCGGACGAGACCATCCACCAACCGATCGCGCCCTGCAGGCCGCCAAGCAGGAAAATACCGCCAAGCGGCAGCCATAGCTTGCGCTCGACACGGCCGGTGAGCACGAAGAACAACAGTGGCACGCCGAAGATGACGCCCATGGCGCGGGCAAGGAAGCGATGTGCCCACTCCCACCAGAAGATGCCCTTGAACTCGTCGACCGTCATATCCTTGTTCAATAGCTGGAACTGCGGAATGCGCTTGTAAAGGTCGAACTCCTCCTGCCATTCCTGTGCATTGAGCGGCGGGATGACACCATGGATCGGCTGCCACTGCGTAATCGACAGGCCGGATTCGGTGAGGCGTGTCGCGCCGCCGACCAGCACGAGGGCAAAAAGCGCCAGAAGCACGCAACCGAGCCAGATGCGGATAGCGCGGCGATTGCGGTCCTGGCGGGCCACTTCGTTCAAAACAGCCTGTTCCGACGTCAAATTTGCGACAGCCATAGTATCTCCCTTCATGCGCCTGTTGATTTGCCTGATGGGGGCGTGCAAAACAAGTCCCGGGAGTTTGCGGCATGCCGTCGCGGTATGCCGTCGTAAGAGGAGAGACCAACCCGTGCCCCTTCGCCTGCGCAAATTTGTCGGGATGATTTTGCTCGTCCTGCTGGTGGTGATCTATGCGATCGTGGCGATGATCGTGGCGGTGCGTACGCTGGCCGATCAACCCGGCTGGATGCATTTCCTCTATTTCTTCGTCAGCGGCATTATCTGGGTGCTGCCGGCGATGGGAATCATCAAGTGGATGGCCGGACCCCGCGCCCGATAAACATCTGTTCAAGCCATCGCGGATTAACGCGGGGATAACCGTGATGAGCGGGAAATCCTTCGCATGACCTCACCTTAAATCAAAAATAAGCCACCTGAGCGAAGACTGCACCCGAATGCCGTCCGATCGGAGACATCAGGTGCACAGGCAGAAGCTCGATATCGCCGACATGCCCGCTACGAACGCGGTGCGCAGGGATATTGTGTCCACTACCGAGCCATCGGCGGCGAGCGGCGGCATCCGCGTCGAAGTCTTCGACAATATGACGCCGCTGGAAGCCGAATGGCGAGCGTTGGAGCAGGACGATCTCGCCTCGCTCCATCAGAGCTATGACTGGTGTGCTGCCTGGGCCGAAACCTCCGGGTATCCGCTGGCAATCGTCCGCGGCTCGTTCAACGGGCGCACCGCCTTTATCCTGCCGCTGGAGATCATTCGCTCCAACGGCGTGCGCCGCGCCGAATTTATCGGCGGGCGCCATAGCAACATCAATACCGGACTGTTCTCAGCGGAATTTCTGGAAACCGCAGCCGATGGCATGACAGCGTCGCTAGAGGCGGAGATCGTGCACGCACTGCGTAGCATGGCCGACCTGATGCTGTTGCGCAATGTGCCGCTCACCTGGCGCGGCCGCATAAGCCCCCTCACCTCGCTACCCGCCGTCGAGAACCAGAACCACGCCTTTCAACTGCCCTTCCTCGGCTCCTTCGAAGCGACGCTGAAGCAGGTGAATGCAAAGCGGCGGCGCAAGAAATTCAAGCACCAGAGCCGCATCCTTGATGACAAGGGCGGTTATGAACATGTGATCGCGGGGCCCGATCAACAGGATGCGCTGCTCGACCTATTCTTCCGGCAGAAAGCGGTCCGCTTCAAGACGGCGGGTTTACCGGACGTGTTCCGGGACGCACTAACCCAAACCGCCCTGCACGGGCTGTTGGCGCATCAGGACGTGGGAGGGCACAATACCGCGTTGGAGATGCATGCGCTGCGACTGAAGGGCGAATTTGAGGGGCATATCCCGGCGGTTGCCGCTCTCTCGCGCAAGGGCGATCACGTCATCTGCCAGTTCGCCTCGATCGATGAGACGCTGGTTCCCGAGGCGAGCCCCGGCGAGTTGCTATTCTGGCTGATGATCGAGCGGCTGCATCGCGAGGGCGTGGCCCTCTTCGACTTCGGCATCGGCGACCAAGGCTACAAGCGCTCGTGGTGTCCTATGGAGACTGTGCAGCACGACCTGATCCTGCCGGTCTCGGTAGTCGGCCATGTCGCGGCCTTCGCGCAAAGAGGCGTGACCCGCGCCAAGGCGGCTATCAAGGCCAATCCGAGGCTCTATGGCCTGATCCAGCGACAGCGCGCGCGGCAGGGCATCAACGCCTCTTCGACGGAAGACGCCGACAAGGATTGATCAGGCTGCATACTGGCGGGCGTCGGAGCCACGCTCGACGCGCCAGCCGGACATCAGGATGATATGTTCATAGCCGGCCTTCTGGAATTCCGTCATCGCCGTCATGAACTGGTTTTCGTCGGGTTCCGGCATGGAGAGCAGGATTTCCGTATCCTTGCTGCGTGTCAGACGCGCGACGCCGGAGACGTCGGCGGCACCGCATTCGACCAGAACGATATCATAGGCCGAGCCAAGCGCGTCGAGGATGAGCGACAGGCGGTCGGCGCCGCGCATGGCGCGACCGACATCACTGGTGCCCTGCGGCACAAGATGCGCGTCGGACAGGCGATCCGGGTGAATGGTATCGGCAAAGGCGGCCTCGCCGCAGAGCAGATCCGTCACCCCTGAAAGATCGTCGGATTCGGCCATCAGCTGCGATGGGCAGCCGGTTCCCGTCATATCGACCAGCACGATGCGGCATCCGGCATCGGCGATGGTACGCGCCAGCATCACGGTTGCAGTGGAACCATTGTCACCGGTTGGCGATATGGCAATGGCGAGACGGGAACCGCGGTCGATCAGATAGTCGGCGACCGACTGGATGGAGAAATCCTCCTCATCTTCCGCCTCTTCGGCTACCGCTTGAGGCAAATGCCCGAAATCAACCTGCTCTTCCATCTCGCGCGCCAATGCCTGATCGGCTGCGACGGAGAGCATGCTTGCCGGCACAGCGCTCTGTTGTGCGTTGGCTGCGGTCAGCGGACGAACAGTGGCTTCTTTGCGGACCAGGGCGTCGCGCTCGGCCGGGCCAACCGGACGCAGGGCGCGGCCGCTGAAGAGCTCCATCAGCATGATGACGATGCAGGTCAGGAGAAAGGATGCGAGCGCGGCGACGACGACGATTGGTCCGACCTTGGGGAAATAGGGATCGACCGGCTCGACGGCCTGGGAGACGACGCGGGCATCCGCCGGGCTCGAATTCTTGTTGACGCGGGACGCGGCCTCGCGATAGCGGGCAAGATAGGTTTCCAGCAATTGCCGTTGCGCGGTCGCTTCACGTACCAGAGCGTTGAGGCCGACTTCATCCTGCCCTGCCCGGGCGCTATCGGCCTTCAGCGTGTTCGACTGCGCTACGAGCTGCTGCTCGCGCAACTGCGCCACCTTGGCTTCGCTCTCGATGCTGGCCAGGATCTTCTGGGTCTCGCGGTCGATCTGCTGGCGGATGTCGGCGAGTTGGGCGCGCAGGCTCTTCAGCCGGGGATGCCCTTCCATCAAGCTCGTGGACAGATCCGAGATCTGCGATTCCAGGCTGGATTCCGTTGCCTTCAGCCGCTGGATGGTCTGCGAGCCCGAGACATCGGTCAGCGTATCGGTGGAGCGGCCGGAGGCGAGCGCGCCACGCACAGCCTGAGCGCGTGCCTCGGCATTGGCCCTTTCGCCACGCACCTGCGCCAGTTGACCGGAGATATCGGTAAGCTGCTGCGTCGCGAAGGTATTGGTGTCGCTGGTCTGCAGGAGGCCATTGGCGGAGCGGTAGTCGGCGACCTTCTTTTCGGCCTCGCTGACCTTCTCACGCAGATTGGCGATTTCCGGCTCCAGCCAGCGCGTAGCCTCGCTGTTGGAATCGAGCTTGGCGCCGCTTTGCATCGACAGATAGACCTGCGCCATAGCGTTCGGAACGCTGGCCGCCAGATCCGGATCGCGGGAGGTGAAGCTGACGCCGATAACGCGGGAACTATTGATCTGATAGACCTGCAGCCGGTTGGTGAAGGCATCGAGCATCCGCTCTTCCGGCGCCTTGTCGAGCGAGCTCTTCTTCAGGTGCAACATGACCAGGATGTCGGAAAAGGTGGAGCTTCTGGTCGCCGCGTCGAATTCCGGATGCTCATAGAGCTTCAGATTGGTAATCACCTGCTTGACGAGATCGGCCGATTGCAGGATCTGCACCTGGCTGGCGATGTTGAGCTCGTCCAGCAAGGGAGCCGAGCCGGCGTCGCTATTCTGCGTCGTCGTCGCGAATGCCGGCGCGCGCTGCTCGATCAGAATGCGGGTTTCGCTGCGATATTCCGGGGAGACGACCTTGGCGACGGCAAACGCCAGGCAAGCGCCGGCGAGCGTGATGGCGATGACCCGCAGCCGTCGCTGCCATACGGCGCGAAAGAGCAGCGCCAGATCAATATCAACATCCTGCTGGCTGTTATTGACGCCGGGCATATACAAGAACTCCATAATATAAAGCCAAGGTTAATTGTAAACGACTATAGTAACCCAAGCGTTAATAGTATTTTTGAGTATTACTTTCGAGACTCCTAATGAATGATATGAATTTTTCTTCGCTCTTTACCGACCGTTAACCCTAACGGATCGATAACGGCGACAGTGATTTTCCTCGTCCGTGAGCGCGAAATGTCCTTCGCAAAGCCAAAGATTGTCCTGGCACTCGGCATGGCTGCCGTGAGCGCCGCGCTCAGCGGCTGCAACACCTATCAGCCTGCGCCGAAAGCCTTCAGTGAAGCGACGATCCAGCCCTATATGCTGGACAGCGGCGATCGCCTGCGCGTGACCGTCTTCGACCAGGAAGGCCTGACCAATACCTATACGGTCGACCAGGCCGGCTACATCTCCTTCCCTCTCATCGGCCAGGTCCCTGCCCGCGGGCGTACGCTGCAGCAGCTCTCCGGCCAGATCGCCCAGAAACTTCGCCAGGGCTATATCCGCGATCCCGATGTCACCATCGACATCGACCGCTACCGCTCGGTCTACATCATGGGCGAAGTCGGCCAGCCCGGCCAGTATTCCTACGTGCCCGGCATGACGATCCAGAACGCCATCGCGGTTGCCGGCGGCTTCAGCAGCCGCGCCAACCAGGCCAATGCCGACGTGACCCGCAAGATCAACGGCCATGTCATGACCGGTCGGGTCGGCATTTCGGATCCGGTGCTGGCGGGCGATACGATCTATGTCCGCGAACGGCTGTTCTGACCGTTCCCGATCATGACAAAACCGCTCCGCATCCTCCATTGCTTCAGGTCACCGGTCGGCGGGGTCTTCCGCCATATCCGCGATCTGGCGGAGGAACAGAGCAAGGCGGGCCATGAGGTCGGCATTCTCTGCGACAGCCTCACCGGCGGGGCGCATGAGGACCGGCTGTTCGACGATGTCATGCCCTTCCTCGCGCTCGGCGTGACGCGTCTGCCGATCCGGCGGCATATCAGCCTGTCCGATATGACGACGCTCTGGAAAAGTTATAAGACAATCAAAAGTTTGCGGCCGGATGTGCTGCATGGGCACGGCGCCAAGGGCGGCCTGCTTGCACGCATCATCGGCTCAGTCCTGCGGGTGAAGAAGTATCGCGTAGCCCGCCTCTATACAGCGCATGGCGGCAGCCTGCATTTTTCGCGCACCTCACCGCAAGGCATTCTGGTCCATAGCCTGGAGCGGCTGCTGGAATTCCTGACCGACGGCCTGATCTTCATCTGCGACTTCGAACGCCGAAGTTACGAGCGCAAGATCGGCAAGCCACGGACGCGCACCGCGCTGATCTACAACGGCATCAGCGATAGTGACTTCAGGACCGCCCCCACGCGATCGGACGCGGTCCATTTTGTCTATATCGGCATGTTGCGGGACCTCAAAGGTCCCGATCTTTTTGTGGAGGCCTTCGCCAAGACAGAGCGACGGATCGGCCGCCCCCTCTCCGCGTTGATGATCGGTGACGGGCCGGACCGGGACAAATACCGGACGATGATGATCGAGCGTGGCCTCGGCCAGCGCATCGGTCTGTTGCCCGCCATGCGCGTGCAGGACGCCTTTGCCCTGTCGCAGACCGTCGTCGTCCCCTCGCGTGCCGAGGCCATGCCCTATATCGTGCTGGAGGCGCTTGCGGCGGAGAAAGCCGTGATCGCCTCACGCGTCGGCGGTATTCCGGAAGCGCTTGGCGAGGATAGCGCGGCGCTCGTGATCCCCGACGATAGCGATGATCTTTCACGCGTGATGGCCGAGGCCATTACCGAGACGGATTGGGCTCACCGCATCATGCCCGATATCGGCACAATCCGCTCGGCGTTTTCAGCCTCGATCATGGCGAGGGATACTGTCAACCTATATTACAATATACTTGAGCCAGGTACAGAACGTTAGAATACAAGCGAGTGTTGTAAGCGTTTTTTAGCTCATACCTGCTAGGCGATATCCGGTAACGATCGGATGAATTGCCATGAACCCCATCGAGAAGTCCAAGCAGTTCGACTTGGACCATATTCGCAAGCAGGTTTCGGAAATCCGCGCCCGTAGCGCCGAGGAAAAGGGCGGCGAGAATCTGTCCGGCGACATCAATGCCTATGCCCGCCAGATTGCCGAACAGTTTCGCGAAGGCAACCAGACACCGGCGATCATCATCGGCCAGTACCGGCTCTTCGAATTCCTCTGGCTGCTCGTCGTCGGACTTGCGGTTTTCTTCTTCCTGACAGCATCGGGCGATCATTCCTTTCTGGCGAAGGCAACGGTAACGATCTCGCTCAGCACGCTCTCCATCCTCTTTCTGCAGTTGGCCGACGCTTATCAAATCCCGATGCTGCGCATGCCGCATCGCTTCCTGCAGCGCATCCTGCTGCCATGGGTGGCGGCGTTCGCAGTCGTCTCCATTGCCCTTCTCCCGTTCCACGTCGATGGCGTCTATTCTGTCCGCCTTCTCACCACCTGGTTTGTCGCCGGCGCGGCTTTCCTTGTCGGCGCGCGCCTGGTGTTCGCTTATGGCATCCGCCACTGGGCGCGCAACGGCATCATGGAGCGGCGCGCCGTCATCGTCGGCGGCGGCGAGCCGGCCAAGGAACTGATCCGCGCGCTCGAGCATCAGCCCGACAACGATATCCGCATCTGCGGCATCTTCGACGATCGCGGCGAGAAGCGATCGCCGGTCATGGTGGCCGGCTATCCGAAACTCGGCACCGTACCCGAGCTGGTCGAATTCGCCCGGCTGACGCGGGTCGATATGCTGATCATCGCGCTGCCGATGAGCGCCGAAGACCGTATTCTGCAGCTCCTGAAGATGCTCTGGGTGCTGCCCGCCGATATCCGCCTGGCGGCGCATGCCAACAAGCTGCGCTTCCGCCCGCGCGCCTATTCGCATGTCGGCGCGGTGCCGATGCTCGACATCTTCAACAAGCCGATCCGCGATTGGGATGGCGTCGCCAAGCGCATCTTCGATGTCTTCTTCAGCCTGCTCGCGCTGTCACTGCTCTGGCCGGTCATGCTTGCCGCCGCAATCGCGGTGAAGACGACCTCGAAGGGGCCGGTGTTCTTCATGCAGAAGCGTCACGGCTTCAACAACGAGATCATCAAGGTCCTCAAGTTCCGTTCGATGTATACGCATATGAGCGACCCGACGGCCCGCAACGCGGTCACCAAGAATGATCCCCGCGTTACACCGGTCGGCCGCTTCATCCGCAAGACCTCGATCGATGAGCTGCCGCAGCTCTTCAATGTGCTCATCGGCAACCTGTCGCTCGTCGGCCCGCGTCCGCATGCCGTGCTGGCGGCGAGCCATAACCGCACTTATGCCGATGTGGTCGAGGGTTATTTCGCCCGCCATCGCGTCAAGCCCGGCGTCACCGGCTGGGCGCAGATCAACGGCTGGCGCGGCGAGATCGACAGCGACGACAAGATCAAGTTCCGCACGGCCTACGACCTCTATTACATCGAGAACTGGTCGCTGTTCTTCGATCTAAAGATCCTGTTTCTGACGCCTTTCCGTCTTCTCAACACGGAAAATGCCTATTGACCGCGATCGACCTCCACTTACCGCGCGTCGACCGGCCGCAGCTCGCTACGCTTCGGCTGATCGGCACGGCTTGCGTCGCCTTCGGGGTGTTCCTCTCAGGCTTCGTCATCGCCGAACCCGCACCCTATGAGCTGTGGCTCGCCTTTCTCATCGGCTTCTGGTTCCTCCTCGGGCTGAAGATCTCGCGCAACACCGCGCCGCTGCTGGCCCTCTTCCTGACCTTCAATGTCGGTGGCATGCTGTCGTTGACGCAGATGCGCGATCTCGGTGCCAGCGATCATCTTGACGGGCCGGTCTATATCGCCGTCTCCACCTTCCTGGCGCTGAGCGCCGTCTTTTACGCCGCGATCATCGAGGACAGCGAAAAACGGCTGAAGCTGATCTTCAACACCTGGGTCGTTGCCGCGCTGATCACGGCGAGCCTTGGCATCCTCGGCTATTTCCACGCCGTTCCCGGCTTCGGTATCTTCACCCGCTACGACCGTGCCATGGGCGCCTTCCAGGACCCGAACGTCTTTGGTCCCTATCTGGTGACACCGACTATCTATCTCATGCACGGCATCCTGATCGGCGATCTCAAGAAGGCGCCGATCAAGGCGCTGTGCCTGGTCGTCCTGGCTTTTGGCATCTTTCTCTCTTTCTCGCGCGCCGCCTGGGCGCTGTTCGCCTTTGCCTCGGTGATGCTGATCTTCTGCATGCTGCTGAAACACCGCAGCAATGCCTTTCGGTTGCGCATCCTCGTGATGTCGCTGACGGCGATCATTCTCATGGTCGTGGTGCTGATCGTCGCGCTGCAATTCCATCAGGTCAGCGACCTGTTCTCCACGCGCACGCAGCTCGTCCAGGATTATGACGGCGGACATCTCGGCCGCTTCGAGCGCCATCGTCTCGGCTTCATGATGTCGATGGAAAGGCCGCTCGGCATCGGACCGCTAGTGTTCTCCACCCTCTTTCGCGAGGACGAGCACAATATCTGGCTGAAGACGCTGACCACCTATGGCTGGCTTGGCTTCTTCTGCTGGGTCAGCATGATCTGCTGGACGATCTATATCGGCTTTCGCAACCTTTTGAAGGAGCGGCCCTGGCAGCCCTACGTGATGATCGCCTGGATCGTCGTTCTCGGCCATGTCGGCATCGGTAACGTCATCGATACCGATCATTGGCGCCATCTCTACATGCTGATCGGTATCGTCTGGGGCTGCGGGGCTCTGGAGCAACATCATCAGCGTGGCCTGACCCGGAAGGGGGCTGCATCATGACCATCAATGTCGGCATCAAACGCCTGTCACTGCTGCAGGTCCTCGAACCGAGCGGCGGCGGCTCCGGGCGGCACTTCCTCGACCTCTGCCGCGCCATGCAGCATCGGGGCCATTCGGTGACGGCGGTCTATTCGCCGCTGCGCGCCGAAGCCGCCTTCGTCGCGGAGCTTGAAGGCATGGGCCTCGACAGCGTCATTCCGCTCGCCATGCGGCGCGCGCCGGGGCCTTGGGATCTCACCGCATGGTGGGGCATTCGCCGGATCGCTGCGCGGCACGGGCCATTCCATTTGATCCATGGCCACAGCTCCAAGGCGGGCGCGCTGACACGGTTGCGGCTGCCAGGCCCACATGTTCCGGTCATCTACACGCCGCATGCCTTCCGCACCATGGACCCGACGCTCGACTCCAAGGGCCGGACGATCTATGGCGGCATTGAGCGGCTGCTCGGCAGCCAGCTGTCCGACTGCCTGATCTGCGTGTCCCGCGATGAGTATGATCACGCGCGGTCGCTGGGTATTCCGGAAGCGCGCCTGCGCATCGTCGTCAATGGCGTCAGCGCGCCGCCATCGGGGCAACGCGCCGCCATCCGTGCACGCTACGGCATACCGCAGGACGCCCTACTCTTCGGTTTCGTCGGCCGGCTTACGCGGCAGAAGGCACCGGAACGGCTTGTCCAGGCTTTTGCCCGCATCGCCAGGGAATTGCCTCAGGCGCATCTGCTGATGATCGGGGTCGGCGAACTCACCGATACGGTCAAGAGCATGATCAAGGCCGCCGGCCTTGAGGATCGCGCTTATCTCGATGATGCGATCCCGGGTGCCGCTGCCATCGATGCCTTCGACGTCGTCGTCATGCCCAGCCGCTACGAGGCCATGTCCTATGTCATGCTGGAGGCCGCGGCCGGCGGCAAGCCGCTGCTTTTGACTGATGTCGGCGGGGCGCGCACGGTGATCGAGCCCGGCCGCAACGGCTATATCGTCGCCAATAGCGACGATCCCTCGGAACTAGCGATGACGATGCGGCGCTTTGCCGACCCGAAATTGCTGCGGAACTTCACCACCGAAGCCCGCCAACGCAAGGATGGCTATACGCTCGCCGGCATGGCCGACGCGACAGAGGAAATCTATTTCGAACTGCTCGGCTATCGCGCGCCGACGCCGCTGCGGAGACAGGAAAAACTCCTGCTGCGCAGCGCCTCGTAAAAGACGCGCGAAAAAGGCGGCATTCTTTAAATTTGCAGGTGAGCTCCGTCCGAAATCGGTTCCTGTTTTCGGGTTTTTGCGCTAAATTTCAACCATGATTACATCAGCGCAACTCCGCGGCGCACGCGCCATGCTTGGACTGTCGTCGGAGGCGCTTGCCGCCGAAAGCAAGCTGCCCCTGGCCACGATCAAAACGCTGGAAACGGATGTCAGTGCGGCGGACGCCAAGGCGCTTGTCGCCGTCCGCTCCGTCCTTGAAGCCCATGGCGTGCTGTTTCTCGCCAACGGCAGCGACGGAAACGGCGGCGCCGGCATCCGCTTCAAGCATTGGGCGGAAGATGGCGGCACCCGGCCGGAAAACCTGAACGCCACCAACGACGACTGATATCCGGAACATTGCCATGCAGGTGAATATTCGTTAAAATATATTCGAATATTCATTCTGGGATATGCAGATGCCCCTCTATATAAGAGACGACGATATCGACGCACTCGCAGTTGAACTGCAGACGTTGAGCAAGGCGCGCACCAAGACTGAAGCGGTACGTTCCGCGCTTCGTCATGAAATCGATCGGCTGCGAGACGCCGTACCGCTTCGTGATCGTATTGCCAAGATTCAGGCGGAAGCTACGAAACTCGGCCTGCCCAATCCAGATTTCGACTTCAAGGCATTTACGGATGAAATGTGGGACGACGTCTGATGTTCATAGACGCATCGGTCATTGTCGCAATCCTCAACCAGGAACCCGGCTGGCAGGAGCTCGCTAAAAGGCTCTCGCATGTCGAAAATGCCTGTGCAGTATCTCCGCTCGTCCGTTTCGAAGCAATGCTGGGCATTGCGCGGGCTGCCGTTCACAAGCGGAGCGGGCCGGGTACGAAACCAGACCCTATGATTTTGCAGGAGTCTCGCAAGCTGGTGGATGACTTAATTGCTGAAATTGGCGCAACAGAAATTGCCATCACGAACACCATCGGCAACGGAGCGATGGACGCAGCTGCGATGTACGGAAAAGCAATCGGCCATCCGGCCGATCTCAATTTTGGTGACTGTTTCGCGTATGCTTGCGCAAAAGCGTATGGAAGCGGCCTTCTATATAAAGGCGACGATTTTGCGCAGACTGATCTAGCTTGATCGTCTAGGCGCTACGCCAGCTTCCAGCTTTGAACGAGCTGCTCCGGAGCCGAGATGGCGGCCGACAGGATGAAGCGTTCGGTATCGTTGGCCGGCTCCTTGCCCGTAACAGTGGAACGGACCGGCAGGCCGTGGCCGAAATCGTTGAGCGTTACCAGTTCCACCACCACGTCGCCGTGGTCGCCGCGCCATTCGCGCCGCTCGCCGCCCTCGAATAGGCGCAACCGGCCCTTCGTTTGCGGACGCTCATGCACCGCCAGCCACTGCGCCACCGACGCCTCGGCATTGGCGTATGAGACGGTGCCGTCGTCAGATCCATGCCAGATGGAGACCGACGGGAACCGGCCGGCATCCGGCGAGACTTCGCGGACGAGTTCTGCCCACTTTTCGGCCGGGCGCGCAGAACCCCTTCTCATGACATCCAGCGCCGACATGGCATCGCGGGCGGCACCAAAGGGCAGACCGCCGACGATGGCGCCGGCGGCGAACAATTCCGGATAGGTGGCAAGCAGCGCAGACGCCATCGCGCCGCCGGCCGAAAGGCCCATGACGAAAATCCTGTTGTCGTCGATCTTATGCAGCCGGCGGCTGAAATCGATCATCTCGCGGATAGACCCCAGTTCGCCGCGATCGCGGGATACCGAGCTCGGGCGAAACCAGTTGAAACAGAGATTGGGATTATTGAAGGGCTTCTGCTCGGCGTAGAGCACAGCGAATCCATGCTTGCGCGCCAGGGCCGTCCAGCCGCTGGCACGATCGAAATCCTCGGCATTTTGCTGGCAACCGTGCAGGACGACGACGAGCGGCATTGGACCGTCGATGCCCGGCGGCACATATTCCAGCATGCGCAGGTCACCCGGATTGCGCCCGAACCACAAGACCTCTGTTAGGCTCTGCGGCACGAGCTGCGTGGATACGCGCTGGCGTGCCGGCTGCGACCGCGGCCTCGTTACGGGAAATTTGAGCTGTGGCAACTCGACGGAATCGACGAGCAAACGGCGGAGCCGGCTCGGAACCTTGAAATTCATCCTAGACCTTTCAAATTATCCGCACCCGCCGTTGTTGATTTTGTTTGGCGGGCGGCGACCGCACTCCGTTCCCAAGGGGCCGGCATCGAGCAATGCGACTCTATTTGTGCGATGCAGCAAATATAGGGCGAAGAACGAGATTCGAACAGTCACAATGCATCATTGCTGCTATGTGAAATCAGCTTAAATCGATTAGATTATCGTCAACAAAGAAGCCGGAGATGTCAGAGATAAGCTCGTGCCAGGGCAATGAGCTTCGCATCTTCTTTTACGCCCTGACGATAGAGCTGAATGATCAGGGCACCGAGACGCTCGGCCTCCGGGCCGCGATGATCGATGCCGCGATCCTCGCAAACAGCATCCAGCACCTTTTCCAGACGATCCAGATCGTCCGAAAACAGGGGTAAATCCTGGGGATGGATGGAGGTTTCCAACATCTGCGCTGCCTCGTCCGTCGGGCGGAAGCACGCCAACACGATCACCGGAGCCCGCATGTAACCGGCGACATTGAAATAACTATGCGCCCCACCTCGTGGCTTGGCAAGAAAGGTTTTGTAAAACAGGCGTGTCGGCTACAGCCAACACAACCTTTATAATACTACAATTTTAAGCGACACAATCATCAAGTCTTGACGGGCGTCTGACATAAGGATGCAACGAAACGGAGGCTTCCTGATGAACAAGCGCATCAGTTCTGCGACATTCTGCATGCTGTTGCTTGGCGCAACCGAGCCAGCCCTTGCCCAGTCGCTGTCGGCATTGCCGCTGCGAAACCCACGCCAAATGCCCGATGGCTATATTTCCGTACAGTCCGGCATATCGCTTTCCGTTCCGGTCGCAGACGGCGACAATGAAACGCAACAGCGGGATGCGCTCAAAATCCTTCTATCGCATCGCGACCAGCAACTGCGCAGTGCTGCTCGACACCATCGCCGACGATTGCCAGATCAACAGTCTTTCCAGCAACACCGATGTTACCAACATCGATGGCCGCGGGCCGAAACTGACGGTGCGCGGCCAGGTCGGCATGGCGGTCAAATTAAAGCCTGCCGCCTCGACTGCGAAGTGAAGAAAGCTCGCACCGGACGCGAACAATCGAAATGCCAACGGATCGGTAAGAAATCGCGGCGATAATCCCCCCGCAATTGAGGGATGACACCATGGCAAAAGCGAAACGACGCACGCGGCGCAAGCCACAGTCCAAAGCGGGCAATTCGATGTGGCTATGGGGGATGGTCGGTGTGGCCGCCGCAGCCGGCATCTTCGCCTATGAGCACCGCAGGGAAATGCCGGCCCTCCTGGCCAATGTGGGCGCTACCGGCGCCCGGCATGTATCGCAGACGACAGAGGTGGTACAGGCGACGCCGACACCGGCCATGAAGCCGAAGGTTAAGATGGCGGTCGTCGTTCCCGAACGGCCGGACACGACGATGCCTGTTCCACCCAATGCCATTCCCGTCTCCTTGCCAGTGGAGCGTGCGGCTCCGGTGCTGGCCACCGCCCCTGCCCGCGAAAGCGGTAGTCGATTCGGCCTGTGCGGCAGTGCGAGCGGGGGCAACTGTGTCGTCGACGGCAGTACCTTCTGGCAGAACGGGGTCAAAATCCGCCTGGCGGATATCGATGTGCCAGATACTGACCCATCGCACTGCGCCGGCGAACGGCAAAAGGGCGCCGCCGCGAAGCTGCGCCTGCAAGCCCTGCTCAATGACGGCACGTTCGCACTCTCCGGCAGTGCCCGCGGCGAAGATCAACATGGCGGCAAATTCCGCATCGCCATGCGCGCCGGCCGCTCCATCGGCGATCAATTGGTAGCCGAAGGGCTCGCCCGCCGCTGGACGGGACAAACTGCATCCTGGTGCAGTTAACTCAGTGAAAATTTGATTGGGAGTTCAAGGATTTAAATGGTCGGGGCGACAGGATTTGAACCTGCGACCCCTTGACCCCCAGTCAAGTGCGCTACCGGGCTGCGCTACGCCCCGACCTGCCTAAAAGGCATGTTTGCATTAGTCTGTCAGCCATGGCAGCGCAAGGGGTAAAATCGCAGCTCGGTAGAAAAATGGCGGCCTGAGCGAGAAAAATCCTCGCTCTTTCGCTCACCTGCATTCCCGGCGCGGCCCGTGGCTCGGCTGATATGTATTGTCCGAGGGGCGATAGGATTGATAGCGGCTGGCGCAAGCCCGCGCACGACTATCGTAATAGCCTTGCATGTGCTGCCTGTAGAACAGCGTGCCGGTCACGAAGGATTTGAAGAGCACGCCGCTATCCGAATCGTCGTCGTAATAGCCGTCGAAACCGTGGCGCTGGTGGCCACCGCGCCAATGGTTGTGGCTGTGCCAGTGGCCATGGCCGTGGACCTGGATGATATCGGATTGCCGCTCCGGCACCGAAAGTCCCGGCATGGAAATGGCGCTGGCGGGCAAGACCGCGCCGGCGGCCAGCAACAGGCCAAAACCTGCAACAGCCAGCGACCTGGTGATCATTCGCATGTGTAGCTCCTTCCAAGTCCAGTAGCGGCAGTTCCAAGCACATCTGCGTGAGAAACCTTGCCGCCGGCCACCCCGACATTACCTCTATATAGTAAGTGCGAGCCACACTCACAGATACCTGTCCGTCTTTCTTCACCGACGGATTATCATTGAACAAGATGTGATTGGAAAGTTACGGCGATGAAGCCCCTGATTGCTCTTCTGCTATGCGCGCCACTGCTTGCCGCATGCACCACGACCGAACAATCCCTGCAGCCCATTCCCGGCAGCATCACCTATCGTGGCCAGCCGCAGATGAAGCTGACGCTATCGCCTCCGGGCACGCGCCTGCCGCACCATTTCACCAATCAGTGGGGTGAGGACGTCTACGAGACCTACATCATCCAGCCTGATCACAGCCTGAAGCTCGTGAGCCGTGAAGTGATGACGCCGGTGAACTAGAGCGTTTCACGGAAGCGCTGAAACGCTCCATCCTATTGTTTTGACGCAATTCCGGACGGAAAACTGCTGCGCACTTTTCCTGGGCTTGCTCTTGCCGCAAGCAGCCGCCCACAAAAAACTCCGCCAGTATAGCGCTGACGGAGTTTTTGATTTTGCAAGCGAAGCGTTCGCTCCGGCTTACCAGCAGCGATAGCAGCGGCGGTAATAGGGGCGGCCATAATAGCCGCGGTGATGATTGTCGCTGACCGCGGCACCAACGAGGACGCCACCGATGACGCCTGCGGCGATCCCTGCGGCAGCCTGATTTTCGGCCTGCTGCGCCTGGGCGCGATTGGCCTGATAGGTGGCGCCGACGCAGCGGCTGTAACGCTGGGTACCCGGGCGAAAACCCTGGGACTGGCAGGTCATTTCGGCGCTGGTTGCGGATTGCTCCGGCGTCTGGCAGCTCGTCAAAATAGTCGATATGGCGAAAAGACCGAGCGCCATGGTAGCTCGTATGCGCATATTCCCCTCCGGCAATTTAAAGTGTTGTCTCTAAATACGGAAATACAGCCAAAGGTAAGCTAACGCAAGCCTTCGATTACCAATTAGTTAACAAGAAAGCACCATGGGCTCGACAGGACGTTTCCTTACCGATCGAGCGCTCTCCTAAGCGCCAACGTCTCCAAAGTGCGTTTAAAAACAAAGGGCCCGGCATGAAACCGGGCTTCTTTGCCATTCTTCGAAGCTTCTGCCTATGGCAGCCGCTTTCCATACCTTACACGGTGATCGCAGATCCGATCAGAAGTTGCGCTCGAAACGGAGAATGCCGGCAACGGTATCATCATTGATGAAGTCATAGTGCATGTAGGTCAATTCCGGCTCGATAAGGAAATCCTTGACCGGGTTGAACTTCAGGTTCGTCGTTGCTTCGAAAATCTTCGATTCGGTATAGGCGAGCTGCAGGTTCCACTTCAGCTTTTCGTTGACCGGTACGCCAACGCCACCCCAGACGGCCCAATCGCCCCAGCCGCACTTTGCCCCATGGACAACGCCATCGGAGGTCGTGCAGGCCGATTCATCCTGATAGGAACCGGCATACTGGTTGAGCTTGTCGCCATCCGTGTTCCAGCCGCCCATGAGGAAAGCTTCCACACCGCCGAATTTGGCATCGATACGGGCCTTGATGGCGCCTTCCTCGACGATGGAGTCATAGCCGCCAACGACTTTGAAGCCGAGCGTGCCCGTCGTGTAGCCAAAGCCAGCCACGACGTTCGGCGCATATTGATCGGTCTTCGAGGTAACCCACGCGCCGCCATAGCTGTCCGAGTCCGAACCCGAGTTGCTGTCTTCCAGCGAGATGACGGCGGAGAAACCGGTGCCGGTATCATATTTGTACGTCAACTGATTGAGTTCGTACGGACCGTCGTAGATCGCGTCGTCGTTGATGACGTCGCCGGCGTAACCGGCATAGAGGTTATACTGCGAGTCGAGCTTGCCAACCGTGAAGCCGCCGAGGCTGATATTGGCAAACAGCAGCTTGGAGGAGGTAGCTCCTCCGTCGTTCCACTCCCAGCGGAAGATGGTGTTGGTCTTCAGCGGACCGTATTCCGTGTCCGTCGCGGTATCGACATTGAGTTCGGTACGGTCATGCCAGAGCGTGCCGACCTTACCCTTCGGATTATAGGCATCGTACCATTCGCCTTCGGTACGAATCTTGCCGCCGATCTTCAGGCAGGTTTCAGTGCCCGGAATAAAGAAATAGCCGGTGCCATAGGCATCGCAGATACGGACATATTCCATTGGCTCGGGTTCGGCCGCGACGATGGCATCGGCCGCATGGGCGCCGCTCACCGTTGCCAGCGCGGCAGCGGAGCCGAGAAGAAGGCTCTTGATGTTCATGGTGTCTCCATTCGAATATCCATCAGGGGACGGAGCTCCGCGGTAGACAAATCCATACCGCCCCATAGCCTGACTTGACGTCTCCCCCTTAACGGGAACGAAGCGGTGAAGCTTCGCCGTCAAAGCTGAACTCAGCGCCGCGGGCTTGCAAGTTAATAAGCATAGCGAGCTAATTGTTATATCCGCTTAGCTTCTTATACGTGACAAAAATATCACTGCCGTTGGTCCGGGGATCACACTACTCGCGCAGACGGAGCATCCGAAGGATGGCGAGCACCGCCCGAAGGGGCGCTGGAGCTGTATTGAAAGATGGTCATAAATAAATACAATTACCCGCCGGGATCAGGAGGTGGTCGCGATCAGACGCGATTCAAGAAAGTTATGGTTCGGAGGAAAAACATATGCCTTTCAAAACCTTAAGCGTATTCCTCATCGCCGTTGGCATGGGTACGGCGGCAATGGCCAGCTCCAGCGATCACGGGGGCGACCGGGGCGGTTCGGGCGATAGCCCCGGCGCCGGCGACTACAGGAACTATCGCAGCGCCATTACCGAAAGAAGCGACGTGGACGATACGGAAGAAAAAGATCCGAACGCCTGCTGGACGCTGCCCCGCTCCGCCGATGGCAAGTCCATCGTCGCGCCGAGTCAGGCGAATCCCATCGTTCCGCGCAAGTGCAATTGATCGGCAAAGCGCGTGCCGGGCAGTCTTTCAACAAGACCGCCCTGCCCCTGGTACATGCAACTGAACAAAAATCATCCGCATCATTGGACGTAAATGGCTTGGCTTACCGCACCTGATCCAGCAACCGCTTGCATTCCAGGAGATCGTAGAGCGTTTCCTGAAGCAGCGCCCTGTCTTCCTTGCCGACGCTCGACTTGCCGAGGGAAACATCCGGCACGTCGTCTTCGCCGCTTACGAAGTTGAAGAAACGGCGGCTGATCGGCGCCTTGGCGCGGCCGACGATCTGATCCTCATCGGGATGGCCGGACCCGACGCGCGGCTCGGCCGGGGCCGGTTCCTGCGCGGCGGCGGCAAGCGCCTCGACGCTGGCGAGATCGCCATGGCCGACGGCGATGACGAATTTGTTTCCGTTGGTTTTGAGGAGCTTCTGGACGCCTTTGATCGTATAGCCGTGATCGTAAAGCAGATGACGGATGCCGTTCAGCAGATCGACATCCTCTGGCCGGTAGTAGCGCCGGCCGCCGCCTCGCTTCATCGGCTTGATCTGCGGGAAACGGGTTTCCCAGAAGCGCAGGACATGCTGCGGCAGATCAAGGTCTTCCGCGACTTCGCTGATTGTGCGAAATGCATCTGGGCTCTTGTCCATCGTCATACTCCCACAGCATGTTTCCGACATCATTCGGGCCGGACCATGCGAAGCCAGATCGGCACCGCGGCTCGTCGCGATACGACTCACCATATTTCAACGGTTTGCGGGGAGAAATTCAAGTCATCTCTTCAGCTGTTGCACAAGCAAGCCGAAAAATAGCCGAGAAAGATCCGGAAAACAGGGTGACAGCCGACGTGCGGGCCACGCCGACATCCGTTTCAAATGGATCAGGAAGCAGGATTTGCCGGCCGTGCCTTCGCCTTGCGGCTGGCATGTGCCTTCAGGATTCGCGTCTTCAGGACGTTGGATGCCTTGAAAGTCATGACACGGCGCGGAGAGATCGGGACTTCTTCACCGGTCTTCGGATTTCGACCGATGCGCTCGTTTTTATCGCGCACCTGAAATGTCGCAAAGGAAGAGAGTTTTACGGTTTCGCCACGCACGATGGCGTTGCAAATCTCATCGATCACCGTCTCGACGAGTTCCGCAGATTCGGTCCGGGAGAGGCCAACTTTCCGGAATACCGACTCCGCCAAGTCTGCGCGCGTCACTGTCTTGCCCGTCATAGCTCCCCGCCCATATTGATAGGTAATCTTATTCAGCCGTACGAGACTATTGCCCTTGCACCAAACGGTCAAGCTCTTGTTCGGAATCGGCTTTTGGAGATGGCGCCTACCAGCGCAACAGGACCGCGCCCCAGGTGAAACCGCCGCCCATGGCCTCCAGCATCACCAGATCGCCCTTCTTGATTCGGCCGTCGCCGGCCGCAACCGCAAGCGCCAAGGGAATCGATGCCGCCGATGTATTGCCGTGAAGATCCACCGTCACCACAACTTTTTCGGGAGCAATTCCGAGTTTCTTGGCCGAGCCGTCGATGATGCGGCGATTGGCCTGGTGCGGCACCAGCCAGTCGAGATCCTCGGCTGTGACATCGGCCGCCTTGAACGTCGCTTCGATGACGTCGGTGATCATGCCGACGGCATGCTTGAACACTTCTCGGCCGGCCATATGCAGCACGCCGACCGTTCCCGTCGAGGAAGGTCCGCCATCGACATAAAGCTTGTCCTTGTGTGCACCATCGGAGCGCAGGCTTGCCGTCAGCACGCCACGATCGGTATTGGCGCCCGTCCCCTCGCCTGCTTCGAGAATCAGCGCACCGGCGCCGTCGCCGAAGAGAACGCAAGTCGTGCGGTCGGTCCAGTCGAGAATGCGGGAGAACGTTTCGGCGCCGATGACGAGCACGCGCTTGGCAACGCCACCGCGAATATAGGCATCGGCGGTGGTCACGGCATAGACGAAGCCCGAGCAGACAGCCTGAACATCGAAGGCAAAGCCATGATGCATGCCGAGCCGGTTCTGGATGTTCACTGCGGTCGCGGGAAAGGTGTTATCCGGCGTGGAGGTAGCGACGATGATCATGTCGAGATCATCCGCCGTCAGCCCGGCATTGGCAAGCGCTGCCCGTGCCGCCTGCTCGCCGAGCGAGGCCGTGGTTTCGCCTTCGCCGGCGATGTAGCGCTGGCGAATACCGGTGCGCTGGACGATCCAGTCATCACTGGTGTCTACGACTTGCTCCATATCACGGTTCGTCATGACGCGCTTAGGCAGCGCCGACCCGAATCCGCGAACAACTGAACGAATCATTCCTGTTATACCCCGTCACTCATGCCGCTTCAGGTCCGATCGGCGGCTGCCGCCTGGCATGGTATCTTTTCAGATCATTTTCGATTTTTTGTGTCAGGCCATTCTTGGCCATGTCGTAGCCAACATCGATAGCGGCCGCGAAAGCCTCGGCATTGGCGCCGCCATGGCTCTTGATGACGATGCCGTTAAGGCCGAGGAAGACGCCGCCATTGACCTTGCTGGGATCGAGTTTCTCGCGCAGCAGGTCGAAGGCGCCTTTGGCGAAGAGGTAGCCGATGCGGGCAAGCAACGTGCGCGTCATGGCCGAGCGCAAATAAGCGCCAATCTGCTTAGCCGTGCCCTCGGCAGCCTTCAGCGCGATATTGCCGGAAAAGCCTTCCGTCACCACCACGTCGACCGTGCCCTTGCCGATATCGTCGCCTTCGACGAAGCCGGAATACTCAAGCGATTCAAGATTGGCTTCACGGATCAGGCGACCGGCTTCCTTGACATCTTCCTGGCCCTTGATTTCCTCGACGCCGACATTGAGCAGGCCGATGGTCGGGCGTTCGATCTCGAAGAGGGCGCGGGCCATCGCCCCGCCCATCAATGCGAAATCGAGCAATTGCTGCGAATCGGCGCCGATGGTCGCGCCAACGTCGAGCACGATGCTTTCGCCGCGAAGCGTCGGCCAGATCGCGGCGATCGCCGGGCGTTCGATGTTGGCCATCGTGCGCAGGCAGAACTTCGCCATAGCCATCAGCGCGCCGGTATTGCCGGCGGAAACGATGACATCGGCCTCGCCGACCTTCACCGCTTCGATTGAGCGCCACATACTGGAGACGTAGCGGCCACGGCGCAGCGCCTGGCTCGGCTTCTCGTCCATGCTGATCGCGACATCGCATTCGTGGAAGACGGATTTGTCGCGGAGCTTTGGATATTTGCCCAGGATCGCTTCGCAACGATCCTTCATGCCATACATGATGAAGGTAATATCGGGATGCCTCTCCAGCGCCTTGGCCGCGCCAGGAATAACAACCTCAGGGCCGAAATCGCCACCCATTAGGTCAAGAGAAATTCTGATCACGCGTCCCTAGTCCTTCTTGTCCGCCGGGCCTGGCGAAATTGGCGTCAAAATACCGGTTTCTCCCCGCGTTACAACTGAATTGTGTTCAATTGCCAGGGGTGTCTATTCCTTTTTCCAGTCTTTCAGGACAGCGAATGGCGAAGGTTTCTTGTCATCTTCGCCTGTGTCTTCGATGTGGTCTTCAAACTCGATACCGGGCTTGCGCGGGTAAGGATCGATGGCAAGCGCGGCAAATTCCGCGACGGCGGCGCCGGCATCGATCGTATCGCCGGTGAAGGTTTCCGGAAGGTCCGCGCCATCCGGATCGAGCACCATTTCTCCGGCATCCACAGACGGCATCCGCGCCAGTTTCGACCCCTCGGGGACGAAGATCTGCTCGAATTCCTCATTGATATCCGATTCGACCGGCTCGAGCGTGACGACGCAGGCCTGAACGATCTTTGCGCGCACATTGCCCTTGAGGCGAACCCCATCACGCTTCCATCGGGCGATCTTCAGATCCGCCTCGAGCGTCGGCACGGAGAGCACATTCCAAAGCTTGGCGAGACCGGCAAGCTCCCGGTCGTCGGCTGCAAGACGCACCTCCACCGGATTGGCGGAGATATGGCCGACTTTTACCGGATAGGAAAAGGGCGTTTCGTCGGAGTTCGGCTTCTTCATTTTTTGTCTCCTAGGCTACGTCTTTGTCGATCCCGCCAGGCTGCGGGAGGATTGCCGAACCGGTGGCAATTTCGGCTTCCGCCACGCTTGCCAGATGCGCCTCTGCCATCATCATCCAGTCCGCCAGACCAAGCATCGAGGGGGCCTCTTCGCCGGCAGTGGGGTAGATATTGCGCCGAAGCGCTGCGGCCAGAGCATCGCGATCATTCCCGTCCATGGCGGCCGCATAGCTTTCGAGCCGCCCGTAGAACATGCCCGCGAGTTTTTTCATCCGCTTCGGCACGCTGTTGTCGCCTATACCAAGTTCGCGGATGGAATAATCGATATCCTCGAAAAAGGCATCGATAATTTCCTGCGCAAGCTCGTGGCCGCTGGTCGCGGACGAACGCGTCCGGCGAAAAAACAGGATCATCACCGCCGACAGCAGTTCGAAACGCCCCATAACCGTATCCGGCACATCATAGTCGGTGTAGAAAACCGGCTGGCGCGCCATGGAGGTCAGGACGTCATATTGTCTGACGACGATGATCTGATTGTGATTTCTTTTGCGGAACAGCCCAAAAATCATGAAAATTCCCGGAATTGGCCATTCAGAGCGCCGTGTCGTGCTTGGCCTTGTTGCATCCACTTAAAAGCTGGTTTACCGAAGCAGGCGCGAATTGCAATGCCGTTTGTGCCCGCTTCAAGGCCCCGCCCCGACCCGTCGTCGCACTGTGCATGATTGGTGATGAAGAGTGCCGAACAACATCGCTGTTGCCCTACCCAATCGCGGAAAGGCCACAATGATGTGCACAGCAAGATCTTATTGGCCGCCCGGCCATCGGTTTGATTCATTAGGGGAGATGGGATGTCGTTGACGAAACGGTATTTCAAGTCTGACAGAACTTTCATCAGCAGTGCCGCCATCGCCCTGGTGATCGGGACCGCGGGGCTTACGAGTTGCAAGACCACAGAGGTCATGAACAACGGCTACATCTTCGATCAGCAATCGCTCAATCTCGTGCCCGTCGGCTCGAGCCGCGAGCAAGTGCTGCTTTCGCTCGGTACGCCATCGACGACGGCGACCTTCGACGGCGAAGTCTTCTATTACATATCCCAGAAGCGCACCCGCGCCGCGGCCTTCATGAAGCCGAAGCTGGTCGACCAGAACATTCTGGCGATCTACTTCGACAAGGATGGCATCGTGAAGCAGGAAGCCAACTACACGCTGAAGGACGGCAGGGTCTTCGACATGATCAGCCGTACGACGCCGACCGGCGGCCGCGACATCACCTTCCTGCAACAGATCCTGCAGGGTGGCGGCAACGGCGTCAACGGTGCGAGGAACTTCCTCAACAACCTCAATCCGGGTCAATAAGCCGGATAGACCGCATCAAAAAACCCGCGAGGCGCAAGCCCCGCGGGTTTTTCATTGGTTACGCCTTCGCCCTTATCCTGCAAGAACGGCAAGCAGCAGCAGCGCGACGATATTGGTGATCTTGATCGCCGGATTGACCGCCGGGCCAGCCGTATCCTTATAGGGATCGCCGACGGTATCGCCGGTCACGGAGGCCTTATGCGCCTCCGAGCCCTTCATGTGGCGGGTGCCGTCCTTGTCGACAAAGCCGTCTTCGAAGCTCTTCTTGGCATTGTCCCAGGCACCACCACCCGACGTCATGGAAATGGCGACGAACAGGCCGTTGATGATGACCCCCAGCAATGAAGCTCCCAGTGCCGCGAAGGCCGAAGCCTTGGAGCCGGAGATCAGAAGCACGCCGAAATAGACGACGATCGGCGCCAGCACCGGCAGCAGCGACGGGATGATCATCTCGCGGATGGCCGCCTTGGTCAGAAGGTCGACGGCGCGGCCGTAGTCTGGACGCTCCGTGCCCAGCATGATGCCCGGCTTCTCGCGGAACTGCCTGCGAACCTCCTCGACGATCGCGCCTGCCGCACGGCCGACGGCCGTCATGGCGATGCCGCCGAAGAGATAGGGGATCAGCCCGCCGAACAACAGCCCGGCGACGACGTAGGGGTTGGAGAGATCGAAGGAGATCGGCCCCACATCGGCGAAATAAGGGAACTGATCGCCATGCGCTGCGAAATACTTCAAGTCGTTCGAATAGGCGGCAAACAGCACCAGCGCGCCGAGACCGGCCGAGCCGATGGCGTAGCCTTTCGTGACCGCCTTGGTGGTGTTGCCGACAGCATCCAACGCATCGGTCGATTTGCGCACTTCCGGCGGCAGATGCGACATTTCGGCGATGCCACCGGCATTGTCGGTGACCGGGCCGAAGGCATCGAGTGCCACGATCATGCCGGCAAGGCCGAGCATAGCGGTGACCGCAATGCCGGTGCCGAACAGGCCGCCGAGCTGATAGGTGGCGAGAATGCCGCCGACGATGACGATCGCCGGCAGAGCCGTCGATTCGAGCGAGACGGCAAGGCCCTGGATGACGTTGGTGCCGTGACCGGTGACCGACGCCTGGGCGATGGAATTGACCGGCCGCTTGTTGGTGCCGGTGTAGTATTCGGTGATCACGACGATCAGCGCCGTGACGATCAGCCCGACGATACCGCAAAGGAACAGGTTCTTTCCGGTGATATCGAAACCTGCGACAGTGCCAATCGAACCCCAGCCGATGGTCAGCGAGGTGGCCACGCCGAGACCGATAATCGACAGAAGGCCGGTGGCAATCAGCCCCTTGTAGAGCGCACCCATGATCGAGCCATTGGCGCCGAGCTTGACGAAGAAGGTACCGATGATGGAAGTGATGATGCAGGTGCCGCAGATCGCCAGGGGATAGACCATGGCTGAGGCAAGGACCGGCGTGCCGGCGAAGAAGATCGCGGCGAGAACCATGGTGGCGACGACGGAGACCGCATAGGTTTCGAACAGGTCGGCGGCCATGCCGGCGCAATCGCCGACGTTATCACCGACATTGTCGGCAATGGTCGCGGGATTGCGCGGATCGTCTTCGGGAATGCCGGCTTCCACCTTGCCGACGAGGTCGCCGCCGACGTCGGCACCCTTGGTGAAAATACCGCCGCCGAGACGGGCGAAGATCGAAATCAGCGATGCGCCGAAACCGAGCGACACCAGCGCATCGATGACATCGCGCGAGCCCGGCTCATGGCCAAGCACGACGGTCAGCACGTAGAAATAGATGGAAACGCCTAGCAATGCGAGGCCAGCGACCAGCATGCCGGTGATGGCGCCCGACTTGAAGGCGATATCAAGACCGGCCGACAGACTATGTGACGAGGCCTGCGCGGTGCGAACATTGGCCCGCACGGAGACATGCATACCAATGAAACCGGCAGCGCCCGACAGGACCGCACCGATCAAAAAACCAAAAGCGGCTTCGGCCGATAGCAAAAGCCAGGCCGCGATGAAAACGATGACGCCGACAACGGCGATAGTCATATATTGACGCGCCAGATAGGCCTGCGCACCTTCTCGAATATAACCCGCAATTTCCTGCATGCGTGCATTACCCTGGTCGGCGGCAAGCACCGACCGGGTTGTCCAGATGGCATAAACCACCGAGAGCAATCCGCACGCTATAACACCTAGAAGAATCGACATTTCGCTTTTTCCCTCCAAAAAAGCCGGCGGTTCACTCCTCCTCCGGCCGCCTGCGACAACGGTGACCCCCCTCCTCCCAGGCGGTCGACAGATGTGCATAGCGGAGATTGCGTTTGGGAAAACGTCGCGTCAAGACCGCCCGCGGGTAAATCACCCGATGGCGGTTCAAAAGAACATTCGTAGCTGAAATCAGGCGCGAGCGAAGCAAACGAAAGTAGACGGCGCCATCAACGGCGCCGGCATCGCTGCTTATTTCTTGGCTTCGCCGCGAACTTGCTTGGCGATTCGATCGAGCACGGCGTTGACGAGCTTAGGCTCATCATCATCGAAGAAGGCGTGGGCGATCTCGACATATTCGGTCACGATGACCGCGACCGGGACATCCTTTCGGTCGAGAATCTCGAATGTGCCGGCGCGCAGGATGGCGCGTACGGTACTGTCGAGACGCGACAGCGCCCAATCGTCCTGAAGCGCGGAACCGATTAGCGGATCGAGACGGGTCTGCTCGCGCACGACGCCTGAGACGATGGAGCGAAACCAGGATGCGTCGGCCTTCAGATAGGTGTCGCCATCCAGCTCCTGCCCGAGACGGTGCGCCTCATATTCGGCCACCACCTCCAGCACGCCGGTTCCGCCGATATCCATCTGATAGAGCGCCTGAACGGCGGCAAGGCGGGCTGCCCCGCGCTGGTTCGCGGTCTTTGCCGGTCGCTCGTTATCCTGATTGCCCATGAACTTATGCACCCAACTTTTGTTTCAGCGCGATCATCGTCAGCGCTGCGCGAGCGGCAAAGCCACCCTTGTCTTTGTCCGAACGGCGTGCACGCGCCCAGGCCTGGTCGTCGTTTTCGACGGTCAGGATCCCGTTGCCGATCGCCAGGGATTCGCTGACGGCGAGATCCATGAGAGCGCGCGAGGATTCATTGGCGACGATATCGAAATGATAGGTTTCGCCGCGAATGACCATGCCGAGGGCGACATAGCCCTGATATTCCGTGCCGCCATTGTCGGCGCCGTCGAGCGCCATGGCGATGGCGGCCGGAATCTCCAGCGCGCCGGGCACGGTGACGATGTCATAGGTCGCTCCGGCTTCTGCAAGCGCGGCCTTGGCGCCATCGAGAAGGGCGTCAGCCATATCATCGTAGAAGCGGGCTTCCACGATCAGGATGTGGGCATTGGTAGAGCTGGACATACGTCACCTGCGGAATGAGAGGGCGGGCAGCACCGATAACGGCGGGTCAAACCACGGCGGGCCGCGCTTGGCAAGTGTTTTTCAGCTATCCGCCCCGATTCTGATCGGGATTTGGGGAAGATCGGACTTTGCTGGAAATTGTATCTTCCGCCGCCGCACTCGCTTCGATAATAATTCGCGACCGGCAAGGGAGGCCCTCATGACGAAGAAGACCAGACGCGCCGTCAATATTGGCGAGCTTCAGCTCGACCATTGGCAGCAGGGAGATTTTTTTGCCGGAAGCGACGCCTCTTTCGGCGCGCTGCTCGGCCTCAAGGATCTCGGCATCAGCTACAACGAGGTGCCGCCCGACAAATCAGGCTGTCCGTTTCACAATCATCATGTCGAGGAAGAGCTTTTCGTCATCATCGACGGCGAAGGCGAATATCGTTTCGGGAGCGAGCGTTTTGCCGTTGCCAAAGGCGATGTGCTGGGCGCTCCGGCCGGCGGCCAGGAAACCGCTCATCAGCTTATCAATACCGGTCCGGGCGTGCTGATCTATCTTGCCATCTCGACCAAGGCGCGGACGGAGATCGTCGAATATCCCGATTCCGGCAAGTTCTTGGCAAAGACCAACCGGGCCGATGAGACACGATTCCGCTTTATCGGCCGCGACGGGGCGCCTGTGGATTATTGGGATGGCGAACCGGGAGCGTAACGAGATGAGCATGAATGCAGCAATGCCCGAAAGAAAGGAAATCGCTCCCGCCATGACCACTATCCCGACATTGACGACCGAACGACTGATCCTGCGCGCCCACCGGCTGGAAGAATTTGAGGACTACGCCGACTTCTGGAAGCAGGAGGGCCTGATGCGCTTCGTCGGTGGCGAACCACCGTCACGCGAACAGACATGGGCGCGTTTGTTACGCTATACTGGCATGTGGCATATCCTCGGTTTCGGTTTCTTCGCCATCGAGGAGCGCGAGAGCGGCCATCTGGTCGGCGAAGCCGGCTTCCTGGACTCGCATCGCGATATGAATCCAACGACGGAAGGCACCCTGGAAACCGGTTGGGCCATCTCTCCATCGTTGCACGGCAAGGGCTATGCGACAGAGGCCGTTCGGGCGGCAATCGCATGGGCCGACAGAATCTTTATCGACCGGCGCATGACCTGCATCATCGATCCGGAGAACGAACCTTCGCTAAGGGTCGCGGAAAAGGTCGGCTTCCACCGCATCGGCGAAACTGTCTACAAGAATAGAACACACGTCATGCTCGAGCGCTGGAAATAGATCAGCAGCGACATGTCGAAGGTAATTGTATCCATGCGCTCATCACATCGCATCAGCGTGAGGGACTATCGCTCCGATGACGCCGGCGCCACGATCGACATTTTCCTGAGAGCCATTCGGGAAGTCGCGTCGCGGGATTACAATGCCGCGCAGATCGATGCCTGGGCGAAGGTCGATGATCCCGCGGTCTGGGCGGAGTGGCGCGCCAGCAGGCCAACCTGGATGGCCATTTGCGAGACGCAGCCCGTCGGCTTTAGCGATCTGAAGACGGATGGCTGCCTGGATATGATGTTCGTCCACCCAAACCATCAGGGAAAGGGTGTCGCCAGCTTGCTTTTGAAAACCGTGGAGGCCGCCGCCCGCAACCAGGGGCACCGGCGGATTTTCACTGAGGCCAGCCTCACGGCCAAACCCTTCTTCGAACGAAAAGGGTTTATTGTCCTCGCTGCTCAAACCGTGGAAAAGCGCGGGCAGACCCTTCCAAACTTTCGCATGGAAAAGACGCTCGCCTGAGAGAGTCGAAGGTCAGCCTTCCCGGACGACCGGAAATTCCGCAAGCCGTGCAGCATAGCGGGCCATGGTGTCGACTTCGAAATTGACGAAATCGCCGGCCTTGCGCTCGCCCCAGGTGGTGACCTCCAGCGTGTGGCGGATCAGGAGCACGTCGAAATCGGTGCCGTCGACGGCGTTGACCGTCAGCGATGTGCCGTCGAGGGCGATCGAGCCCTTGGGAGCGACGAATTTCGCGAGATGTACCGGCGCGCGCAGGCGATAGCGGGTGGCGTCGCCCTCTTCCGTCACCGACAGGATTTCGGCCTTGCCGTCCACATGGCCGGAAACGATATGGCCGCCGAGCTCATCGCCGATCTTCAGCGAGCGCTCGAGATTGATGTTGCTGCCGGCCTGCCATTTGCCGATGGTGGTCAGCCGCAGGGCTTCCTCCCAGGCTTCCACTTCGAACCAGCGGCCGTTGCTGCCCGCTTCCGGCAGACCGGTCACCGTCAGGCAAATGCCGGAATGGGAAATCGAGGCGCCCATGTCGATCGTCGCCGGGTCGTAATTGGTGGCGACACGCAGCTTGACGCCTTCCTTCAGCGGAGAGACGGATTCGACCGTGCCGATATCGGTGACAATTCCGGTAAACATCAAAAACCTCTTTCAAATTCGTCGCAGCGATCATCGCCAAACTGGCTCGCGCGGATATGCCTGAAACTGGGTGGGATATTGGTCTTCGTGACTGGCGATTCAATACCGCCCTCGCCGATCGCATCCGGCCCCTGGAAGAGAAGAATGCGGTCGACCAGGTCCGCATCGAGAAAGCGTTGCGCTACCCTTGCGCCACCCTCGACCAGAAGGGAGGAGATGCCGCGCGTGCCGAACGCTTCCAACAACTCGCCCGGTTCGCTGGAATTGGATTGCAGCACCTCGATGCCGGCTGCATCCAGTGCAGTGCGGCGGGCCATGAAGACCTTGTCGGTATTTTCATCGAAGGGTGGCGGATGTCCAGCGACAGCGATCACCGGATATTGCCGCGCCGTCTTCACAAGCTTGCTACCGAGCGGAAGCTGAAGTTGGTCGTCAATGACGATGCGCAGCGGCGTTCGATCTTCCAAGCCCGGCAGGCGGCAGGTCAATTCCGGATCGTCGGCGATGGCCGTGCCGATGCCGACCAGGATGGCGTCGCTTTCGGCGCGCAGGACCTGCACCTGGGCCCGGGCGACATCGCCGGTGATGCGCACCTGCCCCGTGCCCGCCTTACCGATCATCCCATCGGCGGAAACGGCAAGTTTGAGAGTCACATAGGGCCGGTTTCTCGTCTGGCGCATGAGATAACCGGCAAGCGAGCGCCGGCCCTCTTCCTCGAGAATACCGATATCGACCTCGATCCCCGCATCCCGCAGCATTGCGATGCCGCGTCCGGAAACGCGCGGATCGGGATCGGTGACGCTGATGACGACCCGGGCTACGCCATAGGCGATCAGCGCCTCGGAGCAAGGCGGCGTCTTACCGTAGTGAGAACAAGGTTCGAGGGTGACATAGGCCGTGGCCCCCCTCGCCGCCTCGCCGGCGTCGGCCAGGGCCTGCGTCTCGGCATGCGGCCGGCCTCCAACCGCGGTAACGCCACGGCCGATGACGGCACCATCCTTGACGATCACACAGCCGACGGACGGGTTGGTGGAGGTAAGCCCAAGATGCCAGCGCGACAGGCGGATCGCCGCGGCCATGAAACGCTCGTCGTCAGGCCGCGTCGTCATCGTCAGGGGTCCAGCGGATCGCGGGCGATCTTGGCGTTGATCTCGGTGATCACGTTCTCGAAATCCTCCGCATGCGAAAAATCGCGATAGACGGAAGCATAGCGCACGAAGGCGACGTCATCGAGGCTCTTCAGCGCTTCCAGCACCTGCAGGCCGATCTGTTCCGAGCTGATTTCCGTCTCGCCCGAGCTTTCCAGGCGGCGGACGATGCCGGAAACCGCTCGCTCGATACGATCCCGGTCGACCGGGCGCTTGCGCAGCGCGATCTCGAAAGAGCGCACCAGCTTGTCTCGATCGAACAGCACCTTGCGGCCGGTCTTCTTGATAACCATCAGCTCGCGCAACTGCACGCGCTCGAAGGTGGTAAAACGGCCGCCGCAATCAGGACAGATCCGCCGCCGGCGAATGGAGGTATTATCCTCCGCCGGCCGCGAATCCTTGACCTGGGTATCTTCCGAACCGCAATAGGGGCAGCGCATTCGCTCTCCTCAGCCCATGTAGCCGTACATCGGGAAGCGATCGGTGAGCTTGACCACCTTCTCGCGCACGGCAGCCTCGACAGCGGCATTGCCTTCGTCGGAGTTGGCGACCTTCAGGCCATCCAGCACTTCGATTATGAGATTGCCGATCTCGCGGAATTCAGCTTCCTTGAAGCCGCGCGTCGTACCGGCCGGGGTGCCGAGACGGACACCGGAGGTGACGAAGGGCTTTTCGGGATCGAACGGGATGCCGTTCTTGTTGCAGGTGACGTAGGCGCGGCCAAGAGCAGCTTCGGCGCGCTTGCCGGTGGCGTTCTTCTTGCGCAGGTCGACCAGCATCAGGTGGTTGTCCGTACCGCCGGAGACGACATCGACGCCGCCGGAGATCAGCGTTTCGGAGAGCGCCTTGGCGTTCTTGACGATCTGCGCGGCATAGTCCTGGAATTCCGGCTGAAGCGCTTCACCGAGTGCCACGGCCTTGGCGGCGATGACGTGCATCAGCGGGCCGCCCTGGAGACCCGGGAAGACGGCCGAGTTGAACTTCTTCGCCAGATCCTCGTCATTGGTGAGGATCATGCCGCCGCGCGGGCCGCGCAGCGACTTGTGGGTCGTGGTGGTCGCGACGTGGCAATGCGGGAACGGCGACGGATGCTGGCCACCGGCGACGAGGCCGGCGATGTGGGCCATGTCGACCATCAGGTAGGCGCCGACGCTGTCGGCGATCTCGCGGAAGCGCTTCCAGTCCCAGATACGGGAATAGGCGGTGCCGCCGGCGATGATCAGCTTCGGCTTGGTTTCCTCGGCCTTGCGCTGAACCGCTTCCATATCGAGCAGGTTGTCGCCTTCGCGCACGCCGTAGGACACGACGTTGAACCACTTGCCGGACATGTTGACCGGCGAACCATGCGTCAGGTGACCGCCAGAATTAAGGTCGAGACCCATGAAGGTGTCGCCCGGCTGCAGCAGCGCCAGGAACACGGCCTGGTTCATCTGCGAACCGGAGTTCGGCTGGACGTTGGCGAAGTTGACGCCGAACAGCTTCTTGGCGCGCTCGATGGCGAGCTCTTCGGCAATATCGACGAACTGGCAGCCGCCATAGTAGCGCTTGCCCGGATAGCCCTCGGCATATTTGTTCGTCATGATCGAGCCCTGCGCTTCCAGCACGGCGCGGGAAACGATGTTTTCCGAGGCGATCAATTCGATCTCATGCCGCTGGCGACCCAATTCCTTGCCGATTGCGCCAAAGATTTCCGGATCGGTATCGGCGAGCGAGCGATTAAAGAAAGGTTCGGTGGAAGCAGTGGTCATGGTGGAAGCTCCTGAACGGGCCAGATCGGCAATGGGACGGTATTAGCGTCAGGGTCGCCCGAGAGCAATACGATCAGCGACATTTGCTGGGCATTCTACGATGAGCGGCTCCCGCAAACGAAAAAGCCGCATCCGAAGACGCGGCTTTTCAGAAATTTCCTCAAAGCAAGGCCGGTTATTGAACCGGCTGCTCCATGCCCTGGGTCGTGTCGAGCGCGAGCTGGGAATTGCCATCGAGATTATAGATATCGTCACGGAACTGGACGATGCCGTCGGCAGCGCTCCAGGCGGAGATATAGACGAAATAGACCGGCACTTCCGTCGCCAGCTTAATCGGCGTGTTGACGCGCGTGGAGATGACCTGCTCGATGTGCTGACGCGGCCAGCCCGGAGTGTCGGTCAACAGCCAGGTCGCCAGGTCGCGCACGTTCTGAACGCGCACACAGCCCGAGCTGTCGAAACGCATCAGCTTGTTGAACAGGCCCTGTTCGGGCGTGTCGTGCATATATTCGTTGTTGGGATTGTAGAAGTTGATCTTCGTGGACGCCATGGCGTTGGTCTTGCCCGGATCCTGACGGAACATCAGGTTTGGCGCCTTGTCCGAATTCCAGTCGATCGTCTCAGGCGCAACTTCCTGGCCCTTACCGTCAAGAAGGCGGATATTGTTCTTCGTCAGGTAGGTCGGATCCTTCCGCATCAACGGCATGATGTCCTTGATGATGATGGAGCGCGGGGCTGTCCAGTAGGGGTTGAGGATGACCTCGTAGATCTTCGAATTGATGATATGCGTCGGGCGCGACTCGCGGCCGACGATCGCCTCGTGACGCAGCGCCACCTGACCGTCCTCTACGGCTTCGACACGGGTCGCCGGGATGTTGACCATGACGTGACGGCGGCCAAGATCGGCCGGGAACGTCTGGAGGCGAATGAGGTTGGTGTTCAGCTGCTGCAGGCGAACGTTAGCGGGGATGTTCATTGCCTTCAGCGTGAAGTCGCCGAGGACACCATCCGGCGGCAGGCCGTGACGAGCCTGGAAACGCTTCACTGCGCCGTCGACATAGGAGTCGAAGGCTGAGGAAATGCCAGCTTCCCTCGGCAGGTCGCCCGTCACCATCAGATGCTGGCGCAACGCCTGAACGGAACCGTCGGTGACGCCGAGCTGCAATTTCTGATCGCCGGGATTGATCTGCGGCCAGCCGCCATTGGCGGCGATATTCTGATACTGGGCAATCGCCTGCTGGATGTTCGGGACGGAATCAGGCCCGAGGATCGGCGTGTTCGACTGGACGGCGGCAGCCGTGCGTGCCGCGGCCTTTGCGTCGAACTGGTCATCCCAGTTGCCACGGGCGCGGTTGTTGATCAGCGCGTCGAGCGGAGTCTGATCCTGCTGCGCAAGAGCAGGAGCCGCCAGAGCGGCCACGCCAAAAGTTGCCGCAGACCGCAGGAATGAGCGGCGCGAGAAAGGTTCAATTCCGTTTTTCTTCGACATATCCCTACCGTTAAACGCTGCGATCAATTTCATCCGCAGCCAAGAGAGGAAGCAGCAAATACCTCAGCTCGCGCCAAGTCGTGCAGCTCAGTATCAATCCGTTGTCCTAAAGCACCACAAAAACTTCGTCACGGACCGTCACAATATTGCGAGCCCAAAGCGCTAAGGCATGAAAATCATGACTTGAAGCGCCGCTTGCCATCCGTTTCCGCTGTCATAGCAATATGGCCGATTCGTGTCGCCCGGCATGAAACTTGCCTGCGCCTGCCGGATCGGACGAAATGCCATGTTACACTTGCTAAAATATCACTAGATCAGCGCGGTTAATAGCGCCTGTTGATCCGGCGTCAATGGTGTAGAGGTCGTGGACGGCGTTACTCCCGCAAGGTCGCGACGAGACGTGGCAAAAAGCCCACAGAACGGGGCAGATGTCCCTCCCCTCGAACAAACACAGCCGGCTCGTTTTGACTGGGAAGTATCCCGTTCAATCCGTGGGTATTGCTTACAGGCGATACCGGATCTGGCCTTTCTTGGTTCGCCCTCAACAAGCACATCAAGCCTTGAAGTGAGCTATCATTCTGCCGAACGTCGGAAATGTCGTGTTACCTAAGGGACCGTTAGCGATCGAATAGTCGCCTCCGAAATTCTTTCGAAACATCAAGGTTCCGAGCTGACCGGCAATCGTCCCTGCCATATTGCCGGCTGCCGTGGACACTGCCAACGCTCAAAGATTCGCGTCGACTTTCCTTGCACTTTCTGCCAAGGCTTCCTCCAGCGCAGGCTGCAAATAAGACTTGTCATTCACAGTTAGATATTTCTCGGCCAACATCATTTCGCAATCTATGCCCTTCTCCCGTGCAATTGCCGCGGCAGCAGCGATATCAGGATCAAGCTCAACGAGTGTTTTTCACCGTTTAAGGTCGGCTTGCGAAAAGCTTCCGGTTGTCGACATCCCCGCTTCCGGGACAGACGGCTGGGGACGCCTAGCAGGCGATCGGCTACTTACAGCGAGCAAAAGAACTCCAGCAAGTGGAGACAGCGCGCAAATGATGGCCCAAAGATCCGGCTCTTTTCCACGAGCCTTTGCCACATAAGCTCCACCCCAACCACAAATAGCCATGGCGAAGACAACAAAGAAAGAGCTCACGACACCTCCCCCTACAACCGATGCCATACCCCTGAACGATTCCTATCTGTATTGAGGATCAAGGGAACTTCAAGTTTTCGGTTGTATTTGATAGGCGCTCTAAACGACAAAATAGAAAAATTGTGCGTTTGACCAAACAATCTAGCGCGCAAACGGAGCTGACAGCCCCTTGAACGAACACAGCCGGACGCGCAGGGAAACGCATCCGGCTTGTTTTGACTGGAGAGTCTCGCGGTCAATCCGCTGGTATTGCTTACAGGCGATACAGGATCTGGTCGTTCCAGAAGCGGTCGAGGCGCTGCAGGAGCTTGTTCATCTGGGTGAACTCGTCGGTGCCGATGCCGCCGACCTTGTCGATCGAGCCGATATGGCGGTCGTAGAGCTTGGCGACGGTCTCGGCGATATCCTGGCCGCTATCCGTCAGGCTGATGCGAACCGAGCGACGGTCGATGCGCGAACGCTGGTGGTTGATGAAGCCGAGGTCGACCAGCTTCTTGACGTTGTAGGAAACGTTGGAGCCGAGGTAGAAGCCGCGCGAACGCAGCTCGCCGGCGGTCAGCTCGGAATTGCCGATGTTGAAGAGGAGCAGCGCCTGGACGGCGTTGACGTCGTCGCGACCCTGGCGGTCGAACTCATCCTTGATCACATCGAGGAGACGGCGGTGAAGACGCTCCACCAGGTGGAGGGATTCCATGTACAGACCACGGATGTCCTCGACCTGCTGGTCCCGAGCGGTTGCAACTGCCTGCGGCTTGATTTTCGTGTTCATCATGACTTGGCCTCACTGTTTGTTTGGCGGTGTCGTTTTCTTCCCGCCTTGAGTGAGACCCTATCGAATACACATAAAATTCTACTTAAACTGCAAGCTTAACAGCACCTTACCACGACGGGTTAGTGTCTCAGGGTAAATCAACCATTACCTGCTGCTGGCGCCGGCGCTTTTCCAGCCATAGCAAAATGCGGAAAGCGCAGTAGAGAACGGCCACGCAGGCATGCAGGATCACGATCAATAAATTGGAGCCGAAGATCTGTGGCCAGAGCCCGTACATCAGCGCCTGACCGCCCGCGGCCAGCACCCAGATGACCGGCCCCCAGGAGACCGTCAGCCACAGACCGAGCGCCGCGACGGGGAAGACGACGGCCAGGCCGGCGCTCGCCACCTTCCAGGGCAGATTGAGCAGATCGAACCGGGCCTGGCCCGCCAGCGAATAGCCGACCAGCATCGACCAATATTGCAGGCCGAGCCAGAAACAGGCGATGGCGATCAGCCGCAGGAACACGACGAACAGGATGTCGGTCAGCGTGCTCTTGGGTATGGCGGAAGAATCAGGTTCCATGCGCGAACAATACGTAGGAGGCCTCGGGCTCGCCAGAGTTATAATGGCTGCGGCCTTTCGCCTGGTTTTGAATCCTGGGGACAGCGTGATAGGTACGCTGCCTGTATATTAAGGCCATAGATAGACCAAAGAGGACGGCGGGACCATGCAGGACAAGACGCATCTTGTTGACGAGATAACCGGGCATCGGCGGATGCGGCGCAACCGCAAGGCCGACTGGACGCGTCGCCTGGTGCAGGAAAACCGCCTGACTGTCGACGATCTGATCTGGCCGATCTTCATCATCCCCGGCAGCGGCATCGTCGAGCCGATCCCGGCCATGCCCGGCGTCAATCGCATGACGGTCGACAAAGCCGTGGAGGCGGCAAAGGAAGCTGCTGACCTCGGCATCCCCGCGCTTGCCACCTTCCCGAACATCGAAATGGAACTGCGCGACGCGACCGGCTCGAACAGTTTGGAAAAGAACAACCTTATCAATCTCGCCACGGCCGCCATTAAGAAGGCCGTGCCGAATATCGGCGTCATCACCGACGTCGCGCTCGATCCCTTCACCAGCCACGGCCATGACGGCATTCTGCGCGGCAACGACATCGTCAACGACGAGACGGTCGAGCGGGTGATGCGCGCCGCGGTCTACCAGGCCGATGCCGGCGCCGACATCATCGCGCCGTCGGAAATGATGGACGGGCGCATCGGCGCCATTCGCCAGGCGCTGGACGCCGCCGGCCACCAAGGTGTCGGCATTATGAGCTACGCCACCAAGTTCAGCTCGGCCTTCTATGGCCCCTATCGCGAGGCCATCTCGACCGGCGGCTTGCTGAAGGGCGACAAGAAGACCTATTATATAGACCCCGCCAACGGCACCGAGGCCGTGCGCGACGCCGCCCTCGATGTCGAGGAAGGTGCCGACATGCTGATGGTCAAGCCCGGCCTGCCCTATATCGACATCTGCTGGCGGCTGAAGGAGGCATTCGGCCTCCCGACCTTCGCCTACCAGGTCTCCGGCGAGTATTCGATGATCAAGGCCGCCGCCGCCAACGGCTGGATCGACGGCGAGCGGGTGATGCTGGAAACGCTGCTCGCCTTCAAGCGCGCCGGCTGCGACGGCATCCTCACCTATTTCGCCATGGACGTGGCGAAGCTTCTGGCAAAGAGGTAATTGCTCACCACAGACTTATTGCATTTGCCTAACCTCACACCATATGTTCCGCGAATGTTTCTCTAAGGAAGAAGACAATGAGCTCTAATCCCAGCCCGCTTTATGCAGCACCGGACGACTGGCGCGCCTATAGTGGCGTGCTGAGCCGGCGCATCTTCGCGTTCATCATCGACTATGTCATCGTCGCCCTGCTCTGCATTCCGGCAGCGGTCGTTTTGTTTTTCGTATCGGTCCTGACGCTTGGACTCGGCTTCTTCCTCTACCCCGTCCTCTTCATCCTCGTGGCCGGCCTTTATTTCGGCTGGACGCTCGGTGGACCGCACCAGGCCTCGCTCGGCATGCGCGCCGTTGGCATCGCCATGGTGCGGGTCGATGGCCGGCGGATGGATTTTCTGACCGCCATCGTGCATCTGGCCCTGTTCTGGATTCTCAACTCCGTCCTGACGCCGCTCATCCTGCTGGCGGGTCTGTTCATCGAACGCAGCCGCCTGATTCATGACCTGTTGCTCGGCACGGTTATCGTCAAAACCGCCTAGAACAGGACGATATCCACCTCAAACCTCCTCGCGGCCCGGTTATCCGGGCCGTTTATTGCGCATTGAAAGGCATTTTGCATCAAAACAAGGCAGGAAACTGTGATCTCATATGAAGGACATGGTTGACGTTTTCCAAACTTGGGCCATGCTTGTGCGATGTCGAATGCCGGATGAAAGGTCAACCAGCGGCAGATGAATACGCAGTCGACGCCATCTCCGCAGTTTTATCTGACGGCACCGGCAGCCTGCCCGTACCTGCCGCGGGAGATGGAGCGCAAGGTCTTCACCCATCTCGTCGGCCCGCGCGCGGCGGAGATGAACGATATCCTGACCCAGGGCGGTTTCCGCCGCTCGCAGAATATCGCCTACCGCCCCGCCTGCGAAGCCTGCCGCGCCTGCATCTCCGTCCGCATTCTCGCCCAGGAGTTCGAGCCCAGCCGCTCGATGAAGCGCGTACAGTCGACGAACAGCGATATCATCGCCACCGAATTCCCGGCACAGCCGTCCAGCGAGCAATATTCCCTCTTCCGCCGCTATCTCGATTATCGCCATCAACAGGGCGGCATGTCCGACATGACCGTGCTCGATTATGCGATCATGGTCGAGGACACCCACGTCAACACCCGCATCATCGAATATCGCCGGCGCGAGGAAGGTTCGGGACTGGAGCAGAGGCCGAAGGGCGAGCTGCTGGCAGCCGCCTTGACCGACGTGATGAGCGACGGGCTGTCGATGGTCTATTCCTATTTCAATCCCGATCTCCAGGACCGCTCGCTCGGCACCTTCATGATCCTCGATCATATCAGGCGGACCAAGGCGCTCGGCCTGCCGCACGTCTATCTCGGCTATTGGGTCAAGGGCTCGCGCAAGATGGACTATAAGACCCGGTTCCAGCCGCAGGAGCATCTGACACCACGCGGATGGGAGCGCTTCGATCCCGCCAATGCCGGCGAAGATCACTCCCGCTGAATGGCCTCTCATCTCTCCGATCACAGGAAAGGCCTGCTGCTGAGCACGATCGGCGGTCTGGCTCTATCGATGGATATCCCGCTGATCCGGCTTTCGAGCGGTGATGCCTGGTCCGTGCTGTCGGCGCGCAGCGTTGCGACCGTCATCGTGTCGCTTCTCGCCCTTGTCGTCATCCGCCGCCTCACCGGCTCGCTCCGAGGTGTGCTGCCGGGCTGGGCCGGACTTCCCGTCGGCATCCTCTACGGCGTCACGACCATCGCCTTTGTGCTTGCCATTTACTACACGACGGCGGCGAATGTCGTGTTCATCATCGCCCTCAATCCGATGTTCGCCGCGCTCCTCTCCTGGATCTTCCTCAAAGAACGCCCGGCCCTTTCCACCATCGTCACCATGATCGCCATGATCTTCGGCGTCGGCCTGATCGTGCGGGATGGCATGGAGAGCGGCCATTTCCTCGGCGACGCGCTCTCGGTTTTCGCGTCCTTCGCCATCGCCTGCGCCATTACCATTGGCCGCGCCTCGCGCCGGGACATGGGCTTTGCCTCGCTGCTTTCGGCCGTCATTCCCGCCGCGGTCGGCCTCTACCACGTCGTTCCTGCAAGTCTCACGATCGATCATCCCGGCTGGATCCTGCTCGACGGCGCAATCCTGATGCCTCTCTCCTTCTGGTGCCTCGCCACCGGCACGCGCTTCCTCTCGGCGCCGGAAGTGGCGATGTTCTACCTGCTGGAAACGATCCTCGCGCCGATCTGGGTCTGGCTGATCTTCGCCGAAGCGCCGAGCAACATGACGCTCGCGGGTGGATTGGTGCTGATCCTGGCGCTGGCAGCGCATTCGCTATGGCAGGCGCGCGTCAAGGCAAGAGCGGTGGCGGGGTAAAAGTTGCGTAACACGCAACTCGATGTTATAACGTTGTTACTACATCGGGAGCATTATGCATGAACATCGTCATCCGCAAGATCGGCAATTCCGAAGGTGTGATCATTCCGAGGGAAGTTCTTCAAAGACTCGGCTTGAAAAGCGGCGATGCTCTGGAAATACGTGAAGTGAATGGCACTATCGAACTGGTTCCAGAGCGCGCTGACCTTGCCGAACAATTGCGGGCAGCAAGGCTGGGGATGCAGAAATATCGTGCAGCCCTGCGTGAGCTCGCAAAGTGACGGGATACAAATGGCTGACGCGCGAAGCCATCGAGATCATGCATCACGAGCAGATCGCGGAGCATGGCGGATTAGCGGGTCTCAAAGATGAAAACGCGCTGGAAGCAGCTATCGCACGTCCACTAAACAAAGCCGCATATGGCGAAAACGATCTATTCGCTCTTGCCGCGGCCAATCTCTATGGCCTCGTTCGGAACCATCCTTTTTCAGACGGAAATAAAAGAACGGGCTATCTGGCCGCCTTTACGTTTCTCTACATCAACGGCTATCTGATCGACACGGACGATGGAATGATCGTCGCCTTCGTATTGGGCGTCGCAGCCGGAGAAATCGATGAAACGGGCGCGACACAATTCCTCAGAGATTTCTCCGTCTCTCTAAGCAAGTGACGGCATCCGCACACCAGTCAGCCCCTCCCCAGCTTCAACGCATCAGTCGCCTGAAACGCCCCAACAGGGCGTTTCATCAACTATTCCGACCGTTCCTCACCCCGAAAACCTGCCGGTTCTCGGGAAGCCCTTCGGCACCGCGCGGCCGGCGGCAGAACGATCGCCCAGCCATTCGGCCAGCTCGTCCTTCGTCTTGGTGAAGGTGCGGCCGGCGCTGTCTTCCCAGGTCAGGCCATCAGCGATGGCGAAGCACTTGATATCGGAGACACCGCCGTCCTTGTAGCGCTGCAGACGTACGCCCTTGCCGCGCGACATTTCCGGAACCTGTGACAACGGGAAAACCACCAGCTTGCGGTTCTCGCCGACGACGGCGACATGATCGCCGGAGACGGGCACGAGCAGCTTCGTCTCGTCCGGGGTCGTGAGGTTCATGATCTGCTTGCCCTTGCGGGTATTGGCGACCAGCTCCGTTTCCGCCACGACAAAACCGTTGCCGGCGGTCGACGCGACGAGCTGCTTGCGCTGCGGATCGTGGACGAAGGCGGTCAGCACGTCCTGATCGTTCTCCATGTCGACCATGATGCGCAGCGGCTCGCCATGACCGCGCCCGCCGGGCAGCTTGTCGCCGCCGAGCGTATAGGCCTTGCCGCCGGTGGTGACGATCAGGATCTTGTCCGTCGTCTGCGCCGGGAAGGCCACCTTCAGCGCGTCGCCTTCCTTGAAAGTGAGCGTCGCGGTGTCGGAGATGTGACCCTTCAACGCGCGAATCCAGCCCTTTTCCGACACGACGACGGTGATCGGTTCCTTCTCGATCATCGCCTGCTGGATCGCCGCGTCGTCAGCCTCAGGGGCCTCGGCGAATTGCGTGCGGCGGCGGCCGATCTCGGTCGCCTTGGCGAATTTCTTCTTCACCTCGCCGATTTCCCAGGCAACCGTCTGCCACTGCTTTTCGTCGGAGGCGAGCAATGCCTCGATATCGGTCTTTTCCTTGCTGAGGCCATCGAACTCCTTGCGGATTTCGAATTCCTCAAGCTTGCGCAAGGAGCGCAGCCGCATGTTGAGGATCGCTTCGACCTGATTATCCGTGAGTCCGAACCGCTCCATCATCACAGGCTTTGGCTCATCCTCCTCGCGGATGATGGCGATGACCTCGTCGATGTTGAGATAGGCGATCAGGAAGCCGCCGAGGATTTCCAGGCGTTTCTCGATGGCCGCGAGCCGGAAGCGCGAACGGCGCTGCAGGACTTCGCGGCGATGGTCGAGCCACTCCTTCAGCACCTCGTTCAGTGCCATCACCTTCGGGATGCGGCCCATGGACAGAACGTTCATGTTGAGCGGGAAACGGCTTTCCAGCTCCGACAGCTTGAACATCGATTCCATCAGGATCGTTGCATCGACGGTGCGACTCTTCGGGATCAGGACGACGCGGATATCCTCGGCGGATTCATCACGAATATCCTCGAGCAGCGGCAGCTTGCGTGCCAGCAGCAGCTCGGCGATCTTCTCGATCAGCCGCGATTTCTGCACCTGGAACGGGATTTCCGTGATGACGATCTGGTAGCCACCGCGGCCGAGATCCTCGATCTCCCATTTGGCACGGACGCGAAATCCGCCACGGCCGGTCTTGTAGGCGTCGATGATGCTCCGGCGATCGTCGATAATGATGCCGCCGGTCGGAAAGTCCGGGCCGGGAATATAGAGCTCCACCAGCGTCTCGACGGTGGCATCGCGATCCTTGATCAGATGCAGTGCCGCGTCGCAGAGTTCGTGGGCGTTATGCGACGGGATCGAGGTCGCCATGCCCACGGCAATGCCAGAGGAACCGTTGGCGAGCAGGTTCGGGAAGGCGCCGGGCAGGACGATCGGTTCGGAATTCGACTCGTCATAGGTATCGCGGAAATCTACGGCATCCTGGTCGATGCCTTCGAGCAGCAGCTCGGAAACCGCCGTCATCTTGGATTCGGTATAACGCATCGCGGCCGGGCTATCGCCGTCGATATTGCCGAAATTGCCCTGGCCGTTGACCAGCGTGTAGCGCTGCGAGAAATCCTGCGCCAGACGGGCCAGCGCGTCGTAGATCGATTGGTCGCCGTGCGGGTGATAGTTACCCATCACCTCGCCGACGATCTTGGCGCATTTGCGGAAGGCGGCATTGGGGCGCAGGCCCATCTCGCTCATTGCGTAGACAATGCGGCGATGAACCGGCTTCAGGCCGTCACGAACATCCGGAAGAGCGCGATGCATGATCGTCGACAAGGCATAGGACAGATAGCGCTCTTCGAGCGCGGCCTTCAGGTCGACCGGAACGATGCTGTCGTCGTCGCCGCCACCGGGCGGTACAAGATTTTTTCCCATGGCCCTTGACTAGCGGAGAAGCCGATTCCCGGCAAGAAATCAGTGGAAAGCACTTGTGGATGACGCCTCAGTTCAAGCACAATCTGGCGTAAGGTTGCACACAACTCCCATGCCCGCGCTCGTAGCCGCCATTGTCATTGGAATTTCAGGCAAAGGTGAATATATATCGCCGCGGTACACGCAAAATCTGTATGCCCGCCGACAACAACTCAACGAGGAAACGCCACCATGACTTTCTATCGGACAACACGGCTGATGCTGTCCAGTGCCGCCATCCTGTCTTTTGCCAGCTCTGCTTTCGCACTCGACGGTAACGACCTGCTGAAGAAGATCAACAACATCTACTCCGCGCAAGGGGCGTCCCTCGCCGCCGACAGCGTGGATGTCAGCGGCACGACGGTGACGTTCAAGGGGTCAAGCTTCAAGGCGGCCGGCAGCCCGGACGGCGTCAAACTCGGTGACATCACGATGACGGGTGTCGGCGAAGCCGGCGGCGGCTATACGATCGATGAGGTCAGTTTCCCCGATGTCGCCGCGACCAAGGATGGCCTCACCATCAACGCCGCGGGCCTGAAGATGGACGGCGTCGAAGTTCCGGCAGATGCGGACAAAAGCGATCTTGGCTCGATGTTCTTCTACAAGAGCGCCCATGCCGGCGCGGTTTCCGTGACCAAGGACGGCACGAAGGTATTTGCAATTTCCAACGCCGATGCCTCGATGACCAAGCGTCCGGACAATTCCGGCCTTGACTTCGATGCCAAGGTAAACGGCGTCGCCGTCGACCTTAGCGCGGTCAACGATCCGCAAAGCAAACTGGCTATCGAACAGCTCAACCTGAAACAGCTGGATGGCGTCATCGCCATGAAGGGCGGTTGGGAGCTTGCTCCGGGCAAGATCGACATCACCGAATACTCCTTCGATTTCAAGGATATCGGCAAGCTGAACATCGCGCTCAGCCTTTCCGGCTATACGCCTGCCTTTGCCAAGTCGCTGCAGGAAGCGTTGAAGACCGTGCGCTCCAACCCGAACCAGCAGGACGCGCAGCAGTCCGCCGGCCTCGCTATGCTCGGCCTCTTGCAGCAGCTGACTTTCAACAGCGCTCAGATCCGCTTCGACGACGCGTCGATTACTTCGCGCGCGCTCGAATTTGCCGGCAAGCAGCAAGGCGTTACCGGCAAGCAGCTGGCTGACACGCTGAAGGCAATGACGCCGATCATGATGGCTCAGCTCAACATTCCCGAACTGCAGAACGCCGTCTCCACCGCCGTCAGCGCCTATCTCGACAATCCGAAGAGCCTGACCATCAATGCGTCCCCGGACAAGCCGGTGCCGCTGCCGATGATCATCGGTGCCGCCATGGGCGCTCCGAATTCGATCCCGAACGTTATCGGCCTCAAGGTTTCGTCGAACGATTGATCGGACCCTCGATCCCGACACATAAAGAACCCGGCAATTTCGATTGCCGGGTTCTTTCATAAGTTCAGTTGGCGGCAGCCGGTCCAAGCCGATATTGCATCAGCTCGCTTCGGGCATGGGCGACGATCTCGAGCAGCTCCTTCCTGGTCGCACCGTCCCGTGCCTGAACGGACATGCCCTGCACGATCGCTCCGAGAAAGCGGGCCAGTGACCGCGCATTCGCATCCGGCCGCATGTCCCCCTCCGCGATGCCACGCTCGACCCTTGCCGCAAACAGATCCAGCGTCTGCAGGCGCATGGAAGCAACATGATGGGCCACCGGTTCGTTCTCTTCCGCGCAATTCAGCACGGCCGTTGATATCATGCAGCCCTTGGGATGTTCCGGCGCGGTGAATATCCCGGCAGCATTCCGGAGAAAGCGATCGAACGCGGTGACGGTGTCCACCGCTTCCTGCAAAGGATTGCCCGGCTCCGGTCGCGGCATGCGTCGATATTGCTCCAGCGCCTCGCGGTAGAGATCGGCTTTTGAACTGAACGCGGCATAAAGGCTCTGCGGCGTGATCCCCATGGCGGCGGTCAGATCCGCAATGGACGAGCCGTCATAACCATGCTTCCAGAAGGTATCACGCGCGGCCGCAAGAACCGTCTCACGATCGAAAGCCGGCGGACGGCCACGCTTTCGCTGGGAGGATTTTTTCGTGTCTTCGCTATTTTTCACAATGGTCACTCTAGAAATATCTCGCAACTTGGTTTATTCAGGAGCGGTCATTGTGATTATAGAAGGTTTCTCACCATGAGTCTTCCCCTTGAAAACGCCTCTCGGCCATCCCTCGGCTCCATAGCCGAGGGCGTCGATGCCGCAATCGATGCTGCCCTGACGGATAAGAGACTGGTCGGAGCCGTGGTTCTGATCTCGCGGAATGGCGAGCAGATCTATCGACGCGCCGCCGGCCTGGCGGATCGCGAGAACGGCGTGGCCATGAGGGAGGAAACCATCTTCCGCCTCGCCTCCGTCACTAAGCCGATCGTCGCCATCGCCGCCATGCGGCTTGTCGAACAGGGCCGGATAGGCCTGGACGATCCCATAACGAAATGGCTGCCGGATTTCCGGCCACGCCTGCCGGATGGAACCGAAGCGGTCATTCGCATCCACCACCTGCTGACGCATACGTCCGGACTGGGCTACACATTCGCCGAGGAAGAAGGCGGCCCCTATCACCGCGCCGGCGTGTCCGATGGGCTCGGTGAACCAGGTCTCGCGCTTGCCGAAAACCTGAGGCGTCTCGCAAGCGCACCGCTGCGCTTCGCCCCCGGAGACGGCTGGCAATATTCGCTGGCGATGGATGTGCTCGGCGGCATCATTGAAAAGGAAACCGGCGGCAGCCTCGACAAGGCTGTTGCAGAGCTGGTGACTGGGCCGCTTGGTCTTGTCGATACCGCCTTTTCCGTGCATGACCCGAGCCGCCTCGCCGCTCCCTATATGAACGGTTCGCCCGAACCACAGCGGATGGGAGACGAGGCCGTGGCGCCCATACTCGACGGCTTCATTCGGTTCGCACCGGACCGGATATTCGACCCGGCGTCCTACCATTCGGGCGGCGCCGGCATGGCCGGAACGGCGGACGATGTACTCGCCATCCTGGAGACCGTGCGCAAGGGCGGCGCGCCACTCTTGTCCGGCAAGACGGTCAAAGCCATGATGGCGGATCAGGCGGGCGGGCATATGCAACCGCTAATGCCGGGCGTCGGCTTTGGTTACGGCTGGTCCGTGGTCACTGACCCTACCGCTGCGAATATTCCGTTCTCCGTCGGAACTGTGAAGTGGGGCGGCGTCTATGGCCATCACTGGTTCGTCGATCCGCAGAAGGGACTGACCGTCGTAGCACTCACCAACACCGCACTCGAAGGCATGTGGGGACAATTCACCGTCGACCTCGATAATGCGGTCTATGCAGGGCTCTAAGGCTCTTCCGAGATCAATAAAAAACCCGGCGATTTCGATCGCCGGGTTTTGCATTTTTAGAAGCCCGAAAGAGCTCAGTCCTTCTTGACCGGCGGAACCGGGCGGATCGCCAGTTCGCGCAGCTGCGTCGGTGTTGCCACCGAAGGAGCACCCATCAGAAGATCCTGTGCCTGCTGGTTCATGGGGAACAGCGAGATCTCGCGCAGGTTCTTGGCTCCGACCAGCAGCATGACGATGCGGTCGATACCGAAGGCGGCGCCGCCATGCGGAGGCGCGCCGTACTGGAAGGCGCGGTAGAGACCGCCGAAGCGTTCCTCGACGTCCGCCTGGCTGAGACCGACCTTTTCGAAGGCGGCGACCATGGTTTCCGGCGACTGGTTACGGATCGAGCCCGAGGCGATTTCGAAGCCGTTGCAGACGGCGTCGTACTGGTAGGCCTTGATCGTCAGCGGATCCTGGTTCTGCAGCGCTTCAAGGCCGCCCTGCGGCATCGAGAACGGATTGTGGGCGAAGTCGACCTTCTTTTCTTCCTCGCTCCATTCGAAGAACGGGAAGTCGACGATCCAGCACAGCTCGAAGCGATCGCGATCGATCAGGTTCAGTTCGTCGCCAGCGCGGGTGCGCGCTTCGCCGGCAAACTTGTAAAACTTGGCGGGATCGCCAGCCACGAAGAAGCAGGCGTCGCCATCATCGAGGCCGAGCTGCGTGCGGATCGCGTCGGTGCGTTCCTCGCCGATGTTCTTGGCAAGCGGGCCGGCGCCCTCGAGCTTTTCACCTTCCTTGCGCCAGAAGATGTAGCCGAGACCCGGCTGGCCCTGGCTCTGTGCCCAGGCATTCATGCGATCGCAGAATGCGCGCGAGCCGCCGGTCTTGGCTGGGATCGCCCAGACTTCAACCTTCGGGTTGGACGCAATCATGTTAGCGAAGACCTTGAAGCCGGAGCCGGCGAAATGCTCGGTCACGGCTTCCATGACGATCGGGTTACGCAGGTCCGGCTTGTCCGAGCCATACTTGCGGATCGCGACATCATAGGGAATGCGCGGCCATTCCTTGGTGACGGGCTTGCCCTCGGCGAACTCCTCGAAGATGCTGGTCATCAGCGGTGCCATCGTGTTCCAGACGTCTTCCTGGGTCACGAAGCTCATTTCGAGGTCGAGCTGGTAGAATTCGCCTGGCAGACGGTCGGCACGCGGGTCTTCGTCGCGGAAGCACGGCGCGATCTGGAAATAACGGTCGAAACCGGCGACCATCAGCAGCTGCTTGTACTGCTGCGGCGCCTGCGGCAGCGCATAGAAGGTGCCGGGATGGATACGGCTCGGCACGAGGAAGTCGCGTGCGCCTTCTGGCGACGAAGCCGTCAGGATCGGCGTCGTGTATTCCGTAAAGCCGACTTCGCCCATGTGGCGGCGCATCGAGGAGATCACCTGCGTGCGCTTGACGATGTTCTTGTGCAGCGTGTCGCGACGCAGATCGAGAAAGCGATACTTGAGACGCACATCTTCCGGATAGTCCGGCTCGCCGAAAACAGGCAGCGGCAATTCCTTGGCGGCGGAGAGCACTTCGATCTCCTGCGCGTAAAGCTCGATCTCACCGGTCGGCATGGTCTTGTTGACGGTATCTTCCGTACGGGCCTTCACCAGGCCGTCGATGCGGATGACCCATTCGCCGCGCACGGTCTCGGCCAGCTTGAAGGCCGGAGAATCGGGGTCGGCGACGACCTGGGTGATGCCGTAGTGATCGCGCAGGTCGATGAACAGCACGCCGCCATGATCTCGGACGCGATGAACCCAGCCGGAGATGCGGACAGTCGAACCGACGTCGGACTTGCGCAGGGCGGCGCATGTGTGGCTGCGATAGCGATGCATAGTATATATCCTGGACTTGGCGGTCGGCGGCGAATATGGACAAAAGCCCCTCGCCTGCCGACGAGAAAATCGGGCGGAAAAGCGCATGGTGCGCCTGATTTGTCAAGGCTCGAAGCACCGCAGGGCAGGTTTAATACTGCTTTCGTGACGTTCCAACCACCTCCACCCCCAGTAGCCGATGCGGCGGTTTGGCTACCCCAGTGCTATTGCTGAACGCTGCGCTCAACTTTAAACAGATGAGCATAGTCCCGCGTCCCCGGAGCCCCGCATGCCCATTCTCACCCGCCGCAATCTCCTGAAAGCCTCCGCTGTCGCCGGTGCCTATGGTGTCGGGCTCGGCATCGCCGGCAAGTTCGGCGGCAGGGCGCTGGCGGCGGAGCCGCAGGTGTTGAAGACCGTGAAGACCCAGGCCAGCCTGGCGGATAGCGGCCTAACCAGGGATGTGTTGACCTATGGCGACGCAGGCCAGCCGCCGGTCGTCCGCATGAGGAAGGGAGAGCCCTTCGCCGCGCGGCTGATCAACGGCATCGACGACCCCACGACGATCCACTGGCATGGCATCCGGCTGCCCAACAAGATGGATGGCGTGCCGTTCCTGACGCAGCCCTATGTCTATACCGGCGACCACTTCGACTACGCCTTCACGCCCCCGGATGCCGGCACCTTCTGGTATCATCCGCATTGCAACACGCTGATCCAGATGGGCCACGGCATGACCGGTGTCATCGTCGTGGAGAATCCAAAGGATCCTACATTCGATTCGGAAGTGGTGCTCAATCTGCGCGACTGGCGGCTCGCTGGCGACGGTCAGTTCATCGCCCAGTTCCGCCCACGCGATGCCGCCAAATCCGGCACCTATGGGACGGTGCGGACTGCCAACTGGCAGCAGCAGCCGCAATATGATGCGCCCTCTGGCGGGCTGGTGCGCCTGCGGCTTGCCATTACCGATGTCACGCGCATCTATTCCTTCCGGATGGATGGAGCCCAGGCGACGGTGATCGCCATCGACGGCAATCCGGTGCCTGCGCGTTTTCCGCTGGATCTATTGCAACTCGGCCCCGGCCAGCGCCTGGAACTGGCCGTGCGGATGCCGGACGAGGAAGGCGCGATCGTCAAGCTGGAGGATATTCGCGGCACCGATCCGAAAGTCTTGGCGACATTGCGCTCGGTCGGCAGCTCGCTGAAGCGCGACGTTCGCGATCTCGCGCCTCTGGAGGACAATCCCGTCGCAAAGGCTGATCTCGGCGCCGCCCAGCACATCCCGCTCATCCTCAGCGCCACGGCGGAGGATACATCCACCGACAGCATCTGCGGTTCGCTCGGCTACAGTTTCTGGGCGATCAACAAGGTGCCGTGGCCGGGCGATACGCCCGATCCGACATCGCCGCTCGCCGAACTGAAGCTCGGCAAAAGCTATGTCCTCGACATGGAAAACGTGACGCCGCATGCCCATCCGATCCATCTGCATGGGATGAGCTTCACCGTGCTCTCCTCCTCGACCCGGCAGGCGCAGCCCTTCGTGTCCGACACCTACCTGATCCAGCCGGACGAAAAGGTGCAACTCGGCTTCGTTGCCGACAATCCCGGTGACTGGCTGCTGCATTGCCACATCATCGAGCATCAGAAGACGGGAATGACCAGTTATATGCGCGTCGCCTAGAGCAGTGGCCTTTTTGACGAATTTCCGGAAAAGCGGAATGCTGTGAGATACTTCGTCTCTCCACGTATTGACATATCCGGCCGAAAGGAGAAGGAAGATTAACAAACTATTTTACCGATGAATGTGTTGATATGATCGAAACTACCGCCCAGTTGGAGGCGGCCTGCCAAGAGCTGGCCAAGTCAGAATTCATTACCATCGACACCGAATTCCTGCGCGAGACGACATTCTGGCCGGAGCTTTGCCTGATTCAGATGGCAAGCCCGACGACTGAAGTGCTGGTTGATCCGCTGGCCAAGGGCCTAGACCTGAAGCCTTTCTTCGAGCTGATGGCCAATACCGCCGTCATGAAGGTGTTTCATGCTGCCCGCCAGGACATCGAAATCATCTTCAATCGCGGCAATCTCATTCCGCATCCGATCTTCGATACGCAGGTGGCCGCCATGGTCTGCGGCTTCGGCGATTCGGTCTCCTACGACCAGCTGGTCAGCCGCATCAAGAATATCCAGATCGACAAGTCCTCGCGCTTCACCGACTGGAGCCGCCGGCCGCTGTCGGAAAAGCAGCTCGACTATGCGCTCGCCGACGTCACCCATCTTCGCGATGTCTATCTTTCGCTGAAGGAGCAGCTCGAGCGCGAAGGCCGCGCCTCCTGGCTGCTTGAGGAAATGGCGATCCTCGAAGCGCGCGAGACCTACGACTTGCATCCCGACGACGCCTGGCAACGGTTGAAGATGCGGTTGCGCAAGCCGCAGGAACTGGCCGTGCTGAAATATGTAGCCGCCTGGCGCGAACGCGAGGCGCGCGCCCGCAACGTGCCGCGGGCCCGTGTGCTGAAGGACGATGCCATCTACGAAATCGCCCAGCAGCAGCCGAAGGATACGGAAGCGCTCGCCCGCCTACGCACCATCCCCAAGGGCTGGGAGCGTTCCGCCTCGGGAGCAGCCGTGCTGGAAGCAATCAATCAAGCGCTAGCACTACCCAAGGCCGACATGCCTCACGCACCACGTCATCAGCAAGCCCCCGAAGGCACGGCTGCCGCCGCCGAACTGCTGAAAGTTCTGCTGAAGCTCACCGCCGAAAAGCACGGCGTCGCTCCGAAGGTCATCGCCAACAGCGAAGATCTCGACAAGATCGCCGCTGAAGGCGAGAAGGCCGAGGTGGCCGCCCTTACCGGCTGGCGGCGCGATCTCTTCGGCGAGACGGCGCTACAGCTCATCCAGGGCCAGGTCGCCTTGCGCTTTGTCGGCAAACGGGTCGAAACAGTCGCCCTGTAACCACGGTGCACTCTTTTCTGGTCGCAACCACGAATGCGCCGTAAATCTCTTGGAATGAACGCTTGGCGTTATCATATCCTTGATGACGCAGAGTCTTTGCCGAAACGCTCTGATTTTGGCAGTATACGTCATCTCTGGGTGGGCCGACCGAATGGGAACGTTCCCTTCAATACGTAACTGGATCCTGACGGTACTCTTCGTCGCCGGAAGCGGCGTTGCCTATGGCAAGATGTTTTTCCCGGAAACGCCAATGTACATCGGCGCAGTCTTCGCAGTGTTCACCGGCATGCCGCTGCTGGCCTTCGAACGCCGCATGATCCTACCGCGCCTGAACGACTGGATGCATCGCCTGCCCACGCCAGCCTTCATCGCCTCCGCGCTCATTGTCGATTTCGCCATTATCGCTACCGGCTTTGCGATCGCCGGTAGCCTGATGAAATCCGCGGGGCTGATAAACGGCTCCTGGGCCGACGTCACGTTGCTGCAGTTCGACGTTTATCTCTATGCCGTGGCGGTGACCGCCGTAGTCATCTTTATCGGGCGCGTTCGGGAATTGCTCGGCCGCGACGTCTTTCTCAGCCTGTTGACCGGCCGCTATCGCAATCCGGTGCAGGAAGAGCGCGTGTTTTTGTTCATAGATCTCGTCGGGTCGACAGCGTTTGCCGAAGAGCATGGCGACCTGAAGGCGCAGGAATTCCTTGGCTCGCTGTTCAGCGCCTTCGCGGAGCCGGTGCGGCGGTATAAGGGCGCGATCGACGACTATATCGGCGATGCGGCCATCATCACTTGGCCGCTCGAACGGGGAATAAAGGATGCCCGCTGCGTGCGCTGCGTTTTCGATATTCTCGCCGACATCGAGGCAAACTCGGAGAAATGGCTGAAATCCTACGGCCGGGTGCCGCGCCTTCGGGCAGCGCTACACGGGGGGAATATCGTCACCGCAGAAATCGGCGTCGATCATCACAAGATCGCCTATTTCGGCGACACGGTAAACACTACGGCGAGGCTGGAATCCTTTTGCAAGACACTGGAACGTCAGGTGCTTATCTCGACCGACCTCGCGCGGCAGCTGGAGCTTCCCGACGGGATCATCAAGGAAGATCTCGGCGACCATGCCGTTCGCGGTCGCGACCAGACACTTGGCGTCATTGCCCTGCATATGCAAAGGCGTGCAGTGCCGCAGGCCGCAATTGGTGCGCAGTAGGTGTCTCCGTCAGGTGCCAACGCCCTACAGCCTATGAGTTGTGCACAGTCACCAAAGCTTCACCTAAGCGTTAATTCGCCGACATAACTCGCCTGCTAAGCGAGGGTTATCTTGCCAACCCAAGCTAACAAGGTGACATGATGACCCGAATTCTTTTCGCTTCCACGGCACTTTTTGTTCTAATGGCCGCCTCGGCCCAAGCCGATGAGCAGCAGTTTCCCGCCAAGCTGACCTCGCAGGCTATTCTTCCGGCCAATACCATAGTCGCAGCACCCGCCGATGCACCCGACTTCCTGAAGACCTCCGGCAAGTTCACCACGCCGGACCGCAAGCGCACCGAGGCCCTCGGCACAGTACCAGGCAAGGACGGCGCCCGCGTGACCGATCTGAAGCTACCTTTCGACGGGCAGCCGATCCAGGGCTTCTCCGGCATCAAGGCGATGCCCGACGGCAGCTTCTGGACGCTGTCGGACAACGGCTTCGGCTCCAAGCAGAATTCCAGCGATGCCATGCTGTTCCTCCACCAGCTCAAGTTCGACTGGGACAATGGCAAGGTGGACGTCGTCAAGAACCTGTTCCTCTCCGATCCGAACAAGAAGGCTCCCTTCCCGATCGTTCTTGAAGGCTCGAATACGCGGCATCTGACGGGCGCCGATTTCGACATCGAATCGATCCAGCCCGTCGCCGACGGCTTCTGGATCGGCGATGAATTCGGCCCCTATCTTCTGAAATTCGACACATCGGGCCAGCTGACCGACGTGTTCCCGACCACGCTCGACGGCAAGCCGGTGATGTCTCCCGACAACGCCCTGCTGCAGCTTCCGGGTAACCCGACGCTGAAGATGCCGGTCTTCAACCTGAAGCGTTCCGGCGGCTTCGAAGGTCTCGCTTTGTCCAAGGACGGCTCCAAGCTTTATGGCCTGCTGGAAGGCGCACTCTACAAGGACGACGGTCAGATGGAGAGTGTCGACGGCCACACCGCCATCCGCGTCATCGAATTCGATGTCGCCTCGAAAAGCTGGACCGGCCGCAGCTGGCTCTATCCTTTCGCCGACAAGGGCGTATCGATCGGCGATTTCAACATGCTGGACGACAAGACCGCCCTGGTGATCGAGCGCGACAACGGCGCCGGCACCAAGGACAAGGCCTGCGCCGACCCCAAGCAGCCGAAGCCGGATTGCTTCGAGGCGCCGGCAGAGTTGAAGCGCGTCTACAAGATAGAATTCAGCGACGCCAATGTCGGCAAGGCCGCGCGCAAGATCGGCTATATCGACCTGCTGCGGATCGAAGATCCGGACCACAAGCGCCGCCAGGGCGGCGGTGACGGCTTCTACGACATGCCGTTCGTCACTATCGAAAATGTCGACCGTGTCGATGCCACCCACATCATCATCGGCAACGACAACAACCTGCCCTTCTCAGCCGGTCGTGCCGTCAACAAGGCCGATGATAACGAGTTCAGCATTCTCGAGGTCGGTGATTTCCTGAACGCGAAGTAAGAAACCTGCCTTCTCCCCCCGGGGAGAAGGCTTTCTATTCGAACCGGAATGCCAACCGCCGGTTCGTCAGCTTTGCGAGCTGCTGCAAGCGCCCATCCAGCCGCTCGCCCGCGAAATCGTGATATTCGGCCGGGACGACGAATTCGAGGTCCAGATCCGGGCTCGACGAGCGACGGATCGACAGATTGCGCACGATGCCCGGCATCGAGGCCGAAAACAGATAGACGACGCGCAAAAGGCCGCCGAGCAGCTTGGCACGCTCGATGAGCTGCGGCGTGGCAATGGTTGCCAGGGGCTCGGTGGCGCCGTCGTCGTGCAGGCCTTCAAAACGATAGTAATTGGCAAGTGCGATGAAGGCACGGCCGGCATGGGTGATGCCGACGAAGGACGTGTGTGCGATGATGTTCAGCGCCTGCAGGCCGCGGTAATCGGGATGGGCACGCCAGCTGATATCGGCAAGCAGGCAGGCGGCCTGGCGATAGCGGCTCTCTTCCTCTGTCTCTGTGATACCGAAGAATGGCATCATGCGGCCGGTCCATTCGGCAAGCTCGCGGGCATGCTCCGGCGAGCGGGCACGCAGGATGGCAAGTTCGCCCGCCGCCGTCAGCAGCGGATCGCTGTTGCGCTCCGCCTCGGTCAGCAACGAATAGAGATAGCCTTCGCGCACGCCCTGGGCCGAGAATGTCACGACCGATGGCTTCATGGCCGCCAGCACTTCCCGCATCGCCACCGCACCGAAGGGCAACAGCGAGCGGCGGTGCTTGGAAATCGACAGGAATGCTGGATCCTTCATTTCCTTGGCTTCACCGATCTGATCGAGGAAGCGCACCATCTCGTCGAGAGGCACTTCATAGCCCTGCATCATGTGCAGCGGATATTTGCGGATTTCCATGTGCAGCTTGGCGATGTTTCGCCAGGTGCCGCCGACCGCGTAGAAAGTACGTCCTTCGCCCTGGCTGAGCAGCTTCGCCGTCTTCACATGCTTGCGGGCAAAGCTGCGGGCTTTCTCGATCGAGCCATTGGCATATTCCGACAATCTCAGGCCGCCAAGCGGCAAGGTAATGCCCTTACCAATCTCCCGGTCCTTGATGTCGATCAACTCCAACGAACCGCCGCCGAGATCGCCGGCGATACCGTCCGGATGGAAAAAACCACTGATGATGCCGAGCGCTGAAAAACGGGCTTCTTCCTCGCCCGACAGCACGCGTACTTTCCGCTGCAGGATCGTCTCGGCCTTGTGGATGAATTCAGGACCGTTGCTCGCCTCGCGGGCGGCAGCCGTCGCCAGGACATAGATGGTCGATGCGCGCGCCTGGTCGGACAGCGCCTTGAACCGGTGCAGGGCGGCGAGAGCGCGTGCGACGCTCTCCTCATCCATCTTTCCGGTCAAGGCTATGCCCTTGCCGAGGCCGCACAGCACCTTTTCGTTGAAAAGAATGGTCGGCGACCGCGAATGGCCTTCATAGACGACAAGACGAACGGAGTTCGACCCGATATCGACAACGGAGACCGGGGCTATACCGGGAAGGCGCCCCTGGGCTTCTGATTCAACCATGCAGGTCCAGTTATTTCTTGCGGCCCGACAACAGCCCGGCGATCAGTTTCGGCGCACTGGATTTCAGCGATTCACCACGGCCGGACAGGCTGGGATTGGTCATGAAATACTGCTGCGCGTTGAACGGCTCTTTCCCCGCGCGCACCTCAGTACGCCTCGAAGTACCGTCCGGCAATATCTCGTAGCTCTGCTGATTGTCAATGATGTTGCCCAGCATGATCTGTGAAAGAACCTGCTCGTGCACGGTCTTGTTGGTCAGCGGCACGAGAGTTTCGACACGCCGGTCGAGGTTTCTCGGCATCATGTCGGCCGAGCCGATATAGACCAGCGCCTTGTCCGACGGCAGGCCATGGCCATTGCCGAAGCAGAAGATGCGGCTGTGCTCGAGGAAGCGGCCGATGATCGACTTGACGCGGATATTTTCGGACAGACCTTGCACCTGAGGACGCAGGCAGCAGATGCCGCGTATGACGAGATCAATCTCGACGCCGGCATTGCTGGCGCGATAAAGCGCATCGATGATGTCGGGATCAACCAGCGAATTCATCTTCATCCAGATCGCCGCCGGCTTGCCGCTCTTGGCGTGCTCGATTTCCTCCTCGATGTGCTGGAGGATGCGCGGGCGCAGCGTATAGGGCGAAACGGCAATCTTCGTGCTCGGCTCCGGCTCGCCATAGCCGGTGATAAAGTTGAAGATGTTCGCCATGTCGTGGGCGATCTTCGGGTCGCAGGTGAAGTAGGACAAGTCCGTATAGATCTTGGCAGTGATCGGGTGGTAGTTGCCGGTACCGAGATGGCAATAGGTGCGCAGCTTGCCGTCCTCGCGGCGTACGACCATCGACATCTTCGAATGCGTCTTGAGTTCGATAAAGCCGAAGACGACCTGCACACCGGCACGCTCCAGATCTCGCGCCCAGCGGATGTTGGCTTCTTCGTCGAAGCGGGCCTTGAGCTCGACCAGCGCCGTTACCGATTTGCCGAGATCCGCGGCGTCGATCAACGCACGCACGATCGGGCTGTCATTGGAGGTGCGGTAAAGCGTCTGCTTTATCGCCAGGACGTCAGGATCGCGCGCAGCCTGAATCAGGAACTGGACCACCACGTCGAAAGATTCGTAAGGATGGTGGACCACCATGTCCTTTTCGCGGATGGCGGCAAAGCAGTCGCCGGCATGTTCGCGGACGCGCTCAGGAAATCGCGCATTGTAGGGCTCGAAGCGCAGATCGTCGCGCGGAGCCTTGCAGATCTCGGACAGGGTGTTGAGCGCCAGCAGGCCTGGCAGAACGGCGATGCGGTTTTCCGGTACGTTCAGCGATTCCACCACGAACTGGCGCAGTTCGAGCGGCATCTCCGAGTCGGTTTCGATGCGGATCACCGAACCACGACGGCGGCGCTTCAGCGCCGTCTCGAAGAAGCGCACCAGATCTTCGGCTTCTTCCTCGACTTCGATATCGCTGTCGCGGATGAGGCGGAAGGTACCCGAACCCTGCACCTCATAGCCGGGATAGAGCCGCTGAATGAAGATGTTCACGACATCTTCGAGCGTGATGTAGCGAATGACGTTGCTGGCGTCCGGCAGGCGAACGAAACGGTCGAGCGCCGGCGGCAGGCGCAGAAGCGCTGTCATCGGCTCGCGGCCGTTCATGCTGTTCAGCTGCAGCGCGATCGAAAAGCCGAGGTTCGGAATAAACGGGAAAGGATGCGCCGGATCGATGGAGAGCGGCGTCAGGACCGGGAAGATCGCCTGTTCGAATTCATTGGCGAGCCAGACCCGGTCGGCCTCGGACAGAGCCGGCGGGCGGACGATCAGAATGTCTTCCTTGGCAAGATATTGCTGCAGCACGGCAAGCGATGCCTGCTGCTCCATCTGCAGGTTGTCGATCTCGCGCAGGATGTCGTCGAGCTGTTCGGCGGGCGTCTTGCCATCCGGCGTACGCACCAGGATCTTCTGGCGAACCTGGCCCTCGAGGCCGGCGACGCGCACCATGAAGAATTCATCGAGGTTGGCGGCAGAAATTGAGAGGAAGCGGATGCGCTCCAGCAGCGGATGCGCCGTGTTCAGCGTTTCCTCGAGGACGCGGCGATTGAACTGCAGCCAGGAGAATTCACGATTGATGAAGCGTTCGGGGCTGCTCAGCAGCTCGTTGATCGGCGGCGCTGCCTCCGTGGCCTGCTGGTTGGCGTCCTGCTGTTCCGTTACTGCCGAGTCCATGTTCCACCTACCCTCATCTGAGACCTTGCCACGTATAGCAGTTTGACGACGGAACTGTGACAGTTCACCTGCCGCTCAATCTGCCGGATCGGAATTACCCAATTCATTCAAGACTTCAGCGGCCAGTATGCGTGTAATTCTCGTGCCGCGGCTAAGCGCCAGCCGGTCCAGCCGGTCGACGATCAACTGCGCGGCATTCAGGGACCGCTCCATCCGGTTGACGATATAGAGGACAAGTTTGTCATCGATATAAAGCTGCCGGTCGGCAAAGAGCTTTACGATCACCTGTGACAATAATTCTTCATCCGGCTCGCCGATCTCGACGACGGTCGCCGCTTTCAGCCGCGAACGCAGGTCTGGCAGCGTCACCGGCCAGGACATCGGCCAGAGCCTGCTCGTCATCAGCAGGCCCGTGCCGTTTTCCCGGACGCTGTTGATGACGTGGAAAAGTTCGGTGTCGTCGAAGCCCACGCGATCGACGTCTTCGAAAATGACCGGTCCATGGGCTGCTATGACGGCTGCGTCCGAGCCGGCCTTCGGATGGATCGGGACAGCGCCGCTTCTCTCGCACCAGATGCTGGCAAGATGCGATTTTCCAGAACCGACCGGGCCGGCGAGAATGACCACCGGCGACGGCCAGTGCGGCCAGGAATCGACGATCTTCACCGCCGCGCTCAAGGGATCGGCGACCAGCAGGTCGTCGCGGCCGCTGGCGGCGTCATGGGTAAAGGCCAAGGGTAGCTGTTCGGCGGGCTTGCGCCTCAAATCAGCGTTCTTCACATCGGTCATGTCTAGTTTTTCTCAGGATTGCCGGCCTTGGCTCTACGCGCCTTGTCGGCTTCCGAGTGTCCATAATAAAGGTCGCTCTGAAGGTACCGCGAAAGGGCAAAGCGAACAAGCACGCCGCAGGCGGCCGCAGCCGGAACGGCGACCAGCAGGCCGACGAAACCGAAGAGCGCACCGAAGGCGAAAAGCGCGAACATCAGCCAGACCGGATGCAGGCCGACGCTTTCGCCGACGAGCTTCGGCTGCAGCACATTGCCTTCCAGGAACTGGCCGGTGAAGAAGACGGCGAGCGTGAGGCCGACCCAGATATAATCCGGCCAAAACTGCACCAGCGCGACACTGACCGCGATGAACAGGCCGACCAGCGAGCCGACATAGGGAATGAAGCTGATCATGCCGGCGAAGAGGCCGATCAACAGGCCAAAATTCAGGCCGACCAGCGACAGCCCAACGCCGTAATAGATGCCCAGAATGATGCAGAGCGAGCCCTGGCCGCGGATGAAGCCGGCAATCGACTGATCGATCTCGGTGGCAATCTGACGGACGGTGGTGACGTGATCGCGCGGCACCCAGGCATCGACCTTGGCAATCATGCGATCCCAGTCGAGCAGCATATAGAAAGCGACGACGGGGGTGACGACCATCAGCGAGAGGATGTTGACCAGCGCCTTACCGGAACTCCAGATCTGCGCGAACAGACCGCCGACGAAGCTCAGCCCGTCCGACATGATGTTGGAGAAATTGTCCTTGAGGACGCCGAGCTGGTTGCGGATCCAGTCGGGCAGCACCATCGTCTGCGCCTTGGCGATGAGCTGCTGCAGCTGCTGCACATAGCCCGGTATGTGCTGGACGAAATCATTGAACTGATTGATGATGATCGGGATGACGATCGTCAGCGCCAGCGCAAAGAACAGCACGAAGGCAACGAGGATCACCACCGTCGCCATCAGGCGGCTGAGGCCGATCCTTTGCAGCCGGTCGGCAACCGGATCGAGGAAATACGCAACCGCCATGCCGGCTATGAACGGCAAGAGGATCGAGCTGAACAGGTAGAGAAAGACAATGAAGATGACGAGCACGACCAGCCAGAAGGTGACCTGACGCTTGAGGCTCGTCCCGCTGACTTGTTGCTTCATCGTCGTCCCCACTGCTCGCCGCCCTGCTGTCGCTCGCTTAGGACATAGGATGACGCCGCAATTATGGTCAAGCCTGTGGCCGGAAATCGGCCTTCAAGCACTGTGAAGCGGGGAAAATCGAGGGTTTGCCTATGTTAGCGCCTTGCATAAAGGCCCACGTCATGCAATGGCGACCCGATCAAGGCCCTGTCGCGATTGAAGGGCGGCCATTGGAGGCGTAAGCATGAGCCAGTCTGGAAAAAACGGTCTGACCTATAGCGACGCGGGCGTCGATATCGATGCCGGCAACCTGCTGGTCGAAAAAATCAAGCCCGCCGTGCGCTCCACGCGCCGTCCCGGCGCCGACGGCGAAATCGGCGGCTTCGGCGGCCTCTTCGACCTGAAGGCCGCGGGCTTCACCGATCCGGTGCTGGTCGCCGCCAATGACGGCGTCGGCACCAAGCTGAAGATCGCCATCGACGCCGACTATCACGACACCGTCGGCATCGATCTCGTTGCAATGTGCGTCAACGACCTCGTCGTCCAGGGCGCAGAGCCGCTGTTCTTTCTCGACTACTTCGCCACCGGCAAGCTCGACCCCGACCAGGGTGCGGCGATCGTCGGCGGCATTGCAGCCGGCTGCCGCGAGGCGGGCTGTGCATTGATCGGCGGCGAAACCGCGGAAATGCCGGGCATGTATTCCGACGGCGATTACGATCTCGCCGGGTTTGCCGTGGGTGCGGCCGAACGCGGCCAGCTTCTTCCCTCCGGCGACATCGCCGAGGGTGACGTCATTCTCGGCCTCGCCTCCTCCGGCGTTCATTCCAACGGCTTCTCGCTGGTGCGCAAGATCGTCGATCTCTCCGGCCTCGCCTGGGACGCGCCGGCTCCCTTCGCGGAGGGCAAGGCGCTGGGTGAAGCCCTGCTGACGCCGACCCGCATCTATGTGAAGCCGCTTCTGAAGGCGATCCGCGAGACCCATGCCATCAAGGCGCTCGCCCATATTACCGGCGGCGGCTTTCCGGAAAACATTCCGCGCGTATTGCCGAAGCATCTTGCCGCCGAGATCGATCTGACCGCCGTCAAGGTGCCCCCGGTATTCTCGTGGCTTGCCAAGACCGGCGGCGTCGAGGCCAAGGAAATGCTGCGCACCTTCAATTGCGGCATCGGCATGATCGCTGTCGTTGCCGTCGAAAATGTCGACACCGTCAAGGCGGCGCTTGAAGCCGAAGGCGAATCCATCGTCACGCTCGGCCGCATGATCGCTCGCGACGAAGGCGCTGCCGGCACCGTCTACAAGGGTACGCTGGCAATATGAGTTCGGCCCGCAAACGCGTCGTCGTCTTCATCTCGGGCAGTGGCTCCAACATGATGGCGCTGGTCAGGGCGGCTGCGGCTTCAGATTATCCGGCGGAAATCGTCGCCGTAATTTCCGACAAGGCGGATGCCGGCGGGCTGGCGAAGGCCGCCGCCGAGGGCATTGCCACCTATGCCTTCATGCGCAAGGATTTTGCCAGCAAGGACGCGCATGAGGAGGCCATCCTCGCGCAGCTCTCGGCGCTATCGCCCGACATCATCTGCCTTGCCGGCTATATGCGCCTGCTCACCGGCCGCTTCATCCAGAGCTATGAAGGCCGGATCATCAACATCCATCCGTCGCTGCTGCCGCTCTTCCCCGGCCTGCACACGCATCAGCGCGCCATCGACGCCGGCCAGCGGATCGCCGGCTGCACCGTGCATTTCGTCACCGAAGGCATGGATGAGGGTCCGGTGGTCGGCCAGGCGGCCGTGCCGGTGCTCACCGACGACACCGCCGACGCGCTGGCCGCCCGCGTGCTGACGATCGAGCATCAGCTCTATCCACAGTCGCTACGGCTGCTGGCGGAAGGCAAGGTCCGGATGGAAAACGGCAAGGCCATTGCCACGGCAAAGGCACCGGCTGCCGCCGGCCAGCAGATCCTGTCCCTGCTTGGCGACGTCAGCCGGATCTAGTCGGGTTTCCCCTTACGCAGCCATGGCCATCAATGGATGCAGCGTGCCGTCGCTATAGACGACGCGGCCGTTGCGGAAGGTGGCGCGAATGCGGTGAACCGCACCATGCTCAACAGCTACCAGATCGGCCTTCTGCCCCACAGCGATCTCGCCGCGGTCCGTCAGGCCGGCAGAGCGCGCGGCATTTGCCGTCGCCATGGCAACGGCTACGGGCAGTCCGCCGCTGGCAACTTCGGCAATCTTGAAGATTGCCGGTACGAAAGCGGCCGGATGATAGTCGGCGGCGATGATGCCGAGCAGGCCGGCACGGGCAGCGTCAAGCGCGCTCAGATTGCCCGACATGGACTGACCGCGCAGCGCGTTCGGTGCACCCATCAACGTCCAGAGGCCACGACGGTGCGCTTCTTCAGCGGCCGGCAGCGTCACAGGGAATTCGCTGATCGTGACGCCGAGATCATGCATCTCGGCCACCTTCTCGGCGCTGTCGTCGTCATGCGATGCGAGCGACAGCTTGTGCTTCAGAGACAGGCTGACGATGTCGCGCAACTTGCGTTCGATGTCCGGATCCTGCCGCATGGCGATACGGCGAGCGACCACGTCCTCTGCCGCCTCCCGCGACATCGAGCGGCGCTCGGACATGCTGAGGATATAGGCCTCGATATTGTTGTACTGCCCCTGCCCCGGCGTGTGGTCAGTCAGTGACACCATGTCGACGACGCCATCCTCCAGCAGCCGCTCCAGCGTCGGCGCGGCGCCAACATTGGTGATCTCGTAGCGGGCGTGGACGCGATGGTCGATCAGCAGGTGATCGCGCAGGCTGTTGATGCCCTTAATCACCGCCGAAGTGGTCTCCAGCGAGCGCACATGGCCGTAGACGCTTTCCGTGGCGAAGGAGACGGCGGCGTAAGCCGTAGTCACACCGGCGGCGGCAAGCTTCTTGTCGAGTTCGTGGATACCGAAATCGATCGGCATGGTCGCATTCGGGCGCGGTGCGATCTCGCGCTCGATCATATCGCCGTGCAGATCGATAAAACCCGGCATCAGCAACCGTCCACCACCATCAAAGGTCGCATTCGCCACCGGCTCGGCGCGGATTTCGGCGATCACGCCGTCCTCGATGCGAATGGAGCCCTGATCGACGACTTCATTGGGAAGAACGAGCGTGAAATTGCTGAGCCACATCGGCTTTCTCCTGGAATAGCGTCAATTGTTTCGATTTTGTGACAATGGTCCGGACCTATCCGGCGAATGCCTCCCGATAGGCGCAATTCGTGACACAGTGATGAAGGTCGCAGCACTGATCTTGACAGTGCTTGCACCCTTCCAAACGGCCTATCCCAAGCTCGCCCTGTTCAGTGCCGCCCATTGCAGCAACATGACCGTCTTGGCGTCATAGATCTCGCCCGCTTCGATCATCGCCACCGTGTCGGCCAGCCGGACTTCGAGCACCTCGATGTCCTCATGCTCGTCGGCAAGCCCACCGCCATCGGCGATACGATCGGTGGTGTCGACAACGGCCGCGAAGAAATGGATGATTTCGGTGACCGCGCCCGGCGAGGTAAATGTCTTGAAAAGAAACCTGATATCGCGGACCCGGAAACCGGTTTCCTCCATCACCTCGCGGCGGATCGCCTCTTCTGGATGATCGCCATCGAGCAAGCCGGCCGGCACTTCGATCATCCAGGCGGGAAAACCGGTGAGATAGGCAGGCAGGCGGAACTGCCGCACGAGGATGACCGTCTCGCGCTTGGGATCGTAGAGCAGAATGCAGGCGGCCGGCGTGCGGTGATAGATCTCGCGCTTCAGCCGGTGCATCTCGCCGCTGGAATCCGTGTAGTCGATGTCGTAGTTGCTAAGCCGCGTCCATTGATCCGAGAGCGTCTTCTCGCTGACGATCTCGACCTTGGCCTTTTCGAACTTCGTCATCTCGCATCCTTGCGCAGCCAAACCTTGTTGTCGTGAACGGCGGCGCCGCCATAGGGCGCGACAGGATCGGCGCCGGTGAGCACATTGATACCCTCGCCATCCACATGCGCCTTGTTCGGCCACAGGCTCTCGGCGATCAATACGCCGGCTTTTACCTCCGTCGTGATGCGCGCATGGAGCCGGATGTCGCCCCGGATATTGCCGATCTGGACGAGATCGCCATCAATGACGTCAAGTGCTGCGGCGTCCGCCGGATTGATCATCACCTCCGGGCGACCTTCCTTCTGGCGCGAGGTCTTGGTTTCCGCAAAGCTCGAATTCAGGAAGTTGCGTGCCGGCGAAGTCGCAAGCCGGAAGGGATGATCGGGATCGGCGACTTCGATGACATCGACCTGATCGGGAAATTCCGGCAGCTCAATGTGCGGGCCGAGCAAGCCAACGGCTTCCGGCGGGCGATTCGGCGCAGGCTGGTTGACCCAGTCCGGACGGAAACGGAACTTGCCGTCGGGATGGGCAAAACCGTTGAGGAAATGCGCCTCCTCGAAAGCCGGCTGACGGTCGAACCATTTGTGCTCGAGGAAATAATCGTAATCCGGCAGGCCACTATCCGACAGGATACGGTCCACCATTTCGCGTGCGGAAAAACCGAAGCCGGGACGATCGGCGACGCCGAGACGCTTGGCCAGTTCCTCGATGACGAAGAGATTGCTGCGCACGGTCGAAGGCGGCTCGACCAGCTTGGGGCCGAGCAGGATGTGGTTCTGGCCGCCGGCGCGGTAGATATCGTCATGCTCAACGAACATGGTGGCGGGAATGACGATATCGGCCATCTCGGCGGTATCGGTCATGAATTGTTCGTGCACGGCGACGAAGAGGTCGTTGCGGGCAAAACCGCGCTTCACCAGCCGCTGTTCCGGCGCAATGTTCACCGGATTGGTGTTCTGGATCAGCATGGCCGTCACCGGCCCGCGATGGCGCAGCGCCACGGCATCGCCGGTGAGCGCCCGACCGATCTGCGACTGGTCGATCATGCGGATATCCTGATCCAGCATCGACCGACCCGTCAGCTCGCTGCCATCGATGCGGAAGATATCGCTGTTGGAATGGAAGGCACCGCCGCCCTCATATTGCCAGGAGCCGAGCACGGTGGCGATCGACGCCGCCGCATGCATGGCCACGGCACCGTTGCGCTGGCGGGTGAAGCCGTAACCGAGGCGGAAATAGGATTTCTTCGTGGTGCCGACGAGCCTGGCGAATGCTTCGATCTCATCGACCGACAGGCCGGTGATAGCAGCCGCCCATTCCGGCGTCTTCGTCTGCAAATGCGCTTCGAGACCAACGGGATCATCGGCATATCGAGCCATATAGGCGCGGTCGGCATAGCCGTCGCGGAAGGCGACGTGCATGACTGCGCAGGCGAGAGCCGCATCCGTGCCCGGCTTGACGATCAGTGCCAGATCGGCCTGCTTCATCGTCGGATTATCGTAGATATCGATGACGACGATCTTGGCGCCGCGCTCCTTGCGCGACTTCACCGCATGGGTCATCACGTTCACTTGCGTGGCGACCGCATTGGTGCCCCAGATGACGACGCAGTCGGTACGGCCCATTTCGTGAGGATCGGGGCCACGCAGCGTGCCCGTCGCCATGGTGAAGCCGGTCCAGGCGGGGTTGGTGCAGATCGAGGAAAAGAAGCCGGAATAGCGCTTGGCATGGCGCAGGCGATTGATGCTGTCGCGCTGCACCAAGCCCATGGTGCCGGCATAATAATAGGGCCAGACCGCCTCGCTGCCGTCTCTCGCCTCGGCCTTGACGAAGGCATTGGCGATCTCGTCCAGCGCGTCGTCCCAGGAGAGCTCCTGCCAGCGTCCCTCGCCCTTGGCGCCAGCGCGGCGCAGCGGCTTCATCAGCCGATCGGGATGATAAAGCCGCTCGGCGTAACGAGCGACCTTGGCGCAAATGACGCCCGACGTATAGGAATGGTCCCTTGCGCCGCGCACCCGACCGACCTTGCCATCCTCGGTCAGATCGATCTCCAGCGCGCAGGTGGAGGGACAGTCATGGGGACAGGCGGTATGGCCTATCTTGGATTTGGCTGGAATGGGGGTCGCAATGTTCATCGTATTTGTATATTTCAAGCCATGTCCGGCCAAAAGGCATAATCTCGCCCATCGCAACAATTCATACGGACTTCACCGAAAATGAACTATCGGCATATCTACCACGCAGGCAATTTCGCCGATGTGCTCAAGCACGCGGTGCTCGCCCGGCTCGTCCGCTACATGCAGAACAAGGACAAGGCGTTCCGCGTTCTGGATACCCATGCCGGCATCGGGCTCTACGACCTCTCTTCCGAGGAAGCGCAGAAGACCGGCGAATGGCAGGACGGTATCGGCCGGCTTCTCGATGCCGAACTCGTGCCACAGCTCGCCGATCTGCTGGAGCCGTATCTGACCGCCGTTCGCGAGCTCAATCCCGCCGGTGGCCTGCAGTTCTATCCTGGCTCGCCGAAGCTCGCCCGCATGCTGTTCCGTCCGCAGGATCGGCTGTCGGCCATGGAGCTGCACCCCGAGGACTTCCAGCGGCTGCACCGGCTGTTCGAAGGCGACCACCATGCCCGCATCACCGAGCTCGACGGCTGGCTGGCGCTTGGCGCACATCTGCCGCCGAAGGAGAAGCGCGGCATCGTGCTGGTCGATCCGCCCTTCGAGGAAGAGGGCGAATATGAGCGGCTGGCGGATGGCCTTGCCAAAGCCTGGCGCCGTTTTCCCGGCGGCACCTATTGCCTCTGGTATCCGATCAAGAAGGATGCGCCGATCAAGGCCTTCCACGAGACGCTGCAGGCATTGGAGATCCCCAAGGTCCTCTGCGCCGAACTGACGGTCAAGAGCGACCGGGGCTTCACCGGGCTGACAGGCTCCGGCCTCATCATCGTCAACCCGCCCTTCACACTGAAGGACGAACTGCATGCGCTGCTGCCGGCGCTGAAAGATATGCTGGCGCAGGACCGCTTCGCCTCGCAACGGGCCTTCTGGCTGCGCGGCGAACACTGAATTTCACTCCGCACATGACAAGGTGAATCCATGAAGCTGCTCTGCTCGTCCACCTCCCCTTTTTCCAGCAAGGTTCGGATGGCCGCCCGGCATCTCGGCATCGATATCAACGAAATCCGCGTCGACACCAATGCCGGGCCGAACGTGCTGGTCGACAACAATCCGCTCGGCAAGATCCCGACGCTATTGACGGATGACGGCGAAGCGATCTTCGACAGCCGCTGCATCATGCATTATTTCCACCGGCTGAAGGGCAAGACGCTTTATCCCGCCAAGGATGGTAAGCGCACCGAAGCCGAGGTGCTGGAAGCGCTTTGCGACGGTACCAACGAATGCCTGCTGTCGATCGTCTACGAACGCCGCTTGCGCGACCCGGACAAGCAGCATCAGCCCTGGATCGACCGGCAATGGACGAAGGTCGGCCGCGCCCTCACCCATCTCAATGCCGAGCCGCCGAAGATCGGCAAGAGGCTGCATGGCGGGCACTTCGCCCTCGCATCGCTGCTTGGCTATCTGCAACTGCGGTTCGAAGGGCAGTGGGAAGACGATCACGCCGACCTGATCGCCTGGGCGCGCAAGTTCGAAAAGCATTTTCCCGACTATCAGGCGATGAAGCCCCAGGGCTGATCGCCGCAGCGCTCCCCGCATGACGAATGCGCGGCGTCGCTGGCTAGAAGACAGGCTGAAACGAAAGAAGCCGGGGCAAAACCCCGGCTTCTTCGTCAGACAATTCTGTCGGATTAGAACTTTACGCCAACACCGACCTTGACGCTCTGCTCGTCGTAGCCGCGCGAGAAGTTGCCAGAGTCGAGGCCGAACTTTTCCTTGCCGTAGTCGGTGTAACGATATTCGATACGAGCCGTTACGTTGCTGGTGATGAAGGTTTCAGCACCGGCACCAACCGTGTAACCAACAGCGGTCTTGCTGTCGGACGAGGTGTCGTCGGAAAGCTTGTTCTGGCCGACAGCCAGACCGGCCGTGCCGTACAGCATGAAGGGGTTGAAGTCGTAACCGAGACGACCGCGAACCGAGCCGTTGACGCCGTTCTTGGCAGTCAGGCCGTTGCGGCTCGCGTCCAAACCGGAGTAGCCGAGGTCAGCTTCAACGCCGTATACGATCTGGCCCTGCTGCCAGTTGTAACCGGTGAACGCCTGGCCGCCGAAACCATAGGCGTTGCCAGTGCGCTTGTGGAATTCACCCTTCTGCCAGTCGCCTGCACCACCGATGTAGAAACCGGACCAGTTGTTGATGGCCGGAGCGGCTTCCTGTGCAACAGGCGGCTGCGGAATCTGCTCTACGGCATCAGCTGCATAGGCTGCATTGACACCGCCGAGAGCGAAAGCGGAGACCATGAGGGTCTTGATAAGAGTACGCATACTTTTCTCCTTTCAGGCTCGTGTTCTTGGTCTACTGTCGTCGACTTCGGATCATCACGAGCAATTACAAAATGTCCCTCCCGGATCGACACTGAAATTGGAATGCAAATGAGGAATTCGAAGAGCTAAATTATGATATCATTGTGGCACACGCGTGGCTGAATTTCGATGTTGCTTCAGTGCAACAGACGAATTGTTAACCATAACGATTGGTTAAAGCGGGTATACTTATTTTTATCCAAATATATCTAAAGCTTTACACAAGTCATCTTCCCCACTTGTGTCGCATGAGCACCATTTCATATGGTGTATCGACGCCCTATATGAGCTTCTGTTGGGTAACGGCGAGGAAAAGGCAGCATCTTGAGCCAGGAAAAACTACGCACCGCGCTGATAACGGGTGCATCAAAAAGAATAGGCCGAGCAATGGCCGAGGATTTGTCGGCGAACGGCTTTGCGGTGGCGCTGCATGCCAACCAATCGATCGCCGAGGCAGCAGAGATCGTGACGAAATTGCGGCAAAAGGGCAAAAAGGCGATTGCGATCAAGGCCGACCTGCAAAATTCGGCGGAGACGTCGATGCTGATCGAAAGGGTGGTTTCGGAGCTCGGACCGCTGGATCTGCTGGTCAACAATGCCTCGGTTTTCCAGGGTGATTCTGCCGACCGATTCGATGCCGAGGCCTTTGACTCGCATTTTGCCGTGCATGTCCGCGCGCCCTCGATCCTCGCTGCAGATTTCGCGCGCCAGCTTCCGGACGGCGTTCCCGGGCTGATCGTCAACATCGTCGACCAGCGCGTCTGGGCGCTCAATCCGCGCTTCTATTCCTATACGCTGTCGAAGGCGGCGCTCTGGACGGCGACCCAGACCATGGCGCAGAGCTTTGCGCCGCGCATCCGCGTCAACGCCATCGGCCCGGGCCCGACGGTGCGCAGCGTCCGGCAGACGGAAGAGGACTTCCAGGCACAGATCGACGGACTCATATTGAAGGCCGCGCCTGGACTTGAGGAATTCGGCCGCACCGTCCGCTTTCTTTTTGACACGCCTTCGATCACGGGCCAAATGATAGCGCTCGATGGCGGCCAGCACCTTGCCTGGGAAACGCCTGATGTGTCGGAGAGCATGGAATGAACGGACGAAAGCTGCCCGACGGCGGCATTCTCTATGACGAATCGGAAGACATTGAAGACGACATCGAGGTAGAGGGCGATGCCGGCGCCTCCCCTGTCGCGCCCGTAGACTGGAACGAAGGCGGCAAGAACGAGACTGGCCTTCGCGGCGCCGAGCTGATCGCCGAATTCGTCAAACGGCTGCCGAATAATCCCGGCGTCTATCGCATGTTCAATGAAGCCGGCGATGTGCTCTATGTCGGCAAGGCACGCAGCCTGAAGAAGCGTGTCGCCAACTATGCGATGGGCCGGGTGCATTCCAACCGCATCGCCCGCATGGTGCGCGAAACCGCCAACATGGAGTTCGTCACCACTCGCACCGAGACAGAAGCTCTGCTGCTGGAAGCGAATCTGATCAAGCGCTTGCGGCCGCGCTTCAATGTATTGCTGCGGGACGACAAGTCCTTTCCCTATATTCTCATCACCGGCAATCATCGGGCACCTGCGATCTTCAAGCATCGCGGCGCGCGGGCGCGCAAGGGCGAATATTTCGGCCCCTTCGCCTCGGCTGGCGCCGTCGGCCGCACCATCAATTCGCTGCAACGCGCCTTCCTGATCCGCACCTGTGCCGACAGCGTCTTCGAAACCCGCACCCGGCCCTGTCTTCTCTATCAGATCAAGCGCTGTTCCGGGCCGTGCACGCACGAGATCAGCGATGAGGGCTATGCCGAGCTGGTGCAGGAGGCGAAGGATTTCCTGTCCGGCAAGAGCCAGAACGTCAAGGCGCATATGGCCGAGGCGATGAATGCCGCTGCCGAAGACCTCGATTTCGAGCGCGCTGCCGTCTTTCGCGACCGACTGGCGGCGCTGTCGCATGTGCAGAGCCATCAGGGCATCAATCCCGCCGGCGTCGAAGAGGCCGATGTCTTCGCCATCCATCACGAGGGCGGCATCTCCTGTATCCAGGTCTTCTTCTTCCGCACCGGTCAGAACTGGGGCAACCGCGCCTATTTCCCGAAGGCCGACCCATCTCTTTCGGGCGCCGAAGTGCTGAACTCGTTCCTGGCGCAGTTCTACGACGACAAGCCCGTGCCGAAGCAGATCCTGCTGTCGGAGACGGTCGAGGAAATCGAGCTGCTGGCGGCGGCACTTAGCGAGAAAGCGGGCCACAAGGTCTCGATCCTGGTGCCGCAGCGCGGTGAGAAACGCGATCTGGTCGATCACGTCGTTGCCAATGCGCGCGAGGCGCATGGCCGCAAGCTTGCCGAGACAGCTTCGCAGTCGCGGCTGCTCGAGGGCTTCAAGGAGACGTTTCAGCTTCCCTACGTGCCGCAGCGCATCGAGATCTACGACAACTCGCATATCATGGGCACGAATGCCGTCGGCGGCATGGTGGTGGCCGGGCCGGAAGGCTTCGTCAAAGGCCAGTACCGCAAGTTCAACATCAAATCGACCGACATCACGCCCGGCGACGACTTCGGCATGATGCGCGAAGTCATGACACGGCGCTTCTCCCGTCTGTTGAAGGAAGAGGGCATACCGGATCGCAGCGGCGCGGCGGAGGCTGCCTCCGTGGATGCAGCCGATCAGCCCTTTCCCGCCTGGCCGGATGTCATCCTCATCGACGGTGGTCAGGGACAGATGACGGCCGTGCGCGCCATTCTCGAGGAGCTGGGAATCACCGACAGCGTCATCGCCATCGGCGTGGCCAAGGGCGTCGACCGCGATGCCGGCCGCGAACGCTTCTTCGCCCTTTCCCGCGAAAGCTTCACACTGCCGCCCCGCGATCCCGTGCTCTACTTCATCCAGCGCATGCGCGACGAGGCGCACCGCTTTGCCATCGGCTCGCACCGGGCGCGGCGCAAGAAGGAGATGGTGAAGAATCCACTGGATGAAATCGGCGGTATCGGCCCCTCGCGCAAGCGGGCGCTACTGCAGCACTTCGGCACCGCCAAGGCCGTATCACGCGCCGCGCTTTCCGACCTGATGGCGGTCGAAGGCATATCGGAAGCCGTGGCGACGCAGGTCTACAACCATTTTCACGAGGACGCCGCGAAATAAGAACAGCCCGTCGCAAATTCCACGGAATAGTGACGAAAAAACAGAAACAATGTTGACGGTAAGGTTCCCAAACCATCATCTAGGACATGGTCTCAAAAAGTGCCGAGCGGTTTTTGGGTAAGATCATGCTAAATCAAATCACTGGAACGAGATAGCGTCCTCAAGGACAAGTCCATTTCGGTCCAGTGAAACAACCGAAACGAAACGAACCCCATGGCTTCGCGCGCATACAGCATTCCAAATCTGCTCACCTATGGCCGCATCCTTTGCGTACCGCTGATCGTCCTGTGCTTCTTCGTCGAAGGCAAATTGGAGGGATCCGATTTCGCGCGATGGGTAGCGCTCTGGATCTTCGTCATCGCCTCGCTCACCGATTTTCTCGACGGTTATCTCGCCCGCATCTGGAATCAGACCTCGAATATCGGCCGCATGCTCGACCCGATCGCCGACAAACTGCTGGTCGCCTCGATCCTGCTGCTGGTCGCCGCCGACGGTACCATCGCCGGCTGGTCGCTCTGGGCGGCGATCATCATTCTGTGCCGTGAGATACTCGTCTCTGGCCTGCGCGAATATCTGGCCGCGCTGAAAGTCAGCGTGCCGGTGACGCGCATCGCCAAATGGAAGACGACCGCGCAGCTCGTCGCCATCGCCTTCCTGCTGGCTGGGCCGGCCGGCGACAAGGTGCTACCCTATACGACGGAACTCGGCATCGTCCTGCTCTGGATCGCGGCGCTGCTGACGATCTATACCGGCTACGATTATTTCCGCGCCGGATTGAAGCATATCGTGGACGAAGAATGATGACGAAGCTCGTCTATTTCGCCTGGGTGCGGGAGCGGATCGGCAAGGGAGAGGAAGAGATTTCCCTCCCCTCTGATGTGGTTACCGTTGGCGATCTCCTGAGTCATTTGAAGACCTTGGGCGAGGAATACGAGACGGCGCTTCAGTTTCCCGACGCGATCCGCGTTGCCATCAATATGGAACATGCCGATCACGACGAACCGATCGCTGGCGCCCGTGAAATCGGCATATTTCCACCGATGACGGGTGGGTGAAATATGGTTAGCCTGCGAAGGTTGGAAGGGGTTTTGCCTTCTCCCCATCGGGGAGAAGGACGCGCGGTAGCGCAGGTTGAGGGGGCTTTGCACCGTAAGGCTGCCTTTCGCTTACCGCTCAAGGCCTCGGAGCTTCGCACCTCGCCCCCCTCATCCGCCCTGTCGGGCACCTTCTCCCCGGTGAGGAGAAGGAGAGCCAGTCGATGACTTCACCACTCATCAAAGTCCAGCGTGAGGACTTCGATCTCCAAACCGAGATCGATCGCCTGACGAAGGGGCGGCTTGATATCGGCGCGGTCGTCACCTTTTCGGGCCTCTGCCGCGATGAAGGCGGGATGCTGGGTGCGCTGGAACTCGAACACTATCCCGGCATGGCGGAAGCGGAAATCACCCGCATTGCGACGCTTGCCATCGAGCGTTTCGAGCTTCGCGGCCTGACTGCCATTCATCGCTACGGCAAGATTACGCCAGGCGAAAACATCGTCCTCGTCATCGCCGCCGCCTCGCATCGGCAAGCCGCTTTCGATGGCGCCAATTTCGTCATGGACTTCCTGAAAACCTCCGCGCCCTTCTGGAAGAAGGAACACGCCAAGGATGGCGCGGAAGGCGACTGGGTTTCGGCCAAGGATGCCGACGATACCGCGCGGGAGAAATGGGCCGGCGACAAATAGGCTCTCAGGGAACCACGCGTTCGCGCCGGCTCAGCACCAGCAGCAGGACGAGCAGCGAGAAGATCACGAAATCACGCCATAGGAATGGGCCATAGGCGCCCCATAGGGTCTCGAACAGGCCTAGCAATGCAGCGCCACCTGCCGATTTCAGCGGATCGGAATAGCCGCCGACAGCGGCGATCAAAAGCACCTTCAGCCCGAACATCAGACCGGCGCCGAAATCCATCGTGCCGTAATAGGAGGTCGCCAGCAGCCCGCAGACGGTCGCGACCAGCGCCGAGGCGACATAGGCCAGGAGAAAGACGCGATTGGCGCTCGTGCCGCAAAGCTCGGCGGCCAGCGCGTCATCCGTCACCGCCCGCCAGATGCGGCCCCAGCCGGTATATTTGAGCACATAGGCTCCACCGAGGACGATCAAGACCATCAGCGCGGTGTTGATAAGCTGGATCTTGGTCAGCGTGACGCGGAAATCGCCGCTGTCCCAGAACACGATCATCTCGTTCAGGAACGGCGGCAGCCAGATGCCGCGCGTATTGGAGGCAAGCCGCGCCGTCTCCATCAGGATGATCATCATGCCGAGAGCCGCAACGATCACCGTGTTCGGCGACTTGCGCGACAGCGGCAGCATGATCGCGCGGCCGACGAGAAGGCTCGTTCCCAAGGTATAGGCGGCCGCGATGGCCGCGCCGAAAGCAAGAGCCGCCGGCAGGATCAGGATGAGCCTCGTATAGCCGACGTCAGTGAACAGGACCAGCATCTGGCCGGCAAAAGCAAAGAGCGCCCCATAGGTGATATCGGCCCGCTTCATCACCCCAAAAGCGATGGCATAGCCGAAGGCCAGCGCGGCATAGAGCGCGGCAAGCGGAACGGCATTTGCCAATTGCTGCAGGAGATAGGCCATCGATCCTCCCATGGTCGATAAATAGTAACTGGTAAAACTGATTTTACCAGTTATAATTTCAGCATGAGCTTTTCCTGGACCCCGCATCGTTTTTCCGGTGGCGCGCTGGCGCTGGATGTCGCCAACAGCGTCATTCTGCGCCATGACGACGAGCGGCGCACCGACCGCTTCGAAGCGGCGGGGCAGATGGAGAGTTTTCCGAAGGCGGCCGCGAAATTCTGCGCCGAGCGGGCCCTGTTCGGCGACATCCTGCCTGTACGGCCGGAAAACAGACCTGACTTCATCGCACTCCGCGAAACGATAGACCGCTATTTCCGCGCTCGCGTCCTTGATCGCGGTGCCGATGCGCTACTGGCCGATCTGCTGGAGGCGCTGGCGACGGTGCTGAGACAGGCCGCCTCTCCTGATGGGCTCGATGCCGCGACAGTGCATTCCACTCTGCGGCTGATTGCGATGCCTGACCCAGAACGCATGAAGATCTGCCGCAACTGTGGCTGGCTGTTCATCGACCGCAGCAAGAACAAGAGCCGGGCCTGGTGCGACATGGCGGTCTGCGGCAACCGCGCCAAGGCGAGCCGGCATTATCGCCGCAAAAAGGAGGAGAGCACACCATGAGGACCGGGATGATCGTTTTGATGACGGCAATCGCCGGGCTGACCGTTGCCGGCTGCCAGCGAGAGCCGGAAAGCGGGCCGACCGAACTCAGCGGCCGGCTCTTCGTCTTCAACTATCGCGTCGCGACCGCGAGCTACATGATCACGCTGAAGAAGATCGCGCCGATCCCGGAAGGGACGACGGCGGTCGCGGAATTCGAAAATCCGGCGGGCGGCGATCCCCTGGTGGTGCGGCAGAAGATTTTTACGTTCTGGGACAAGATCACGCTCGAGAGCCCGGATCTGCGCTGCGTGCGCAAGGACCGTCCTTATTCCGTCTCGATCAGGCTGGTCGATGCCAGCGACAAGACAATCCAGACCATCAAGACCGAGGTGAAATCCGACCTCGACCAGACCGTGCTGCCGACGAAGCCGCTTGTCGTCGGCCCGGTCTACACGGAAAATCCGGATGTCTTCAAAAGCGACGGCAGCGTCGACTACGGACACGATAGCGCCTGCCCGGCATGAAAAAGCCGGGGCGCAAGGCCCCGGCTTTTCATCAATCAATTCAGTCTTTTCAGCGCTTCGGCTGAAAGGCTGATTCAGCCGACGATTTCGGTTTCGGAGAACCAGTAGGCGATTTCGACGGCAGCCGTTTCCGGAGCGTCGGAGCCGTGAACGGAATTTTCGCCGATCGACAGGGCGTGGATCTTGCGGATCGTGCCTTCAGCGGCGTTGGCCGGGTTGGTGGCACCCATGATTTCGCGGTTCTTCAGGATGGCGCCTTCGCCTTCCAGGACCTGAACGACAGTCGGGCCGGAGGTCATGCCGTCGACGAGTTCGCCGAAGAAAGGACGTTCCTTGTGAACGGCGTAGAAGCCTTCAGCTTCGCGCTTGCTCATCCAGACGCGCTTGGACGCGATGACACGCAGGCCATTGTCTTCAAAAATCTTGGTGATGGCACCGGTCAGGTTACGCTTGGTTGCGTCCGGCTTGATCATCGAAAAAGTGCGTTCAATCGCCATGGGTCAATTCCTTGTATTCAGAGAAAAGTGGGCGGTCTTTACCCGCCCCACAGCCCGAAAACAAGGGGCATGCGCCAATTTCACGCCGCTGTCACAGTCCAGACGAGCGATTCGCGGCCCGTCCGGTAGAGGAACGACAATCCCATCGGCAAATTTCATTGATGCCATCAACCCCATTTGCTCAATTTTATTCTAGGCTTGCAGCAAAGCCCTGGAGGAGAACCAATATGCACAGACACTTCGGAATGTTCGCCCACTACAATCGCTGGGCCAATACCCTGCTATACGATGCTGCCGCTCAGATCAGCGATGCGGAATTTCACGAAAACCGCGGTGCCTTCTTCGGCTCCTTGCGCAACACGCTCAACCATCTGCTTGTAGCCGACCGGATGTGGATGCACCGTTTCACCGGCACCGGCGAGGTCGCAGCGATATTGAACGCCATCCCACATGACGACCACGCCGGTCTCCGTGCCGCACGCGAGGCCGAGGATCAGCGTATCATCGATTGGGTCGAGACACTCGACGATGCCGCACTTGCCGCCGACATCACCTATTCACCGGTCACCCGGCCGGGCGCCATTACCCATCCGTTGAGGGCTGCCGTCGCACAGTTGTTCAACCACCAGACCCATCATCGTGGCCAATGCCACATGACGCTGACGGCTCTGGGCAAACAGTCACTGGAGCTCGACCTGATCTACTTCCTGCGCGGTCAAGGAAGACACTGGATGTAAAGTCAAAGGCGAGCCATTGATGCGTGATTGCAGTCATGCGTTGTTCTTCCGGCTGATATTGATGTAAGATCATACTGATAAGACATTTCGTTCATGTCGTATTAACCTGCGTGCCTACAAGTTGGAGGGATATATCAGCCGGGTGACAGTCAGAGAGTGAGCATGAAGAGTTCCAAGGCAGGTGTTTCGGCGTATTCCATCGGCAACGACAATGGCGAGGCGGAGACCGAGCTTGAGACGATCGGCCGTCATATGGCCAAGTTGAAGGTCAGGAACCTGCCGCGCAACTACCAGCTCTTCCATGAGGCGCTTTATGGCCATGATCGCGGGATCGCCAGTGAGATTGCGTCCCTTGGCCCTACCCCGTCGCAAACCGGACTCGACGATATCGGCTTGAAACATCACCTCGTCAGCCATTGCGGCCTGGTCGCCCGGAAATCCGAGAGCGATGCGGCCGAGATGCTGCGCGACGTGGCCAATCAACTGGCCGAAGGGCTGAGGAAGAAACAGCGCTTCGCCCGCGAGATCGAAGTAGCCCCGCATGCCGCCGATGCCATGGACTGTCTTAACGCCTCGCTCAGCAATCTGCTGCTCTACGAAACCGAGCTGACCGAGCGGCTGCGTGACTGCGCCAACTTGCCTGCAAAGGCACGCAACATGCACGCCTAAGGCCTTTCCAGCTCTTGCCTTCGGCGCAGAGTTCGGCCAAAACCGCGCCATGATTTCGATTTCCGACCTTTCGGCCCGCATTGCCGGCCGTCTCCTCATCGACCATGCCAACGTAACGCTTCCGGCGGGCACGAAAGCTGGGCTTGTCGGCAAGAACGGCGCCGGCAAATCGACACTGTTCCGGGTGATCACCGGCGATTTCGCCGCTGAGAGCGGATCGGTCGCGATCCCGCGTAACGCCCGCATCGGCCAGGTGGCCCAGGAAGCGCCGGGCACGGAAGAGCCACTGATCGAGATCGTGCTGAAAGCCGACAAGGAGCGCACCGCCCTGCTCGCAGAGGCCGAGACGGCGACCGATCCGCACCGCATCGCTGATATCCAGACCCGGCTTGCCGATATCGGCGCCCATTCCGCCGAAGCGCGCGCCGCCAGCATTCTGGCGGGCCTCGGTTTCGACCATGAGGCGCAGCACCGCCCGGCCTCCTCCTTTTCCGGCGGCTGGCGCATGCGCGTGGCGCTTGCGGCCGTGCTGTTCTCCGAGCCGGACCTGCTGCTGCTCGACGAACCGACCAACTATCTCGATCTCGAAGGCACGCTCTGGCTGGAAGATTATATCCGCCGCTATCCGCACACGGTCATCATCATCTCGCATGACCGCGATCTGCTGAACACGGCTGTCAACGCCATTGTCCATCTCGACCAGAAGAAGCTCACCTTCTATCGCGGCTCCTACGACCAGTTCGAGCGGCAGAAAGCGGAGGCCGACGAGCTGCAGACCAAGGCCAAGGCGAAGAACGATGCGGCGCGCAAGCACCTGCAGAGCTTCATCGACCGCTTCAAGGCCAAGGCAACGAAGGCCCGGCAGGCACAGTCGCGGGTCAAGGCGCTGGAGCGCATGGGCACGGTTGCCGCCGTCATCGAAGATCATGTGATGGGCTTCAGCTTTCCCGAGCCGGAAAAGCAGGCGGCCTCGCCGATCATCGCCGTCACCGGAGGTGCTGTCGGCTACGAGCCCGGCAAGCCGATCCTGAAGCGCCTCAACCTGCGCATCGACGCCGATGACCGCATCGCGCTGCTTGGCTCGAACGGCAACGGCAAATCCACCTTCGCGAAGTTCGTCTCCGGCCGTCTCGATGCCGATAGCGGCGACGTGAAGCTCGCGCCGAACCTGAAGATCGGCTTCTTCGCACAGCACCAGCTCGACGACCTCGTGCCGAACCAGACCGCCGTCGAGCATGTCCGCCGCCGCATGCCGGACGCGCCGGAACCGAAGGTGCGCGCCCGCGTCGCGCAGATGGGGCTTGCGACAGAGAAGATGGACACGCCGGTGAAGGATCTCTCGGGCGGCGAGAAGGCGCGACTGCTGATGGGCCTTGCCGCCTTCGATGCGCCGAACCTGCTGATCCTCGACGAACCGACCAACCATCTCGACATCGACAGCCGCAATGCGCTGATCCAGGCGCTGAACGACTATTCCGGCGCCGTCATCCTGATCTCGCACGACCGCCATCTGATCGAGGCGACCGTCGATCAGCTTTGGCTGGTACGCGACGGCACGGTTTCCACCTTCGACGGCGATCTTGAAGAATACCGCAGCCTCGTGGTCGCCAGCCCCAAGGCCAGGGACGACAAGGCCAAGGCGAACGGCGCCGACGATGCCGTCTCCAAGGCGGACCAGCGCAAGCTCAATGCCGACCGCCGCGCCTCGCTCGCGCCGCTTAGGAAAAAGATCAACGAAATCGAATCCTTGACGGCTAAGCTGGAGAAACTGATTCAGGCGCTTGATGTGGAACTTGCGGATCCTGCGCTCTACGAGAAGGCACCCGCAAAGGCTGCCGAGAAGGCCAAGCAGCGCTCCGACGCAGCGGAGAAGCTTGCCGCCGCCGAGGAGCAATGGCTGGAGCTTTCCTCGGAATATGAAAGCGCGATGGCCGGTTAGAACGGATGATTCCGTAGGCGGCCGCGCACCGATCCTAACCGATCATTAACCATAGTCGGAGAAAATACGCACAACATTCAATCACATATGTTGAGCGCTTCCGATGACCTACCGTCTCCTATTGGCCGGCCTTGCCGTGTCCCTTTCCCTTGCCGGTTGCGCCACGAAGCCGGGGGACGAAGCTTCGCTGAAGACGAGTTTTGCCGCCGAGGAGCCACAACGCAAGGCGTTGAAGGCCAACGACCCCATCGAGATGGAGCCGAGCAAATGGGCGAGCACCGATGCTGAAACGAGCGACGAAGGCCGCACTCACACGCTGGCCGGGCGCACGCTGGAAGTCTCCTCCCTGCACGACCTGAAGCTCGCCGACAAGGAAGTCATCCTGAGCTTCGATGACGGCCCTGCCCCCGGCAAGACGGAGCGCATTCTCGCAACCCTCGACAGGTTCGGCGTCAAGGCGACCTTCATGATGGTCGGCGAGATGGCGCAGGCGCATCCGGAGACGGCACTCAAGGTCGTTGCCGCTGGCGAAACCATCGGCAGCCATACTTTCCATCATCCCGATCTCGACAAGATGAGCTTCGACATGGCGATGGCCGAGATCATGCGCGGCAAGAACGCTGTCGCCAAGGTCGTCGGCACGGATGTCCCCTTCTTCCGCTTCCCTTATCTTGCCGATTCCAGGCGCCTGCGCACGGCCGTCACCATGCGTGATCTCGTGATCATGGATGTTGATGTCGACAGTAAGGACTATTTCACCCTGTCGCCCGCCGCCGTCGCGGCGCGTACCATGAACGAACTGCGCAAGCGCGGCCGCGGTATCGTCCTGATGCACGACATCCACCAGCGCACCGCAACCATGCTGCCGGCCCTTCTGACCCGCATGGAAAAAGAGGGCTACAAGGTCGTGACGCTGAAGTACAAAGCCGCGCCCAAGCCGACATCGGATCTGGTCGCCCAGGCCGATATCAAGATGGTGCGCTGAGGCCGATAGACAGCAGAAATCTGTATGACGGCATGCACTTGGGGAAGCATGGTTGCTTCTCCGGGTGCATTTTGATTTGTTCATATGCGATTCACATCATCAATAGCGTATCAGGTATCTTATGCATCTCCATCTCGAGCACGACGACGATCCCCTCACCCTCCAATTCGTCGCCGAGAGGAATGCGCAGTCGGAACGGGCTCTCGTGACGCCCGAATTCGAGGCCGATAGCGCGGCGATCAAAGCAATGATCGAGCGCGAGGACCGGCTGATCCAGCCGGTTCGCCGTGGCAAGTGGCTGTTCGACTTCCATCGCAGTGCGGATCATCCCCTTGGCGTATGGCGGCGGCTTCCCGCCGACCTGGACCCGGTGCCGAGCGCACCCTGGGAGCCGATTTTCGATCTCGACGCCTTCTGCGGGTTGGAGAACAAACTCTGGATCTGGCGCGGCGCGATCACCTGCCCGTGGGAGCCGACGCGCGTGCTGATCTGCCTCTCCGACGGCGGCTCCGACCTCGGGCGGCTATTGGAGTTCGATTGCGAGGCCAAGAGCATCGTCGAAGGCGGCTTCGATACGCCGCCGGCGCGTTGCCATGCGACCTGGCTCAGCCGCGACGAGATCGCCTATTTCGGCTCGATCGATCGCCTGTCCGCAACGCGCTCCGGCTGGCCCCGCGTCGGCCGACGCCTGAAGCGCGGTCAGGCGCCGGCGAACGCGCCGCTGCTCTACGCCACGGCCGATACAGACGTTTACGGTTCCTGCGTGGTCATCGATCCGGTGCTCTCCGGCATTGTGAAGAAGGGGACCGCCAAGCCGATCCGCCTGTTCATCACCGGCCACGAGATCGGCAGTTGCAGCGTCTTCATCAAGGATCCGGATTTTTCCCTGCGGCGGATCGATCTGCCGAGGGAAATCGACATCCAGTTCAACTATTCCTATTGCCTCTGGCTCGCCAAGACCGATGAGCGCATCCCCGCCGGCGCTCTGGCGCTGCAGCCCTTGCCGCGCCAGGCTGGCGACATCAGCACCGAGGCGACGCGCGTGCTGTTTTCGCCCAGTGAGCGGCAGTCCGTATCGCAGTTTCTTTTGCTGCGCGAATGGTGCGTCTTCGTCGTCTCCGACAATCTGCAACCCCGCCTTTTCGTCCTGGACCTGATCAAGCCGGATGCGGAGATCCAGGAGATCCCGCTTCCTGGAGATGTCGAAACGGTTGCGCTCCAGCCGCTTTATTCCGAATTGCATCTCGGCGACGACACGCTGCAGGTCTATGGCGAAGGCTTCCTTCGGCCGCCAACCTGCTATCGCCTGGAACTTTCCAACCGCAAAAAGCCGCTCGAACTCATTCAGGGTGCCAGCTCGCCCGCCTATTTCGACAGCGACGGCATGACCTCCGAATTGCTGGAGGCCACATCCGAAGACGGCACGAAGGTGCCGTACCGGCTGGTCTTGCCGAAGACGTGGACGCAAGGCGAACTGCCGGTGCTGCTATACGGCTATGGCGGCTTCGATGTCTCGCTCAGCCCCAACTATTCCGGCGTCATCGGCCGCTGGCTGGAACAGGGCGGCGCCTATGTGCAGGCCTATATTCGCGGTGGCGGTGAGCTCGGGCCGAACTGGCACCGCTCCGCCAAGGGGCATGGCCGCCACAGGGCGTTTGCCGACTTTGCCGCCATCGCCCGCGATCTCGTCGCCCGCGGCTATACCAAGCCATCGCGCATCGCCGCCAATGGCGGCAGCAATGGCGGGCTTTTGACCGGCGCGATGCTGACCCGCTATCCTAGGGATTTCGGCGCGATCTGGTGTCAGGTACCGGTGCTGGACATGACCCGCTTCCACGTCTTTCCCGCCGGGCAGGCCTGGATCGACGAGTATGGCAATCCCGACGACCAGGCCGATCGCGATTACCTTCTCTCCTACTCGCCGCTCCATAATCTTAAACCCGCCTCGGACGTCACCTATCCGCCGATCTATGTCGAAAGCTCCAGCAATGACGACCGGGTTCATCCCTCGCATGCGCGGCGATTCGCGGCGCGGATGGAAGAGCTCGGCCACCATCCGCTGTTCCACGAATTCGGTTCCGGCGGCCATGGCGGCGATGGCGCGTCGAGCGACCTCGCGGCGCGTATCGCGCTGGGTTACAGCTTCCTCCGGGAGACGATCATGAAGCCGGACGGCGCCTGAATTAGGCTTTCCCGATATCCTCGGAAAATCAGCGGTTGCAGATCGTTCGGTGCGCTTGAAACGCATCGAACGACATGATTAGTTGCGTCGTGATCACGAAGAGCGGGCCAACCCGCCCGCTCGTATCCTGGGGGGAGAATATAGATGGATCGTCGTTCATTTCTGAGGAAAGCCGGCGTTGCCGGTGCGGGCTCGGTTGCCGCCGCGGCCCTTGCGGCTCCGGCCATTGCTCAGACTATTCCGAAAATCAACTGGCGCCTGACCTCGTCGTTCCCGAAGTCGCTCGACACGATCTATGGCGGCGCGGAGGTGCTGTCGAAATATGTATCGGAAGCGACCGACGGCAATTTCACGATCCAGGTCTTCGCGGCAGGCGAAATCGTACCCGGCCTACAGGCCGCCGACGCTGCGTCCGCTGCCACGGTCGAGGCATGCCACACGGTCTCCTATTATTATTGGGGCAAGGATCCGGTCTGGGCGCTGGGAGCGGCCGTTCCCTTCGCGCTCAATGCCCGTGGGATGAACGCCTGGCAGTATCACGGCGGCGGCATCGATCTCTTCAACGAATTCCTGGCAACGCAAGGGCTGATCGGTTTTCCCGGCGGCAATACCGGCGTGCAGATGGGCGGCTGGTTCCGCAAGGAAATCAACACCGTCGCCGATCTCAAGGGCCTGAAGATGCGAATTGGTGGCTTTGCCGGCAAGGTGGTGGAGCGCCTTGGCGTCGTGCCGCAGCAGATCGCCGGCGGCGACATTTATCCCGCCCTTGAAAAAGGTACGATCGATGCGGCTGAATGGGTCGGCCCCTATGACGACGAAAAGCTCGGATTCTACAAAGTCGCCCCCTACTACTACTATCCCGGCTGGTGGGAAGGCGGCCCGACGGTGCATTTCATGTTCAACAAGGCGGCCTATGAGGGCCTGCCGAAGGCCTATCAGTCGCTGCTGCGCACCGCAGCCCAGGCGACCGACGCCAACATGCTGCAGAAATACGACTATCTGAACCCGGCCGCCATCAAGCGCGTCGTCGCTGAAGGCGCCAAGCTGCGGCCGTTCAGCACCGAAATCCTGAATGCCTGCTTCGAAAAGTCGAATGAGGTCTATGCCGAAATGGAAGCCTCAAACCCGACCTTCAAGAAGATCTGGGAATCGATCAAGGGCTTCCGGGGCCAGCATTACCTCTATGCCCAGGTCGCGGAATACAGCTACGACGTCTACATGATGACGCAGCAGCGCGCCGGAAAGATCTGATCTTCACCCATGGTCAAATGAAAACCCCGGAGTATTGCTCCGGGGTTTTTCTTTTCGAATGCATGAAGCACGGCAGCCCTGCCATCATTTAAACGACGGCGGCTGGCTGAGGTCGTTGGCGGGCGGATTGGACTGCCCGCCATTCTGATCAGCCGGCTTGTCCTGCAGCGGATTACCGCCCGGCAGCTGCAGGCCTGGCAGGCCGAGACCGCCGCCATTGTCCTGGCCAGGAGTGCCGAAGCCCGGCACGTCGATCTTGATCGTATTCGGATCGATGCCCGTACCTGAACCTTTGTAATGCATGACCATTTGCGGGAACATAATGGTCAGCGCCACCATCAGGATCTGGATACCGACGAAGGGCACGGCACCCCAATAGATCTGCCCCGTCGTCACCGGCGCGGTGTTTTTGCCTGTCACCTTGTCGAGATAGGGCACCTTTGCCGCAACCGAGCGCAGGTAGAACAGCGCAAAGCCGAAGGGCGGATGCATGAAGCTCGTCTGCATGTTGACGCCGAGCAGGACGCCGAACCAGATGAGGTCGATGCCGAGCTTTTCGGCGGCGGGGGCCAGCAACGGCACGATGATGAAGGCCAGCTCGAAGAAATCGAGGAAGAAGGCCAGCACGAAGACCAGCAGGTTGACGGCGATCAGGAAGCCGACTTCGCCACCCGGCAGCGACACCAGCAGATGCTCCACCCAGACATGGCCGTTGACGCCGTAGAAGGTCAGCGAGAACACGCGCGAGCCGATCAGGATGAACAGCACGAAGGACGAGAGCCGCGTCGTCGACGCCAGCGCCGAGCGGATGACATCCATGTTCAGTCGTCCCTTGGCCAACGCCATGATCAGCGCGCCCACCGCCCCCATCGCGCCGCCTTCCGTCGGCGTCGCGATGCCGAGGAAGATGGTGCCGAGCACGAGGAAGATCAGCGCCAGCGGCGGGATCAGCACGATGACCACCTGCTGCGCCAACCGCGACATCAGGTTGAACTTCATCGTCTTGTCGATGACGGCGATGGCATAGATGAATGCGACGCCGACGGTTGCGCCGAGAATATCGGCGTTTTCCCCGTAGATCGGCGTCAGATAGACATGAGCGGCATAGGCGACACCAGCGCAGACCAGCAACGCGACGAAGAGCGAGGTCACGCCCGAACCGAGCGAACGCGCCTCTTTCGGCAGCGCCGGCATGGAGTTCGGCCGGACGATCGACATGATCAGCACGTAGAGCATGTAGAGGCCGGTCAGGACCAGACCGGGGATCAAGGCGCCGGCATACATGTCACCGACGGAGCGGCCGAGCTGGTCCGCCAGCACGATCAGCACCAGCGACGGCGGAATGATCTGCGCCAGCGTGCCCGAGGCGGCGATAACGCCGGATGCAACCCGCCGGTCATAGCCGTAGCGCAACATGATCGGCAGGGAGATCAGGCCCATGGCGATGACCGAGGCGGCAACGACGCCGGTGGTGGCGGCCAGAAGCGCGCCGACGAAGATCACCGCATAGGCAAGGCCGCCGCGGATCGGCCCGAAGAGCTGACCGACCGTGTCGAGCAGATCCTCGGCCATGCCGGAGCGCTCGAGTACGATGCCCATGAAGGTGAAGAATGGGATCGCCAGCAGCGTATCGTTCGACATCACGCCCCAGAAGCGATCCGGCAACGCGTTGAGCAGCGGCCAGGAGAGGTGGATCGAGCCGCCGGAATAGGGTGCCAGCTCGACGCCGATCCAGAAGAACAGCAGACCGTTGGCGGCGAGTGCGAAGGCAACGGGATAGCCGATCAGCAGGAAGATGATCAGCGAAGCGAACATGATCGGAGCCATGTTCACGGCAATGAATTCCAACATCAGCGCACCTCCCCTGCATGCGTCTCGATATCGAGAGGTGCATGGGTCGGCACGTAGGGTGTCGGATCATCCATATCGCCACGCATGATGGCGATCTTCTTGATGATCTCGGAGACACCCTGCAGCGCCAGCAGAAAGAAACCCGCCAGCAGCAAGGCCTTGCCCGGCCAGATGATCAGGCCGCCGGCGCTGGAGGAGACTTCGCCGGACATGAAGGACATCCGGACATAGGGGATGAGATCGTAAATCATCAATAGCACGAAGGGCATGAGAAACAGGCAATGGCCGAGAAGGTCGATCCAGTGCTGCACGCGCCGCGAGAGAGAGCCGTAGAGGATATCGATGCGGATATGCTCGTTCTGCCTAAGCGTATAGGCGGCGGCGAGCATGAAGGCGGCGCCGAACAAATACCATTGCGCCTCCAGCCAGGCATTCGACGAGATGTTGAACACCTTGCGGACGATGGCGTTTCCGGCGCTGACCAGAACCGCAACCAGGATGAGCCAGGAGACCGATTTGCCGATGATCTCCGTGACATGATCTATGAGCCGGCTGAAGCCGAGCAATGCTTTCATGATTTTTCCCCCCGCGGCAGTTTCTTCCCAGGATCCTTACGCCGCGCACAGGCAGAGTGCCGATTTCACGCTGTCAATCAAGAGCCTAAGCTGGTTTTCCAACTGTGAAGATGGCAGGGTGAGCGTGGCCTTGCGGGAGGAGCGTTGCATTTGCGCTTTGCCGGCCTTGCCCACCTCTGACGTTCTGATAAAAGACCATACCAATAATCATACTAATCGAGAGACACCCCATGTCCCCCATCAATCTCGCTATCGTCGGCGTCGGCAAGATCGTCCGAGACCAGCATCTTCCGTCCATCGCCAACAATGCGGATTTCAAACTGGTTGCGACCGCAAGCCGCCATGGCACGGTCGAAGGCATTCCGGCTTTCACCACCATCGAGGCCATGCTGGACGCGGTTCCCGAGATCGATGCAGTCTCGCTCTGCATGCCGCCGCAATATCGTTATGAAGCCGCCTACAAGGCGCTCCAGGCTGGCAAGCATGTCTTCCTGGAAAAGCCGCCGGGCGCGACGCTGAGCGAAGTCGCCGATCTTGAGGCACTCGCCAAGGCAAAGGGTGTTTCGCTGTTTGCCAGCTGGCATTCGCGCTACGCGCCAGCCGTCGAAGCCGCCAAGGCCTTCCTCGACGGGACGACGATCAAGAGCGTGCATGTGATCTGGAAGGAAGATGTGCGCCATTGGCATCCGAACCAGGAATGGATCTGGCAGGCCGGCGGCCTCGGCGTCTTCGATCCGGGCATCAACGCGCTGTCGATCGTCACCCACATCCTGCCGCCACTGTTCCTCACCGGCGCCGTGCTGGAATTCCCCGAGAACCGCGATTCGCCGATCGCCGCCGATCTGCAGTTCAAGAGCGGCCAGGGGCTTCCGGTTCGTGCCGAATTCGACTGGCGCCAGACCGGCAAGCAGAGCTGGGATATCGTCGCCGAAACCGAGGCGGGCCAGATGGTGCTCTCCGAAGGCGGCTCGAAGCTCTCCGTTAACGGCGAACTGACCTTCACCGCGCCGGAGGCCGAATATCCATCGCTCTATCGCCGCTTCGCCGAGATCGTCAAAGCCGGCACGTCCGATGTCGACCTCGCGCCGCTGCGCCATGTCGCCGATGCATTCATGCTCGGCAAGCGCAAATTCGTCGAGGCTTTCCACGACTAAACTCGATTGACCGGTGAGATGCGCCGCGCGCCATGCTAGAGTGGCGCATCTTCACTTGCTACGGAGATCGTAATGTCCTCGGAACGCGGGGTAAATTTCGGGCTAGGCGTCGGTAACAAATGCGTCACGCTTGCTGTGCCGAATGCCCGTTGGCAGGAAGCCTACGCGCTCGAAGCGGCAGCCATTCGCAAGGCGCTCGGCGATATCGCCCTCGACATCCAGCATATAGGCAGCACGTCGATCCCTTCGATCAAGGCGAAGCCAATCATCGATATCGCTGTCGCAGTCAGGCGCTTCGATGACGGCTTGGCATGCATCCGGCCGATGGAGGAGATCGGCTACTGCTATGTCGGCACCGACCTCGTTCCCGACGATCATATTTTCGGTCGTGATATCGAAGGCGAGACGCGCACGCATCTCGTTCATATCGTTGAATATAACAGCATCAACTGGAATCGATGGCTTCTATTTCGCGACAGGCTCCGTGCACATCCAGATCTGGCACTGGCCTATGAAATGCTGAAGATCGACCTGGCCAGGAAATATGCCGACAACCGCGCCGCCTATACGGCGTCGAAGAAAGACTTCATCGAAAAGGTTCTTGCGAACAACAGCCCGATCTGACGCGCTGTCTTATCCTTGTCGCGTGTCGCATATCACGACTTGGTTGTGTCCTCGGGCTTGCCCTTCGCAAAGCTGATGCTGATCGTCCTCGCCCGTATGAACCCGCAGAGCCCAAAGCAGGGTCGCAGTTCAATCTCGATATCCTTCGGATGCGGGTCGCGGCCGTAGTATGGCCGCCTGTCTTTTCGCTCGGGCGCCAATCGAACCGCAAGGCCGTTGAGAACATTTTGATGGCTGAAATTCTCAAGCTGAAGATCAGCGATATCAGCCAAAGAAAAGGTTACGACCACATGTTTGGCGATGTCGAAAGGGGCATTGTTCCAAGTATGGATCGAAATCGAGCTCTGAGAGTGGCGGTTGAGCGTGATCTGCACGATCTCCGCATCATGGAAGTCGGGATCATGGCCGAAATATTCGACGAACTCGCCACCGCCCGGTATCTCACGCCAGGGAATTTGATCATTCGACTGATAATCGAACTCCTTCACGCCTTCTTTTCCCAACGGCCTTCCTGGGTCTGCTGCCAATAGGTGAGGTTATGCCCCTCGCCCTTCAACTTCTTCCATTGCGCGCGGGCGCCTTCCAATTGTTCCTGATCGTAACCGTCGAAGATGAAGACGACGCGCTGGTAGGTCTCGATATCGGCGGCTTCGGCGCCGTCGATGAAGAAGCGGACGCTGGCATTGTTCAGATTGTCCGGTGAGACGGTCAGGAGAACCGGCTGCCTGTCCGCCATCTCGCTTTCGTCGGTGCCATGCGGGAGGAAGCTGTCCTCGCGATAGGTCCAGAGATGCGTGTCGAGCGCATCGCGCCGGGCCTGCTCGCGTGTCTGGATGGCGACCTGCCAGCCACGCTCGACACTCTTGTCGATCAGCGGCGGCAGGGCATCTTCGAGCTTCGATTCGGTCAAGTGATAGAAGAGAACGTCGGTCATGCCGCCTCTCCTATCTCAAACATGTCCGAAGGTCACGATTCGTAGTTCTCACGGACCAGTTCGTCGAGCAGGCGCACGCCGAAGCCCGAACCCCAGGACTGGTTGATCTCGTCCAAGGTCGAGCCCATCGCCGTGCCGGCGATATCGAGATGCGCCCAGGGCGTTTCCTGCACGAATCGCTTGAGGAACTGCGCGGCGGTGATCGAGCCGGCATAGCGGCCGCCGGTGTTCTTCATATCGGCGAACTTGCTGTCGATCATCTTGTCGTAGTCCTTGCCGAGCGGCATGCGCCACAGGCGTTCGTTGGTGACAAGGCCGGCGGCAGTGAGCTGGTTTGCCAGCTGGTCGTCATTGCTGAACAGGCCGGCCTGCAGATTGCCGAGCGCCACCAGGATCGCGCCTGTCAAGGTCGCCAGGTTGATCATGAATTGCGGCTTGAAACGATCGTTTGTGTACCAAAGCGCGTCGCAGAGCACGAGCCTGCCTTCGGCATCGGTGTTGATGATCTCGATCGTCTGGCCGGACATGGAGGTGACGATATCGCCTGGACGCTGGGCATTACCATCGGGCATGTTTTCGACCAGGCCGATGACGCCGATGGCGTTGACCTTCGCACCGCGGGCCGCGAGCGTGTGCATCAGGCCGGTCACGGCCGCCGCCCCACCCATGTCGCCCTTCATGTCTTCCATGCCGGCGGCGGGCTTGATGGAAATACCGCCGGTGTCAAAGACGACACCCTTGCCGATGAAGGCGACCGGCTTTTCCTTTGCCTTGCCGCCCTTCCATTGCATGATCACCAGACGCGGCGGACGCACGGAACCCTGCGCCACGCCAAGCAGCGCACCCATGCCGAGCCGGCGCATCTCGCGCTCCGTCAATATCTCTACCTCAACGCCGAGTTTCTCCAGCGCCTTGGCCTTGGCGGCGAACTCGACCGGGCCAAGCACATTCGGCGGCTCGTTGACGAGATCGCGCGCCAGGATAACGCCGCCGGCAATCGCTTCCGAGGCGGCGAAAAGCTTCTTTGCGGCCGCGGCATCCGGGGTGACGATGGTCACCTTCACGGATTTCTGCGCACCGTTCTTGTCCTCGTCATCGCCCTTCTTCGTCTTGTACGTGTCGAAGCTGTAGGCGCGCAGCAGCATGCCGAGCGCAAAATCGGCGGCCGCCTTGCCACCGGCTTGGACGCCGGGCAGGTCAATGAAGATCGCAGCCTTGTCGACGTTGCGGATCCGCGCCGCGGCGGCACCGCCGAGCTTCAGCCAATCATGCGCATTCAGCTCCTTAGCCTTGCCGGTACCAATGACGATAATCCGGTCGACGGGCGAGCCCTCGGGCGCGACGATATCGAGGCTCGCCAGACCCTTGGCTGTGAAGTGGGCGATGCGCGCGGCCTTGGCGAAAACATTCGCCGGATCGGCGCTTACGGCCCCCGCCGGCGATTCGCTGTCCGTGTCTTTCAGCAGAATGGCCAGACCGCCATTGAGCCGGACCGTTTTGGCAAAGGAAATCTCGAATTTCACAGACATTTCTGCTCCGATATATATGCGTATCGCAAAATAGAATTATAGACTTCGATCATTCAAGCTTTCCCCCTCAAATACAAGCTTTTGGCGAGACATTCGGCGAAGAAGCGTCCACTGCCACCTTCAAATCCCTGTCATCTATTGTCGCTAGCCTATTGGCGCATGCGTTGCGTGCCGCCGCCTGCCCGGCGTTGTCACTGACAGGAACGCCACGTTGATCATCGATTCCAGCACCTTCGATCGCCAGGACCGTTTTCCCGAGATCCTGCGACCGCGCACGGCCGGCGACGCGTTCGTCGCTCTCTTTTGCCTATGGTGGATACTGCTCGGGCTGTTTTCGATTTTTCCACAGATCGATCTCGCCGTCGCCAATATGTTCTTCCTGCCGGAACGATGCATCGTCCCTGTCAAAGCCAGCCAGGTCTGCGGCATTTTCCCCTATGGGGACGATCCGCATATGCGCCTGCTCAGGGAGATATTCTTCCAGCTTCCCTATATCGTTGCCGCCGGCCTCTGTTGGATGCTGCTCCAGGGCTGGCAGCAGCACGGCGCAACCTTCAAGACGCTGCGAGACCGCAATCTGAGAGTTGCACTCGGCTCGCTGCTTCTCGGCCCCGTGCTGATCGTCAATCTCTGGCTCAAGGCGTTCTCGGGCCGTCCACGGCCACGGCAGACAGACCTCTTCGGCGGCATGCTTGATTTCGTTCATGCCGGGTCTTTTGCCGGGAAATGCGTCAGCAACTGTTCCTTCATCTCCGGTGAAGCGGCATCCGCCGGCTGGCTGTTCTGCCTGATCTTCATTATCCCGCAGCCCGCCCGCACCGCTCTTGCGCCACCGATCGCAGTCGTTTCAATCCTCATTCCGGCCCTCAGAGTAGCCTTCGGAAGCCACTATCTGTCGGATGCCGTGCTTGGCTGGCTCTCTTCTCTTGTCATATTCTCCGCACTTCTGGCCCTCTCCCAAACGACACACAGCAGAAGAATCTCAGAAAATTAACGAATTTTTTGCGAGTGGGTTGTCGCCAAAAAAACGCAAACAGCGTAGAGGAGGATGAATCTCTGCCGGCTCGCCCGACGGAGCGTTGCGTTTAAGGGCCGGCATGAAGTTATTCGAAACATATATCGTACGGCGTGTCGGCATGATGTTCCTGGTAGCCCTGCTGCCGGTGCTCGCTATTATCTGGACGACTCAGGTACTGCAGCGCATCAATCTCGTGACCGATAGCGGCCAGTCGATCGGTTCGTTCGCAAAGCTTGCGACCCTTATTCTGCCGACCATCATTCCCGTCGTTTTGCCGTTCGCATTGGTCATCGGCATCACCCAGACGCTCACCGCGATGAACAGCGATTCGGAGCTGACCGTCATGGAAGCGGCGGGCGCGAGACGCAGCATCATCATCCGCCCGATCATGATTCTCGCCATAGCGATCAGCGTCTTCTCCTTCCTCGTTGACAATATGGTGGAACCGAAGGCCCGTGTCGCCGCCCGGCAAATGGTTGCGGAAGCCTATGCCGACCTGCTCTCGACCGTGATCGAAGAGAAGAATTTCCGGCGCATCGAAGACGGGCTTTATGTGCAGATCACACAGCGCATGTCGGGACGAATCCTGAAGGGGCTGTTCGTGGTGGATTCGCGCGATCCGGCTTTCGATCTCATCTATTATGCCAAGGAAGGCGCCGTTGATGCGAGCGGCTCGTCGCTGCTGATGAGAGACGGCGAAGTTCACCGCAAGACGTCTGACGGCAACGTCTCCGTCATCAAATTCGATTCCTACTCCTTCGACCTTTCCGACATGACGCAAAACCGCGGTCAGGCAACCCTGCGCGCAGGCGACCGCAGTCTCGGCTTCCTGCTCAGTCCGGATCCGAATGATGCGGATTATAAGACCAGACCAAGCGGATATCGTTCCGAATTGCATCGGCGCCTGACCGATTGGGCGCTGCCGGCCATCTTTGCGCTGATATCCCTGGTGATCGCCGGCGATGCGCGATCGCATCGCGAGGCGCGGCTGCATCCGATGGTATCGGCGCTTACTATCGCCTTTGCACTGCGCTGGGCGGACTTTTACGCGGCCAACCAGATCGAGACGGCTCCTTATTTCGTCGGCATCCTCTATGCGATCAATATCGGCGCCACTCTGATTGCGATCTTCCTGCTGTTCAGGAACCGGAGAATGTCCATGCCGGTGTCGATCCGCAACCGCTTCGGCACCTGGCGGCAGAAGCTTCAGGAACGAATCCCGACACCCGGCGGCTCGAATGGGAGCGGCGCATGATCTTCAGCACGCTCGGCCGCTACTTCTTCACGCGCTACATCGCCACGACTCTCTGGTTTTTCCTCGGCGTCACGGCGCTGGTGTATCTGATCGACTTCAGCGAGACCGCTGGGCGGCTCGCTGGCCTTCCGGGGTATACGGTCAAAATCGGTCTGCTGATGACGGCGGTCAGGTTGCCGTTCATCATGCAGCAAACGGTGCCGTTCATCGCCCTCTTCGTCGGCATGACCGTGTTGATCACGCTCAATCGCCGTCGCGAACTGGTAATCGCGCGCGCGGCCGGCATCTCCGTCTGGCAGTTCATGACACCCTTCATTGTCGGCGCATTCGCTGTTGGGCTGATGACCATGTTCGCCCTCAATCCGGTTGCGGCATGGGGCCAGCGGCAGTCGGAAACGATGGAAGCCGATCTGCGCGGCGATCCGTCCTATCGCAATACACTTTCCATTCCGTGGCTGCGTCAGTCGGATGGCAAGAGCGACATCATCATCGGCGCCAAGGCCGTTCTCAACAACGGCACAACGCTGATGAACGTTGTCTTTATCCACTTCGATTCACAGGGAAATATCATTCTGAGGCAGGATGCCCAGTCGGCAAAGTTGGAAGATGGTTACTGGCTTCTTAACAGTGTCGTCGAGCGGAGCCCGGGCGAAATTCCCGTTCACAAAACCACGACACAGGTTCGTACGAATCTGAAACAGGATTTTGTCTCCGAGCGTTTGGCGCAGCCGGAAACCATTGCTTTTTATGATCTTTCTAATCGAATAGCGATTGCCAAGTCCTTCGGGATCTCAACCAAGGCACTTGAAACGCAATTTCACTCGCTGCTATCACAGCCATTCCTTTTGGTGGCAATGACGCTGATCGCAGCAACCGTGTCCCTAAAATTCAGTAGATTCAACCAATCGCGCTCCGTGATTCTGGGTGGAATCCTCTCAGGCTTCGTGCTTTATGTTGTCACCGTGCTTGTAAAGGCATTCGGGAGCAGCGGAGTGGTTCCTCCCTTCGTGGCGACATGGATACCCGTGATCGTCGCTTTGGCATTCGGAGCAACGATCCTGCTTCATCAGGAGGACGGCTAGTGGCGGGCAACCGCAAGAGTATCAGAAAGTTTGTGGCTGCCCTTATCACGGGCACGGCTACATGCGCGTATATCATGAGCCCGGTCGTAGCTTACGCCCAGGCTACCAACAACAATGGCGGCGCCGGTGCTGCGACCGCTCCTGTAAAGGTCAAGGTACCCGACGGCTCCAAGCTAGTCCTTTCGTCCAACGAATTGGTCTATAACAAGGACAATCAGATCGTCACCGCCACCGGTGCCGTGCAGATCAACTATGGCGGCTACAAAATGGTCGCCCAGAAAGTTGAATATAATCAGAAGTCCGGTCGGATGATGGCTCTCGGCAATGTCGAGTTGATCACCCCCGACGGCAATCGTATGTACGGTGACAAGATGGATGTCACCGACAGCTTCTCCGACGGTTTCGTCAATGCCCTGCGCATCGAAATGCCGGACAATACCCGCATGGTCGCCGAAAAAGGCGAGCGTGTCGGCGGCACGCAGCTGATTCTGACCAAGGGTGTCTATACGGCCTGTCAGGCCTGCTCCGAACAGGGCCGCGCGCCGCTTTGGCAGGTCAAGGCGCAGCGCGTGGTGCAAAACGGCGTGACGCATACCGTCCGCCTCGAGCATGCCCGCTTTGAACTGTTCGGCCAACCGGTCGCCTATGTTCCGTGGATCGAGGTTCCCGACAACACGGTGAAGCGCAAGTCCGGCTTCCTGTTTCCGTCGATGAGTGTTTCGCAGCACCTCGGCTTCGGTCTGAAGGTTCCTTACTACTACGTCATATCGCCGAGCATGGACGCTACGATCAGTGCCACTGGCTACACGAGCCAGGGCCTCCTGCTTGAGGGCGAATTCCGTCAACGGTTTGAAAACGGTACGCATACCCTGCGGGTTGCAGGTATCAACCAGATGGACCCCGGCACGTTCACGTCCGGCACCAGCGATGCCGAGCACAAGGCTCGCGGCATGATCTCCTCCAAGGCGGATTTCAAGATCAATCCCCGCTGGACCTTCGGCTGGGATGTCATGGCGCAGAGCGACAATAACTTCTCGCGCACCTATGGGCTCGATGGTCTCAACCAGAGCACCCATACCAACGACATCTATCTGACCGGCCTCGGCAAGCGCAATTATTTCGATATGCGCGCCTTCTATTACGACGTCCAGGACGCCGACAATAACAGCACCGCCGAGAAACAGCAGGCGGTCGTCTATCCGAGCGTCGACTATCACTATGTCGATCCGAAGTCGGTCTATGGCGGCGAACTGTCGGCGACCATGAACTTCACGCACCTGTCGCGTGACAAGACCCTGGCGCTTGACGCCACCAATACTCTCGGTGACTCCAGCCTGAATGACCGCTATCTCGGTCTTTCCGGAGACTATACGCGCCTCAGCACCGAGGTGCAGTGGCAACGTACCTTCACCACGGATCAAGGTCTGGTGTTGACGCCATTGGCGGCACTTCGCGGCGACGTCTATGGCCTGGACATGGATGCGCCTGGAGCTGGCACTTATTCCGGCAATTACGACACGAGCGACTATGCCACGCGTGGCATGGCGACGGCCGGTGTTGAAGCGAAGTATCCCTTCCTCATCACTACCAGCAACAGCACGCATGTGTTCGAGCCGATCGCACAGCTCTATGTGCGTCCGGACGAGCAGCTTGCCGGACGTCTGCCGAATGAGGATGCACAAAGCTTCGTCTTCGATGCGACCAATCTGTTTGATCGCGACAAGTTCTCCGGTTTCGACCGCGTCGAAGGCGGCACACGCGCCAATGTCGGCTGGCGCTACACCGGCAACTTCGACAGTGGCTACAAGTTGCAGCATATATTCGGCCAGTCCTTCCAGCTTGCCGGCCGCAACTCCTTCGCCGAGACCGATCTGGCCGGCGTCGGCGCGGACTCGGGGCTTGAAACCACCCGCTCCGACTACGTGACCATGTTTGGCCTCACCACGCCGCAGGGCATTTCGCTTTCGCAGTCCTATCGTTTCGACGAGAAGGATTTTGCCTTCCGCCGTGGCGATACCACGGTCGGCTTCTCCAATGATGTCTTCCAGACCACGGCGACCTACACGCATATTGCCGCGCAGCCACAATACGGTTTCACCTCGGATCAGGATGAAATCCAGACGCGTGCGCAGATCAAGTTCAAGGAATATTGGTCTGTATTCGGTACGGTGAACTATGACATCAACGACAGTGAGATCACTCGCCAGGGCGTTGGCCTCTCCTATGAGGACGAATGCACGATCTTCAGCATTTCCTTCCTGAACAAGAAGGATTCGACGGATGCATCGGCAAGCGACTGGTCGGTCGGCGCCAGGATAACGTTCCGTACGCTCGGCGACGTCAATCTCGGCAACACACAGGACGCCACGTTCTGATCCATCAAACTCAAAAAGAGGGCCGGCTCCACAGCCGGCCCTTTTTGTTTGAAACCGACCGCAGCCATTCTCCGCGTCATTGTTTCGCCGCAAGGATTTTGCAATTCGTCGTGCTTGTTGTAGACATGTGGCGCAAAATTGCCGTATTGCGCGAACGGCGTCCCGATGTGACGCAGTGCGGATAAGGACCTTTGGGAAGGGGTAATTGATGTTCTCTGAAAAGACACCGATGCGCGCTGTGCTGTTCGGAGCCGCGGCGCTGATCATGGCCACGTTCGCCATGCCGAGCAGCGATGTTGCATTCGCTGCAAGCGAGGTGAAGGTCGTTGTCAACAACTCGGTGATTACCTCGGGCGATATCGCCAAGCGTGTCAACTTCCTCAAATTGCAGCATCAAAAGGGCGACCTCAACAAGCTGGCGCAGGAACAGCTTGTCGACGAGACGCTGAAGCGGGCTGAAATCTCCCGCGTGCGCATGTCGGTGTCGACGTCAGACGTCGACAGCGCCTTCGGCCGCTTCGCCGCGAGCAACAAGATGTCGCCGCAGCAGCTCGGCCAGATCCTCGACAAGATGGGCGTCGGCGTCGATCACTTCAAATCCTATGTCGCCGTCTCCATGAGCTGGCCGCGCGTCGTCAATGCCCGCTTCGGCTCGAGCAACTCCAGCAAGCTGTCGAACGACGACCTCGTGACGCGCATGACCGAAAACAAGACAAAGCCGGTCACGACGGAATACTTCCTGAAACAGATTATCTTCGTCGTCCCGCAAGCGAAGCGGAATGCCATCCTCAACCAGCGCAAGGCCGAGGCGGAATCCTCGCGCTCCAAGTTCCCCGGTTGCGACCAGGCGAAGGTCTTTGCCGCAACCATGCGTGACGTTTCCGTCCAGGATCTCGGCCGCGTGCTCGCGCCCGATCTTCCCGAAGTCTGGAAGCCGCTGCTTGAAAAGGCCCAGGGCAACACGACCACCCCTGTCGTCACCGATCGTGGCGTTGAATACGTCGCCATCTGCTCCCAGCGCCAAGTGAACGACGACGTTGCCGCCGCAGCCGTCTTCCGCGCCGAAGACATCGGCAAGGCGGGTGCTCAGGGCGTCAGCGCCAACGACAAGAAATATATGGACGAACTGCGCTCCAAGGCGCAGATCCTCTATCGCTGATTGCCGCGATGCCGCAGCACCCTTCCCACCCCCTCGCGCTGACGCAAGGGGATCCTGCAGGTATCGGACCTGACATCACGCTCGCCGCCTGGCTCCGCCGCGGCGAGCTTTCTCTGCCACCCTTCCTCTTTCTCGGCGATCCGAACGTCCTTGCGACGCGCGCCAGGCAATTGAACCTGGATGTACCCCTGCGGGAAGCAGACGCGGCGACTGCCAGCGTCGTCTTCACCGAGGCCCTGCCGGTGCTGCCAATCGCTGCCGGCACGACTGTGGTCGCCGGCGAACCGCATGTTGCTACGGCGAAGGGTACGATTGCGGCTATCGAGACGGCGGTCTCGCTCAGCATGAATGGCGACACTGCGGCTGTCGTCACCAATCCGATCGCGAAATCTGTTCTCTACGATGCCGGCTTCGGCTTTCCCGGACATACCGAGTTCCTCGCAGATCTGGCTATGCGTGCGACAGGCAAGCCGGTGATGCCGGTAATGCTGCTCGCAGGGCCGAAACTGCGGGCCATCCCAGTCACCATTCATATCCCGCTGAAGGACGTGCCGGCGGCGCTGACGACCGATCTGATCATCCAGACCTGCCGGATCACCGATCACGATCTTAGGACCCGCTTCGGCATTGCCAAGCCGCGTCTCGCAATCGCCGGCCTCAATCCGCATGCCGGCGAGAACGGCGCGATCGGCAAGGAGGATGAGCAGATCATCCGCCCAGCGATCGAGGTGCTGCGCAACGAGGGCATCGATGCTTTCGGTCCCCTGCCCGCCGACACGATGTTCCATGACGCCGCGCGCCAAGGCTATGACGTTGCCATCTGCATGTACCACGATCAGGCCTTGATCCCGGCCAAGGCGCTCGGCTTCGATGATTCCGTCAATGTCACGCTCGGCCTTCCCTTTGTCCGCACCTCGCCGGACCACGGTACTGCCTTCGGCATTGCCGGCAAGGGTGTCGCCAAGGAGGATAGCCTCGTGGCCGCCCTCAGGCTGGCAAGCGAGATCAGCCGTGCGGGAAGCGACCGCTGATGGCTGCGCTCGACGGCCTTCCTCCGCTTCGCGATGTGATTCAGCGCCATGGCCTCGACGCGCGCAAGGCGCTCGGCCAGAACTTTCTGCTGGACCTCAATCTGACCCAGAAGGTTGCCCGCACCGCCGGATCGCTGGAAGGCGTTACCGTCTTCGAGGTGGGTCCGGGACCGGGCGGACTGACGCGCGCCATCCTGGCGCTCGGGGCCGCGAAGGTCATCGCCGTCGAGCGCGACGCGCGATGCCTACCGGCGCTCGCCGAAATCGCCGCCCATTATCCCGGCCGGCTGGAGGTCATCGAGGGCGATGCCTTGAAGACGGATTTCGCGGCGATGGCGCCGGAAGGTCCGGTGAAGATCATCGCCAACCTGCCCTATAATGTCGGCACGCAGTTGCTGGTAAACTGGCTACTGCCGGGCCACTGGCCACCCTTCTGGCAGTCGCTGACGCTGATGTTCCAGAAGGAAGTCGGCCAGCGGATCGTCGCTGACGAGGATGACGATCATTACGGCCGTCTCGGCGTTCTCTGCGGCTGGCGCACGAACGCCCACATGGCTTTCGACATATCACCCCAGGCCTTCTCGCCGCCGCCGAAGGTAACCTCGACGGTCGTGCATCTGACCCCAAGGGAAAAACCGATCCCCTGCGACGTCGAAAAGCTGGAGAAGGTAACACAGGCTGCCTTCGGTCAGCGTCGTAAGATGCTGCGCCAGAGCCTGAAGCCGCTGGGTGGCGAGGCGTTATTGCACAAAGCCGATATCGATCCGCAGCGCCGCGCCGAAACGCTCTCCGTCGTGGAATTCTGCCGCCTGGCGAATTGCCTCTGATCTGAGATCAGAGCTTCTGACCGGATCGGAATTTCCGATCGGCATCAGAGCTTCGGCGTTTCTTCCAGGAGACCACGGACGAAATCGAACATGCCGTGACGACGGTCGCGGCGCAGGCGTTCGGCCTTGACGATCGACTGAACCGCATCGAAGGCGGCATTCAGGTCGTCATTGATGATGACATAGTCATACTCACGCCAATGGGCGATCTCCGATCGCGAATTGGCAAGCCGCGTGGCGATCACCTCTTCGGAATCCTCGGCGCGGCGATGCAGGCGCGATTGCAGCTCCGTCATGGTCGGCGGCAACACGAAGATGGAGACGACATCGGCGGGCATCTTCTCCTGAAGCTGCTGTGCGCCCTGCCAGTCGATATCGAAGAGCATGTCGCGGCCCTCGGCCATCGCCGTTTCCACCGGCTCGCGCGGCGTGCCGTAGAAATTGCCGTGTACCTCTGCCCATTCAAGCAGCGAATCGGAATCGCGAAGCCGCTCGAACTCCCGTTGCGAGACGAAATGATAGTGCACGCCCTCGATTTCGCTCGGCCGGCGTTGCCGCGTCGTGACACTGACGGAAAGGCCGACATGCTTGTCGGTGTCGAGCAGCGTGCGGGCAATCGTCGACTTCCCCGCGCCCGAGGGCGAGGAAATGGCCAGCATCAGCCCCCGGCGGGCAATTGGAATGGATGTGGATGTCGCCGGCTTCATAGCCTACTCCAAATTCTGGACTTGTTCGCGGAACTGATCGATGACCACCTTCAATTCGATGCCGGCGGCGGTGACCGCCGCGGCATTCGACTTCGAACAGATAGTATTCGATTCCCGGTTAAATTCCTGTGCAAGGAAATCGAGCTTGCGACCGACCGGACCGCCCTTGGCGATCAGGTCGCGGGCAGCCGTCACATGCGCCTTCAGCCGATCGATCTCTTCGCGCAGATCGGCCCTGGTGGCGATGAGTGCGGCTTCCGCATGCAGACGGTCGCGATCGAGGCTTGCTGCACCGTCAAGAAGCAGGGCAACCTGCGCCGCCAGCTTTGCGGCGATCTCCTGCGGCGAGCGCGAAGGATCGCGCTCAACCGCCCCCGTCAGCGTCTCGATAGTGACGACATGACCAAGAAGGATCTGGCCGAGCGCATGGCCCTCCTGCCGACGCATCTCGGTAAGATCGCCAAGCGCTCCATCAAGACCCGCCATGATGTCGGCGTCACGCGCCGCGAGCGCTTCCTCGCTCTCTTCAGCTTCCTTGAATTCCACAATGCCACGGATACCGAGCAGCGTGTCCAGCCTGAGCGGCGCAGGATCGATAAGGCCGGTAAGCTGGTCGCGCAGCGTCAGCACGGTCGCCAGCGCATTCTGATTGACGACGGCTTCGACCCGGCTTTCGTCGACAGACACGGAAAGGCCGACTTGGAGGTTACCGCGCGAAAACCTGTCGGTGATCAGCTTGCGTATATCGGTTTCCAGGCGCTCCAGTCCTGGCGGCAGCCGCAGACGCACGTCAAGGCCCTTGCCGTTGACCGACCGCAGCTCCCATGCCCAACGAGAGCGCCCGCTCGTTCCCTCACGCCGGGCAAAACCGGTCATGGACTGCAGCCCCATGCAAGCCTCCGAAGATTATGGTCCATCATTCGCCGAAAATCAGCGTATCGCGGACGATTGTAACGTGAGTCCGCCCGTGCGTCCCATCGAAAGCACGGTGCGGGCCAAGGATCAGTTCGTCTTCTTTTTCTGCTGTGTGCCGGAACCGGGGGTAGCAGCGGCGCCATCGTCCGGCTGACCATCGACCGCGATTGCGCTCGGGTCCTCGCCCTTTTCCGCGACGAGCTTGCGCCAGCGCTTGACGTTGGCATTGTGATCTTCCAGCGTTGCGGCAAAGACATGCCCGCCGGTGCCGTCAGCGACGAAATAGAGGTCCTGTGTCTTCCAGGGATTGGCAACGGCTTCCAGTGCATCCCTGCCCGGATTGGCGATCGGCGTCGGCGGCAACCCCTTGATGATATAGGTGTTGTAGGCTGTCTCTTTCTTCAGATCCGACTGGTAGATCGGTCGGTCGGCCGGCTTTCCGTCGCCGCCGAAGAGACCGTAGATGATCGTCGGATCGGACTGCAGGCGCATGCCCTTGCCGATGCGGTTCAGGAAGACGGAGGCGACATGGGCCCGCTCATCCGCCAGACCGGTTTCCTTTTCGACGATCGAGGCGAGCGTCACGAATTCCTGCTTGTTGGCAAGCGCCAGGTTCGGATCGCGCTTCTCCCAGATCTGATCGACCAGCTTCTCCTGCGCGCCCGCCATCTGCTGAACGATCTCCGTCCGCTTGGTACCGCGCGTGAACTTGTAGGTGTCGGGCCGCAGGCTGCCTTCCGCCGGCAGCGCCGAAGGCAGGTCGCCTTCGAGCACCGTGTCAGCCTGCAGCTTGTTGAAAATCTGGCGTACGGTCAGCCCTTCCGGCAGGGTGACCGAATAGAGGATCGACTTGCCGGATTTCAGCAGTTCCATGATGTCTTTCATGGAAGCGCCGGCCTTGATCTCGTATTCGCCGGACCGCAAGGTTTCGCCATCATGCAGATAGGTGACCGTCAGGTAGCGGAAGATACGGGCATCGGAGATGATGTTGTTGGCTTCAAGCCGATTGGAAATTTCGGCAAGGCCCGCGCCGTTGCGCACGATGAAATTGCTGTTGGTCGTCAGGGGCCCGGGGCTTTGATAGGCAGAAATGGCGTAGTAGGCACCGATGACCGCGAGAACGATGACGAAGACGACCAGCGTCATCAGAAAGTTCAGAAAGATCACCATCTGACTGCGGGCCTTGCGGGAGCGCTTCGGCGGATCCGGAACACGTTCCGGACGCAGCGCTTCGTTGGCCGATTTCGGGATGATCGGCCCCTTCTGCCCGTTCGGAGTTCCGTTGCTCTGATTCGTATCGCTCACCGGCAATCCCTTCATTTTGTCGTTGCCTGCTGTTTGGCCAAGCAATGCGGCAAAAAACAGGTTCAGGAAACAAAGCGGGGCCTGGTGGAGCTCCGCTTTTGACCGATCAGACATTACCGCGAGAGCATCTTTTGGGATGCCAGAAACATGCGGTAACATTCAAGGGCGGCGCATAGCTTTGCCGAAAAGCACTTAAGCTTTTGGGATTTACGCGCTTTTATTATGCCTCATAGCGCCGCAGGACAAGCGACGCGTTCGTACCGCCGAATCCGAAGGAATTCGACAGAGCGACATTGATGTCCCGCTTGCGGGACTTGTGCGGAACGAGGTCGATCGCCGTCTCGCGTTCCGGATTGTCGAGGTTCAGCGTCGGCGGCGCTATGTTGTCGCGAATGGCAAGCGTGGAGAAGATCGCCTCGATCGCGCCGGCAGCCCCAAGGAGATGGCCGGTCGCGGACTTGGTCGATGACATCGAGATCCCGGGCGCGGCGTCGCCGACCAGCCGCTCGACAGCGCCAAGCTCGATCGTGTCGGCCATGGTCGAGGTGCCGTGCGCGTTGATATAATCCACATCCGCCGGCGTCAGACCGGCGCGCTTCAGGGCCGATGTCATGCAGCGGAAGGCACCCTCACCGTCTGAAGACGGGGCAGTGATGTGATAGGCATCACCGGAAAGGCCGTAACCAACCACTTCGGCATAGATCTTGGCGCCACGCGCCTTGGCATGTTCCAGCTCTTCCAGAACGACGATGCCGGCGCCTTCGCCCATGACGAAGCCGTCGCGGTCGCGGTCGTAGGGACGCGAAGCCCGCTGCGGGTCGTCATTAAATTCCGTCGACAGCGCCTTACAGGCGGCAAAGCCGGCAAGCGAGATACGGCAAACCGGCGCTTCGGCGCCGCCGGCGACCATGACCTCGGCGTCACCGAGCATGATCAGGCGAGCCGCATCGCCGATCGCATGCGCACCGGTCGAACAGGCCGTGACGACGGCATGGTTCGGACCGCGCAGCTTGTGGCGAATCGAGACCTGGCCGGAAACGAGATTGATGAGGCGCCCGGGAATGAAGAAGGGCGAAATGCGGCGCGGGCCCTTGTCGCGCAGCGTATAGCCGGCCTCGACAATGCCTTCCAGGCCGCCGATGCCCGAGCCGATCATGACGCCGGTCGCGATCTGGTCTTCATCCGACGTCGGATGCCAGCCGGCGTCGGCGAGCGCCATGTCGGCCGCTGCCATGCCGTAAATGATGAAAGGATCGACCTTGCGCTGTTCCTTGGGCTCCATCCAGTCGTCGGCATTGAAGGTGCCGTCACTGCCATCACCGACCGGAACGCGGCAAGCAATCTTTGCGGGGAGGTCTTCGACCTCGAATTCCGTCACCAGACGCGCGCCGTTGTGTCCGGCGATCAAGCGCGACCAGGACACCTCCGTGCCACAGCCCAAAGGTGATACCATGCCGGTACCCGTGATAACGACACGTCTCATCGCCTGCAGACCCCCGTCCTCTTATGCCATGCGTATGAATAGAAAGCGCCCGGCATCGCCGGACGAAATAGGGCGGACTCTGAGAGCCCGCCCATCAAAAAGTGCAAATGATTAGGCCTGAGCCTTTTCAATAAACTTTACCGCGTCGCCGACCGTCAGGATCGAGTCAGCAGCGTCATCGGGGATTTCAACGCCAAATTCTTCTTCGAAAGCCATGACCAGTTCGACGGTGTCGAGCGAGTCGGCGCCCAGATCGTCGATGAAGCTAGCGCTTTCAACAACCTTGTCGGCGTCGACGCCAAGATGATCAATAACAATTTTCTTTACGCGTTCTGCGATATCGCTCATGTCGGTTTCCTCGACCTTATGTCCTGATCAGAATGCCGTGTGACATCCCTACCCTGTTCAAAGCCTGCAACACCCCTATTGGCGCCGCTGGCAAATCTGTTCAACCCCGCCCTGAGATCCGGCCCAGCCGCCTTATGCGCGGCACAGTCCTTCTGCATTTTCGGGGCGACTGTTCACAGTCATGGCCCGCTTAACACGGTTTAAGTCCGTCGCAAAGCCAGAAAATTGCCGGTTCTGCGTTGCTCAACATGCTATTGGAGGGAAAGTTCCCACCAATAGACTTTTCCATTTCAGATCATCGCCATGCCGCCGTTGACGTGAATCGTCTGGCCGGTGATGTAGCTCGCCTCCGAGGACGCAAGATAGGCGACGGCGGATGCAACCTCGGCGCCATTGCCCATGCGCTTCATGGGGATGGCTCCCATGATCGCTTCCTTCTGCTTATCGTTGAGTTTGCCGGTCATGGCGCTCTCGATGAAGCCCGGAGCGACGCAATTGACCGTCACATTGCGGGTGGCGATTTCCTGCGCCAGCGATTTGCTGAAGCCGATCATGCCGGCCTTGGCGGCGCAATAATTGGCCTGACCGGGATTGCCGACGACGCCGACGACGGAGGTGATGTTGATGATGCGGCCATAGCGACGGCGCATCATCGGATGGGTCAGCTCCCGCGTCAGGCGGAAAACGGAGGTGAGATCGACCTCCAGCACGCTGTCCCAGTCCTCGTCGCTCATGCGCACGAAAAGACCGTCCTTGGTGATGCCGGCATTGTTGACCAGGATGTCGATGCCGCCGAGTTCTTCTTCCGCCTTGACGCCCAACGCCTGGACCTCTTCGCGATCGGACAGGTTGGCCGGGAAGATCTTGACGCGGTCGCCAAGCTCAGCGGCAAGCGCCTCGAGCTTCTCGACGCGGGTGCCGTGCAGGCCGACAATGGCGCCCTGCTTGTGCAGCAGCCTTGCAATTTCCTCACCGATACCGCCGGACGAGCCGGTTACCAGGGCCTTGCGGCCGGTCAAATCAAGCATGGAGTGTTCCTCGTTCCGTAATGTTCTTAAAGCAGGCTTGCGAGCGCAGTATCAATATCGGCGGCCGAATTCACCGCAATGCCGTTCACCGATTTGTCGATACGCCTTGCAAGCCCCGTCAGCACCTTGCCGGCACCGATCTCGTACAATGTTGTCACATTATGAGCGGCGAACCACTCCACCGTCTCGCGCCAGCGCACCTGGCCGGTGACCTGCTCCACCAGCAGATTGGCGACCTCGCCGGCGTCCGTGACTGGAGCAGCGCGCACATTGGCGATGAGCGGCACGATCGGATTGGATTTCGCAACGTCGACAAGTGCCGCGCGCATCGCCTCGGCGGCGGGCGCCATCAGCGAAGAATGGAAGGGGGCGGAGACCGGCAGCAGAATTGCGCGCTTCGCGCCCTTGGCGGTCGCCAGCTCGGCAGCCTTCTCAACCGGGGCCTTCTCGCCGGAAATGACGATCTGGCCGCCGCCATTGTCGTTGGCGATCTGACAGGCGCCAAGGACCGACGCCTCCGCGCAGACAGCGACGACATCGGCATGTTCGAGGCCAATGATCGCCGCCATGGCGCCGACGCCGACCGGAACCGCCGCCTGCATGGCATTGCCGCGGATGCGCAACAGCCGCGCCGTATCGGTAAGCGAGAACGTGCCGGCGGCACACAGCGCCGAATATTCGCCGAGCGAATGGCCGGCGACATACGCGACCTTGCTCTTCAGATCGAGGCCGCGTGCCTGCAGAACGCGGATGACGGCGATCGATACTGCCATCAGCGCCGGCTGGGCGTTGGCCGTCAGCGTCAGCTTCTCCTCGGGACCATTGAAAATGACGTCGGAGAGCTTTTCACCAAGCGCTTCATCAACTTCCTCGAAGACGGCGCGCGCTTCGGCGAAATTGTCTGCGAGATCCTTGCCCATGCCGACAGTTTGGCTGCCCTGGCCGGGAAATGTGAAAGCTACAGTCATTATATTAGGCTTCCTATGGCGTCGTTTCGTTCCCAAATGACATTGTTTGCGGTGGAGTCAATAGCGCAAGCCCCGCAGCCAACGGCTTTTGCGTTTGCGAAATGCACCAATTTTCTTCTTGCACTTGCTCAATTCGAGCCTAAATTCGCTCGACCTTCCCCTTAGAGACGTTCCCGTTATCCGCAAGGTTTTCCCATGAAGTATAAGAATTTAGGCCGCACCGATATTTCCGTTTCGCAGATCTGCCTGGGCACGATGACCTGGGGTACGCAGAACAGCGAAGCCGAGGCGCATGAACAGATGGATTATGCCCTGCAAAAGGGCGTCAATTTCTTCGATACCGCCGAAATGTACCCGACGACGCCCGTCGGCGCGGAGACTCAAGGCCGCACTGAAGAATATATCGGCACCTGGTTCGAAAAGACCGGCAAGCGCAAGGATGTCGTGCTCGCCACCAAGGTTGCCGGCCCCGGCCGCGATTATCTGCGCAACGGTCAGGGTGCGGATGCCGCCAATATCCGTGCTGCGATCGACGCCAGCCTGAAGCGGTTGAAGACCGACTATATCGACCTCTATCAGGTGCACTGGCCGAACCGCGGGCATTTCCATTTCCGCCAGAACTGGCGCTACAACCCCTTCCATCAGGACCGCGAGAAGGTTGTCGCCAATATCACCGACATTCTGGAAACGATGGGCGAGCTGATGAAGGCTGGCAAGATCCGTGCGCTTGGCCTTTCCAACGAAACGACCTGGGGCATTCAGAAGTATCTGACGATCGCCGAGCAGAAGAGCCTGCCGCGCGTCGTTTCGACACAAAACGAATACAACCTACTCTACCGGCACTTCGATCTCGATCTCGCCGAGCTGTCGCATCACGAAGATGTCGGCCTGCTCGCCTATTCGCCGCTCGCCGGCGGTATCCTCACGGGCAAATATGTCGGCGGCGCACGGCCGGCCGGCTCGCGCGGCTCGATCAACCACGACATCGGCGGCCGCCTGCAGCCGCTGCAGGAGCCGGCGGTCAAGGCCTATCTCGAGATCGCCGCCAAACACAATCTCGACCCGTCGAAGCTGGCGATCGCCTATTGTCTCACCAAGCCCTTCATGGCCTCCGTCATCATCGGCGCAACATCGATCGCCCAACTCGAGACCGATATCGGCGCGGCCTATGTGACGCTGTCAGACGACGTCTTGGCGGAGATCGAAAAGGTGCACCGCGTGTATCCGCTGCCGATGTAACATCCAGCGAAAGCGCCTTGCCCACACGGGCGAGGCGCAACGATGGCCCGGCAAATCCTGGGATGAACAGGCCGGAGACTAAGGAATACTTCTACCCGAAGGCGTTACTTGGAATTGCAACCCTCCGATATCAATACAAATATTGATTGAAGCACAAAATCGTTCTAAGCTAGTCTAACCTATCATGGGACCTGGATAGCCAGAATGTTCGACACAAGAAAATTTACGTTTTCCAGCATAGCGGCCATTTGCAACAGGTTGCATGATAATAAATCTATACAGAAGACGATATTCAACGCCATTCGCCTCAACAGGCCGCAGATATCAAATATCATACTGAATGAAGATATCAGATTTATTAGTTATTGCTTATCAAGGCGAGATTGGTCCAAAGCCCAGATCATGCAGGATTTGTGGGTCTGTTTTGAGCTTTCCGAGAAACGAAGCGGTTTTTTCGTAGAATTCGGCTCAACGAACGGGCTGAAGAACAGCAATACCTGGCTGCTCGAAAAGAAATTCGGCTGGAACGGTATTCTTGCAGAACCCAATCCCATCTGGCACGCGGATCTCGCGGCCAACAGAACGGCCTCCATCGAGCACAAATGTGTCTCTTCGAAATCCAACGACATCGTCACATTTATCGCGACCGATGAATCCGATCCCGAACTGAGCGCGATTGCCGATTTCTCCAAGGGCGATCACTTCTCCGACCTTCGCAGCCAGGGAAAGCACCTTCAGGTGGAGACGATATCGCTGGATGATCTGCTCGAAAAATACCAAGCACCGCCTGCCGTGGACTATCTGTCGATCGATACCGAGGGCAGCGAGCTGGACATACTGTCCGCCTACAGCTTCGACCGCAAATTTGACCTCATATCCGTGGAGAACAACCGGAAGACGGAAAGCGCGATACAGAAGCTGCTGGAGAGCAAGGGATATAAAAGAGTATTCGAGCAGTTCTCGCAGTGGGATGGCTGGTATGTCTCCGACAGGCTTCGGGACGGAAAGAAGATCGAGATAGCGGCGCCTGCATCTTGATGGCACGACCAGCGAATAACCCAATTTCGCCCCTCCCCTTGCCTTTCCCGCAAAAATCCGTATAAGCCGCCCTGTTCGCAACCCGGTCTTCTGGCTGGTGGCTGAACGGAGGGCCGGTTTTCTCCAGGGAAAATCGTCGGAACGGAAGCGTTCCAGCCTCCCGTGTCTCCGCTCTCGACCGTCTCGGAAACGCTTTTCTTGCTTGGGGTTTATCCCTCTCAGGAGCAGTCGTTGAGGCTTAGCCGCTAGAGCCCGGGTTCAGATCAACGCAAGAAAGGCGAAGCTGTCATGGCTCTTTATGAACATGTATTCCTTGCCCGACAGGATATTTCCGCACAGCAGGTTGATGCCCTCGTAGAACAGTACAAGGGTGTTATCGAAGCTAACGGCGGTAAAGTCGGGCGTATCGAAAACTGGGGCCTCAAGTCCCTTACCTATCGCATCAAGAAGAACCGCAAGGCTCATTACGCCCTGATGGACATCGATGCACCGGCCGCTGCCGTCCAGGAAATGGAACGTCAGATGCGCATCAGCGAAGACGTCCTGCGTTACATGACGATCGCTGTTGAAAAGCACGAAGAAGGCCCGTCTGCCATGATGCAGAAGCGCGACCGTGACGACCGCCCGCGCCGCGATGGCGACCGTCCGGAGCGCAGCTTCGGCGACCGTGACCGTGGTCCGCGCCCGGATCGTGGTGACCGCGAAGACCGTCCGCGCCGTCCGCGCGAAGACCGCGTATAAGGAGATTTTGAACAATGTCTGAAGTTTCCTCCGCACCGGTCCGCCGTCCGTTCCATCGCCGCCGCAAGACCTGCCCGTTCTCGGGCGCCAATGCGCCGCGTATCGACTACAAGGACGTCCGTCTCCTGCAGCGCTACATTTCCGAGCGTGGCAAGATCGTTCCTTCCCGCATCACGGCCGTTTCCCAGAAGAAGCAGCGCGAACTCGCCCAGGCGATCAAGCGTGCCCGTTTCCTCGGCCTGCTGCCTTACGTCGTCGCTTAATTTAAGCCGACGCTGCATGAATAGAGGGAAGGCAGTCATGCCTTCCCTTCTCCCTTTCGCGATGGGCGCGGATCGGAACCTTGAAAACCCATGTTGGGGACGGCTTTCAGACCTGAGTGTCGGAAGCATCCTCTAACTGCTCGATCATGAAGCAGGACAGCGACTTGAAAAATTTGAACGCAAAAGTGCTTGGTATCGGCGCCCTCGCCGGTTTTACCGCCATCCTGCTCGCGCGGGGTGCAGTGGCGCAGCCGTCGTTCAGCGCCGTCCTCTATACAGCATCTGCTCTCCCGATCCTGATTGCTGGCCTAGGCTGGGGGAATATCGCGGCCGTCGTTGCGGTCGTTAGCGCTGCGGCACTCGGTGCTCTCGCTATTGATCCCTCCTTCGCATTGGCGGTGACACTGGTGACGCTGGCGCCAGCAGGCTGGCTCAGCCATCTAGCCAATCTGGCACGCCCCGCTTCCGAACTCGGCGGACCGGACCATTTGATGGCTTGGTATCCTCTGTCAGATATCTTGCTCCACCTCTGTGGCCTGGTCACCCTTGCCGTTGTCGTCATTGGCATCATGATCGGCTACGGCCCTGAGCTTGTCGGGAAGATCGTCGATGAACTCATCACCGCGCTGACGACCCAAAACCCGACCATAGTGTTCGACCCTCAGACCATTGCACCGACCAAGGCAACGCTGCTTTTGATGTTGCCGGTGGCACAGGCGAGCGCCTGGGTGATCCTTCTCTTTGCCGCCTACTACATAGCTACCCGCATCGTCGCAGCATCAGGCCGCAATCTGCGCCCGCGCGAGGACATCCCCTCTGCGCTGCGCATGAACCGCAATGCGATCTTCGTCTTTCTCGCCAGTATCGTCGCGTGTTTCGTCGGCGGCATACCGGCTATGGTCGGCGCCACAGTTTTCGGCGCATTCGGTGCCGGTTTCTTAATTTCCGGCTATGCCGCCCTGCATTTCCGCACCCGTGGCAAAAGCTGGCGCGCGCCAGTTCTGATCCTCTGCTACTTAGTGGGGCCTATCATTGCCCTCTTCATCCTCATTCTAGGTTTGTCCGATACGCGCAAGGCGATCGCGCTCACCCCGAACAAGAATGCCGAAATACCCAAACAACCAGACACGAAAATCTGACATCTGAAAGGAACACTAAAATGGAAGTCATTCTCCTGGAGCGTATCTCCAAGCTCGGCCAGATGGGCGAAGTGGTTAAGGTTCGCGACGGCTTTGCCCGTAACTACCTGCTGCCGCTCGGCAAGGCGCTGCGCGCCAATGCCGCCAACAAGACCCGCTTCGAAGCTGAGCGCGCAACGCTCGAAGCCCGTAACCTCGAGCGCAAGAGCGAAGCCCAGAAGGTTGCCGACGTTCTCGGTGGCAAGTCCTTCATCGTCGTTCGTTCGGCTGGCGAAACCGGCCAGCTCTACGGTTCGGTCGCTGCCCGTGACGTCGTTGAAATCCTCGCCGCTGAAGGCTTCAACATCGGCCGTAGCCAGGTTCACCTGAACACGCCGATCAAGGCCATTGGCCTGCACAATGTTACGATCGGACTTCACGCCGAAGTCGAAATCACCGTTGAGCTCAACGTTGCCCGTTCCGCTGAAGAAGCCGAGCGCCAGTCCAAGGGCGAAACCCTCACCTCCGCTGACGCCATCTACGGCATCGACGAAGATGCCCTGCGTCCGGAAGACTTCTTCGATCCGGAAGCCGACGGCAACGCCGAAGATGAAGACGCATAATTTCCAGCCCACCGCTGGATAACGGAAAGCCCGGATCTCACGATCCGGGCTTTTCTTCTTTACGGCCATAGAAGCCGGGTAACTTACGTTTCCCGGAATTGCTTCAGTCGTCGTTTACGCCCACCTCTGGCTGGGAGTCCTTGTCGATCGAGACGACAACCGACATGCCTGGTGCCAGATCATCCGCCTGCGGCTGATCCTTATCGATCTTGATCCTGACGCCGATGCGCTGCGCGACCTTGGTGAAATTGCCGGTCGCGTTGTCAGGCTTGATGACGGCGAATTCCGAGCCCGCGGCCGGCGAGAAGCGCTGGACGTGGCCCTTGAGCTGGCGGTGGCCGAGCGCATCGACGGAGATCGTCGCGGGCTGATCGATCTTCATGCCGTCAAGCTGGGTTTCCTTGAAGTTGGCGATCACCCAGATATCCTTGGGCACGAGACCCATGAGCTGCGTTCCAGCGGTCACATACTGGCCGAGGCGCACGCCGACCTCTCCGACACGGCCGTCCTGCGGCGCAACGATGGTTGCATTCTGAAGATCGATATCGGCAAGTTGCACGGCCGCTTCCGCACCACTGACGCCGGCCTCCAGCGAGGCGCGGTTGACGATGATCGTCGTGAGGTTCTGCTGCGATACGTCAAGGGCGGCTTTCGCCTGATTGACCGCGGCCTGCGCCTGCTGCAGCGTCGCCTGTGCCTGCTCGGAATCGCTTGTCGTGGACACGCCCTTGGCCACCAGCGTCGTGACGCGATCCGCAGCAAGCTGCGCACGCTTCAGCGCGGCATTGGCACTGTCGATCTGCGCCTGGCTGGAGGCGATGCCGGCCTTGGCTGCCTGCTCCTGCTGCTGGGAATTGGCAAGCGCCGCCTTCTGGCCGGCCAGTGTCGCGCGCGCCTGCGCTACCTTCTGCTGATAGATACGGTCATCGATCTTCGTCAGTACGTCGCCCTGCTTGACGAGCTTGTAGTCCTTGATCGGCACGTCGGTGATATAGCCGCTGACCTGCGGGCTGATGGTGGTGACATAGCCTTTGACATAGGCGTCGTCAGTGGTCTCGACGGAGCTTTTGAAGGGCGGCAAGTGCCAGGCATAAAGCACCAGCATGACGCCGCCGACGCCGGCGAGAACGGCAATGACTTCGATGGGGGAGCGAACGAGCCTCGACATGGCGCTATTTCATATCCTCAGGGGTTGGATGCCACGGTCTGCGGCCGATCGTCGGCAAGCCGTGCCTTGATGAAGCGATAGAATACATGCAGCGACAGTCCGGCGAGCGACACGACGGCGATCACGCCGGCAACCAGAAACGCATCGGCATAGGCAAGCGTATTGGCCTCGCGGGTGACCTGCGCGCCGAGCAACGCCAGTCCCTCGCCCTTCAGGAGCGCGCTATCGCCAATCACTTTGCCGTAGGACGACGAAAGCTGGCTGACGCGCTGGGCAACATGGGGATCGGTCAGCAGCACACGTTCGGTCAGCACGGCGGAATGGAATTTTTCGCGAATGGTGATCAGCGTGCCGTAGAAGGCCGTGGCAATCAGACCGCCGATACTCTGCGTGAAGGTGAAGACCACGAAGAAGGTCACCAGATAAGGCGGACCTTTCGAAAAGGCCGCCTTGAAGCCCTCGGACATGGAAGGCGGCAGGAAAAGGGCTGCGCCCGCCGCCACCAGCGCCTGGCTGAGATACATCTGCTCGGGCCGGGTCAGTGTGGTGACCTGTGCATCCATGAAGGCGCCCGCCGCCATCATGACGAGTGCTGCAAACTGGATCTGCCAGCTCAGCCCATAGCTCATCAGCACCGTGCAGACGAGACCGCCGACAATCGTGAACACCAGGATGATCCAATAGAGCATCGAGAGCTGGTCATAGAGCAGGCCGACGGCATTCTGGTAGAATGTCATGATGATCGCGCTCTGCTCGCCGAAGATGATGCGAAAGACCAGAAGAATGCCGGTCAGATGTATGATCGCCGGACTGAGCAGCCAGCGGACGTCGATCAGTGGCGTCGCCCGACGCAGGTCGATGACGGCGGCGAGCGTCAGGCTGGCGATGCTGATCGCCGACAGCACGCCAAGCCAGGGCACTTCCAGCCACCAGTAGAGCCGCCCGACCGAGAGAACGACGGCCAGACAGCCAAAACCGACCGCGATCAGCAGATAGCTGATGATATCGCCAAAGACGATGACCTTCACACGCGGCGGCGGCGTCAGCGGCAATAGATAGATGATCGGCATCACCAGCAGCGCCAATGCCATTTCCAGCGTATAGAGCCCACGCCATTCGCCATAGTCGAGGAGCGATGGGGAGACGAGGCGGGTGATGGGAGCGGCCAGCAGCGTATTCATCATCGCCAGGCTGACGCCAACCGTCATCTTTCTGGCAGGTTCGAAAGCCTCCAGCATATAGAGGAAGCCGAGTGTCGAGAGAGGCGCTGCGGCAATGCCGCTCAGGAAGCGGACGACGATGGCCGATTGCAGGTCGGATACGAAGAGATTGAGCAGCGAGGCGACGACAAAGCCGATAATGCTGACCTCGGCAAAATTGCGCACGCCGTACTGCATGCGGATCTTCACCAGCGCGATGGCGAGACTGACGTTCGGCGCCATATAGGCGGCCGACAACCATACCGATTCGGTGGTTGTCGCGGCGATAGAACCTTGGATCTGGGTGAGATTGGCAAGAGCGAGATTGAGACCGAGGCCCTGCGTCAGGAAGAACATGATGGATGCGGCGATGTAGAGCAGCATCTTCCAGCCGGGCATGGGCGGTGGAGCGGCTTGGACAGCAGGTGCGGCGACGGTGGCTTTCGCATTTGCGATCGGGCCTGGCTCACCGCTCATACGTCACCTCATGACTTGCCCACATTCTGCAGATTCGCAGTCATGGCCCGGATGACCTTGAGAGCCATGCCGATATCCTCGTCCGGAATTCCCTGCAAGATATCCGCCCGCACGCCACTGGCAAGAGCCTCGACTTCGGCGGCCACGACTTTTCCGGATTCCGTCATGAATATCTGCTTGGCGCGCCGATCCGAGGGCACCGCGCGGCGCTCGATGAAGGTCTGCGCTTCCATGGCATCGAGGATGCGAACCAGCGTCGGGGTCTCAAGCTCAAGTTCGTCGGCAAGTTCCCGCTGATTGATGCCATCACGGCGCGACAGCTTATGGAAGACCCGGGCTCTCGCCAATGTCATTCCATGCTCACGCACCAGGCTGTCGAACGCCGCCCTAAGCTTCCGATTAAAAGCGGAAAGCTCGTCGAAGATTTCTCGGCGTTGTGGCTGACCCGGCATATACCTACTTTATATGATTAAAAACCTACCCTATTTCTAGGAAATAGCTGGATTTTTTCATTTTTACAAGGGCGCTCGCCAGTTTACCGATGTATGCTGGGGCAGGCTGGGTTAAAATCGTCATCAGACATTCTGCATAAGTGATTCGCGTGTCGGCGATTCCATTGCAACCCAGCGACAAAGACTTTTTTACTGCGGAGAGTTTGTCCCTGTGGATGAGTGGAACAACGTGAATTTCGCGAGCGAATTCGCATCGTGCGCCACGCTGAGGCTCTTCTGCAATTGACCGTGACACCGGAACGTCGCAAACCATTCGGCACACCTAGAGACGAAGAGACGGAAAATGAACGAAGCCGCGCGCAACATTGCCGCCATTGCTCCCGCCGAAGCGCATTACCGCGAAGCGCCGAACAATATCGAGGCGGAGCAGGCCCTGCTCGGCGCCATTCTCGTCAACAATGACGCCTATTACCGCGTCTCCGACTTCCTGAAGCCCATCCATCTCTATGAGCCGCTGCACCGGAAGATCTACGAAGTGGCGGGCGACATCATCCGCATGGGCAAGACCGCCAATCCGGTGACGATCAAGACCTTCCTGCCGGCCGACGACAAGGTCGGCGACATGACGGTGGCGCAATATCTAGCCCGGCTCGCCACCGAAGCCGTCTCAATCATCAATGCCGAGGATTACGGCCGCGCCATTTACGACCTTGCGCTGCGCCGTGCGCTGATCACCATCGGCGAAGACGTGGTCAATATCGCCTATGACGCGCCGCTCGACATGCCGCCGCAGAGCCAGATCGAGGACACCGAGCGCCGGCTGTTCGAGCTTGCCGAAAACGGCCGCTACGATGGCGGCTTCCAGGCCTTCAACGACGCCGTAGCACTGGCGATCGACATGGCGGCCGTCGCCAAGGAGCGCGATGGCGGCCTGTCGGGTATTTCTACCGGTATTCATTCGCTCGACAGCAAGATGGGCGGCCTGCAGCGCTCGGACTTGATTATCCTTGCCGGACGTCCCGGCATGGGCAAGACATCTCTCGCCACCAACATCGCCTATAACATTGCCGCCGCCTATGAAGGCGAAGTACAGCCGGACGGCTCCACTAAGGCGAAAAACGGTGGCGTCGTCGGCTTCTATTCGCTGGAAATGTCGTCCGAACAGCTCGCCACCCGTATCATCTCCGAGCAGACGGAAGTCTCCTCGTCGAAGATCCGTCGCGGCGACATCAACGATGCCGACTTCGAAAAGCTGGTCGCCTGCTCGATGATGATGCAGAAGGTGCCGCTTTTCATCGACCAGACCGGCGGTATCTCCATCGCCCAGCTGTCCGCCCGCGCGCGGCGCCTGAAGCGACAGCGCGGCCTCGACGTTCTCGTGGTCGACTACGTGCAGCTCATGACCGGCTCAGGGAAATCGAACGAGAACCGCGTCCAGGAAATCACCCAGATCACCACCGGCCTGAAGGCGCTCGGCAAGGAACTGAATGTTCCGATCGTCGCACTTTCTCAGCTCTCGCGCGCTGTCGAAAGCCGCGACGACAAGCGGCCACAGCTGTCCGACCTTCGCGAATCCGGCTCGATCGAGCAGGACGCCGACGTCGTGCTTTTCGTGTTCCGCGAGGAATATTACGTCAAGAACTCCGAACCGCGCGATCCGGCCGATCCGAAATACGCCGAATGGGAAGCCCTGTTCGAAAAAGTGAAGGGCACGGCCGATGTCATCATTGCCAAGCAGCGCCACGGGCCGACCGGCACGGTGAAGCTCGCCTTCCAGTCGGAATTCACGCGCTTCGCCGACCTCGCTGACCCATCCTTCTCCCCTTACGAGGAGCATTGATGACGGTCGCTCACGGCACATATGTGCAGTGCAGCACTTTCTCTTTGCAGCGATGATCACTATTCTGGCCGGAGCAATAGTCCCCTCCGGCCATTTCTCGTTCAGGCGGTTTCATGACAGATAGTTTCGACGACAATGACGCTTTCGCCGCTGCCGGCCTGCGGCTGACGGTCGATCTGGACGCCCTTGTCGAGAACTGGCGCGACATGGCGCACCGCTCCGGACGCGCCCGCGCCTCGGCCGTCGTCAAGGCGGACGCCTATGGGCTCGGGATCGAGGATGTCGGAGAAGCGCTCTATCTGGCCGGCGCTCGCGACTTCTTCGTCGCGACTGCCGATGAGGGCGCGACCTTGCGGCTTTACGCTCCCGATGCGCGCATCTTCGTGCTCTCAGGCATCTGGCCGGGCATGGAGCGGGTCTTCTTCGAAAACGACCTCGTGCCGGTCATCGCCTCGGAAGAGCAGCTCACCTTCTGGATGTCGGTGCTGTCGGATTATGGCGATTATCCCTGCGCTCTGCAGGTCGACACCGGCTTCAATCGGCTCGGCCTGCCGCTGGAGGATGCGCTGGCGCTGGCCGACGACGTCTCCCGCCCGGCAAGCTTTGCGCCGGTGCTGGTGATGAGCCACCTCGCCTGCGGTGACGATCCCGCCAACCCGATGAACCGGCAGCAGCTGGAAGCCTTCCGCAAGGTGAGCGCCGCCTTCGAAGGCATCGAAGCGAGCCTTGCCAATTCGGCCGGCATCTTCCTCGGCCCGGAATATCATTTCGATCTTACCCGTCCGGGCATCGCCACCTATGGCGGCGAGGCGGTTCCCGGCATCGTCAATCCGATGCGGCCGGTCGCAACCGCCGAAGCGCGGATCATCCAGACCCGCTTCGTAAAAGCCGGTGAAACCGTCGGCTATGGGCGTGCGATGCAGCTTACGCGTGACAGCCGTCTGGCGATCGTTTCCGCCGGCTATGCCGACGGCTATATGCGCAGCCAGTCGAGCGGCGGCGTGCCGCTGCGTCAGACCGGCCTACCCGGCGGCCATGGCTTCATCGCCGGCCACAGGGTTCCCGTTGCCGGCCGCATCACGATGGACCTCACCATCTTCGACGTCACCGATCTGCCGGACAATCTCGTTCGCGCCGGCGACTACGTCGAACTCTTCGGCAACAATATTCCGGTCGACGATGCAGCCCGCGCGGCCGGTACGATTGGCTATGAAATGCTGACGAGCCTGGGGCTCCGGCATGAGCGGCGATATATTTCGGAAGAGGTTGAGGAGTAGCCGGCCTCAGCGCGTGCTGATCGCCAAGCGGACACCCAATGCCACCAACAGCGCGCCAAGCCCGCGATCCAGCCACAGGCCGACGCTTCGATTGCGCCGCAGCGCCTCGGTAAGACGGCCACCGAGAAGGATGAGCGGCGGCTCGATGAAGGCGGCAACCACGATGATGAGACTGCCATGAAGCAATAGCTGCGCCCAGACCGGGCCAGCGCCTTCAACGACGAACTGCGGCAGGAAGGCGAGAAAGAAGATCGCTACTTTCGGATTGAGCAATGACACGAAAATACCCTGCCGATAGATCCGGCTCCACGGCAACGTCTTGCCCGTCTCCTTGATCCAAGCGCCGTCGCCCTTCGAACGCAGCGCCTGAACGCCGAGCCAGATGAGATAAGCGGCCCCCACCCATTTTATCGTCGAGAAGGCGAGCGCGGAGGCAGCCAGGATTGCCGACAGCCCGGCGGCGGCCATCAGCACATGCAGACACGCGCCGCTCCATATGCCAAACAGGGCCGCGAAACCCGACCGTTTGCCGCCTCGGATCGTGTGACCGAGAATGAAGGCGATATCCGGCCCCGGCGACAGATTGAGAAGTGTCGCTGCGGATAGAAACGCGATCCAGTGTGCAAGCGAATAGTCGAACATCGGTCATCATCCATCAAAAAGCTGGCATAAGCCTGACACGATCGCCATTGATACGGAAATCATTAGTTTTGATAGGCCGCGAAAGACATTATCTGACAGCCGATCGCGATTCGCTTTGAAGAGCGAAGCATTCGAACATTGAGAACAGCATCCGATGGCAAAAGCCCGTACACAATTCATCTGCCAGAACTGCGGCACGATCCACAATCGCTGGGCGGGAAAATGCGACGGCTGCGGCGAGTGGAACACCATCGTCGAGGAAGATCCGATGGGCGGCATCGGTGGCGGTCCCGCCAAGGTGCCGAAGAAGGGTCGAGCGGTGACGTTGACGGCGCTGTCCGGCGAAATCGAGGAAGCGCCGCGCATCTACACGGGCATCTCCGAGCTTGATCGGGCGACCGGCGGCGGTTTCGTGCGTGGTTCGGCCGTGCTGGTCGGCGGCGATCCCGGCATCGGCAAATCGACGCTGCTGATGCAGGCAGCGGCCGCCCTTGCCCGGCGAGGGCACAAGATCGTCTACGTCTCCGGTGAAGAAGCCGTGGCGCAGGTTCGCCTTCGCGCCCAGCGGCTGCATGCCGCCGACACCGACGTGATGCTGGCCGCCGAAACCAATGTCGAGGATATCCTGGCGACGCTCGCCGAAGGCAAACGGCCGGATCTTGTCATCATCGATTCCATCCAGACGCTGTGGAGCGAGCTTGCCGAATCCGCGCCCGGCACGGTGACGCAGGTGCGCACCGGCGTTCAGGCGATGATCCGCTTTGCCAAGCAGACGGGTGCTGCGATGGTGCTGGTCGGTCACGTCACCAAGGACGGTCAGATCGCCGGCCCGCGCGTCGTCGAGCACATGGTCGACGCCGTCCTCTATTTCGAAGGCGATCGCGGCCATCACTACCGCATCCTGCGCACAGTGAAGAACCGTTTCGGCCCGACCGACGAGATCGGTGTCTTCGAAATGTCCGATATGGGCCTGCGCGAAGTGGCCAATCCGTCCGAACTCTTTCTCGGCGAGCGCAACTCGAAATCACCGGGTGCAGCCGTCTTTGCTGGTATGGAAGGCACGCGGCCGATACTGGTCGAAGTGCAGGCGCTGGTCGCCCCAACATCGCTCGGAACACCCAGGCGCGCCGTCGTCGGCTGGGATTCGGCGCGGTTGTCGATGATTCTCGCGGTTCTCGAGGCTCATTGCGGCGTGCGGCTCGGCCAGCACGACGTCTATCTCAATATTGCCGGCGGTTATCGCATTTCTGAGCCGGCTGCCGACCTTGCCGTCGCTTCTGCACTGGTTTCCTCCCTGGCCGGTATTGCCCTTCCCGCCGATTGCGTCTATTTCGGCGAAGTCAGCCTGTCGGGCGCCGTCCGGCCGGTTGCGCACACCGGCCAGCGCCTCAAGGAAGCCGAGAAGCTGGGATTTTCTGCAGCGCTTCTCCCGACCGCCTCCCCCGACCTGCCGAAAGGCAATGGTGGACGCTGGAGCGAGATCGACAGTCTGCCGGATCTGGTGGTGCGCATTGCCGGATCGAAGGGCGCGCTCAAGCGTGCGGAAGACGAGGACTGAGCCTTACTTCAGCCGTTCTTGACGGCAAGAGAGGCGCATAGTGAGGCCGATGGCAGCCATGCTCGGCATGGCAAGTCTTGGAGTGGATTATACATGCCCATTACGATTTTCGACGGTATTGTTATCGGCGTCATCCTGTTCTCCGCCGTTCTGGCCATGGTGCGCGGCTTCTCCCGCGAAATTCTCTCGATCGTCAGTTGGGGCGGCTCGGCCGTCGCTGCCTATTATTTCTATTCGCTGCTCGTACCCTATGCGCTGCGCTACACGGCGGACACTCGCATCGCGACGATCGCCTCTGCCGCCGTTATCTTCCTCATCGCGCTGATCATCATTTCCTTCATCACCATCAGGATCGCCGACTTCATCATCGACAGCCGCATCGGCGCGCTAGATCGCACGCTCGGCTTTCTTTTTGGCGCCGCCCGCGGCCTGTTGCTGATGGTCGTCGTCGTCGGTTTCTGGAACTGGCTCGTCGCACCGCCGGCTCGCCCGGATTGGGTCAACAATGCGAAATCGAAGCCTTTCCTCGATTCCATGGTTGAAAAGCTGAGGTCCGCGCTTCCGGAAAACGTTCAGAAGATGATTCCGGCCGAAATCATCAACAAGATCTCGCCGAATCAACAGCAGTCGCAGCCGCAGGATGGTGGCGCAACGAACGATACGGCACCGTCAGACGACGCACCGGCGCCGCAAACGAATAATTGACAAAGCGTTTACAGGCTTGACCCGCCGGGCGATAATCGCCATGTGAACGCCATGGAAACCGAAGATCCGGCCCGATAGTTTTTCCGGCCGGATTTTCAGCTATTTTTGCATTCAGTAGCGATGCCGCCCCGACCCACACATGTTGAGAGCAAAGGTCCTGCAGCCATGACCCATTCCCTTTCCATCGAGGATGACATCGACGGCGATACGCTGCATGAAGAGTGCGGCGTCTTCGGCATTCTCGGCCACCCGGACGCGGCGACGCTCACGGCGCTCGGGCTGCATGCCCTGCAACACCGCGGCCAGGAAGCGGCCGGCATCGTCTCCTTCGACGGCCAGCGCTTTCACTCCGAACGGCGCATGGGTCTCGTTGGCGATCATTATACCGATCCCGCCACGCTTGCCCGCCTGCCCGGCGACCGGTCGATGGGCCATGTGCGTTACTCGACGACGGGCGAAACCATCCTGCGCAACGTCCAGCCACTGTTTGCCGAACTGGAAGTCGGCGGTATCGCGATTGCTCACAACGGCAATTTCACCAACGGCCTGACCATGCGCCGGCAGCTGATCGCCGACGGCGCCATCTGTCAGTCGACATCGGACACCGAAGTCGTCCTCCACCTCATTGCCCGCTCCAAGCAGGCCTCCTCCTCCGACCGCTTCATCGACGCGATCCGCCAGATGGAGGGCGGCTATTCGATGCTCGCGATGACGCGCACCAAGCTGATCGCCGCGCGCGACCCGATCGGCATCCGGCCACTGGTGATGGGCGAACTCGACGGCAAGCCGATCTTCTGCTCGGAAACCTGCGCACTCGACATCATCGGCGCTAAATACGTCCGCGACATCGAAAACGGCGAAGTCGTCATCTGCGAGATCCAGCCGGACGGCTCAATCACCATCGATGCCCGCAAGCCGGAAGTCTCCAAGCCGGAACGCCTTTGCCTGTTCGAATATGTCTATTTCGCCCGTCCCGATTCCGTGGTCGGCGGCCGCAACGTCTACGTCGCCCGCCGGAACATGGGCATCAATCTGGCCAAGGAAGCCCCAGTCGAGGCCGATGTCGTCGTACCGGTGCCGGATGGCGGCACGCCGGCCGCTATCGGCTATGCGCAGGAAAGCGGCATTCCCTTCGAACTCGGCATCATCCGCAACCACTATGTCGGCCGCACCTTCATCGAGCCGACGCAGCAGATCCGCGCTTTCGGCGTCAAGCTCAAGCATTCCGCCAATCGCGCCATCATCGAAGGTAAGCGCGTCATTCTGGTTGATGATTCCATCGTGCGCGGCACCACCTCGGTGAAGATCGTGCAGATGATCCGCGATGCCGGCGCCCTTGAAGTGCATGTGCGCGTCGCCAGCCCGATGATCTTCCATCCGGATTTCTACGGCATCGACACGCCGGATGCCGAAAAGCTGCTCGCCAATCAATACAACAGCCTGAAGGCGATGGGCGATTTCATCGGTGCCGACTCGCTGGCATTTCTGTCGATCGACGGCCTCTACCGCGCCGTCGGCGGCACGCCGCGCGACAATGCGCAGCCGCAGTTCACCGACCACTATTTCACCGGTGACTATCCGACCCGCCTGCTCGACCGGGAAAGCACCAGCAATGTGCGCAAGCTCTCCATGCTTGCCAGCAACGGCTGACCCCGGTAACGGCTGACAAGGGGCGTATCTTCGCCCCTTTCCTTCCCCAGAGCATTCGGATCCAGGCAGCATGAGCGTCAATCTCAAGGACAAGATCGCCCTCGTTACCGGCGCATCGCGCGGTATCGGCTATTTCACCGCACTGGAACTGGCCAAGGCCGGCGCGCATGTGATTGCCTGCGCCCGCACGGTGGGCGGCCTCGAGGAGCTTGACGACGCCATCAAGGCCGTCGGCGGGTCCGCGACGCTCGTGCCCTTCGACCTCGCCGACATGAACGCGATCGATGCGCTCGGCGCGTCGATCTTCGAACGCTGGGGCAAGCTCGATATTCTCGTCGCCAATGCCGGCGTGCTCGGCGTCATCTCGCCGATCGGCCATATCGAGGCCAAGGTGTTCGAGAAGGTGATGACCGTCAACGTCACCGCCACCTGGCGGCTGATCCGCTCGGTCGAACCGCTGCTGATGCGCTCCGATGCCGGCCGCGCCATCATCCTGTCGTCGGCCGCAGCTCATCGCTGCCGCCCCTTCTGGGGCGCCTATTCCGCCTCCAAGGCCGCCGTCGAGGCGCTTGCCCGCACCTGGGCCGGAGAAACCCAGAGCACACCACTGCGCATCACCAGCGTCGACCCCGGCGCCACCCGCACCGCCATGCGCGCCCAAGCTATGCCGGGCGAAGATCCGGATACGCTGCCGCATCCCCGCGACGTGGCGCAATCCATCCTGCCGCTCGCCGGCCCGGATGTGACGGAAACCGGCAAGCTCTTCGTCGTGCGCGAGAACAAGCTCGTCGATTATCGGATGCCGGAATAGAACACCTTCTCCCCTCGGGGAGAAGGTCGAGCGAAGCTCGGGTTGAGGGGGCGTTGCACCGTAAGGGTTGCTCTTCTCTATCGTTCAGGCCGCTCCGAGCTAGCGCTCGTCGTCCCCCTCATCCGACCCTTCGGGCCACCTTCTCCCCGAGGGGAGAAGGAGAGATTGGGCTCTTGACCAATCGCCATAGTCGAGCGATAAAGCCTGCCATGAAAACGGTTATCTGCATTATCTGCCGGAAAATTATTCGCTAGCGCTTCGCTGGCCTGGCCGTTTTCGTCTCCCAAAATCCAAGATGACAAACGCCCCGGCCTGCCGGTGACGATATTTTTCGGATTTATGCCTTTGGGAGAATGAAATGGGTACCGAGCCACAACTGAAGCTGTACAACACGCTGACGCGCGAAAAGGTCGACTTCCAGCCGATCGATCGCGAGAACGTGCGCCTGTATGTCTGCGGCCCGACTGTCTATGATTTCGCCCATATCGGCAACGGCCGCCCGGCCATCGTCTTCGATGTGCTCTTCCGGCTGCTCAGGCAGGTCTATGGCGAAAGCCATGTCACCTATGCGCGAAACATCACCGACGTCGATGACAAGATCAACGCGCGGGCACTGCGCGACCATCCCGGCCTGCCGCTGAACGAGGCGATCCGCCTGGTCACCGAGAAGACCGAGACACAGTATTATCAGGATACGACCGCGCTCGGCTGCCTGGAGCCGACGGTGCAGCCGCGTGCGACGGACAACATCGCTGAGATGATCGAGATCATCGAGAAACTGATCGCCAGGGGCCATGCCTATCAGGCGGCGGGCGAAGTGCTGTTCGATACCAAGTCCATGGCCGATTACGGCCAGCTCTCGAAGCGCAATCTCGACGAGCAGCAGGCCGGCGCGCGTGTCGCCGTCGACGCCCATAAGAAGAGCCCCGGCGACTTCGTGCTGTGGAAGCTGTCCGCCGACAACGAGCCCGGATGGGAAAGCCCTTGGGGCCGTGGCCGTCCGGGCTGGCATATCGAATGCTCGGCCATGAGCGGCCGCTATCTCGGCGATGTCTTCGATATCCATGGCGGCGGTCTGGATCTGATCTTCCCGCACCATGAGAACGAGATTGCCCAGTCGCGTTGCGCCCATGGCACGGACGTGATGGCGAATGTCTGGATGCACAACGGCTTCCTGCAGGTCGAAGGCCGCAAGATGTCGAAGTCGGAAGGCAATTTCGTCACCATCTACGAACTGCTGCAGACGGAGAAACTCGGCGGCCGGACCTGGCCGGGCGCAGTCCTGCGACTTGCCATGCTGATGACGCACTATCGCGAGCCGATCGACTTCTCCGTGAAGCGGCTGGAAGAGGCCGAAAGGCTTCTCGCCAAGTGGCCAGCGGCGGATATCGGTAATGCCAAGCCGGACGCCACCGTGCTGGCCGCCCTTGCCGACGACCTCAACACCGTCGTCGCGATCCAGGCGCTGCATGCCCTGGCACAGGCTGCCAATGCCGATGCCAGCATCTTGCCCGTGTTTGCGGCAAGTGCTGCATTGCTCGGTCTGCTGCCCGAAAAGGTCGAGATGGATGATGCCGTCGCTTCGGAGATCGATGCACGGGTGCGAGCACGTCTGGAACTGCTGAAAGCGAAGAACTTTGCCGAGGCAGACAAGATCCGGGACGTACTTCTGGCTGAAGGTATTCAGCTGAAGGACGGCAAGGATCCGGCAACGGGCGAGCGCATCACGACCTGGGAGGTCAAGCGGTGAGTGTGACCTACACCGGCGGCTGTCAATGCGGTGCGGTTCGCTTCCGGGTGCGGGGCGAGCTCAAGGACGCGTCGATCTGTCACTGCCGGATGTGTCAGAAGGCCTTCGGCGCCTATTATGCACCACTGGTCTCGACCCGCGGTGCCGAGCTTGTCTGGACGCGGGGGGAGCGGAAGACGTTCCGCTCGTCGAATTTCGTCGAGCGTGGCTTCTGCGGCGATTGCGGCACGCCGCTGACTTATGAGGCGCCGGATGGCATAGCGGTCGCGGCGGGCGCTTTCGATGATCCCTCGCTATTGCCGCCGGTGGTGCAGTTCGGCACGGAAGGCAAGATCGACTTTGTCGATGGCCTGCATCTGCTGCCCGGCCACCGGACGGAAGAGGATGCGGAACAGGCGCCCTTTGTGCTGGAGCTTGTGTCGTACCAGCATCCGGATCACGATACGGCAGCATGGCCACAGGAGACGGGTCAATGACCAAGGCGGCGGGATATAGCGGTGGATGCCAATGCGGCGCGGTTCGCTATCGAACCGCCGGAGCCCTCGGCTATTCGCATCTTTGCCATTGCCGCATGTGCCAGAAAGCCTCCGGCAACTATGCGCTACCGCTGGGCAGTGCCAAGCTTACGGATTTCGAGCTGACGCGTGGCGAGCCCTCGTGGTTTCACTCATCCGACCTTGTGCGCCGCGGCTTTTGCGGCACCTGCGGCACGCCTTTGTTCTACGATATTCCCGGCGCAGATTCCATCAATGTGACACTTGGCTCGCTGGACGAGCCGATGGCGGTGCAACCGGTCGCGCAATCGAATCTGGCGGCAAAGATGCCGTGGTTCCATGCGCTGGATGTGCTGCCGGTGGAAGCGGATGAAGATGAGGCTGACCGCACCGAGGCGATCCGCTCGTCCAATCATCAGCATCCCGATCACGATACCCAAACCTGGCCACAGGAGAAGAACCATGACTGAAGTCACCAGAAGCGGAGGATGCCAGTGCGGCGCGGTGCGGTTTCGCATTCGCGGTGAACTCGGACGCCCCTCGATCTGCCATTGCCGCATGTGCCAGAAGCAGTTCGGCAGCTTCTTCTCCGCTCTGGTGACCGCACCGGACGGTAAGCTGGAATGGACGCGCGGCGAGCCGACTTATTTCCAGTCCTCCGTCAACATCGAGCGCGGCTTCTGCAAGAATTGCGGCACGCCGCTGACCTATCGCCATCCCGGCGGCCTGGAGATCGCCATCGGCGCCTTCGACGAACGCGACGATCTGGCGCCGCAGATCCAGGTGAATCACGCCTCGCGCCTGCCTTGGGTCGAAACCATATTCCAGCAGCCGGTACATCAGGATCCGGATTTTTATGCCCAGCAGGAACGGATCATTTCCTTCCAACACCCCGACCATGACACCGACGTGTGGCCCTCGGAAGGGCTGAAAATATGACGGAAGTTTTGCGCACGCTTTACCCGGAAATCGAGCCCTATGCCTCCGGCCATCTCGATGTCGGTGACGGCCATGTCATCTATTGGGAACGCGCCGGCACGCCTGGCGCCAAGCCTGCCGTCTTCCTGCATGGCGGCCCAGGCGGCGGCATCTCGCCGAGCCATCGCCGTCTGTTCGATCCGACGCTCTACGATGTGACATTGTTCGACCAACGCGGCTGCGGCAAGTCCACGCCGCATGCGGGGCTCGAGGCCAACACGACCTGGCATCTGGTTGATGATATCGAACGGCTGCGCAGCATGGCGGGTGTCGACAAGTGGCTGGTGTTCGGCGGCTCCTGGGGATCGACGCTGGCGCTCGCCTATGCGGAAACCCACTCCGAACATGTCTCGGAACTGGTCGTACGCGGCATCTATACGCTGACCAGGGCGGAGCTCGACTGGTATTATCAGTTCGGCGTCTCGGAAATGTTCCCGGATAAGTGGGAGCGCTTCTTAGCACCGATCCCGCCGGAAGAGCGCCATGAGATGATGCTCGCCTATCACCGCCGGCTGACGCATGAGGACAAGGCTGCCCGTCTCGAGGCCGCCAAAGCCTGGTCGCTCTGGGAGGGCGAGACCATCACGCTTCTGCCCGACCCTTCGACCAGCACGCCGTTCGAAGATACGGAATTCGCGCATGCCTTCGCGCGCATCGAGAACCACTTCTTCGTCAATGCCGGCTGGATGGACGAAGGCCAACTGCTGCGCGATGCCTACAAGCTGAAGGACATTCCAGGCGCTATCGTTCATGGCCGCTATGACATGCCCTGCCCGGCAAAATATGCCTGGGCGCTGCACAAGGCATGGCCGAAAGCGGAATTTCATCTGATTGAAGGCGCAGGCCATGCCTATTCCGAGCCCGGTATTCTCGACCAGCTGATCCGCGCCACCGATAAGTTCGCAGGGAAGATCCAAGCCTGAACGATACCTCTCCCCGCCCCTTCGACAAGCTCAAGGTGAGGAGAGGAAGTGACTGAGCAAGAAGAAACCGGCTCGCCGGAGGAAACAGTATGACACGCGAAAAAATCTATCTCTTCGACACGACCTTGCGCGACGGGCAGCAGACGCCCGGCATCGATTTTTCGGTCGAGGACAAGATTTCGATCGCCACCATGCTGGATGAATTCGGCCTCGATTATGTCGAGGGCGGCTATCCTGGCGCGAATCCGACCGATACCGCCTTTTTCAACGAGAAGCGGACGCAGACGGCCTCCTTCGTCGCCTTCGGCATGACCAAGCGCGCCGGCGTTTCCACCTCCAACGATCCGGGCCTTGCGACCCTCCTGCAGGCAAAGGCCGACGCCATCTGTTTCGTCGCCAAGAGCTGGGACTATCACGTCAAGGTCGCGCTCGGCTGCACCAACGAGGAAAACCTCGAAAGCATTGCCGAAAGCGTCAAGGCGGCCATCGGCGCGGGCAAGGAAGCGCTGGTCGACTGCGAGCATTTCTTCGACGGCTACAAAGCCAATCCGACCTATGCGCTGGCCTGCGCCAAGACGGCCTATGAGGCCGGAGCCCGCTGGGTCGTGCTCTGCGACACCAATGGCGGCACGCAGCCACCGGAAGTGCGCGCCATCGTCGAGGCCGTGATCGCCGAGGGCATTCCGGGGCACTGTCTTGGCATTCATGCTCATAACGACACCGGCCAGGCGGTCGCCAACTCGCTTGCCGCCGTCGAAGCCGGCGTGCGGCAGATCCAGGGCACGCTGAACGGCATCGGCGAGCGCTGCGGTAATGCCAACCTGATCACGCTAATCCCGACGCTGGCATTGAAGAGAACCTATAGCGAGCGTTTCGAAACGGCGATCGACGGCGAACGGCTGTTGGGCCTGACCAGCCTGTCGCATGCCTTCGATGAGCTGCTGAACCGCTCGCCGGACCATCAGGCCCCCTATGTCGGCGCTTCCGCCTTCGCGACCAAGGCCGGCATCCATGCCTCGGCACTGCTGAAGGATCCGCGCACCTACGAGCATGTGCCGCCGGAAACCGTCGGCAACTTCCGCAAGGTCATGGTCTCCGACCAGGGCGGCAAGTCGAATTTCATCAATGCGCTGAAACGGCGCGGCATCGAGGTCGGCAAGGACGATCCGAAGCTCGACCGGCTGATCCAGATCGTCAAGGAACGGGAAGCCACCGGCTACGCTTACGAAGGTGCCGACGCCAGCTTCGAGCTTCTGGCGCGCCGCACGCTCGGCACCATTCCGGACTTCTTCGCCGTTGACGGCTTCCGCGTCATGGTAGAGCGCCGCTTCGATTCCCACGGCCGAGTAAAAACTGTCTCGGAAGCGGTGGTCAGAATCATCATCGACGGCCAGACCATCATGTCGGTTGCCGAAGGCGACGGCCCGGTCAACGCGCTCGATCTGGCGCTGCGCAAGGATTTCGGCAAATACCAGCATGAGATCGACGATCTGGAACTGGCCGACTTCAAGGTGCGTATCCTCAATGGCGGCACCGGGGCCGTGACCCGTGTCCTGATCGAATCCACCGATAGCGACGGCGTGCGCTGGTGGACGGTCGGCGTTTCGGAAAACATCATCGACGCCTCGTTCCAGGCGCTGATGGATTCCGTCATCTACAAGCTGATGAAGAACCGGCATATGGCGGGCAAGATCGCGGCGGAGTGATCCGCCGCTCATCAAAAACCTTGACCATGCCGTCAAGGAAATGAATTGGCCCAATGCCAAACTTTGGAGTAATCCCGTCCCCAATAAAAATAGCATGACGGGAAACACCAATGGCTACCGACACGGTCGCACCTGACGTCAAGAACGAGGACAGCCTGCGCGGCTTCGGCTTCGCGCTGACGGCCTACCTATTCTGGGGCGTCTTGCCGCTCTACATGAAGGCCTTGGCGCATATTCCGGCCACGGAGATCGTCGCCCACCGTATTTTATGGTCCGTACCCGTTGCCGGCGTCGTGCTTCTGGCGCTCGGTCGCATGGGCGATATCAAGGCGGCGCTCAGCAGTCCGCGCACGGTCGCCATGGTGTCGCTGACGGCGACGCTGGTGACCGTAAACTGGGGAACCTATGTCTGGGCGATCAGCGCCGGACATTCGCTCGACGCGGCGCTCGGCTATTTCATCAATCCGCTGTTCAGTATCGCGCTCGGCGCCCTGCTGTTGAAGGAGAAGCTGGCGCCGCTACAGATCGCCGCGATCTGCCTTGCGGCGGCGGCAGTGGTCATTCTGACCATCGAGGCCGGCACCGTACCCTGGGTGGCGCTGACGCTGACCCTATCCTGGGGCTTCTATGCCTTTTTCCGCAAGACGCTGCCGGTAGGAGCAAACCAGGGCTTCTTCCTGGAGGTGCTGCTCCTCTGCATTCCGGCTACGCTTTACATCCTCTATCTGGAAGCACGCGGCGAAGGCCATCTCTACCGCACGGGCATCGCGGATACGGCGCTTCTGCTCGGTTGCGGCCTGGTGACCGCCCTGCCGCTGATGATCTTCGCCAATGGGGCGAAGCTGCTCAGGCTCTCCACGATCGGCATCATGCAGTATATCGCGCCGACTATGATCTTCCTCATCGCGGTCTTCCTGTTCAAGGAGCCTTTTGGCACGACGCAGATGATCGCCTTCTCGCTGATCTGGGCGGGGTTGGTGCTCTATAGCTGGTCGATGCTGCGTCAGAGCCGGACACGCTAACCGACAAACATGGTTAGCGAATCCTTAATCAGAGCTTTGAGATAACAGCCTCTTCGCCATCGCGCGGTCCCTGCACTTCAGCGGCATGCTTGCGGATCGCCGGGATGATGTCGGCAATCTGGTCGATGACCAGCGGCTGGACGCGATGGGACGTATGGATGAAGCCTTCTTCCGTCATGTGGCGGATCAGCTCCATCATCGGGTCCCAGAAACCGTTGATATTGGCAAAGACCATCGGCTTCTCATGACGGCCGAGCTGGCCCCAGGTCATGATCTCGACGATCTCCTCCAGCGTGCCGATACCGCCCGGTAGTGCGACGAAGGCGTCGGCGCGCTCGAACATGCCATGTTTGCGCGTATGCATGTCCGGGGTTATGATGAGCTCGTCCAACTGGCCGAGCGAATGGCGCGTCGCTTCCATATCGACGAGGAATTCCGGAATGATGCCGGTGACCTTGCCGCCATGCGACAGGACACCGCTTGCCACAGCGCCCATGATGCCCTTCGTTCCGCCGCCGTAGACGAGGCGCAGCCCGCTCTCGGCGATGTGCTTGCCAAGCTCGCGGCCCGCGGCCATGTGGGCAGGATCGCGTCCCGGCCTTGAGCCGCAATAGACGCAAATGGATCGAATTGGTGCAGAATCTTCGGTCATGAATGCAAACAACTATGCTGCAGATGCTCAGTCAAGAATTTTCACAAGAAAACTTGTGCCCGAACATGCGGAAATGCCTGAGAAAGCTTGTAAAAGCAGGCGAAATCGTTAGCAATTTCAAGAGTGGGGACGATGCCGCCGCTTGGAGATGAATGATGATGAAGAACCGTGCCGGCTGGCTGGCTCTGTTGGTGCTGGTAATTGCGACCCTCCTGATGGTCTTTTTCGTGATGCCACGCATCAACGGCGACAAGAAGCCGATCGGCGACGCCGTCAATCAGGCCAGCGACACGGTGAAGAACACCCTCTCTGAGAGCGCGCAAAAGGCGGATGATGCTGCGCAAAAGGCGAGCGAAGCAACGCAGAACGCTGCCAAAACCGCTATCAATGCCGCCGATGTCGTCAAGAAGCTCACCGATCTCAGCGGCGCGGCGACAGCCTCCCTCGCCGATCTCAAGGCGCTCTTCAAGGACGGCAAGGGTCCGAGCGAGGATATATTCGCAGCCGCCAAGACGAAGGTGATCACGGCGCTGCAAGCAGTCGTCGGCTTTACCGCTCCGCAAGGGACGGACGCCACCACGACCGCCCTGGTCGACAAGGCGCATGACGGCGCCGGCAAGGCGCTCTCCATCATCCAGTCGCTTCCGGAAAACATCGCCGATGCCAATGCCGCGATCGACAAGGCGCTGGCAGCGCTGACCGGCCAGCCCGTGCCGCAGACACAGGCCGCAGCCGGATCCTCGACGCCATCCTTCGACGTGCTGCGTGTCGAGCCCGATGGCTCCACCGTCATCGCCGGTTCGGCCGAGCCCAATTCCAAGCTGGAAATCGTCGACGGCGACAAGGTGGTGACGACGACCCAGGTCGGGCCGAGCGGCGATTTCGTGGCCGTGCTCGACAATCCGCTGCCGCCCGGCGACCATGAACTCGCCTTGCGCGCAACCGGCAAGGACGGCAAGGCCGTGACTTCGGAAGAAGTCGCCACCGTTTCGGTTCCGAAGGACGACAAGAGCCAACTTCTTGCCATGGTCTCCAAGCCGGGCGTAGCAAGCCGCATCATCACCGCGCCGTCGGCCAAGCAGGGACGCGTCTCTCCGAGCGAACAGGCGACGACCACCAACCCGCCGGCGACCGCCGCCGACGCCAAACCGCAGGATAATGCCGCCGTCGCCACCGCGACCGCGACCGCCGGCAACGCTACAGCCACGCCGCCTGCCGCAACGTCCGGCAGCGAGCCAGACGTGATGGTCAATGCGGTCGAAATCGAGAACGACCACATCTTCGTTGCCGGGACGACCAAGCCGAACGCCAAGGTCCGCGCCTATGCCGACGACAAGCTGATCGGTGAAATCGCAGCGGGAGCCGATGGGCATTTCGTCGTCGACGGTACAATGCCGTTGTCGGTCGGCAACCACAAGATCCGCGTCGACGTTCTCGGCGGCAACGGCGATGTGGTGGTCCGCACCAGCGTCAACTTCACCCGCCCCGAGGGCAATCAGGTGACGGTCGCGGCGCAGACACCAGCGGCTGCCGGTGCCAGCAGCAATCCGGCCGCCACCACCATGGTGCCGCTTGACGTAGGTGAGCTCGGCAAGCTGACGGAGAATGCCTCGAAGGCCTTCACCCTGCTGAAGGGCCTCTTCGCCGATGGCAAGCAGCCGAATGCCGAGCAGCTTGCCGCTGCCCGTTCGGGAACGGAAATCGCGCTCAAGTCCCTTTCGGAATTCCGTCCGACGATCGACGCGAATGCGGCGCTGAAACAGGCGGCCACGGATGCCTCGAACGCGGCACTCAAGGCGCTTTCCTCGCTGCAGGCCCTGCCGAAGGATCCGAAGTCGGTCGGCGATGCCTTGCCCAATCTCGAGCAGATGATCGCCGCCGTCGCCAAGCCGGAAAAAGCGACGCCGGCAAGCGCGGAAACCGCCTCCAATGGCGGCGGCCCGAAAACCATAGAACAGGCGCCGCTATCGCAGGACACCAATGCGGTCATCATCCGCCGCGGCGATACGCTCTGGCAGATCTCCCGCCGCATCTACGGCGCGGGCGTGCGCTATACGACGATCTATATCGCCAACGAAGACAAGATCAATAATCCGGACCGCATCCTACCGGGCCAGGTCTTCGGCCTGCCGAAGGACGCGCTGCCGAATGCTGAAGAACTGCACCGCAAGCGGCTTTCGGGCGAGCATCTGTAAGAGGCAAGCTCTCGCAACAAAACCAATACGATGCGGCCAGGCGCCATCAACGCCTGGCCGCTGCTTTTACCGGGCATCAAAATAGTATAAGCGTGCCGCCAATCCCTTTGCCCTGGTCATGATCCGACTGGGCCTTTCCAGCCAGGCGGCGCGATTGCGTGCCATTGCCCGGCTGCCTCACATATTCGCCGGAGACGGACATGGCAGACCGCAAGAAGACCATATCGGCGGATTCCAGCAATCCATTGAATACGCTCGTCAATCTCTGGCCCTATATGTGGCCGACGGGGCGCATGGACCTGAAGATGCGGGTCGTCTGGGCAACCGTCTACCTGCTGGTCTCGAAACTCTTCCTGCTGCTGGTCCCGTATTTCTTCAAATGGTCCGTCGATGCGCTGAACGGCAAGCTCGACATGCAGGGTATCCTGCCGGCCTTCATGGTCGGCGCCATCGCGCTGATCATCGCCACCAATGTCACCCGCCTTATCCAGCTCGGCCTCAACCAGCTTCGGGACGCACTGTTTGCCAGCGTTGGCCAGTATGCCGTGCGTCAGCTCGCCTACCGGACCTTCGTGCACATTCACGAGCTGTCGCTGCGCTTTCATCTTGAGCGCAAGACCGGCGGCCTGTCGCGCGTCATCGAGCGCGGCACCAAGGGCATCGAGACGATCGTCCGCTTCACCATTCTCAACACTCTCCCGACCTTCGTCGAGTTCCTGCTGACCGCCATCATCTTCTGGCGCGGCTACGGCTTTTCCTATCTCGCCATCACGGCGGTTACGGTCTGGCTCTATATCTGGTTCACCGTCAAGGCGAGCGACTGGCGCATCTCCATCCGCCGGACGATGAACGAGAGCGACACGGACGCCAACACCAAGGCGATCGATTCACTCCTGAACTTCGAGACGGTCAAATATTTCGGCAATGAGGAGATGGAGGCCAAGCGTTTCGATCAGTCGATGGCGCGTTACGAGAAGGCCGCCACCGGCGTCTGGACGTCGCTGGGCTGGCTCAACTTCGGCCAGGGCGTGATCTTCGGACTCGGTACCACGGTCATGATGGTCGTCTCCGGCTGGGCCGTTCTTAACGGCCACCAGACGGTCGGCGACTTCGTCTTCGTCAACGCCATGCTGCTGCAACTCTCCGTGCCGCTCAACTTCATCGGCTTCGTCTACCGCGAAATCCGCCAGGGCCTGACCGACATCGAGGAGATGTTCGACCTCCTGGAAGTCAAGCCCGAGGTAACGGACGCTCCCGACGCCAAGGAACTTGTCATCGGCAAGGGCGCCATTTCCTTCAAGGATGTGCATTTCGCCTATGACGCCGCCCGGCCGATCCTGAAAGGCATCTCCTTCGAGGTGCCGGCCGGCAAGACGGTCGCCGTTGTCGGTCCCTCGGGCGCCGGCAAATCCACCTTGTCGCGGCTGCTCTACCGCTTCTACGACGTCCAGAGCGGCACGATCACCATCGACGATCAGGATCTGCGCACGGTGACGCAGAAGAGCCTGCGCAAGGTGATCGGCATGGTGCCGCAGGATACCGTGCTTTTCAACGACACCATCGCCTACAACATCCGCTACGGACGGACGGGTGCGAGCGAGGACGAGGTGATGGCAGCGGCCGAAATTGCCCAGATCGGCAACTTCATCCGCCAGCTGCCCGAGGGTTTTGAGACCAAGGTGGGCGAACGCGGCCTGAAACTTTCCGGCGGCGAAAAGCAGCGTGTCGCCATTGCCCGCACCGTTCTCAAGGCCCCGCCGGTGCTCATCCTCGATGAAGCGACCTCGGCGCTGGACACCACGACCGAACAGGAAATCCAGACGGCCCTCGACGTCGTTTCGAAGAACCGCACGACGCTGGTCATCGCCCACCGGCTCTCCACCGTCATCGGCGCCGACGAGATCATCGTGCTGAAAAGCGGGGAAATCGCCGAACGCGGCACGCATGCCGCCCTTCTGGAACAGAACGGCCTCTACGCCTCGATGTGGAACCGCCAGCGCGAAGCGACACAGGCCGAAGAGCATCTGAAGCAGGTGCGCGAGAACGACGACCTCGGTGTGGTCAATCGGCTCGCGCCGGCGCGCTGAAGCAAGCGGCTGTCATGAGACTGAGATACGCGCTTGATAGCGAGAGCGGTCACTCATTCGAAGAGGCCCCCCGAATGCGCAATCTCGCCAGAACCTTTACCCTCCTTCTCGCCGTCGGTCTTGCCGCGCCGGTCTTCGCCGACGACGCCAAGCCATTTGCCAATGCCAAGGAGATCAATCTCCTGAACCTTCTGCCCCCACCGCCGGCCAATGACTCGGCCCAGACCAAAGCCGAGCTGGGAGAAATCCTGACGCTGCAGGTGACCCGCACCCCGGAAATGGCTGCCCGCGCAGTTGCCGATGCCGAGGAAAACGTCTGGCGCTTCTCCGACGTCATCGACAATCCGAAATTCACCAAGGAAAACCTTCCGAAGTTCTCGGCCTTCTTCGATCGTATCGTCGAAACCGAGGGCGCCGTCGTCGATCCGGCCAAGGATGTCTGGAAGCGCCCGCGCCCGCATCTCTACAGCGATCTCGTCAAGCCGATCGTGCCTCTGTCGAAGTCCGGTTCCTATCCGTCCGGCCATACGACGCTCGGAACGCTGATGGGTATCGTGCTTTCGAACATGGTGCCGGAAAAGAAGGCTGTCATCATGACCCGCGCCTGGGAATACGGCCATAACCGCATCGTCGGCGGCATCCACTACGCCACCGACATCGAGGCCGGCCGCATCGCGGGCACAGTCATCGCACAGACCATCACCACGCATGAGGATTACAAGGCCGAATACGAGGCCGCTAGGGAAGAGCTGCGGGCCGCTCTCGGCCTTTGATCCTCGCTGAGCACAGCACTGGCATAACAAGCCGCCGGACCATCTTCCGGCGGCTTTTCATTCGCTGTCGCGACGACCCTTTCGGCGTTGCAAGAATTTGTGCCCGACCAAGCGTTGGGGAACGCGGCAATGGCAATAGGCTTATCCCGGCCGGTTTCGCCTGGGGGTGACTGCGCGAAACCATTGCCCATGACGGCTTTTGCCTGTAGTCACCGTCAACTGGCAATCACAGGAGCCCGCCATCGATGAGCTTGTTGAATAGCGTACGCAACGTAATCGTCCCCGTGCACAAGGAAGGCTATCCCTTCGTCGCAGGCTTCTTTGTTGCATCGCTGGTTCTCGGCTGGGTCTTCAAGCCGCTCTTCTGGATCGGCCTGATCCTGACGCTCTGGTGCGCCTATTTCTTCCGCGATCCCGAGCGCATGACGGCGCAGGACGATGATCTGGCCATATCGCCTGCCGACGGTAAGGTCTCCGGCGTGCAGATGGTCACGCCGCCGGCCGAGCTTAATCTCGGCATCGAGCCGATGCTGCGCGTGTCGATTTTCATGAATGTCTTCGATTGCCATGTGAACCGTTCGCCGATGCGCGGCCGCATCACCAATATCGCCTATCGCCAGGGCAGCTTCCTCAATGCGGAGCTGGACAAGGCGAGCGAGGAGAACGAGCGCAACGGCCTCACGATCGAAACCAAGCATGGTGAGATCGGCGTCGTGCAGATCGCGGGCCTCGTTGCCCGCCGCATCCTTTGCTTCGTCAATGTCAACGAGCCGCTCGACGCCGGCGAGCGCATCGGCCTGATCCGCTTCGGTTCACGTCTCGATGTCTTCCTTCCCGCGGGCGCCGAACCGCGCGTTGCGGTCGGCCAGAGGGCGATCGCCGGCGAGACCGTGATCGCCGAATTCGGCTCGCCGAAAGGCCCGACCGTTAGCCGCCGCAGCTAAGCGCCAAGGAAACGAGCAGGATGAAAACGCCCTTTCCGCCCTTCGAGCCGAATGGTCCCAATGACGAGGCGCGCGGGCCGCGCCTTAGGGAAATTCCATTACGGCTGATGGTGCCGAACATGATCACCGTCCTGGCGATCTGCGCGGGCCTGACCGGCATCCGTCTCGCTTTCGAAAACCGTTACGAACTCGCCGTGGTTGCCGTGCTGGTCGCCGCATTCCTCGACGGCGTCGACGGACGCGTGGCGCGGCTGATGAAGGCCACGTCCAAATTCGGCGCCCAGATGGATTCGCTTGCCGACATCGTCAATTTCGGTGTCGCGCCGGCGCTTGTCGTCTATGTCTTCCTGCTCGATCAGGCACGCTCGCTCGGCTGGATCGCAGCCCTGATCTACACCATCGCCGCCGGCTTACGCCTTGCACGCTTCAACGTCATGGCGGAGCGCGAGCACAAGGCGTCCTGGCAGTCGGAATATTTCGTCGGCGTGCCGGCGCCGGCCGGCGCCATGCTTGTGCTGCTGCCGGTCTATCTCGGTTTTCTGGGCGTGGAGCCCACCAGAACCTTCGCCTATTGGGGTGCCGCCTATACCGTGCTGATCGGCTTCCTGCTGGTCAGCCGCTTGCCCGTCTGGTCCGGCAAGACCGGAGGCAGCGGCATTCGCCGCGATCTCGTGCTGCCGATCATGCTGGCGCTCGTTGTCTATGTGGCGCTGCTGATGAGCTACACCTGGCATGTCATGGTGGTGACCGTCATTGCCTACCTGCTGTCACTGCCGCTCGGCGCCCGCTCCTGGGCGCGCAAATACGGCACCTTCACCATCAACGGCCCCGCCGATCCCGACGTCGACGATTCCAACGACGATATCGGTCGGCATATCTAGCCAAAAAGCCGGCATGGCTCGACGCGCCGAGCCATACTGCTCGTCGTTGGTCGACGGGTTGCGTCGGCTCACGCCAAGCGGGCATATGGTTAATTAAGAATTAATACCTTAGGTAGATATATAAAATACGGAAATTTCGCGCTCATCTCGCGAAATATGGTCGCTGTTTACAAAAGCTGATCGGCAAACGCCTTTGATTTGTCATGATTTACGACACATTAGCGAAGCAGTTTGGTGATTCAGAAAACACCAGCGGGAACAAGGTGAGGAGTAACCCATGACCACGAAGAAAAACGAAGCGGCACAACCGCAGGCAAAGATCGATCCCAGCCTGCTTTATCGTCCGCTCGGCCTGAAGGCCGTTCTGGCAGCACATCTGATGCTGAAGACCAAGCCGATGAAAAAGAAGATCGCCTAAGACCAGACTTTATTCGCCAGCCAGCGGGAGCCGACTGTCTTATCAGCGGCTTGTGGCAGCGCCGATCTCGACACGAAGCCGTTCAGAAGAGGTTCAACTGGCCATCGCCAGGGTCTGGCTTCTTCAACGGCTTGGCCGGAGCCTCGATCGTTACCGGCTCCTGCAAGTCAGGTCCCATATTGGCGACCTTGTTAATGCGATCCGAAACCGGGATCGCCTCGAAGAAATCCTCCTGAACCGGTGCCATCAGGTCGAGAACCTCGCGCGGCTCCTGTGTCTTGCAATCCAGCCAGCGGGCAAAATCCTCCGGCTTGATGACAACGGGCATGCGGTCATGAATGGGACGCATCGTCTTGTTCGCCGCCGTCGTCAGGATCGCACCCGTATCGACTTCCGACCCATCGGCCGACGCCCAAGTCTCCATCAGGCCGGCAAAGGCGATGACACCGCCTTCGCGCGGGCGTATCCAATAAGCTTGAGACTTCTCGCCGCTCTCCTTGGAGGGGCGATGCCATTCGTAAAAGCCCGAGGCGGGGATCAGAATGCGCCGATGCCGCATGGCGGCGCGGAACGAGGCCTTGCCGATTGCGGTTTCGGCACGCGCATTGATCAGCAGCGGAAACTCCTTCGGATCCTTCACCCAGGCGGGCGTAAAGCCCCAGCGGACGAGCACTGCGCGACGATCCGGCAGGTTGCTGCCCCGCTCCTGCCTGTCGCCCGAGATGACAACGAGGATCGGCTGTGTCGGCGCGATATTATAGCGCGCGGGAAAGCCTTCGCTGAGCAGGACGCCCAGCGCCTCGCCCACGTATTCCGGCGTCGATGTCAATGCAAAGCGTCCGCACATAGGGCTTGTTTTGCACCCTGAAAGCCCTGGGTCAAGGAGAAGGTCAGCCGCGCGGGCCGAAGAGAATGATGGAGCCACCCGCGAGGCAGACCGCGGCACCGGTGATATCCCAGCGATCAGGCAACCGTCCCTCGGCTAGCCAAAGCCAGAGAATGGAGGCGACGATATAGACACCACCATAGGCCGCGTAGGTGCGCCCCGCCGCATCGCTCGGCACCAACGCCAGCAGCCAGGCGAACAGCGCCAGCGACACCAGGCCGGGCGCCAGCCACCAGATGGGCTTTGCCAGCCGCAGCCAAGCCCAGAAGGCAAAGCAGCCGGCAATCTCAGCCAACGCGGCAAGGGCATAGAGGGCGTATGTCATCATAATATTCGGCTGCTTGGGCGGCGGTTTCGAATCGTCGTTCTCATTTGCAAGTAAAAGGGCTTTCATCCGGTGCAACAAGAGCCGTATCTTGCAAGCATTGAAAGCCTCCATCGCCGCATAATATTTCCCTCGGGATTCGAAGACCCATGACCTCCATCCCTCGCCCTGCCTCCTCCGCCATCCTTGAACGCGACGGTCGCTTCCTGTTGGTGCTGCGCCGCAACCCGCCGTCCGCCGATATGTATGCTTTTCCCGGCGGACGGGCCGAGGACGGCGAGACGCCGGCGGAAACGGCGGTGCGGGAGTTCGAGGAGGAGACGGGGATACCGGCCCGCAATCCCCGCCTGTTCGAGACTTATGATCTCCGGAGCCATGCAGCAGACGGGACACTTACCAGTCACTTCCTCCTGTCGGTCTTCCAGGTCGATGCCGACGAGGAAGCGACCGCCGAAGCCGCCGACGATGCCGCTGCAATCGGCTGGTACACGCTGGAGGAGATCCGCGCCCTGCCCGTTCCAGCAAGCGTGCTCGAATGCGTCGAGCGGATCGCTGCAGCCCGTGGCTGAGGGGATGAGCCGGCTCCGGCGTTAACGATGCTTAACAATAACGGGGTGGAAAGCGAGCCTTTCGCCTTGTTCCCGTCATGCTTGCCGTATCAATTGAACACATGATTCATCGTCGCCTCATTCATCCGCTTGTGATCTGCGCCGCGCTTGCGGCTGCATTTCCGGCCTTTGCGCAGCCGGCGACGACCGCTCCGCAAGTGCAGGCGCCCGGCGATAATGGCGACGCCGAGCAGCCGACGCCTTATGACGACCAACTTTTGCGGCTCGCCGAAATTCTCGGCTCGGTCAACTATCTGCGCAACCTCTGCAGCCCCGCCACGGAAGACGGCTGGCGGACGGGCATGCAGCAGTTGCTCGACGCGGAGACCAAGAACGAACCGAAACGCAAGGAAAGACTAACCGCCGCGTTCAACCGTGGGTACAGATCTTTTGCGTCGGTTTACACGAATTGCACCTCGCAGGCCGTTGTCGCCGAGGAGCGATACCGTAACGAAGGTGCAACACTCGCTACAGAAATAACCGCTCGCTTTGGAAATTGACGATTTATTAACCCCTTTTCGTACCGAGCCGTGTCGTTTTAGGAAAAGGCTGATAAAGTCGTTAATCAAGCGGTAAGGACATGAACGTCGTAAGGAAGAATCGATGGAAGCTAGCCTGAACGAAATCGACGACATGATCGTCCACGAAAAGATGCAGGCAGCGCTGGAATACCAGAACGAGGCTTGGGCCGACGGAATGGCCGACGGCATTGAGCCGGAGATCATCGCCGACGCCGCGATTGCCCATGCCATCCGCGAGACTATTCGCATTCATGGGGAACAGGGCGCGGAAGCCTTGCTCGAATCGCTTAGGGAACGCATGCTTGCTGGTGAATTCTCTCCGAACCGCACCCTGCAATAACAGCCAGAGATCCCTTATGCATGTAGTACCAGGCAATGAGTTTCGACGTTCCATTGCCTCGCTCGCCGCCGCGACTATGTTTTTCGGCAGCCTTGCTTCCCCTCTGCCGGCTCTCGCCTTTTCGCTGATAAATCCGTCCGCCGCTCAGTCGGGTGCTGCGAGCAAGCCTACGCAGCAAAACAGTGACAAGCCGATCGAGCAGGCGCTGGAAGCCCCCTCCAAAGCTCTTCCCATGCCGGACCCGCTGGTCAAGAGCCAGGCCGGAGAATCCAGCGGCGGCGCCGCCGCCAACGATGCTCCGAATAACGGCAAGCCGGCGGAAATCATCTACGATATCAGCAAGGTGCCGGAGCCGGTGCGCAAGCTGCGCGAGACCATCGTCGAGGCGGCTGCCTCCGGCGATCTTGAGCGCCTGCGCCCGTTGATGAATGTCGGTGGCGGCCTCAACCAGACGCAGGTGACGGCGGACGATCCGGGCGAAGATCCGATCAAGACGCTGCATGATCTCTCCGGCGATTCCGACGGCATCGAGATCCTCTCCATCCTCCTCGATATCCTGTCGAGTGCCTGCGCCCATGTCGGCCAGGGAACGCCGAACGAGATGTATGTCTGGCCCTATTTCGCCGAGAAGGACATCAAGACCCTGACCGCGCCGGAAAAGGTCGACCTGATGCGGATCGTCACCGCCGGCGATTTCTCCGACATGCTGGAGTTCGGCGGCTATAATTTCTATCGCGTCGGCATCACGCCCGACGGCAAGTGGAAATTCTTCACCTCCGGCGAATGATCCGGCCGCAGAACTTGCGGTTCCCGAGCAGAGGCCCTACCTCTGGGCGATAGGCGAAATTAGCGGGTTCATCATGCCAGCCGTATTCCTGAAAGACCGTTCCTTTCTTCGCGTCACCGGCGCCGAGGCGGAGCCTTTCCTGCACAATCTCATCACTACCGACCTTGCCTCGCTCGGCACGGACGAGGTGCGTCCCGGCGCGCTGTTGACGCCGCAGGGCAAGATCCTGTTCGACTTCATGATCTCCAGGGATGGCCCCGGCTTTCTACTGGAAACCGATACGGCGCAAAGGGATGGGCTGCTGAAGCGGCTCACCATGTATAGGCTGCGCGCGCCGGTCGATTTCGCTGTAGAGGAGACCGACGGCGTTACGGTCGCCTGGGGCGACAATGCAGCCGAAGGCCCCAAGGATAGCCGCTTCGCCAAGGCGGGCATTGTATTGACGCGGACATCAGGCCATCATGGCGACGACGCCGAGACACTTTACGAGGCGCTACGCATCGCCAATGGCATTGCCGTTTCCGGCCCGGATTTCGCCCTGCAGGACGCTTTTCCGCATGATGTGCTGCTGGACCTCAATGGTGGCCTTGGCTTCCGCAAGGGCTGCTATGTCGGCCAGGAAGTGGTTTCGCGCATGCAGCATCGCGGCACCGCGCGCCGGCGGGTCGTCATCGTCACCGGAAGCACCGATCTGCCCGCAAGCGGCACGGAATTGACCGCCGGCGGCAAGCCGATCGGCACGCTGGGTTCGATCGCTGGCGCCAGCGGGCTTGCCATTGTTCGTATCGACCGCGCCGGCGAAGCCATCGCTGCCGGCACGCCGATCCTGGCCGCCGGCATCGCGGTCTCCGTTGCATTGCCCGTCTGGTCCGGCCTCACCTTCCCGACGCATACCGACGAGGCTTCGGCATGACATCGGGTACTACCCCGCGTGCCTGGCAGCGCATGCTGTCCGGGCGCAGGCTCGACCTGCTGGACCCCTCGCCGCTCGACGTCGAGATCAGCGATATCGCCCATGGACTCGCCCGCGTCGCACGCTGGAACGGCCAGACCTCCGGGGATCACGCCTTCTCGGTGGCGCAGCACAGCCTCGTCGTCGAGGCGATCTTCCGCCAGCTCAACCCGGCGACACCGGATGAACTGCTGGCGGCGCTGCTGCATGACGCTCCCGAATACGTCATCGGCGATATGATCTCACCGTTCAAATCGGTGGTCGGCGGCGAGTACAAGCTGGTGGAAAAGCGGCTGGAGGCGGCAATCTACCGGCGCTTCGCCTTGCCGCCACACTGCGCCCCGCGCCTGAAGGAAAAGATCAAGAAGGCCGACACGGTCTCAGCCTATTTCGAGGCAACGCTGCTGGCCGGCTTTACACCGCAGGAAGCGCGAAAGTTCTTCGGCCAGCCGCGCGGCATTACGCAGGACATGCTGCCGATCCAGCCCATGCCGGCGATCGAAGCCCAGCGGCTTTTCCTAAGACGTTTCGAGGCGATCGAGGCCGAACGCGCCGCCGTGGGAGCCGAGGCATGACCACGATCGTCGTGTCGCCGCTGGCGCGCATCGCTGAAATGGCTGTCCGCCATGGCGCATCGGAAATGATCAGCCTGATGGCGAAGGAGCAGAGCTTTCATCGGCCGGCCGTGATCAAGGCGGAGCGGCATCTGTTGCTCGGCATGAACGATATCAGCTTTGCCGGCACCGGCGATCTCGTCGCACCGCAGGAGACGCATGTCCGCGACATCATCGATTTCGCGAGAAGCTGGGATCGCACCGCGCCACTGCTGATCCATTGCTGGATGGGCGTCTCGCGCTCGCCGGCGGCGGCACTGATCGCAGCGCTTGCCGTTCATCCCGGAGAGGACGACTTGACGCTTGCCCGCCGCCTGCGTACCGCCTCGCGCTATGCGACGCCGAACACGCGATTGATCATGATCGGTGACGAGGTGCTTGGCCGCAAGGGACGGCTGGTCGACGCCGTCAAGGCGATCGGCCGGGGTGCTGACGCGGATGGCAATGCGCCCTTCGTGCTGCCGCTGCCAGCGGAGATCGACGTCCCATAAAAAACGGAGACTGCATTTGCGCAATCTCCGTCCATTTCAGGTTTAAGTCATGGCAACTGATCAGGCGGCAACGCTGTTCGTCTGATCCGTATCATACTGACCATAGGTATTCTGATAGACGTTCATCGAGGCCTGCAGCTCGCTGATGAAAACTTCCAGCGCGTTCTGGTCGGCATTGTCGCTGGTGCTATCACTGGAGGGCTGCTCCTGCGACAGGACATCGGCGGCGGACGCATCGGTCGACTTTAGGACATCGAGGCCTTCGGCGAACTGATCCTTGTCCAGCGAACCCGAGCTTTGGGTATCCAGGCTGTTGAACAGGTTCGCGGCATCGCTTTCGCTCATGTCCTTCGGGCGTCCGGCCACGAACTCGTCGGAGGAAACCTTGCCATCCTTGTTGGTATCGAGGCTGGCGAAGAGCTGGTCCATCGGTGATTGGTCGGACGAGTCATCGCTTGACGTGTCCGTGCCGGTCTGGCCGCTGGCGCTCGCCTGCTGCATCTGCAGCAGCATGGACGCCAGATTGCCGGAGAACGCGCTCGTCGGACTCTGAGCGCTGCTGTCATCGCTGTCCTCATCGCCGAGAACGCTCGCCGACAGAAGCCCTGATTGCGCTGCTTCCTGCAGCTCCTGGGCGTCCACAACGCCGTCATGGTTTTTATCAAGGGGATTGTACGAGGCAGCGCTCATGCTGCTTCCAACTGAAGAAATACTACTCATCCAAATCTCCTGAAGTAAACGCCACCAGGCGCTTTCGGTGGGACGCAGCACACTTGTTGAAATGCCTGATGGGATAGGCCGATTTGGAGGGGTGGTCAAAGATAGGTGTTAATTGATCATTAACCCCAATTGACAGGCATCGAATCATATCGCCGGTGGGCCTCCGCATGAGAAGGACAACCGGCGCTAGGTAAGAAATCGGGGCAAATGCCGCGAATCACTAAGGCGGCAAAACTATTGGATCACCGCGCAGGCCAGCCGCTTGCCGGCACCGCCGACGGGCTGGCTGCGGTAATCATCGGAGTCAGCGTGGATCATCAGCGTCCGGCCGCGGATACCGTTCTTGCCGTCGAGCGATACCATGCCGTTGAAGACCTGTGCCCGCAGCTTGCCGTCCTGATCGACATATTGGTTGGGCATGTCGCCAGCATGCGGGCCATTGGCGGCAAGCAGACCATGCTCCGCCTTGGTGGGATTGAAATGGCCGCCGGCGGAATCGAACCCGTGTGTGTGGTCGCAGCGATCACTCTCGTGGATATGGAAGGCAACCCAACGATTGACCGGCAGTCCGGAGACATCGAGCTCGATCAGCACGCCCGTCTTCGCCTCGGTCAGGACCGCCCGTCCCGACTGCTTGCCGTCGGCACCGATGAAATTCGCAATCGCCGTCTGCTTACCCTGCGCGAAGGCGGGCAAGGCCGCAGTCAGCGCCAGCGTTGCGGCAATAATGATCGTTCTCATGGATACATCCTCCCTTTTGGCGTTACCAATGCAACGCATCACGGGGACGGGTGTTCCGGCGAGGAGGAAAATGAATAGTTTCAATCACAAAGAAGCGGTCCGCCGTTGTCCGGCGAACCGCTATCATTATCCGGCAAAAGCGGATCAGGCCGCTGCACTGTCCACGTCGTACTGTCCGTAGGTGCTGTTATAGGCATCCATCGGCGTCAGCAGGTCGAGGTCGAAAGCACTGTTCGTCTCCAGCGATTTGCCCGTCGCAGTCGTGCCGGCAATCGGCATTTGCATGAGCTTCGCCATCAGGCTGCTCAGCGCACTGCTGGTTCCATCGCTGCCTTCAGCATTCGAATCGTCCTCGAGGATACCCGGGCGCTCATCGGCTTCACGCTCCTCACGGCTCAGGACACCATCATCATTCGCGTCGAGCCGCGAAAGAGTGCCCCGATAAGGATAGGAACTGTTGGATATGGAAGATACATGGGACATACAAACCTCCTAGGGTAGGAGCCGCCTCATGCGACGTCGTTTGTACGCAATACATTTCAGTTGAACTATACATGTGCTGATAGGCCTGTTCTCAGCATCGGTAAAGGCCAAATTGTTAATGAGTATTAACAATAGTTTCCAAGTTATAAATTAACACATCCTAATAATTCTAGAGCCGTCGGCAAACCAGAACACGCCATCTTCGTCGCGTAATCCCCTGGAATCATGAGTGAATTGGCTGATCGTCCCTTACTCCCCGGTTCATTTCGTATAATGTGCGGCCAAGAGCCCATGGAGGGGACATCATGGATTTGCTGCTGATCGCGGTCGTAGTCGTCGGTATTTTTATACTGCGGAGCTACAATCTACGGCTAGGAAAGCTCGAAAGCCGCGTCCAGGAGCTGCAGAATGCACTCGCCGGCCGGGTGCTGGCCATGGGAAGCGGCGAATCAGCTAGTGCGGCCGAAACCATCGATGTGGCCGATTCAGACACCGAATCTGCTGCGCAGCCCTTGGCAGAGACGGTAGCGGCGCCTGCTGTTGAAGCAGCCACCATGACCGATGGCGGCGAAACAGCACCAATCCATGAGACCGTAACTCCCGCCTTTGCGCAGGATGCCCATACCTCCGGAAATGAAAGCCTGGAAAGCACGATCGGCGCCCGCTGGGCCGTCTGGGTCGGCGGTATCGCGCTGGCATTCGGCGGTATCTTCATGGTCAAGTATTCGATCGAGAGCGGCCTGCTCAGCCCAGGCGTGCGGCTGGCACTCGCCGCGCTCTTCGGTCTGGTTCTGATTGCCGCCGGCGAAGTGATCCGCCGCCGCTCCGCGCCAGTTCTTGCCAATGCCTTCCAGAATGCGATGATCCCCGGCGTGCTGACGGCGGCGGGTGTCGTTGCGCTGTTCGGCTCGACCTATGCCGCGCATGGCATTTACGGCTTCATCGGACCGGCGACCGCCTTCTTTCTCCTGGCGCTGATCTCGCTTGCCACCCTCGGCCTGTCGCTGTTGCACGGCCAGGCGCTTGCCGGCCTCGGTCTGCTGGCCTCGATGGTCACCCCGGCCCTGATCGCCTCGACGGCGCCAAAGCCGTGGGTATTGTTCGGCTATCTCGTCCTCACCTGGCTCGCCACAGCCACCGCATCGCGGCTGCGCCGCTGGCAGATCGCGCCCGCCTTGGCAAATGTGCTCCTCAGCCTTTGGGCACTACTCTACATTACAAACAGTCCTGTCGTTGACCTTAGCCCCGTCACACTCGCCATGCTGGCGATGATCGCCGGTACGATCTTCATCTGGCCGGGGCGTTATGAAATCGCAGCAGTGCCTGGCGAAGATCCTTCAGTGCCAGCCGGGCTGACCGACTCAGAAGAGTCGCCGGCCCTGCCGCCCGTGAGCCGCCCGGTCCTATTTCTCGCCCGCGAGCCACTCGGCATGACGCTGACAGCATCTATCGGCGCCTGCGCAGTCGCGCTGTCCATGCTGGGCTACGGCCTGTTGAACGGATACCCGCTCTCCAACGCCACCCTTCTGTTCGCGGCGATCGTTGCGGCAGTCGCGGCCTTCGGAGCCAGCCGTTTGCATGCGGCCTGGGCGGCCATCTTGTCAGCTGTCGCCGCCGGTCTTGGCATGTCCATGCTTCTGACGTCCCCGATGAATGCCTTGGATTGGGGCATCGCGGAGGTTTCGCCAGCGCTCTATGATATCGTGGTCTATGAAGGTCTCGGCCTCGGTGCAGTCTTCGTGCTGATCGGCGTCTTCTTCCTCAAACGGTTCGGCGAGAGCGAGAAGCCCTTTGCGGCGTTCTGGAGCGTCATCATGGCCGCCACACCGCTGGCGATCGCCACCATCAGCTACATCACCTTCGGCAACTGGACCCGCGACTGGCTGCACGGGCTCTATGGCATCGGGCTCGCCGTCATCCTGATGGCGCTCGCCGAATGGCAGCATCGCCGCTCCGCCGAGAGCAGCCTGGCGCTGCCTACGAATATCCTCGCGGCCGGCTCGTTTGCCGCTGCGGTCTTTGCCCTACATACGCTTGCCCACGACGCCGTGCCGACGATCCTGCTGCCGATGCTGGGCATTGCCTATCTGCTGGTCGGGCGGATCCGCTCGTGGCTGGTGCTGCCATGGACGATGGTCGCGGCGCTGATCATCACCATGGGACGCATCGCCTGGCAACCGACGATCGTCGACCCGGGTGAACTCGGCACGACGCCGGTCTTCAACATGCTGCTGGTCGGCTACGGTATCCCCGCCGCACTCGCCGTCTGGTCCGCATTCGAGGTCAGGCGCTCGCCAAGCCTCAGGCTTCGCAATGCATTGCAGGCGCTGGCGAGCCTTCTGGTGCTGCTGACCATCGCCATCCTCGTGCGTCACGCGATGAATGGCGGCGTGCTTAATTCAAGCGTTCCGACGCTTGGCGAACAATCGATCTACACATTGCTGGCGATCGGCGCCTCGGCAACGCTGATGGCGCTCGATCTCAGCGCTTCGAGCCCCGTCTTCCGCTATGGCGGCATGGCAGTCGGCGTCCTCTCCGTCATCTCGATCCTGACGCTGCATCTGCTCGGGCTCAATCCGTTCATCACCGGCGAGAGCACGGGCAGGATCCCCTTCTTCAACTTGCTGCTGCTCGGCTATCTGCTGCCGGCGCTCGCCTATGCCGGATTGGCTCTCTATGCGCGAAACAGGCGGCCCCTGCCCTATGTGACCATGCTGGCAGTCGCCGGCGCCGTCATGACCTTTGCCTGGGCGACGCTATCGGTGCGCCGCTTCTGGCAGGGCGAGTATATCCCGTTCTGGAACGGCTTCATTCAAGGGGAACTCTATTCCTACTCCGTCGTCTGGCTGACGATCGGTATCGCCCTTCTCTGGCTCGGGGCACGCTTTGATGCCCGCAGCCTGCGCATCGCCTCCGCCGCGCTGGTCCTCGTCGCCGTCGTCAAGGTCTTCCTCATCGACATGGCAAATCTGGAGGGCTTCCTGCGGGCGCTGTCCTTCATCGGCCTCGGCGCGGTATTGATCGGCATCGGCCTGTTCTATCAGAAGCTTCTGACGGGCAAGAAGGCCTCGGGGTGATTGCAGAGAATCTCCGCGCTCGATAGGAACAGGAGAGATCATTCCGACACGGGGCTGACGATGGACACCAACAGGATGGCGCGGGCCTTTGCCCCGTTCGAAACGCTGGCCGCGGATCTCATTCCGCATGCAGCCGATGGCGACGACGGCTCGCATGACATCGCCCATATCCTGCGCGTCTTCAGGAGCGCCATGGCCATTCAGGCCGAGGAAGGCGGCAATGCCCGCATCCTCGCCGCAGCCACGCTGCTGCATGATTGCGTCTCGGTCGAGAAGAACTCGCCGCATCGCGCCCAGGCATCGAGGCTCGCCGCCGAGAAGGCGTCCGGCATCCTCAGAGAGCTTGGATGGACCGATGAGGACATCGCCGCCGCCGCGCATGCGATCACCACGCACAGCTTCTCCGCCAATCTGCCGCCGGAAACGCTGGAGGCGAAAATATTGCAGGACGCCGACCGGCTGGATGCGATCGGCATGGTGGGTGCAGCGCGCTGCTTCTATATCGCCGGGCGCATGGGCTCCGGTCTCTATGACCCGTTCGATCCGCTTGCCACGGAGCGGCCGCTTGACGACAAGCGCTTCGCCATCGATCATTTCGAGACGAAGCTGTTCAAACTGGCGGATGGGTTCCAGACCGAGGCCGGCCGCAGGTTCGCCGGCGACCGGCATGAGCGGCTGAAGACCGTGCTGGCAATGTTCATCGACGAAATCTGAGGACTACTCATGCAGGTCAGCGACCTCTTCATCTATCCGCTCAAGAGCGCACGCGGCATAGCCATTCCCTCCGCCGCCATCGACGCCTTCGGTCTCGCCGGCGACCGCCGGGCCATGCTGGTCGACCCCTCAGGGCATTTCATCACCCAGCGCGAGTTGCAGGATATTGCCCGCATCGATGTCCAGCCGGCTCCCTCTTATTTGCGGCTGAAAATGGAGGGCAAGGCCGACATCATCGTGCCTCCGCCGCATCCGGATAACCGCATGGACGTCGATGTCTGGAAGTCGGCCGTTAATGCCTCGGTCGCCGACGACGCGACGAACACGGCGCTGTCCGGCTGGCTCGGGCGCGATGTCAGGATGGTGTTCTTCGACCGGCTCGCCACGCGCATTGCCAGCCCGGAATGGGCGGGCGACGACACGCCGGTCACCTTTTCCGACGGCTACCAGATCCTGATCACCACCACCGGCTCGCTGAAGGCGCTGAATGCCAATCTTGCCGCCCATGGCGAGGGCTCGGTCAGCATGGAGCGTTTCCGCCCGAACATCGTCATCGACTGCGACGAGGAGTGGCCGGAGGACCGCTGGGCGGCGATCGACATCGGTGGCATTCGCCTCGATCTCGTCAAGCCCTGCGCCCGCTGCATCATGACGACGCAGGATCAGCAGACGGGCTCGCGCGACGTTCCGAACCCTATGCCGGCAATGGGCCGCGTCCGCATGTCCGCCGATCGGCGTGTTCCAGGCCCGCTCTTCGGCTGGAATGTCGTCCCGCGCGGCGAAGGTACCGTGAAGATTGGCGATACGGTGACGGTGGTCGAGGAGCGGCCGGAAGGCTGGGCATTCAAGCGGCGATAATCGCTTCGCCGATTTAACAAGCCTCAACGTTTGGCGGCGATGACGGGCTGATTGTCCGGCCGATCCAGCGAAACGGCATTCACCGCTTTCAGCGCGGCTTGAATGAAACCGTCTCGCGCCGCGGCGATCTCGATGCCGCGCGGCTCATAGACATGGCGATGCAGGAAGAAGCCGGTCAGGCGGAAGGCGGCGGCGAGGCTTTCGCCATCTGCAGCCTCAGCGGCTCCAGCAGCAAGGAAAGGCGGGAGCGCCAGCATCTTGTCGGCCCAGGGTGCGCCGGCTGCACGGCAAACGGCGCGTCCAGTCTTTGGCGACACGAAAGCCAGATCGTCGCGCACGCCGGTCGCGGCGCATTCGCCCAGATCCAGGCCATAGCCAAGCTCGTTGAGCACCGCCAACTCGAAACGGACGAAAAGCTCACCGGCGTCCAACGGGTTCTGCATGTTTTCGAGGATGACGTCGAGCGCGTCGTAGAGATAGGGATGCGGATCGCGCTCGGGCAGCAGGCGCAGCAACGCGCCCATGGCCTGCACGCCATAGACCGCGGTCGCCGTCTCCATCAGCCGCGCCGCCCGCAGCCGCACCGGCTCCATGCGGAACTCACCGAGATGTTCGTGCAGCCGCGCGCGCCACGTCACCTCGACCAGATTGCCTGGTTGCAGTACCGGCTGCATGGAGCGCGACCGGCCGGAGCGCACCAGTCCCATATGCCGGCCGCGATCGCGCGTCATCACCTCGGCGATGACACTAGTCTCGCCGAGGCGCTTGACGCCCAGAATGATCGCATGGTCCTGCCACTGCATCGGCCGATTTGTCCCGTAGACTGTCTTGATTCGAGTTTAGGACAAACGGCGGGCGCTGTCACATCTCGGACGATCTGCTTGCCGATGACAGCTTGTCGACGAATATCCGCATGGCCGCCTCGTCGAAGGGCTTGTTGAGCAACGGCACATGCCGCAGGTCCGCCGGGAAATCGAGCGTATCGGAATAGCCGCTGACGAAACCGAAGGCGATGCCGCGCTCGACCAGCAACCGGGCAAAACCGAAGCTCATCGACTCCCCCAGGTTCACATCCAGCATCGCAAAGTCATAGTGATCGGTATGGATGGCGTTGACTGCCTGCTCCAGGTTCGAGGCGATTTCCACCTCTGCGACCCCGACAAGACGAAGGATTTCCTCCGCCTCCATGGCAATGATCAGATTATCTTCCAAAATAAGAGCGCGCTGAACCGTCATATCAGCGACACCCCTTCATGCACGCGTCTGACGACGCCACGCCCCGTAGTACTTTCCACATCTATCCCTCCGGCGCCAATCATCGGCCCGTGTTGAATGGACGGCATTCCCCCATCCGTGTTGGCTCGGTCTCAAGTCACATGACCTTGCCCTAACCCGCTTCGCACTTTTCGCCCCGCGGTACTATGGGCTCGTGATCATGCTCCAATCGCTTTTGCCGCTGCGGTTAGTAAGAGGTGAAACTGGTCGAAAAGTGACGGTGATACTAGTCTATGTTGATACACTATCAGCTGCCATTAAAAAGACATGTGCCAGATCGTGTCAACGCCCCCGCCTGCCGAGCATTCACGTGTCCAGATTGAGCCATCCCGATTCGCGCAAGCGTGGTGAACCCGTCGGCCCGCCAACACGTCACAGCTGCGCGCCGCGAGTGGATCAACCCGCGTTTCGGCAGCTTTTTCAATGTCTTGTTTGTCTGAACGACGCAGAGACGGGTGAGATCGCCGGGATCAAATGAACGACGCCCATGAGCACCCTTCTTCAAGGAAGCTGCCGCGAAAGATCCAACCGAAGAGATATGCGAGGGGATAAGCTGCCCCAAAAAATCGCCTTGACGGCTCCAGCATCTGGCCGGCGATTGTCGCGAGGTGAGACAGTCGCCGGAACTCAATTCTATCCGCGCGGAAACTCGAGCCCCATTTCGCGGAAGCGTTCGGGATCGTCGCCCCAGTTCTCGCGCACCTTCACGAAGAGGAAGAGGTGGACCGGCTGCTCCAGGATCGCGGACAGTTCCTTTCGCGAGGCGGTGGAGATCGCCTTGATCGCCTCGCCCGATTTGCCGAGGGTGATCTTCTTCTGGCTTTCGCGCTCGACATAGATGACCTGCTCGATGCGAACCGAGCCGTCCTTGCGCTCTTCCCACTTTTCCGTCTCGACATGCGAGGAATAGGGAAGCTCCTGATGCAGGCGCAGGAACAGTTTTTCGCGAGTGATTTCGGCGGCGAGCTGACGCATCGGCAAATCGGAGATCTGATCTTCCGGATAATACCAGGGGCCTTCCGGCAGGGTCTTTGCCAGATAGTTCATGACGTCTTCGCAGCCGGAGCCGTTTTCGGCCGAGACCATGAAGGTCTCCTGGAAGGCGATCTTCTCATTGGCGGCGGCGGCAAGCGCCAAGAGGTCTTCGCGGCGAACGCGGTCGATCTTGTTGAGAACAAGGATCTTCGGCTGAAAGACTTCCTTCAGCCCTTCGAGAATAGCTTCTGCATCGCCGCGTATTCCGCGTTCGCTGTCGATCAGCAGCATGATGAGATCGGCATCCTTGGCGCCGCCCCAGGCTGAGGTCACCATGGCGCGGTCGAGACGGCGGCGCGGCTTGAAGATGCCGGGCGTGTCCATGAAGACGATCTGCGCATTGTCGTGGATAGCGATGCCGCGCACGATGGCGCGCGTCGTCTGTACCTTATGGCTGACGATCGACACCTTGGCGCCGACGAGCCGGTTGACGAGCGTCGACTTGCCGGCATTGGTTGGGCCGATAAGGGCCACGAAACCCGAATGGGTCGGGCCGTTATTTTCAGCTGCACCTTCGCCGGCAGCCGTGTCTTCCTGATTGGTCATTTTTTCCGTCATTTCTGAGCCGACTGCGGCTGCCATATGCCTTCGCGCTCCAGGATCCGCGTCGCGGCCACCTGCTCGGCGGCGCGCTTGGAGCGTTCTATACCGGTCTCGGGCGCGGCTCCAGCCACTTCCACCGTTACCGTGAAGCGGGGATCATGATCCGGTCCGCTGCGGTCATCAACCCTATAAACGGGCGTGACGCCGAATTTCGCATGCGCCCATTCCTGCAATTCCGTCTTGGCGTCGCGGCGGGCGCCATCGGGCCGAACAGCACGCCCTTCCCAATAACGCAGAATGAACTTGCGCGCCACTTCGAGGCCACCATCGAGATAGAGCGCCGCGATCAGGCTTTCGACGACATCGGCGCGCACGTTCAGCATGCGCTTGCCGGTCAGTTTCTTCACATCGGCGCCGGTGCGAATGAAGAGATGCAGTTGCATCTCGTCGGCGACCGCCGCGCAGGTCTCGGCGCTGACGAGCTGGTTGAGGCGAACCGAAAGCTCGCCCTCGGTCGCCGCGCCGAACGTACGGAACAGGAGCTCGGCGATGCACAGGCCGAGAACCCGGTCGCCGAGAAATTCCAGCCGCTCGTAATTGCCGGCCTTGTGCGTGCGGGCGCTGGCATGTGTCAGAGCCCAATCCAGGCGCTCCTTTTCCACGAAGGCATGGCCTATCGCGGCTTCAAGCGTAAGACGATCCGCCTGCGAGAGCGTCGACGTCTTCGTCATTCGACAACCTTGAAGAGGCGGTCCCAACGCATATTGGTCGGCCATTTCCAGATTTCGCGGAACGAGGTGTCATGCCCGAGCGAGAAGAAGATGACGCTGGCGCGGCCAATCAGGTTCTCGGCCGGCACGTAACCGACGTCGAAACGGCTGTCGTCGGAATTGTCGCGGTTATCGCCCATCATGAAGTAGTGATCGGCCGGAACGACATACTCCTGCGTGTTGTCGCCGCGCGAGGTCGGCGAGAGGTCCAGCGTATCATAGACCTTGCCGGTGTCCGCCAGCCGCTCGCTGTAGACCGGAATGCTGTCGCCCGGCTCCTGGCTGTAATCCGAGGCGAAAGTGCCGTGCGGCTCGCGCGGAACGGCCTGACCGTTGATATAAAGAATGTCGTTCTTCACCTGAATGCGGTCGCCCGGCAGACCGATGACGCGCTTGATATAGTCGACATCCGGATTCGGCGGGAAACGGAAGACCACGACGTCGCCACGCTTCGGTTCGCTGCCAAAAAGACGGCCGCTGAACAGGTCGGGCGAGAAAGGCAACGAGTATTTCGAATAGCCATAGGCGAATTTATTGACGAAGATATAGTCCCCGACAAGAAGCGTCGGCATCATCGAACCGGACGGGATGGTGAAGGGTTGAAATAGCACCGTGCGGATGATCATGGCCAGGACGAGAGCCTGTACGATAACCTTGATGTTTTCCCAGAGGGCGTTCTGCTGTTTTTCGGCTTTCTCGGACACGCAGTCTTATTCCTTGTTCGCACCCCACCGGCGCACTTTCATTCAGGCACTCTCTACCCGCTTCATACCACGGCGGCAATGGCGCCGGTATCAAAAGCGACACACGGCCGTCATTCAGCCCGCAATCGGCAGTGCCTCGATAATCACAAAGGCTTGAGCGAGAGGGAAATCATCCGTTATCGTCAAATGAATGGCGGCGCGGTGATTTTCCGGCAGCAAGGCGGCCAGCCTCCTGGCTGCTCCGCCCGTCAATTGCATGGTCGGTTTGCCGCTCGGCAGGTTGACCACCCCCATGTCTCGCCAGAAAACGCCTTGCGCCAGACCGGTGCCGAGTGCTTTGGAACAGGCTTCCTTGGCGGCGAAACGCTTGGCGTAGGAAGCGGCCTTGTTCTTGCGCCCTTCGGATTTGGCGCGCTCGATGTCGGTGAAACAGCGCTCGGTGAAGCGGGTGCCGAAACGCTCGATCGATTTCTCGACGCGCCGGATGTCGATAAGGTCGCTGCCGATCCCGATGATCATGAGAAGCCCTCCAGCTGGCCGCGGCGATATCAGCGCCCGTCAGACGCCGGATGCGTTGTCGGCAAGCGACATGCGCTCGCGGGCACGCTGCATCAGCCGCTCCTTGCGGCGGGTCTTGAAGCTCTTCACACCGTAATAGGTCAAGGCATAGACGACGACGCCCGAAACGATTGCCGGCGGAATGCCGCCGATCAACATCGGTTTCAGAACCGGGTCCCAAATTTGCGAGAGATCGCCCTTGTGCCACAGCGCCGGCAGATCGATGCCAGCGCCCTGCCCGCCGCTGTCGCGCGCCAGGATCAGATGGCCGATTTCCCAGGTGAACGCCCAGATGAAGGGATAGGTAATAGGATTGCCGGCGGCCAGACAGCCAAGCGCGGACGCAATCACATTGCCGCCGATCAGATAGGCGATGATGATCGCCATCACAAAATGCACACCGATGAACGGGGTCCAGGAAACGACAATGCCCGCCGCAAAGCCAGCCGCCACCGAATGTGGCGAAGCGGCGAGGCGCACGAGGCGTTTTCCAAAATATTGGAACGAGCGGATGAAACCCTTACGGGGCCATAGATGCTCCCGCAGTTTCTCCCTGAACGTCAGTGGTTTTCGGCGTCGAAATAACATGCGGCTTATCTAGTGCACTGAGGGCCGTCATGACAAGAGCGACAAAGCGTTCATGCGCTGATTGTCCAGCCGCAATGCGCTGCTTTTCAGAGCACTGGGTGTTCAAAACACCAATAACCGCTCTAGCTTTTGGATCAGGAACATTCAATCCGCTTGTGGCGGGATGCTCCAAGGGCGCAGCAACTGTCACGCCCCTTCCCATTCGAAAGTATTGTCAGCGATTAACGCTGACGGAACATGCCGCGATCGACCTGACGCTGACGATATTCAAGGTCAAAACGGTCGTGCGAGCCGTTCAGGTAAGCCATTTCGCGCTCTTCAGCACTCGGAACACGCAAGGCGCGGGCGAATTTCTTGATAGGACCAAACATTGTCTTCTCTCATCTCTGTTACGTTTCTTCGATGACCAGAAGATAAGCGTTGCAAAGGTTAATTACCAACGCTGTAAAACCCATGCAGCCATGCACATATCGCATGGCTACACATAAAGGCGGTCGGATTTGACCATAAATTGGTCACAAAATATGCAGCCTCGCCGGATCAAGGTCATCGCTAGAGATAATTATTCGTAAAGCCGCTTTACAGTGGCAATGCAGTCGAGCTCTTTCAGCTGCACTAGGAGCTGGTTGAGCTGACGCAGATCCCAGACTTCGACATCCAGAGCCATCTCGGTAAAGTCGGCGGCGACGCGCACCGTGTTGAGAATGCGGATATTGACATCGATGCCGGCAACCGTCTGGGCGACCTTGGCAAGCGTGCCCGGCTCGTTCAGCGCATTGATCAGGATCCGGGCGCCAAAGCGGGACTTGTTGGCCTCGTCCAGATCCCAGCGCACGTCGATCCAGCGCTCCGGCTGATCGTCGAAGCGCTGCAGCACCGGCGACTGGATCGGATAGATGGTGATCCCCTTGCCTTTTTCCATGATGCCGACGATCCGATCGCCGGGCACGGCGCCGGTCGGGGCGAAATGCACTTCGACATCCGCCGCCAGGCCGCGGATCGGCAGGGCATCGATACCCTCGATGCTCGCGGCGAGATCCGCCTTGGTCTTGCCGGGGATCTTGAAGATCATACCGGAGGCGCTACGGACGTTGAACCAACCTTCGTCGCCGGCGGGCTTGACGGTCACGCGCTCGTCCTGATGGTCGGGATAGACGGCGCGCAGTACATCGAGCGACGACATCTCCCCGCGTCCGACGGCGGCAATCGCGTCCTCGACATCCTTCTGGCCGAGGCGATGCAGCGCCGGCTTCAGCGCCTCGCGCGAAAAGACCTTGCCGGCGCGCTCGAAGGTGCGCTCCAGAATCCGGTGACCGAGGCCGGCATATTGCTTGCGGATGGCAAGACGCGTGGCACGGCGGATGGCGGCGCGCGCCTTGCCGGTCACGACGATTTCTTCCCAGGCGGCCGGCGGAACCTGCACGCCGGAGCGGATGATCTCGACTTCATCGCCATTGGTCAGGCGCGTCACCAGCGGCATGATGCGGCCGTTGATCTTGGCGCCGACGGTGGTGTCGCCGATATTGGTGTGAACCGCATAGGCGAAATCGATCGGCGTGGCGCCGCGCGGCAGCGCGATCAGCTTGCCCTTCGGCGTGAAGCAGAAAACCTGATCCTGGAAGAGCTCAAGCTTGGTATGTTCAAGGAACTCTTCCGGGCTGTCGCCTTCGGCCAGTGCCTCGATGGTGTGGCGCAGCCAGGAATAGGCATTGCTTTCGCGCGACAGCAGCTCGCCGTCGCCATTGCTGTTGCCGTCCTTGTCCTTGTAGAGCGCATGGGCGGCAATGCCGAATTCGGCGATTTCATGCATGCGCTTGGTGCGGATCTGCAGCTCGATGCGCTGGCTGGACGGACCAACGATGGTGGTGTGCAGCGAGCGATAGTCGTTCTGCTTCGGCGTCGAGATGTAATCCTTGAACCGGCCGGGCACGACGCGCCAGCGCGTATGCACGATGCCGAGCGCGCGATAGCAGGAGGGAATATCGTCGACCAGCAGGCGGAAGCCATAGACATCGGATAGCTGTTCGAAGGACAGCGACTTCGACTGCATCTTGCGGAAGACCGAGTAAGGCTTCTTCTGCCGTCCCTTGACCATCGCATTGGCAAGGCCATTGGCGACGAGCAGGTCGCGCAGCTCCACCTCGATCTTCTTCACCAGGCCTTCGTTGCGCCGCGACAGTTCCTCGAGACGCTTGGTGACAGTGTCATGCGCTTCGGGGTTGATATGGCGGAAGGAAAGCTCCTCCAGCTCTTCGCGCATGTCCTGCATGCCCATGCGGCCGGCGAGCGGCGCATAGATTTCCATCGTCTCTTCGGAGATGCGGGCGCGCTTCTCCGGCGACATATGGTCGAGCGTGCGCATATTGTGCAGGCGGTCGGCGAGCTTCACCAGGAGCACGCGGACATCGTCGGAAATGGCGAGCAACAGCTTGCGCAGGTTTTCCGCCTGCTTCGCCTTCTTGGTGACAAGATCGAGCTTCTTGATCTTGGTCAGACCTTCAACCAGACGGCCGATATCCTCGCCGAACAGCTCGTCGATTTCAGCGCGGGTCGCGGTCGTATCTTCGATCGTATCGTGCAGGAGGGCGACGGCAATCGTCGATTCATCCAGACGCATGTCGGTCAGGATGGCGGCGACTTCGAGAGGATGGGAAATATAGGGGTCGCCACTGGCGCGTTTCTGCTGTCCATGCTTCTGCATCGCATAGACATAGGCTTTGTTAAGAAGAGCTTCGTTGGCATCGGGCTTGTATTTCTGCACACGCTCAACAAGCTCGTACTGCCGCATCATTCCCAAGCTACTCCAGCAAAAACGAAAGCGCGCCAGTCATACGACCGGCGCACACATTACTTCATCATATCGCTCTTGGTTAGAGCATCAAGCTCGACGATCAGTAATCGTCGCTTTTTTCTGGCGGAACAAGGCCTTCGATGCCGGCCAGCAGCTCTTCTTCCGACATCTGGTCGAACGTGACGGCTTCCGGAGCATCTTCTTCTTCGTCGCCCGAAGCCGAAACGCTGCCGCCAGCAGCCAGGAGGCTTGCCGGATCGGGTTCCGGCTCGTCGATTTCGACGTGCTTCTGCAGCGAATGGATCAGGTCTTCCTTGAGATCGTCGGGAGACAGCGTCTCGTCGGCGATTTCGCGCAAGGCCACGACAGGGTTCTTGTCATTGTCGCGGTCTATGGTGATCGAGGAGCCCTGCGAAATCAGGCGGGCGCGATGGCTGGCGAGCAACACGAGCTCGAACCGGTTCTCAACTTTATCAATGCAATCTTCTACTGTGACACGGGCCATTGCCTGTCCTTTGCGGTCGTGATGTCGTCATCATGTCTCGGAGTAGCACGCCGATACAAGCAAACGAAGGCAAATTCAAGTTTTTCCTGCTCCAGGGGTCCCAATCCCTCCCCAATGCGCTAAAATTCATTAGACAAATCAAGGATTCTACTTAAGATTGCTTGGAATATCGGATTTCGTGCCCTAAATCTTGGTTATATGAATGATTCATAAAGTAATATGAATTGTTCGCCGGCGTCATGCAAGACATTGTTTTGGCTACATTTTGAGTACAGTAATTGCATTTTGATAACAGTGGATATGTAAGCGATGTTCGACCCACGCGAAAAAATTGCCCTTTTTATAGACGGCGCCAATCTCTACGCCGCATCCAAGAGCCTCGGTTTTGATATTGACTACCGTAAGCTGTTGAAGGCGTTCCAAAAGCGCGGATATTTGCTGCGTGCCTACTATTACACCGCTCTGATCGAGGATCAGGAATATTCCTCGATCCGCCCGCTGATCGACTGGCTCGACTATAATGGCTATAAGGTCATCACCAAGCCAGCGAAAGAATTCACCGACTCCATGGGGCGCCGCAAGATCAAGGGCAACATGGATATCGAGCTGGCGATCGACGCCATGGAGCAGTCCGAAACCGTCGATCATCTGGTGATCTTCTCCGGCGACGGCGACTTCACCACCCTGGTGGAAGCGTTGCAGCGTCGCGGCCGCAAGGTGTCGGTTATCTCGACGATGGCCACTCAGCCGCCGATGATCGCCGACGATCTGCGCCGCCAGGCCGATCACTTCATTGATCTCGTGTCGCTAAAAGCTGAAATCGGCCGCGATCCCTCCGATCGCCCGCCGCGCCCAGCCGAGCCGGCAGCTACTGCGGCTGATGCCGAGGAATAGGTAAACCCGCAGCGAATACGTCCAGTGTTCGCTGCGCCACCGGCCCTTCGCTTTGGCTCAGGGCGTTTGTCGCTGCAATCGATTCGCAGGATCGATTGCTCGGGCTTTGCCCGACCGCTCCTCACCCTCACCTGTTGTCTTTGAGAATGCGGCCCTTCTGCCGGTTCCAGTCGCGTTCTTTCTCGGATTGACGCTTGTCGTGAAGCTTCTTGCCCTTGGCGAGCGCCAATTCGAGCTTGGCGCGACCATTGTCGTTGAAATAGATCTTCAACGGGATCAGCGTCATGCCTTCGCGATTGATGCCTGAGCGTAGCCGGCCGATCTCACGGCCTGAGAGCAACAGCTTGCGGCGGCGGCGCGGTTCGTGATTGAAGCGGTTCGCCTGCAGATATTCCGGCAAATAGGAATTGATCAGCCAGATCTCGCCGTCCTCGTCCGAGGCATAGGATTCGGCGATATTCGCCTTGCCTTCGCGCAGGGACTTGACCTCTGTGCCCATCAGCACGATGCCGGCCTCATAGGTATCGATGATCTCGTAATTGAAGCGCGCCTTGCGGTTCTCCGCGACAATCTTCTTCACTACGCGTTGGCTGCCTTTGGGGGCCATGATTTTTCTTCTTCTTTTTCGTGCGTCAATTCCGAGGTTCCAGACCTTAAATAAGCGAGACCGCCCTCCTTGTGAAGAGAGCGGTCTCGAATAGGGCTAGCGTCGGTGTTGCCGTCAGTTCAACAGGCCGGCATGGCGCATGGCGGCATCGATGGCCGCTTCCGTGCCTGGCTCCAGCGTCGAGAGCAACGGCGAGCGCACGTTGCGGCTCATCCGGCCGAGACGGGAGAGACCATACTTGGCACCGCAGAGGCCTGGCTCCAGGAAGATCGCCTTGTGCAACGGCATCAACCGATCCTGATAGGCGAGCGCCTTGGCATAATCGCCAGCAAGCGTCGCAGCCTGGAATTCGGCGCAAAGGCGCGGCGCGACGTTCGCCGTCACCGAAATGCAGCCGACGCCGCCGTGAGCGTTGAAGCCGAGCGCCGTCGCATCCTCGCCGGAAAGCTGACGGAAGTCGTTGCCGCAAGTGATACGCTGCTCGGACACGCGCTCGATCTTGCCCGTCGCGTCCTTGACGCCGACGATGTTCGCATAGGCCTTGGTAAGCGCGCCCATGGTCTCCGGCGTCATGTCGACAACCGAGCGACCGGGAATATTGTAGATATAGATCGGCAGCTTCACCGCTTCGGCAATCGCCGAGAAATGCGCGTAAAGCCCCTTCTGTGTCGGCTTGTTGTAGTAAGGGGTGACGACCAGCACCGCATTGGCGCCCACCTTTTCGGCGTGCTGGGCAAGCTCGATCGCCTCGCGGGTATTGTTGGAGCCGGCACCGGCCATGACCGGGACGCGCTTGTTTGCAACTTCGATCGAGAGCTCGACGACACGCTTATGCTCATCATGCGACAGGGTCGGCGATTCTCCCGTCGTGCCGACGGGAACGAGCCCGCTGCTGCCCTCTTTGATCTGCCAATCGACATGGGAAGCGAAGGATGCTTCATCCACCTTGCCGGCGTCAGTGAAGGGCGTAACGAGTGCGGGAATGGACCCCTGGAACATGCAAGTCTCCTCGCGGCGGCGCTTTCACGCTTCAGCCGCAATCCATGGTTATGAATCCGCGCACCATAAAGCGCCGACTTGCCGGCGACAAGCACGCTTTCATTGGTGAAGAGCAGTTTCCGATATCATAATTGATTGAAATTCGAGCCAACGCTAAGGTTTCGTTAATATAAACTTCGGCAAATGGAAGGGACCTGTTTTTTGTTGTGAGTAACCGGATGAAAAGACCTCTCGTGATCCTGACTGCGGCTGCGGGCGTGGCGGTCGCGTGGAGTAGTTTTGCATCACAACTCCCCGGTGAACAGACACTGCCGCGCAGGGCAACCGATGTGGCGATGACCATGCCGGATCCGCTGAACACGGGATCCATCCCGCGCGGAACCGCCGTCGCGCCTCTCAGCGGCGACCTCAAGGCCGGCCTCGACGCCCTTTCCAACAAGAACCCGATGCAGGCGCTCGCTGTCCGCAACAGCATGGGCCAGGGGACGCTCGACCGTCATATCCTGACCTGGGCGATCGCGACCTCGGGCCAGGCCGGCGTTCCCTCTGGCGAAATCGCAGCAGCAGCGCGCGAGCTTGTGGGATGGCCGGGTCTCGGCAGCCTGCGCGCCAACTCCGAACGGGCGCTCTACACCGAAAATCCGCCGGCCGATCAAGTGCTTGCCGCCTTCGGCAACACACAGCCGGAAACGCCGGAAGGCAGCGTGATCCTGTCGCGAGCGCTGGTTTCGCGCGGTGCATCGGCGCAAGCTGCCAAGCTCATCCGCAAGATCTGGCGCGATGAAGCTCTGGATAAATCCTTCGAAGATAAGATCCTCGCCGAATTCTCCAGCCTGCTGACGCCGGCCGATCACAAGGCGCGCATGGATTTTCTGCTTTATCGCGACCGCACCGCGCAGGCCAAGCGCTTCGGCGATCTCGGCAAGGCGCAGTCGCTCTACAAGGCTTGGGCGGCGGTCAACAATCGCTCGGCCAATGCCGGGACCCTGCTTGCCACTATCGATGCGCAATGGCGCAAGGATCCCGCCTATCTCTTCATGCGGATCGAGAACCTGCGCCGCCAGGACAAATATGACGATGCCGCCAGCCTCCTGACGCAGATCCCGCGCGACCGCGGGGCACTTGTCAATGCCGGAGCATGGTGGAACGAGCAGCGCATCGTCAGCCGCGGCCTGGTCGACCAGGGTAACTTCAAATCTGCTTATCGCGTCGTCGACGCCAGTGCGGCGGAGAGCCCGCAAGATGTCGGCGAGGCGGAATTCCATGCCGGCTGGTATGCGCTGCGCGGCCTGCAGGACGGCGCCGCAGCCTCGGTGCATTTCCGCAAGATCCTGCAGGTTTCGAACGGCCCGATCTCGCAGTCGCGCGCCTGGTACTGGCTTGGCCGCTCCGCCGAAGCCGGCGGTCCCGGCAAGGCTTCAGAATTCTATTCGAAGGCCGCCTCCTATCCCAGCACCTTCTATGGCCAGCTCGCCGCCGAGAAGCTTGGCCGGCGGACATTGAACGTCACCTACCCCTCACCGACAAGCGAAGACCGGCGGCTTTTCCAATCGCGTGAAGCCGTCCAGGCGATCACGCGGCTGGAGGCGGCGGGTCACGGTTGGCGAGCCGAGGCTCTCTATCGGGCGCTGGCAAAGCAATTGGATAGCCCCGGCGAGATCGCAATGCTGGCAGCGCAGGCCGAGCGTTCCGGCAATCATCAGCTTTCCCTTCAGGTCGGCAAGATCGCCTATGGCCGTGGCGTCGATGTCGCCGCGCTTGCTTTCCCGATCGGCGTCATTCCGGACAATGCCAATATTACCGGCTCGGGCAAGGCGCTCGCCTATGCCATCGCCCGGCAGGAAAGCGCCTTCAATCCGGCGGCGGTCTCCTCGGCCAATGCGCGCGGCCTGCTGCAGCTTCTGCCGAAGACGGCCAAGGCAGTCGCCGGCCGTCACGGCATGACCTATTCCGACGCCAAGCTGACGCAGGATGCCGGCTATAACGCGACGCTCGGCGCTCACTACCTCGGCGAACAGATCGACGCCTTCGGCGGCTCCTACATCCTGACCTTTATCGCCTATAATGCCGGCCCGAACAAAGTGCCGGAATGGATCAGCCGCTATGGCGATCCGCGCGGCAAGTCGATCGACGACGTCGTGGACTGGATCGAACGCATCCCCTTCCCCGAAACGCGCAATTACGTCCAGCGCGTCATGGAAAATTATCAGGTCTACAAGGCGCGGCTCGGCCAGAAGACCGATATCGAACGCGACCTGATCTACGGCCGCGGCTGATCTCCCTCCTCGCAACTCCGATTGTCGCAAACTGCAAAATGACGTTACATCCCTCGTGAGATATCATCCACGAGGGACTATTCATGAGCAGCAGCGATGAGAGCGGCTTTATTGTCAGGACGATCACCGCACCGGACGGACTGAAACTCCATGCGCGTGATTATGGCGGCGACCGTTCATCGGTTAGCGGACTGCCGCCCGTCATCTGCCTGCCGGGACTGACCCGCAATTCGCGGGATTTTCATCAACTGGCACTACTCTTGTCCAGCGATGCGATTGCGCCGCGCAGGGTGATCACGCTCGATGCCCGAGGGCGCGGCCTGTCGGCCTGGGATGACGACAAAAGCCATTATAATCTCGTTGTGGAAGCCCAGGACGTGCTTGCGATGTGCGCAGCACTCCACATATCCAAGGCGGTCTTCATCGGCACATCGCGTGGCGGCCTCGTCCTGCATCTATTGACCGTCAGCCATCCGGATCTTCTAAAAGCGGTCATCCTCAACGATATCGGCCCTGTTCTGGAGAAGGAAGGGCTTGGCGATATCCGCGACTATCTGAACCGCGACAGGAAGCCCGGCGACTGGAGCGAGGCTGTCGACATCCTGCGGGAAAATCACGGCGGCACCTTCACGGCGCTGGCGGAGGAGGATTGGCGCGACATGGCGCGGGCGATCTACACCGTCACGGACGGGAAGATCGCCGCTGATTACGATCCCGCCATTGCCGCGCAGATGCAATCGCTGGACCTCGAAGCGCCGCTTCCGGATCTGTGGCCACAATTCGAGGCGTTTCAGACCATCCCGCTGATGGTGATTCGCGGGGAGAACTCCAAGCTTTTGGCGACCGCCACGGTCGAGGAAATGGCAAGGCGCCATCCCGGCATGACGGCAAAGATTGCCCTCGGACAAGGACACGCGCCGATCCTGCATGTCGGCGATATCCCGGCCGCAATCAGGGATTTCCTCGCAACGCTCTGATTCTGAGACGACGGGGTGGGACCGAAACAGAAAAGGCCCGGTTGGGAAAACCGGGCCAATCCCTTCTGATCGGAGGTCAGATCAGAATATGAGCTATGTCAAATCCGGTTCTTCGAACCAAATTAGAACGTGCGCTGGAAGCGAATGATACCAGCCCAGGTGTCCTTGTTGACAGCGTCATAGTTCACGTAGGTCAATTCCGGCTCGATCAGCAGGTCCTTGACAGGGTTGAACTTGACGTTCGTCGTCGCAGAGAAAGTTTTCAGGTCGTCATAGGCAAGCTGCAGGTTCCACTTCAGCTTGTCGTTGATCGGAACGCCAACGCCACCCCAGACAGCCCAGTCACCCCAGCCAAGACCAGCACCGCCGGCACCGGCATACTTGTTGAGCTTGTCGCCATCGGTGTTGTAGCCGCCCATAACGAAAGCGGTAAGGACGCCGAAGTCGGCATCGACGCGAGCCTTGACAGCGCCTTCTTCAACGATGGAGTCGTAGCCGCCTACAACACGGAACTGCCATGCGCCGGCCTTGTAGCCCGCACCCGCGACGACGTCCGGAGCATAGTGGTCAGTGCTGTTTTCGCCGTTTGCACCGGTTGCGCCCGTGCCGGAATTGGAATCTTCCAGCGAGATCACGGCGGTGAAGCCGTTGCCGGCATCATACTTGTAGGTGAGCTGATTGAGTTCGTCGGTACCATTGATACCGTATTCGATCACGTCATCGTTAATGACGTCGCCGGCATAGCCGAGGAAGGTCGAATACTGCGAATCAGCCTTACCGACGAGGAAACCACCGAGGCTGATGTTAGCCCAGAGGAGCTTCGTCGTGGTCGAATTGCCGTCGTTCCAGTCCCAACGAGCAACCGTATTGGTCTTCAGCGGGCCGTATTCGGTGTCGGTCGCGGTGTCGAGGGAAAGTTCAGCACGGGTATGCCAATAGGTACCGCGAGCACCTGCGTCTTGGCCAGCCTTGTAGGCGTTATACCAGCCACCTTCAGTACGAACGCGGCCACCGACCTTCAGGCAGGTTTCGGTGCCGGGAATGAAGAAGTAGCCAGCGCCATAGGCGTCGCAGATGCGAACATATTCAAGCGGCTCGGGCTCGGCAGCAACGATAGCGTCTGCTGCATGAGCACCGGAAACTGCTGCCAGCGCAGCAGCGGAGCCGAGAAGAAGGCTCTTGATGTTCATAATAACTCCAGTTCCAAAATTAATTAGGCAAGAGTATTCACGCCGAAAAACGACGCGCCCCACCCCACCTTGCGTTCAAAGTTGACCCCTGATCTGGGAGAATCGAGACAGTAAGCCTCGCTTCCGATTTGCGAACCTACAGATCGAATTTTTCAGAGCAATATCAGATACAAACTATAGGCGTGTGTGACACTTGTTTCGAATTTCGCGTTGCACAAAAATCACGTCGCAAAATTGTCACAAGAAAGATACGTTCTGCAGAACGCCACTTGGAATTACTTTCAAACAGCACTCAAGTTATAAAGCCGCCCTCAATTAAAGATAGCTAATACATAAAGTAAGCAAAGACATCCTTCCCCCGTTGGAATCAAACGTCGATCATCTACCGCCGAACAGCAAAAAGCCCGGCTCGAAAGCCGGGCTTTTCGTCACTTGCGTGACAAATCAGATCATGACCGAAGTCAAATCAGATTAGAAAGAACGCTCGAAGCGGAGGATACCAGCCCACTGGTCTTCGTTGATCGAATCCCAGTTGGTGTAGGAGACTTCCGGCTCGATCAGGAGGTTCTTAACCGGGTTCCACTTGACGTTCGTGGTAGCAGCAAAGATCTTCGAGTCGGTGTAGGCGAGCTGCAGGTTCCACTTCAGCTTTTCGTTGACCGGTACGCCAACGCCACCCCAAACTGCCCAGTCACCCCAGCCGATATCAGCAGCGTCGCCGCCACCGTTCGAGCCAGCGTACTTGTTCAGCTTGTCGCCGTCCGTGTTCCAGCCGCCCATGACGAAGGCCGAGAAAGCACCGAAGTCAGCGTCGACGCGAGCCTTGATGGCGCCTTCTTCGACGATGGAGTCATAACCACCAACGACCTTGAAGGACCATGCGCCAGCCTTGTAGCCAACACCGGCAACAGCGTCCGGAGCGTAATGGTTGTGGCTGTCTTCGCCGTTAACGCCAGTGGCGCCCGGACCAGAGTTGCTGTCTTCCACCGAGACCACAGCCGTGAAGCCGTTGCCGGCGTCGTAGTTGTAGGTGATCTGGTTAAGTTCGTACGGGCCGTCATAGACCACGTCGTCGTTGATGACGTCGCCGGCATAACCGGTGAACTGGTTGAACTGCGAGTCCGTCTTACCAACGGTGAAGCCGCCGAGGCTGATGTACGACCACAGCAGGTTCGTGCTGGTGGAGTTGCCGTCGTTCCAATCCCAACGAATGATGGTTTCGGTCTTCAGCGGACCGTATTCAGTGTCGGTCGCGGTGTTGACGTTCAACTCAGCGCGGGTGTGCCAGAGCGTACCCGTGGTGTGCTGCGGGTTGTAGGCGTCGTACCACTGACCTTCCGTACGAACCTTACCGCCGATCTTGAGGCAGGTTTCGGTGCCCGGAATGAAGAAATAGCCAGCGCCGTATGCGTCGCAGATGCGAACGTATTCCAGCGGCTCCGGCTCAGCAGCAACGATAGCGTCAGCCGCGCGAGCACCGGAAACTGCTACGAGGGCAGCAGCGGAGCCGAGAAGAAGGCTCTTGATGTTCATTATTGACCTCCAGTCAAAGTTTCATTCGAGAATGAGAACTACCCGAAGGTATTCCCTGCCCCATCCTCGTGTTTCAAGAAGTGGACGATCAATCGCCCGCGCTTCCGAATTTGAAAATACAAGACGCGAACTGTCACGCAATCTACATCTTGCCGGAAAGGGGGTTTCACAGGAGCCTTACATAATTCCTGTTGCCGAAAGGACACAAGTCAGCAACACGGGCGCCACATTTGTTTAGACTTCGTTAAGAAAGTCCTTAATGTATCGACACTTACGAGCCAATATTAAATGAAGACGTGGAAATGGGACAAGCCGCCAACATGGCAGATCCGGGGCAAATCCGTGACACCAACGACGCCGGACACGCCATTTCCGACATTTGCCGCGATCCCCATCAATGGCGGGGAACAGACAAACCACATTCCGGGGTCCCGGATCGAGACTCCCGAGTACGCGATTCTGTTGCGGCCGATTCGACGGGGAGCGACAGTTACAGATTATTCGCCCTCAAGATTGCAGCCGAATGACAAAAGAAGCTCGTTGAGCCTGCAATGAAAGAAAGGCATCCGGAATGAATGTCCTTCCATTGCACCCTTTGACCTTTACGCGGCGCAGCAGCTCTCACCAGCCGCCTTCGGACCGCAGCATGTGGTTGTTGCCTCCTGCTTGGCACGGTGCCTTGGCTTGCAGATCGCCGCGCGAGCGACAAGCCGCAATACGACGCGACCGGCCTCCATGCGAAGCCTGTCAACATCGAAAACCCGCATGGCGGCATTCGGAGGCCCCACCTCGAAAGTAAGCCGCGCGCGAGCATCAAGCTCGACCCGCTGGGCAACCTGATCGAGAATTTCTCGGAATTTGTCGACCGACAAATAGTCGCCCTCGCCTTCCTGGGCGATATCCTCGATCTGTAGAACGGTCTCACGCCATGCATCCGGGTTTCCGCCGCAGTCGAGCGTGACGAATGAGCCGGCCTTCACCTCGGTGACGTGATAGCCGGACCGAATCGTCCGCCCGCCATAATCGATTACCAGCGCCTTGCCGGCATACGGCTCCAATGCGCCCAACAGTGCGCCGAGCGAAGCGTCACCGTCAAAATTCATCTCCAGGGGTCTGGCATCGTCAATCATCTTCATGTACCTTTATCTCAACTACTCTTGATATATTGAGGCAACTATGAACGATAAGCAAGCCCTCGACGCTTTCGCGGCACTCTCGCAGGAGACCCGGTTGCGAATCGTCCGCCTGCTGGTGACGGCCGGACCCGAAGGATTGCCAGCCGGCGCGATCGGCGAGGCCATGGACGGCGCCTCCTCCTCGCGCATGTCCTTCCACCTGAGCCATCTCGAACACGCCGGATTGGTCGAATCCCGGCGCGAGGGCCGCTCGATCATCTACACCGCCGCCTATCCCGCGCTCTCCGGTCTCATCGAATTCCTCATGCGCGACTGCTGCCAGGGCCATCCCGACGTGTGCAGCCCGGCCGTTGCGGCGCTATCCTCCTGCTGCAAGCCCGAGAAGGACGCCGTCCATGCATGACGCCAATCAATCAGACAGCATCTTCAACCAAATCGCCCAGTTCGCTGGAACAAGTGCTCTCGAAGACAAAGCAAAGTGAGACAGATCATGGATGTCATCATTTACCACAACCCTGACTGTGGCACTTCGCGCAACACAGTGGCGCTGATCCGCAATGCCGGCATCGAGCCGCATGTCATCGAATATCTGAAGACGCCGCCGTCACGCGCGATGCTAGTCCAGCTCATCGCGCGGATGGGAATAGCTACCCGCGAGTTGTTGCGGGAAAAGGGCACGCCCTATGCGGAGCTCGGCCTTGGCGATCCGAACCTGACGGACGACCAGCTTCTCGACGCGATGATGCGGCAGCCCATCCTGATCAACCGGCCGATCGTGGTCAGCCCGAAGGGTGTGAAGCTTTGCCGGCCGTCCGAAGAGGTTCTCGATCTGCTGCCTCCCCAGCTCGGCGAGTTCTTCAAGGAGGACGGCGAGCGCATCGTCGACGAACACGGCCGCCGTGTCGCGAGCGCTTGAGGAAGCACCATGTCGATCTTTGAACGCTATCTCACCCTCTGGGTCGCACTCTGCATCGTCGTCGGCATCGCGCTTGGACACATCATGCCCGGTGCATTCCAGGCCGTCGGCGCGGCCGAGATTGCCCGGGTCAACCTGCCGGTTGCCTTGCTGATCTGGCTTATGGTCATTCCGATGCTGCTCAAGATCGATTTCGCCGCCCTTGGCGAAGTCGGCCGCCATTGGCGCGGCATCGGCGTGACGTTGTTCATCAACTGGGCGGTGAAACCCTTTTCGATGGCTCTGCTCGGCTGGCTGTTCATCGGCTGGCTGTTCCGACCCTATCTGCCGGCCGGCCAGATCGACAGCTATATCGCCGGGCTGATCATCCTCGCCGCCGCGCCCTGCACCGCCATGGTGTTCGTCTGGTCGAACCTGACCAAGGGCGAACCGCATTTTACGCTGAGCCAGGTGGCGCTCAACGACGCCATCATGGTCGTCGCCTTTGCGCCACTCGTCGGCCTGTTGCTCGGCCTTTCCGCCATCACCGTGCCGTGGGGCACGCTTGTCCTGTCGGTCGTCCTCTACATCGTCATTCCAGTGATCATCGCACAACTCCTGCGTCGTCGATTGCTTGCCTCAGGCGGCCAGGAAGCGCTCGATCGGCTGCTCGCCAGGCTCGGCCCAGTATCGCTCGTGGCACTGCTGGCAACGCTGGTGCTGCTGTTCGGCTTCCAGGGCGGAGAGATCGTTGCACAGCCGCTGGTCATTGCGCTCCTTGCGGTGCCGATCCTGATCCAGGTCTATTTCAATGCGGGACTTGCCTATCTGCTGAACCGCATTGCCGGCGAACAACATTGCGTTGCCGGCCCTTCCGCGCTGATCGGAGCATCGAACTTCTTCGAACTCGCCGTCGCCGCCGCGATCAGCCTCTTCGGCTTCCATTCGGGCGCCGCACTCGCCACCGTCGTCGGCGTGCTGATCGAAGTGCCAGTCATGCTTACCGTCGTCTGGGTCGTGAACAGATCCAAGGGCTGGTACGAGCGCGGTGACCGGGTCGCGGCAATTGCCGAGGCTCATCGCTGATGTCCGGCGATCTTGCGGATGCGTCCGGTGGTCGCCTCGACCAATCGCCCGCAAACCCTTCAGCAGCCGCACCTCGCGCAAGATCCCGGCTCGTTATCCCGGCGCTCGGCCTGACGCAAATCATCGGCTATGGCACACTCTATTACAGCTTCAGCATTCTGGCTCCCGCCATGGCGCGCGACTTCGGATGGCCGACCGAATGGATCTTCGGTGCGCTTTCCGGCGCGCTGTTGATCGGCGGTCTGGCCGCGCCATGGGCGGGCCGCTGGATGGACCGCTATGGCGCCGCACGCATCATGACGGTCGGGTCGCTGGCGGCAGCAGCCGCTCTGATCGCCTGCGCCCTGGCGCCGGTCGGCATCGCCTTCGTGCCGGCGCTGATCGCCATCGAGATTGCCTCGACCCTGGTGCAATATGGCGCCGCCTTTGCTCTTCTCGTGCAGCAACAGTCACACACCGCGCAACGCAGTATCGTCCATCTGACGCTGATCGCCGGCTTTGCCTCGACGATCTTCTGGCCGATCACTACGGCGCTCCACAACGCACTGTCGTGGCAGCAGGTATATTTTGTCTTCGCGGCGATGAACCTTTTCATCTGCCTGCCGATCCACGCCTGGCTGTCGCGGCTGGACCGGCCTCCCAACGAAACGGGAAATGCCGATGGCACCACGCAGAGCACAGTGGTCGATGGCAGTCTTCCCGCCGCCGCCCGACGGAGAGGCTTCATCCTCATGGCAATTGGTTTCGCGCTCCAGAGCTTCGTCGGCTCGGCCATCCTCGTGCACATGCTGCCGCTTCTCGGCGCGCTGGGGCTCGGCGTTGCCGGCGTCATGGTCGGCACGCTCTTCGGCCCCGCACAGGTTGCAAGCCGCTTCATCAACATGATGTTCGGCAAAAACCTGTCCCAGATCAGGCTTGCGATGATTTCCGCCACACTGCTGCCAGCCTCGGCGGCGCTGCTGCTTCTGACCGCGCCTTCCGTTCCCGGAGCATTGGCCTTCGCCGTGCTGTTCGGCATGGGCAACGGGCTTTACAGCATTGTCAGCGGCGTATTGCCCCTGGCCCTCTTCGGCAGTGAGGGATACGGCGCCCGCCAGGGTCAGCTCATGTCAGTGCGCCTGATCGTCTCCTCGGCCGCGCCCTTCGCCTTCGCCCTGCTGATGGAGAATATCGGCGTGAGCTGGGCGCTAACGATCACCGCCGTTCTTGGAAGCGGAGCCTTGCTGGCGTTTATGGGGATTGCGCGATTGTCCAGCGAACCGCACGCTGGTTGATGCCGCTGGTCCTTGAGAGATCAGCGGTAGTGGCAGTCTCAAGCATCATCCACGGGAATGAGATCGGCAACGATCCGGTCCGTCGGACGATCGCTCTCGCCGAGCCCCTTGGCGACACCCGCCCGATCCTCCGCGCTGCGGTTCTGGCTCATCTTGCGCTTGCCTTCGATTCGGCCGATAGGCAGGCGTAGTCCGACGATCCCCTTGAGCTGCGCCTTGATGAAGGGTTCCGGCGCGTCGGTCACGGCCCATGGCTCGGCGCGCGGTCGTTCGTAAAGATTGGTCAGGCGCGACACGACCTCGAGCAATCTATCCGCATCCTCGAAGAACTCCACCGCCCCATAGGCATGCACTGCAGTATAGTTCCAGGTCGGCACAACCTTGCCGTGCTCCTGCTTGGTCGCATACCAGGATGGGCTGACATAGGCGTCCGGCCCCATGAAAATGGCGAGAGCCTCGCCGATCGGCGGCGTCTTCCATTGCGAATTGGCCCGGGCAAGATGGCCGTAGAGCGTCCCGTGCTCGCCCTCATCCGGATCGAGAAACAGCGGCAGCGGCGTCGAGAGCAATCCATCCGCGGTTGCCGTGACGAAATTGCAGAGGCGCGCTTCACGCATCATGGCATGGAGCTCGGCGGGATCGTACTCCCGAAAGGCCGGCGGAACATACATCGACATCATCCTTGGTTTTCCGGAGCAATAGCGGCACACTGGCATGCAATAAACGGCCAGTTTGGAGAATAAATGGAAGACCAGTTAGAGGGTGAGGCCGGTCGTTCGTCCAGGCTCGGCGCACGCCGCATCTATGAGGAGCTGAAGGCGCAGATCGCAAACGGCATCTATGCCTCCGGCTCGCCCATGCCCTCGACCCGCTCGCTCGCGGCCGAGCTTGGCGTCGCGCGCTCGACGGTGACGATCGCCTATGAACAATTGCTGTCTGAGGGCTTCATCGAGAGCAGGCAAGGTGCGCGCACCCGCGTCGCCATGCTGCGCCCCGTCGAATCTCCTCCGGAGCGAGCCGCCTCAGCGACCACGACCAAGCGCCACCTCTCCGCCTATGGCGAGCGACTACAGGTGTTGCCGCATCCGCCGCAGCACAACCCATCAAAGCTGATTGCCGATTTCCGCTATGGAGACCTGGCTGCGTCGGACTTTCCGGCGCTGCTGTGGAAACGGGCGGTCGATGACACAGTCAGGCGGCGGCGGGACCGGCTGGCCTATGACGACCCGCGCGGCAGCTTTGCGCTCCGCACGACATTGCAAGCCTATCTGTGGCGGGCACGCGGAATTCGCTGCGAGCTGGGCCAACTCATTATCGTCAACGGATCGCAGCAAGGGCTCGACCTCTGTACACGCCTGCTCGTCGATCCCGGCGATGCCGTGGTGATCGAAGACCCCTGCTATGCAATGGCCCGAAACGTCTTCACGGCCGTCGGCGCGACCGTCGTGCCGGTCCCGGCCGATCACGAAGGACTGAGGACAGACTTGCTTCACCTCATCGATGCGCGACTGGCCTTTGTGACACCCTCTCATCAATTCCCGCTCGGCGGCGTCATGTCGATCGGACGCCGCAACGCGTTGCTCGCCTGGTCGCGACAATGCGGGGCCTATGTGATCGAGGACGATTACGACGGCGAGTACCGCTACGATATAGCACCGGTCCCACCGCTTCAGACGCTGGGCGGGGCGGACAATGTCATCTATCTGGGCACCCTCTCCAAGACGCTGTCGCCGACCCTACGCCTTGGCTACATGGTCGTGCCGCACGAGCTGGCGGAGGCATTCGCGGCCGCCAAGCGGCTCACCGACCGTCATTCGCCGCAGCTCGAACAGGAAGCGGCCGCAGCCCTGATTGCGACGGGCGCCTATGAACGGCACGTCCGCCGGACACGGCGACACAATGCCGCCAGGCGGGCAACCCTGCTTGCGGCGCTGCGTGCAAAACTCGGCGACCGCCTCACGATCGTCGGTGCAGACGCCGGCCTGCATGTCATCGTCTGGTGCAACGCCATATCCGCAAATGAGGAAAACCAACTGATCGAGCGCGCCCGGCAAGCGGGAATCGGCCTCTACCCCGTGACGCCGACTTATGCGGCCGCTCATGCGCCCTACCGGCCCGATCGCGCCGGCTTCATCATCGGCTATGCGAGCCTTGACGAGCATGAGATCGAGCGTGGAGTGGATGTGCTGGCAACGGTGCTGTTGTGAAAGGTCCCTGTCGCGACAAACGCCTGGAACGTGCCTCGCGGCTACTCAACGAGGAATTCAATGGAACCGGCTTTTCGCATTTTTGGGAAAATGGCGGAGAAGATGGGATTCGAACCCACGATACCATCACTGGTATACTCCCTTAGCAGGGGAGCGCCTTCGACCACTCGGCCACCTCTCCGGTGCGGCCTAACTATGAGGGATCGCCTTTGATTGCAAGGGCTTTTTGACGGAAAGTGAAAAATCCACTCTTTATATGTCTTGCAGGTCTATGCAGGTTGAAACGAGAACGAGTCAGGAACTCGTTGGCACAAACGGCACGTTTACGGCACAGTGGCGTTCTCTGGATGTTCATGGGAATCGAAAGCTACCGAGCCTCACTTCTGCGGGTGCATCCAGGCTATGATTTTCAGCACGTTCTCATAGAACGAAACCGCGCCGACCATGACGGCAAGGAAGCCAAGGATCATCCAGCGCATGAAGCGGCCGACGGTTCTTGTCGACCGCACGAGCTCGAGACCGTCTTTCAGCAACTCGATATCGTCCTCTCGAAGTTGGGAGAGAAATTCCTGCGTTTCGGAAGGAAGCTCATTAAAACGATTGGCGGGAATTGCGGTCGGGTCCATTGGCGTCATCTCGTTTCGTTTCTTTCAATGCGGGAGAGCTAGGAAGATGCGGGGCGATTTCGCATCACCAGCATTTCTGCGACAGGCCGAATTTATTGTGGGCCGCGACCTGATTGGCAAAAGGCCGATCCGTTTGCAGGATCGTTACCGACGTCGCTAGGCTTGGCTGGAGCTTCTGCCAACCGTCGCACGCATTCTGCGGTGTCGTCGTCTGACAACCCGAAATCAGCGCACAGAGCGGCAGCATCAGCAGTAGACACCTGTTCATTGACCACATTCCTTTCGCGGAGAAGCGTTACCGATTTGGAGAGCGCGGCCGTCGCGGCAATCTGTTTGCCTTCGCCCTGGCCGATCCACCGAGCGGGATAGAAAACAAGGACGGCGCCCAGCGCGAAGCCGGCGCCTATTTTGAGATAATCGAGGATTCCGAACATCAGAGCCCCGCCAAGCAAAGCGCGCGCTCACTGACGCGCCCAGGCGTCCCAGTGACGCGACGATTCGTCAAACCCTTGATCACCTCACCCTTGACGAACACCCATCGGCTGAGTTGTTCGCAAGCGCCACGGATATCACCTTTTCTGAGCTTGACCTTGATAAGGGTCGATTCACACGCGGCCCCTGTTCCGACGTTGAATGCCCAATCGTTGATGGCGATATAGGTCTTATCCGATACGGTTTGAAGCTCGGGTGCACATGCGAGCATCCGGCGTTCGTGCGCCAAGATATCGGCGCGCAGCATCGCATCGCATTCGGCTGGCGTCGCCTTCATGCCGAGGTGCACTTCCGGCCCCGTATGACCTTTGCAGATCGTCGGAACGCCGCCAGAATCCAGATAGGCGGTGTAACTGTTGCCTTCCCATGATCCTGTGTATGCGGTTGCTGCGGCGAGCAACACAGCGCCGGCTGCGCCAGCAAGATACCGGCTCTTATTCGCCATCTTCGTCTCCTGAGATTTTTCGTTGAAGAATGAACCTGAACACCCAAGCCAGGGAGCCACAGACAGAGGCGGCAGCGGCGAGCCAGATCGGATTGAATGGCAGATAGCTGGCAACGGTGGGCGCGAGCGTAGCCACCAGTTCAAGCACAGTGATCGCGACAAAGGCCTCTATCATGCGCAAGGTGACGGAATGCTTCAGCAGCCGCCCAGCGTCTGGAACGAGTTTCAGTTTCATCGGATGTCCTTGGAAAAGAAAAAGGCCCGCGTGAGCGAGCGCTTGATTATAGAAAGGCGGCCCAAATTCGGCTTATGTCGCTGAATTGTAATATTCGACTGCTACGGAACCTCAACACGAGGAACTCTGATGGCAAAGCAAAGCAAACTTTCCCAGCCAGACGACGCCAAGGCTCTCCTGAAGCCTTACATGATTCATGTAATCCGCAATGGCGTCAGCTACCGAGAGATAGCCATATCCGTCGACTTGGACACGGCACTAAATGTTGCCTCTTCTCGCAAGGTATTCACTGAGGTGAAAAGCTGAAAGCCGTCTCCGCTGGCGCACTGCTTACGAGTCCGGCATCTTTTGCATTGTGAAAAACTTCAACTCTGATCGTATCACTCATCATAAGAGTTGAAACCTCGGCCTCGACGGCTACCGTACAATTAACTCCGGTTTCGGTAGACCGGGCAATCTCTTGAGATCCAGAGCCGTTTTCCTTGATAATCCGGATTCCGCAAACGGATATCGAACCGCCCTTCATCACAATTCTGGCCCGAGCAGATACCTTTGCGTAGGTAATTCCAGCGGGGATAGCGAACTCGCCCGGCGGATCTTTTTCCTGTAGAGCCAACCCCGCAGTTCCAACCTGCGCTAGGTGGAATGGCATTTCCACCCACTGACCTGGCGAGACAGTGAAGTCGGACTTCAGTATCGCGCTGCTCTCGAATTCATCCCGCGCGCCGTCCCAAGTGATCCGACGATGCAACGGGCTCTGAGTGATCTGATACATCTCGGTAACGGTGGACTTGCCTTGTTCATCTTTGGCTGCTCGATTTTTCGAGACAACTAGGTCTTGAGCGCCGCTTTTTCCGTCATCCGTTATGGAAAGAAACACCGTGCGGTCACTTGCCAGATTCTCAGATATCGACCCGTTCCGGACAATTCCAACGGTCTTGATCGCCGTTTTGCTAAACTTTGCCTTATCCATGCCGCTCATAAATTTGTTGCGCGCAATCGTCAGTTCCGGACAATAGCGAATCCAGATATCCGTTTGTGTATCGCCCACAGAGATATCGTTGCGAGCATAGATCAGGTTGTCAACGATATTGGCCTGACTATAACCGTCCAAATGGACCGCCTCATAACATGCACTGATGTGGCTCAGAGCCACTTCGATATACGGCAAGCCGACCGGCTTCGCCTCGAAGTAAACACCATGCCCTACGCGCACCAAGTATGAACCTTGGAGCTTGAATCCCTCAAGCGTCGTGCGGCCATCTGAACGGCAAGCATATGCTAGATTATACATATGAGTGTCGGAAACGATTACATCGTTCGCGCCAGCAAGGACCAGACCTTCGCCTTGAGGATCGGTGCTCGACTTACCATTAAACCAGCAGCCGCTCACCTGACCGCTGCCCTTGGTTCGGATCTCAAGCCCACGATCGAAGAAGTTGTCCGGATCCGCAACCATTGATCCGAAGGCAACATTCTCAATGACGAAGCCTTTGCCGATCGCAGCTGCGGACCAGTCAAATGTCAGCGCCGTGCCGGCTTTTGGCGTTTGCGGGGTAAATGCTAGGTCCTGCACTGAATATCTGGAACCGGCTTCCCCATGAAGCTGAAGCCCGACGCCGTGGCACCGAATCTCAGTCGTCGTCATCCCATCGCCAGACAATGCGATCCTCAGAACGCTATTTGATGAGATTTGGACCGGCTCATCCAAGTCGTGCGGAGAGCCACCCGGAATCTTAATTTCCAGATTATCGCCAGCCGCAGCATTTAGTGCATTCTGCAACTTCGCCCCGAAGGATCCCCCATGGAAGTCCAGAACAGACCAAGCATTTCTGGACTTCGGGACCGCTGGCGCGGGCGTTGGAGCGTCTTGCGCCTTCACAGTGCCTGCTACTGCGGCGACCAACGCCCCTTGCAGAAATGCTCTACGCCTCATACATCACGCGCCCATTATCCGTGCTTTAGCGAAGCAATACCGTCAATGTTGCAGGTGCAAAGCCGACCTGGCCGGCCCCTCACAACAAGTCAGAAATAGCCTCCTGATCCCATATATGGTTCCAAAGAGGCTTTGGCTTTTCCCAATCATGGCCATAAATCAGCTCAAGGTATCGATATGGGTTCTTGGGAAATAAGCTTTCGACACCCAAGAAACGCGCCTCGATAGGGGCATAAACATCGGATCTTTTGATCGCGCGTCGCGGCCCTGGGAACCACGTCACATATTCATCCTCGGCTATACCTGCGAAGACATCTACGACAATGTCGCCAGCTACAACGACATGACAATGGCCGAGAAAATCGCCGGATACTTCATGCCCCATATCGACAAGCCTTCCCCTAATCGCGTCAAGCGCAGCGGGGAAGCTGCGTATCGATTGATCCATAGCGACGATTATATCGAGGTCATCATCATGCGGCATCAGATCGCGATCGCGCACAAAGGATAATACCGAGCCAAATCCAAGGCAGGCATTCAGCCCCGATTTGTTCAGATCGCCAACGACCCGTGAAGCCATGGCGATATAGTCTTTCTTCTCAGCCTCCGACCAAAATCGGAAGGTGCGCATGATGCCTGGCTTAGCCCATTCTAAATTCCGCTGAAGCAGGTAAACTTCATTTACCGTCCTCTGGATCGTCTTCTTGAAATCGTCCGGTACTTTGCCGCCATAGATCAGCCTTTGCGCCGTTTCGTAATCCCCGGCCCTGATATATTTAACCGCCCTCACGTAATATTTGCGAATAGGGTCTGTATCCGGCGGGGATATCAAGCTCAGCAAATCGTCATCCAGAGCGAACAATGCCCGGACATTCGCTTCCAGAGTTTTTAAATCTAGAAGTAGCGGATCAATCATCGTCACCCCTTTCGAATTATGAACCGGGCAACGTGGGCGTCGTCTTCACCGTACTTGGCAAAGCCAACCCCTTCGGCAAAATAATCGACCTTGAGACCGGCGAGGACAACATCCCTCTGGAAGTCAGTTGGGTTGATGAACCTGCGGTAGTGGCTTTCCGTCACCTTGCTCTGCTTCTCGTCTCGATGCGTGCGGAATTCGACAGCGACGGTGGCGCCGCTTGCAGCCATTTGGCTAGCAACATCGAGGAAAGCTCGTTGCGCTTCCTCGTTGATGGCATGCAGGAAGAAGCGCGCATAAAGTATGGTGTCGCTCAAATCCTCGGGTAGGCCACCCCAAATCATAGGAATTATCGCATTTTCGCCCAGAACGGCCTGATAGAAGCTCGCTGGATACTCATGTTGAAATGCTTCCCCCTGGCATGCAGCAATTGCAGTAGCAGACGCATCAATGCCGGTGACGCGCAATCCACTCTTGGCGAAGAATAAGCTGTCCCGACCACTTCCACAGCCAAATTCGACGATATGTTTTGCACCGCGAATCTCTCCTAAAACAAAGACCGCGAATTGTGACGGAAGGGTTGAATTTCGGGCGGCTGGCACCTGATAATATTGATCCCAGTAATCTCTATTCGTGCCCTCAGCCATGTCCCTCGCCTTTCTATGTCGCAAAAACGTAATATAATCGACATCAATAGACGGTGGATGCAGGCAACACAAGACGGCATGCCGCAGCAGTTGTGCCCAGTTTCAGAGAAAACAAATAGAGTGGATCATCAGAAGTATTCTATGAAACGGCCTCGGCGGCCGCCACAGCAGATTGCAATCCAGCTAACGCATCCGTCATAATCGCATAGGCCGCTTGCGGATCTCCATTGCTGATGAACTCATCCATGCCAGGATAAGCAAGAATAGCCTTCGCAGCGGCGAGCAATTGCTCTGCTGCTGCATCTGTTGTCGCTGCCGTCATTTAGCTAACTCCTTTGATATCAAGTTCCTGCGAAATCTACCTCTGCCTTCCATACCACAAGAGAAGTCGCCGTAAGCGCAGCCGGGAAGGTTACGGTGAGGTTAGTGGCGTCGGCCGTCACTCTTGGTGCGGCCGCTTCGGTCGTGTTTCCTTTAGCATCCCACCACGAAGGTATTTTATAAAGGCCATGCGCTATGGTTACCGAGGTTGCCCCCGATGCTACAGATACCTGTCCGCGCGCAGCGGATGTCAGACCAGAAACATTACTTGCTCTACTCGGCTGTCCGCTCATGACTGCAGAACCTCCAGAAGCCGATACGGCGCCTCCTGACAGCCGCACACCGTTGCTGGACACCATTTTAAGCAAGTAATCTACGTTGCCCGAAGAGAACTCGAACCCGAAGAAATTAATTCGACCAACTGTGTTGATTTCACACAGTGCTGTAGACGCTGCAGCATTCACGTTGCCGTTATAGGCTCCACCGCCGAAGAAATTAATGCCAGCCGCGCCATCGCCGATAACCATGGTTTGCAACTTACTCGCGTCAGAGCTGAAGCGTAGGAAGTCAACCCTCTGCGTTGACCCCGTCGTAACAAGCGCGATACCATCCGCATAGCTCTCGTATCCGATCTTGCATTTGCGGACGTTGTTCAGCACGAGACCTGCCGTGACCGAGGTGCGACTATTCAGGCTGTGGATCACAATCCCCTGGCCGGCTACGGTGCCAACGTCCGTAATAACAACGTTGTTTGTGCCGCCGACCGCAAAAATATGCTCTATCTCAACGTTCTGGCAGGCGCGCGGAACTGCTGTTCCAGTGGTGACAGTGCTTGGAATAATGCGCAGAAGGTCGGGAGACCCGACGCCCTTTTCAGAACCGATCTTGAGCTTTCCGCCCCAAAACGACAAGCAACCACGAACTTCCATGCCAGAGTTTCCGCGCCACCCGGTCTCTGCGTTCAGCAATGTAATGTCAGACGTGTTTTCCCATATGGAACCGTAAAGCTCCCACTGGGTAATGTAGTTATTCATGTTTCCGAAAGCATTAGTACCGGTGTCGATGTAAAAACCCTGCCCTACACCCGTAGCCATACGAGTGGCTTCCGTTGCCGTAATAGGAGATGTGCTGTCAAAGCTCACCCTTCGAATATCAACCCACTGCGTCTTGAACCCATCAGGTCCGATATTGGCCACATCACTCGTTATCCTGAGAACGCGTCCCTTGTAGTTGGCCCCCTCGACATTGCGAATGATGGCGCGATAAAGATTGACGAAGACAAACGCCTCGTCGCCACCGACAGGATTCGCCACCGAATAGTCTGCCGTCTGGCCGCCGCCGCTCACTTTGCAAGTGAACCTGCCACCACGGGCGTTTCGAATGGTGATTGCTCTGCCGATGCCGGCGTCCGGCTTGATGGATCCTTCAAACGTCAGGCTGCCGACCGAAGGAGGCCCGCTGAAGTCGCGAAGGATTCCCGAAGCCATGCGATAGCTTCGATTGCCAGGATAGATGAGAGCCAGATTAGAAGCGCTTGCAAACCAGTTGAGCGACACCAGCATGGCCGATGCATCATCTGTCGTACCATCGCCTTTCACACCGAATACCAACGCTGACAAACGAGAGCCTATAAGGCCCCACCGCTTGCTTCCACTGTTGGAGGGATGCTCTCCGGGCTGCACTGCCTCGATCGCCGCCATGCGCCGGCATTGGACGGCCCCGCCGTCACCAGCCTCGTAATAGCCGAGCAGTTCCACGACATCAGTAGATTCTGGAACGTCGGCAGCCGCCAGATCCGCAACAGTCTTGAACCGAACACTGTCTGGAGCCGTGACCTGGCTTTCTAGCGTATCCAGGCGGGAATCCGCGTCAATCGCCTCCTGTGCCGCAATGCGGACCTCAAGAGCATCAACGTCCGGCGCATACGTCGTTGCGTGGGTGATATCCTCCCAGCGGATAATTTCGATGTCCGTAACCGGGCTCGTACCGTAGGTCTGGGCATAGGGGCGCACGTAGCGCGCATCAGCTGGCGAAACGATGGTGATGCCCGTTCCGGACGCGCGCGAGACGGTAGCCGATACCAGCGTTCGACCAGAACCTACATTGAGCGTCGTGATGTCCTGAACAACGGTCAGCGGCGTTCCGCTTGGATTCGCCCCCTGATCGTACCAGGCAAGTGCGCAACGAACGGCATCATTGGATGGATCGGAGGAATTCGAGCGGCGTTGAACGACGAACTCGACCAGATATGTCTTGGCAGGCTCAAGCGAATAAAGCGTGCGCGTGCCGACAACGCCAGAGCCGGACACACGCAAAACCCGGCCGTTCTCGTCGTATTTCTGCTCACCGGTAGCGAGCGGCGCGAGCAAAGCCGGGACGCCGCCGATCAGTGTATCGACGAAATGCTGCGGCATGTCGCCGGGCCGCGCATTGATCAGATCGCCGGCCGTACCGATCAGAGCATTCGTGGCGTTCGAGACTGGCTTGTTGGCATCAGACGTGTTGTCAACGTTGCCAAGGCCAAGCTGCTCTTTGGTGACGTGGTGCGGATTATCGAAGTCGCCGACATGAGCGATTAGATCGGTGGCAAAGTCCACGCCCGTTCCGGAACCAGACGGGTCAAGCTGCCCCTGCATCCAGAGCGCCCATTCGCGAACGTCCGGCTTATAGGGCTTCGTCGGGTCGGAAGAGGGACCATCGGCCCAAATTACGAGAGGGCTCTTAGCCATGCATTTCTCCATGAAAAAGCGCCCCGGCGATTAACCAAGGCGGATAATTGATTGATGGCTGTTGATCAGATGATGGTCACAGTCACGGGGCCGCTCGATGGGCCGATCACGCCGCTTCCGTTGACTGGAACAGCGTAATAATCCCAAGTCCCTTGCGGGGCTGTCGTCGCTGTCTGCTTGTATGCGATGACGTTATCAATGGAGCCGGCGAACGAGGCGTCGGCTCGCAGCGCAAGCGAATTTCTGGTTCCAGTCGCCGTGATAGAATGCAGGAATGTTCCTGCGGCGGCATGATCTGCAGCATCGTCGAGCGGCGTCGTGCCGGAAGTCCCCAGACGAGCACGAATATTGCCGGCCGTGTAGGAAGTGACGCTGAAGGCCACCCGAACGACATCGGCGCTTGCAATGGTCATGGACTGATAGAGGACGGAAACAGAGCCGGCCGCCTTAGTCGCCACGGCACTGGCTATCGTCCAACCAGTGCCGAGGGACCATGGCCCTGGGCTGGTGGCGAAATCACCATCTGTAAGCACGTTTGCGCGCGTCGCATCGCCATCGACATAGCTATATGTCCCGTTCGGGGCCACGGCCAGCGGCGTGCCAATCTTCAAGGACGTGGTCGGATTAAACGCGGCGCCGGTCGCAACACGAAACAACTGCACCGAACGCACATGCGTGTCGTTTCCGGTCGTAAATCCAAAGGTGGCGCGACCAAGATGCGGAGCCGCGTCGGTGTTGCTGAACGAGGTTAAAGCAATCGGGGCGGTCGGATCGGCCGTCGTATGGACTTCCTCAGTCGGAGAGCGCGGGCCATATGATCCGTTCGATCCGATGTAACCGGCCTCAACATCTAGATCGACATCGACCGGAACAGCGCCAGTATTCAACTCGATAAAGCCGCCGGACAACGTCCAGTCGGGAAACTGCTGCTCAACCCATGCACCCGGCGTACCCCCGCCGATGTCAGATAGGCGGTAGAAGATAACTGGTGTCCAGCTATCGGAACCAGGGTCGACAAGAACGACGCGGAGATACACCGAGCCGCCATTGGCCTTTGCCTGCACCGTGTTGATGACGCCGGGCGAGATCTCGGCGGTTCCCAGAGTGTTCGGAACGGGCGGCTGCGCGCCCTCATCCGTCGCCGGGTTCCAATCATCGATATTGTCCGGGTGCTGCACGAACTCCATCGTGAAGCCGCCTCGAGTGATTGCCAGAGTTGACTTTCTGTCCTCAATGATCTTGCCATTGAGCCGTGGCAGCCGAACCGGCGTTTCAAAGCGGATCCAACGGGCATAGACAGCATTGACGCCTGACAGGCGAGCGTCGATCGATCCCCTAACCTTTTGGCGGACGCGGTCCCAATCGCGCTTTCCGAGCCGCCGAGCTTGCCGCCATTGATGGCAGAAACGATAGTCGCCGTCCTGCGACAAGACCCGGCCTGCGGTAAGCTGAGCGTCGGTGTCTTGGAAAGCATCTGTGTCGCAGCTCGAATAGCCCGTATCTGGATAGGTGAACTTTGGGACGAGCTTATTGCACTCGTCCTCGAAAAGAACATCGTACTGAACTTGATGGCCGATGAGATCGGCATCTGTCAGGGTTTCTACGCGGCTTTCTCTGAACTTGCCGACAGTGAGCAGCAGTGCGCCATCGCCGCGTTCGATCATCCAGCCGTCACAGGTCGATAGAATTGCCTGAGTGCCGACCTTCGGGCCGTTCTCTGTCGTGTCCCAGCCGTTGCACTCGTAGCGCTTCTCTGTGCCGCCAGCGGCGAGCGGGACATCTTCGTCGCAGATGTTGGCCTCTTCGGTCCACATGTCGAGTACTGGCAGAATAGCCTTGGTATAATCGCGTCGGTTGCCAAACTCGTTAAAGCATTCATGCCAGCAGAGGCAAAGAACGCTGTTGCGCGTCCATACCCACGTCGCGGGGTTTGTCGGGCTCTGAGCCGGATCGCGGAAGTCCCAGCAGAGAGCGCCATCGACTTCGGCGGAAACCTGCGGAGCGCCATAGGGAAAGCGCTTGCTCTGGTTTTTCTGCGTGGTCGATTCCGCAATCATCGCGATCGAGGCTTGCCCGTCGCCGCGGTGATTGTTCGTCCAAATACCGGAAGCGGACAGCTTGGCCACGAGCGGCGCATAGGCGGTCTCAGGAGTGAGGCCGATGCGCGTCAGGAGGCGGACGTTGTTCCCGTAGCGGCCATTGTCATCGTTGGTCGTGAAGCCGTCGGCGTCGATAAAGACCTCGTCGGCATGCAGCCAATAGCGGTTGATCGACTTTACCCGATGGGCGACGAGCGCCTGAACCGAATAGAGGAAATCGCCGCTTGCCTCCCAAAGCATATAGGCGCCGGCGAGCCTATTGCGGCCAACCGCCCATATCCGATACGGCTCGCTCTGCGTCTTGGCGACACGACCGCTCTCGGGCTCCGGCGGCTTGGGCGCCATAAGCGATTGCAGGCCGACAGATAGCGCCGTGACAGTCAGAGCCGAGGCGACTTGCGCGACGGTCACGCTGCCGACGATCGTCGTTGCCCCGAAGCTTCCGAGCAATGTCGTGAACAACGGCGTGAAGATCGGATCGAACACGACCTGGCTGTAGAGCGACGTCGAATGCGCCAATCCATAGCGCTGCAGCATGCGTTGATGGTGCGTGCTCATTGAGGCACCCGCCAAGCCGCGATACATTCAGCCTTTTTTGCGCGGACGCCAGCCGGGCCGATCACCGCCCACAGGGGGCCGAATTTGATGGCGCCGATCTCCTTGAGGCTCCCGCCAAGACCAGCCGGTGCGATTATGATCCCGATATCTCCATCTTCAGGGCTATCGGTGCGCTCAAACCCGGCGCGGATCGCCATTTCGGATACGAGCGCGACCATGCCGCCGCGCTGCTCGACGATCGCGTGGGCCTCTTCTTCTGTCCCGTATGTGCCCCGAAAGTCTGCGACAGGATCGCTGCCCGTGACATGCTCCACCCATGAGGCGCAGAACATCAGGCAGTCGTCACCGCCTTGGCCGCCCCACCGAAACCGGTGCGACGGCTTTTCGAGCCATTCTTTCAATGTCATGAATTCCTCAGCCGTAATTGGGCCAGACAACTGCCAAGCCATTGGCGAGGCGCTGAACCTGCTTGCAGAAATTGTCCGTTGACGAGAGCAACGTCTGTTGGGCGTGTGTCCAAAGCGTCTTCGCTGCCCTCGAGCGCGTCACACTGCCGGCGACGACCGAAAGATTGAGCGTCACGCTCATGTCACCGCTCTCTGACGCCTGCCCGATTTCGGAGGTATGCGAAGCGGTTCCATTCCACATGGCCACAATCGGGGCCATCGGCTGGTAGTAATCATCAAGCACCATAAGCCCGAGCTGAACGGCTACGCCGCGAACGGGGGGGATGCTGTCCAGCGTCTTCTCTGCGGTAGTCGGGTCGATGCCGGAAAGCGTGAAGTCGATGTTGTCCGACTGCCCGTTGACCAGCATTTCCAGCGTGGGGATGCCGATGAGGTAGCCGCCGCCGAGATAGGTCGTACCCTCTGGATCGATGCTGTCAAAGCGTGCCGTCTTCTCCTCGACGCCGAACCAGACGTGAAGCGCCGGGTCTGCGTCGATGCGCAGGAAGATGCCGAGCGCATGGCTCTGGCGCATCGCTGCGATGACGTAGTCGGGGAAGACACCCATCACATAGCCTCAGTGAATTGAAGCGTGGGGCGCGACTGATAGTTCGCCTCAAAATCCCATGGCAACGTGACACCCTTCGGGAACTTCATGCAGCACATCGGCCGCGCCAGCTCGACCCGCGTTCCAACGGTGATCGCCTGGCGCAACGCAGGCCCTATCGCTAGCGTGTAGATCGGGTTTGCATCGGCGCTGACAGATTGAACTTCCCAATAGCGGTAGGCTCGCCATCCCTTTGTCGGATGATAGATCGAAAACCAGTCCGACCAGCGGAGCGGCCGCGCAGCACCAAAGACTTGCATCTGAACGACGCCAGCACCGACGACAGCGTTGGCCGTGATCATTCCGTAAACTGTCGCCTGCGAGTATCCGGAATCATCCGAAAAGAGTGACCCATCGGAATGCGGGATACCGCTGATGATCGGCCGGCGCTTACCATTGATGATCGGGAATGGACCGATCCCGTCGTTGATGATCGGCACGTTCGCAAACCGGAACCCACCATTCATGCGGGCGCCAAGCCAGTTGATGACCTCGTGCCGTTCGGTATCGTCTCCCTGCAAGACGCAGCGCTCGTATGCGCAGACAACTCGGCCGCCGCCGCCGATCTCGATGTCGATGGATTCTCCGATCGAGTTCGTGCCGCCGTCGATCGAATTGCCAATGACATCGAAACTCGCCCGCGTCGGACGCAGATACATGATGGGAACGGTGGGCTGATTGATAAAGCTGCCCATCGTTATACCTTCTGGTTCGAATAGCGTGCCTGGAGGACGCCAACGCCGCCGCGCCGCTGCTGAGTGTTGTAGTCGGAGAGAGCCGCGCCCACGCCCTGCTGCACGAGCGTGCGGACATGATCATCGCCGTTGGCGCCTTGGACGTTGACCATGAGAGACTGCGAAGCCTGTGGAGCATTGTTGCTGTTCGCAGCGAGCGCAGACATCAGCTTGTGATTGCTGGTGACCTGAGAGCCTTGTGGCAGGTTCATCAGCTCCGGGCCGTTCTCACCGACAATTGCCGGGCCGCCGGGCGCATAGTTCGTGCCGGTGGCAAAGCCCTTGAAGGGCACCATGTTCGATCCGATGTTGAAGCCCGATGAAGCGCTGGCAGCCGGTTTGAACAGGTTTCCGAGCCAGCCGAAGAGGCCGCCCCCTCCAGCGCCTGTTGCGGCGCCAGCGGCCCCGCTACCGAGCGATGTTCCAAGCTGTCCAAGGCCGTTGCCAAGCGCCCCCACTCCTTGCGTGGCCTGATTGGTCGTGGTCCCGAACTTGTTCAGGGCGTCATTGGCGGCGCTGAGCCGGCCGGAGAAATTATCTGCCCCTTCTGGATTACCCAAGGAGAAGCCGCGCGGGCGTTCGAAGCCAGCAAAAGCCGCTGTCGCGCCACGAACATCGGTGGACTTCATGAGGGCTTGATACGCCTTGTTCTCCGGCCCTTGCAGTTCATTCCACGCGTGATTGAGTTGACCATCTACGCCGCTCGAAAGCAGAGCCGATCCGCCGCCACGGGCCGCATGGTTCTGGAATAAACCGAATGCTTTCCCAGCGTCACCGACGGCCTTCGAATTGAACCCACTTTCGGCGCTGATGTTGCCGAGAACGCCCGCGATCTGATGCGGGTGCAGACCCTTGCCGGCGAAGAAGTTCCAAGCCTGCGCAGCAACGCCTGTCTGTGAAGTGGTCGCGGCGGCCTGTCCGGTCCCAGATGTGCCGCCGAGAAGCTTGCCGCCAAGTGCGACCGCCCCATTTGCGGCGCCGGCCTGCGTTCCCGCCAGTCCCTTCGACCCTGTAATCCAATTGGCGAAGGTCGTGCCAACGCCATCGAAAAGTTTCTCCCAAAGCTTCTGTGCTCCATTCTCGATGGAAGACTGAAAGCCCTTGAGGAATGATTTGCCGATATTGTGGCTACCGGAGATCAGTTCGTTGCTGAATGCCGATCCGAACTGCTTCGCCGTGTTCTTCGCATCCTGCCAATCGAGTTGCTGGCCGATTGCCTTCCCGTTGGCGTCGTTCGGGTTTTCGGACAGACTATATTGCCGCTGGGTCTGGACAATTTGGCGGTCCCGAGGCGAGAGTTGGGCATCGCTATTCTGCTGATTGATGTCGAAATTGAACCGTCCTTGGTTGTAGGTATCGGTGAGCTTGCCGAGTTCAGCAGACTTCTGCTTGATCGCCTCAATCTCTTGTTTGTCGACATCGATGCCCTGGCGAGCGGCCTCCATACGAAGAGCCGATGTCAGCTCATATTCCTTGCGAAGGGCAGCGGCAGCACCGCCGGTCTTGCCGATAAGCGAGATATCTGTTTGCTGATCCTGCAATATCTTGTCGAGGTTCATCGCCCGATCGCGCGCGGCATCTGCCAATTGCTTTTCGGACTGCACGCGAGAAATCTGAGCGGCATCATTGATGCGCTGGTTCCGCTGAGTTGGATCCTCATCGTTGTTGTAGGTGGCAGCCGCCGAAGCACGAGCCGCCGCTTCCCGGTCGGAAGGAGAACGCGCGTTGATCCCCATGATTTGGGCGTCAAGCGCCTTTCGCTGGCGTTCGGCTGCTACCCGATTGCGGGACTCGTAGATGGCGCTCTGGTTGCTGTCAGCTTGCGCAATCAGCCCCTGCGAAAGGGCCATGGCGTTCGGGCCGACGGAATCGAACAACCGGAGGCGCTCGACCTCTGCGTCACGGATAGCCTGAGCTAGATCCTTGAATGGCTGCAGGGCGGCAACCGCGTCTTGTGCAATGGCTTTGATGCCGGCGTTATTCGCGCTGCGCCCTATGTCTTCGAGCGAGCTGACGAGACCCAGAACGTCGGGCTTTCCTTCAACAGTCACCTTCTGGAGCTGCTGAAAGTCGATGCTGAGGGTCTTGAATAGGCTCGTCTCGCGAAACTGGCGTGCGGTGAGGCCCGTCGCGCCGATGTTCTTGTTGATAGCGTCCGTGACAGACGAAGAGACAGCGCCGGGTCCAAACGTCGTCGGGGCGTTGGCTTCCCGGAGCTTCTTAGTCATCTCCGAAATGTTGGTCTCAAGGCCGAAGGAAGCTGATCCCGAGCTTTCGCGCCCGTACTGGCTGCGAGCAGTCGCGGCTTCACCCCAAACATCCTTGATGCGCTTTATCGCGGCTACCTGTTCATCCAGCAGCTTTTCGAGGGTCTTGGATTCTTTGCCTGCCGACGAAAAATATTGAATGGCAGCCGCTGCGCCGCCGACAAGCGCGAGGGTTACCAGCGATACCGGGCTAATCACCGACAAGAAGGCGGCAGCGAGGCCCTTGACCGCGCCAGTCGCCCCCATCGGTCCAAGAACAGCCGATAGCTGCGTGCCCTGCTGCAAGGCGATTTGAAGCGGGCTCATACCCATTGCAGAGGTGACCGCGATGTCCTGGAACTGAGCGGCAACGTTCGCGGTCTGGAAGTTCTGGGCACCACGGTTCTGGTTTGCTGCGGCTGGCGCCCTGTTGGATGCGCGCTGAGCAGCATTAAGACGCTCAGTTGCCTGGCGCTGGCGATCGATAGCTGCCGTGGCCTGCGTAGCCGTGGACGCTCCCTTCGACTGCGACGCCTGAACACTGCTAGTCGTCTCGGCAAGCGAACGATTAGCAGCCGCCGCGCTTTTGGCACTCTTCGCCATGGCGGCGAGACGCTGATCGATCGAACTCGCCGTGGCTTCCAGGCGGGACAACCCAGCAATGAGGCGATCAAGGGCTGGGCTGATATCACCGAAACCACGGCTCGCCTTCGTCGCCGCAATGCTGACCTTGTTCGCGGCCTGTTCAGCCTTGCCAGAGGACGTAGTGAGCCTATCAAGGTCAGAAGCGGCGCCGGCAGCAGAACTGGAATCGATGGCAAATCCGAGTTGAGCAGTCGTCATTTTTAGTTTGCCTCTTCTACGCGCGAGTTATCGCCCCGCTAGCGAGTGACGGATTGAAGATTCTGAATGGCCTGCGACTGTTGGTCAGAGCCGCTTTCCGGCCCGCGAAAATGCGATACGGTCGCCAGGGAACAGATAGGCCATGGACTTTGGGGTAAGCGGCTGTTTTGAAACAACCGGCTTCCCAACGGCCCCCTCGTCTTGCTCGCTCTTCTCAAAGAACAATTGCAGACGAAGCATATCGAGAGCTTCGATCGCGTCTAACTGCCAGGGCGTGAGCTTGATGCCGCGTTGGCGCGTCCACGCCTCAATCTGGGTCGGCTGTAGGGGATTGATCCCATAGCCAGTCCCCTCTCTGGTAACGTCCATTTTCTTGAACCAATACCAAACATGCTGCCCCGCAACTGGAATGCGGGGCTTCTTTCCCTCATGCTGATCCCTCATGCATTTCTGCAGTTTGAGGATCAGCTTTTGATAAAAGACCCGCGGCGCTCAGCCTTGAACTTCACCTGGTCCTCGATGATCGGGTATTTGGTGTAGAGCAGGCGGGCATTGGCCTCGGAATATTCAAGGCGTTCTGCGCCAATAGGCTTGTTCCATCCCTTGGTGACCTTGGACAGATACAAAATCTGGCGACGACGACGATCTTCAGGCGTGTCAATATCGATATTGCCTTCCTTCGCCGCCTCTTGCTCGATCGCCGCAGAAAGAGCCTTGCTAGCTTCCTGTGCGCGGGTGCTGTCTGGGCCGAATATCGTGATCACCAATCCCGTCGGCTTGTTTGTTGGGCCGAGGATTTCAACATCGATCCCCTCTTCCTGAAGCTGCAGATTTTCATCAAGCAGCGACAGGTCGATGAAGTCGATTTCCGCATTTCCAGCAGTTTGCTTACTCATGATCAGGCCACATCTGCCGGCACATATACCGACGCTGAGTTGATTTCGAAGGTGGCGTTGAGAAGCTGCGCCGTGTTGGCGCCGCCGCCGGCCTCACTTGCCGACATGATGAGAGCGTAAAAATACTCAATGGTAGGCGTTGACCCGACGCCGGGAGGCGCATCGTCATAGGTGATGCGGATCTTATAGTTGAAGTTGGTAGTCGCGGCGGTGCGAACGGCGATTTGGCCGGGGTCGTCGCGCAGAATGATGAAGTTGTTCTGCATCGATCCGCCATTGGTCGTGCCGCCGGTCTTGGCGTCACGCTTGCGGTTGATGATGGATTCGGTGATCAGCGTCTTGCTGTCTCCGTGGGCGCCCATGGTCTGCCATCCGTCGATGTCGACATAGGTCACACCAGTTGTGAATTCGGCCAGCGTGATATCGTCGTCATCCGGCACATCAACGGCGGCCGGCCCGATGGCGATATGGCAACCAGCTACAGGAGCGAGAAGGCTCATGAGATTTTCCTTTCAGGTGTCTGATTACGCTTGCCGAAGGCGCGGAGAATACGGCAGGCCAATCAGGCCGGAACTTGAGGCTGGCAATTCCAGCGCGTCGTGACAGGGATCGTAAAATGAGTATCCCCGGTAACGAGGACGCCGATCTCCGGCGCCTCATCAATGCGAACTTGCGTGACGTCGCGTAGAAGCTTGGTTCCACGCTTCAGATGAGCACAGAGGCCGCCTGCGACGTTGTATCCGTCAACGATCGCCGCTCCCTTGGGCCACATGACATTCGTCCGCATGAAGCCTTGGCGGATCGGGTCCATGACAAGCGACAGGTCAGTCTCGATCGAGCGGTTGAAATGGACTTCCACCGAGATGAACTTGCTGGTGGCCGTCGGCGTGTAGATCGCGCCGGGCAGAACAAGGTCGACGCCGGCCGGCAGCACGAAAGCCTGCATGCGGACCAGCAGCGCCTGATAAATGACCTTTTCAACCGTATCGACCATCTGCTACTCCTGCCTCCAATGGCCGACAACCGCCCGCTTACAGATGAAGAGGTCTATGACCTCATCCACCAGTCGCTTGCTCTTCTTCTGAACAGGACCGTTCGGACGAAGCACGCTCAAGACGTGCTCGCCATGGCCATCCGTGACTTGTCGATTATCCAGACCGCGTTCTTGGCCCTGTCCGAGGGCGTCAAGCTTTCTCGAAGCGATCCCGAACAGTAGCTTCGGCTGCAGCAACGATCTGCGGCCAGCGCTGCGCCACCGCGTCCACAAAGCCGAACCCGGCCTGATTGTAGGAGCGGCCGAGGCTGTCTTCCCCGACGAAGCCAAAATTGAGCCTGGCGGCGTAGGCGGCCTGAAAGCCGAGATAGATGATCCCGCCCAACTCCGCGCCGGCGATGACCAGATCGACGCCACCGTCAGAGAATGTCTGCTTTCCTTCGACCATCGTTGGCATCGTCGAGGTTGAGGCCATTAGCGAGCGACGTAGGTTTCCCGTCTTGATCGGCATCCGGCCGCCCTCGGCGACTGGTGTCCGGACTTCATTGGCGACCGTCTGCGCTGCGGTCTGTAAGACAGCTTCCGCGCGCTCAAGCTCTGCGGCAGCCCACGCTCCGACTTGAGCGCTGAAGGATTGGCCTTCTGTTGCCATCGGTCAGCCTTCGTGGATTGCAGGGATGGACAGTTTACCCACGACTGTCCGAGCTTCGCCTCCCTTGCGGGATAATGGCGCTATTGACGGCTTGCGCTCACCTTTTGGCACCCTGCAATTCTTGATCATACTACCGACCTCGCGACCGTGCATAGGCCTCGGCGAAGTTGAAGTTGTATTCGCAGTCACACTCGCAGTTCACGATCTCGGAGGCCGGTGCACCCAGCGACGTATCCCCCGGATAGCGCAGCATAGCGCCCGATACGGAATGGAACGGCATGTCCAGCCCCGTGACCTCTTGGGCGTTCAAGATCTGGTGGGTGTGGCGAGACGTCCGCTTACCGGAGTTGTGCCACTTGCGAGTGATCAGGTTTTCGTTCCGGTTGGCTTTCGCCGTAGCCTGCCTGTAGCTCTCGTGCCGCGCCGACATAACGGATGTCAGCGTCTCCGTTCGGGCGATGGTGTTGCCACGAAGGCGGAGATTGTTATCCCTGAGGCGCATCAGCACCTTGTCGAGCGTGGCTTGATCGAGCGGCTTCCCGGCCGCAATAGCCTTCTTCACCGCGCCGTCGAGTCGCTTGTCCCGCGTCTGCAGAGCGAGATACTTCGACATCAGAGCCGGATCGCCCGAGGCGAGATTGATCCGCGTGCGCTCGATAAGCTCGGCTTGTGGGGCATTGAGCCCGATCACGCCACCTTCCCGCTTGCCGGTGACTGCGTTCTTCCGGCCCACCAGATCGCGAGCGATCGTGTTCGGCCCCTGCCCGCGCGAATAGCCCTCGACGATCGTCTGACGGGCCGCCTCGATCGTGCTTTCCGAAACGTTGGTGATCAGCGCCGAGGAGAGCTCGCGGATGTGCGCCTCTGCACCCTGGTTGCGCACGTCCCAGCGGAACACGACGCGACCGCCATTCGGATCGAACAGGCGCGGCATGTTTTCCGCCACCAGCGAGCCGCCTGCATTGTAGGCGTTGCGCAGCGCCTCAGAGAGCGGCTGAAACGCTTCCGGATCGATATGCAATGCAGCCAGCGCGCCGTTGATGTCGCGGCGTTCCAGACGCTCGACGACCTCTTTTAGAACGATCTCATCCTTCAGGTCGTCGACGGCGGCGTGGAAGGCCTTCTCCATGTCGGGCGCAAGCTTTTCGATCAGGTCGTCAAGCTGCTGGCGAAGGGTTGGCATTTACCACTTCCACGTTGCGGCAATGCCGGCAGAGATCAGCAGGGATGCAACAGAGAAGCCAATGGCTTCAGGGGCGGAGATAACGCCAGACATCCACATGGCAGCGCAGATCGAAGGGCCGCCGGAACCAAGAGCACGGAAGCGGAAGAGCCACGAATGCCGCATCATCAGCCTCGGCGGCTTTCATAGAGTGGCATCAGTCGACCGGAACCAACGTATTGCCTGAGAGCAGCATCAACGCCATTTACGACCAACCGCTTGATTTCAGCCTCACCAGCAGCGATTTGCACGTTCACAATAGGAAATTCAGCTTCAGGGCCAATTTCCCCGATAACGCCAACGGAAGGGAACGGTTGCTCGCCTTTGAGCAGCGTCGGGGCTGCGACAGCGCCACCAGCCGCTAAACCGAATAGGCCTCGACGTGTCAGCATCACAGTATCCTTCCCTGTACGATGAAGACGACGTTCGTCACGCCGTCATAGTTGTTCGGATCGGCATTGATGACGTGATAGTCCACGCCGCCAGCGGAAACGATGTCACCAACTTGAGGCACGACAGCAAGACCGACGGACGAGATATAAACCTGTCGATCGTTCGTCAGAATCGTCGTTCCGTTGATGTAGCGCTGATCGTAGGTCATCGGCACGAGCTTGGCCGGATACGAGATTATCGAGCCTTCGCCGCCTTCGATCGGATTGGGAGGCGAGACGCGCTTCACCGTGCCGCTCTGGCCATACTTGACGATAAGCCGCTGGGCCGTCGCTTGGAAGCGGGTATAGATCGCGTTTGCCATCAGACTGCCAAGATCCCCGGAAAGCACGGGCGTAGGAACAGCCAGAGCAGCCCCTCGATGATCGTGACGACCGGCGTTGCAAGCGCGACTAGATCGGCCGGCGTGGCCGAAGATGATGCCTGCTGATATTCGACTTCCAATTGCCCGATCTTCTCGCGCTGGACGCTCTCCGAAGCCGTGATGACAGGCGATAGGCTGCCCGGATTGGTCAGCTCAAGGAAGGCTGCCTCATAGCTCGCGTTGATGATCGGCGTCGGGATGATGTCGGACGGGATTGCTTCACCGTAATAGGTCACTGCGCCTGTGCGCGGCCATGAGCGTTCCTGCTGAAACCCGCCGGTGCGCGTCCCGCTGAATTTCACCTCATATCGATCGATCACGAGAGAACCGCGTTGGCGCGCTGCGGCTATCTCGGCATCGGTCGTACCGTCGGGGATGACATAGCCGGCTGCTTCCGCATATGCCGTAAAATCGGCGTTGTTTCCGTAGCCAGCCATGTCATTCTCCGAGGGGAAGTTGAACCCGGCAGTTTCCCGCCGGGCTGATTGTTATGCGGTCTGCTTGGCCTTCAGGGCTGCGACGATCTCATCCTTGGTTGCCGGCGTGGCATCACCGAGGATCTTCTTGGCTTCCGCCTCGAAGGTCTTGAAGTGCGTGCCGTCGTCGGCGAGGACGAGGACTTCATCGATCGTCTTCGTCTGTTCGCCGCCGTTGCCCTCCAGCTCATCGATGCGCTGGCGAAGAGACGCATTCTCAGTACGAAGCTGCTCGAAGGAATCGCGCAGTCCATTGAACTCCGAAGCCGGAATGTAGACCCCTTCCTTGCCGTCGGCCGAAACCGATAGAGACGGAGCGGGATCCTCGACGGGATCGCCGTCAAGCTCAATGAACGGCAGACGCTCGACCCGCGCGGCTTGGCTCAGCGTCAATACCAGATGGCGGCTAGCGCCCGGCTGGATATACCGGACCCCGTGCAGAGTATGGACGCCCTGCACGGCTCGGCTGTTGTTGGTCACCTTCATGGATGATCTCCTTACGGTGCGGTGATCTCGTCGCCGTACGCCATGGCGCCGGGGAGACGAACCTCAGTGCCGCCGGTGCGGGCGATGATGCCGGTCTCAAAGCCCATGATGGACTTCTGACGCGGCTGCAGCACCCGGCGCGGCATCGGGAGGTGGAAGCGAAGGACTTCCGGATCACGACGGTAAACGACCATACGGCCGCCGCCATCCTGAGAGGCATTCGCCAGTTCGCGCAGCGGCTGGATGTCGAGGGCCTGACCGGTTTCCGCCGTGTAAACGTTGTTGCGGCGGATGTATTCGAGGACAGTCAGGAAGCCGTCACCGGCACCCATGCGGCGGGTGGCGACGTCACGGAAGGCCTCGGGCGGCAGGCGAAGGCTGTCAATCCATTCGACCTCGGACGTGTTTTCACGCACGCTCGAAATCAGGTTGTTGATGTCCCGAAGGATCTGGTCGACAGTCTTGGCGGCCCAGAAAGTGACCGAGCCCGTACCGTCGGCGGCAACATCAACACGGGAGACGCCGGTGGCATTGACGAAGCCGGTCCAGTTCTTCTCCGTGGAGCCAACCATGGCCACGGAATTGAGCAGGCGCTCCACCTTATCGGCGGCGGAAAGTGCCTTCGTGCCGTTCAGGTCGATGTTGTAGAGCGAAGCCTGGTTGACTTCCTCGAGGTTCCATTCCCAGCCCGAACCGAGCATGGCGAAGTCATGGCTGGCCATGTCCTTCGTTGCCTGGTTGAACGGCATATCGGTGGCGGCGCCCGACAGGAACTTCGCTTCGCCCGCCGTATCGACGGTGAAGAACGTGGTTCCGATCGCCCATTCATTGCCTTCTGTGACGACGGGGACGTGAAGCCCATAGTTGAAGGTCGGATAGCGCCGCTGATAGATGCGGGTTTCGATGTTGCGGCCCTGCGCGATCACGAAGGGCATTGCGGCCTGTGCATCGGCAAAGGCCTGACGAACGATGTTGTTCATTGTCTGATGTCCTTTCGCGGATTAACGCAGCTTCAGCGAGACTTCGACAATGTCGCCGTCTGCACCGCTGGTGTCGAACGTCGCACCCGGAATCCGGATATGCGTCGTGGTGGAGGTGTAGCGCTTGGTGGCCGGGTTCCAATAGACATCGCCACCATCGGCCACGGCCGCGCCGGCAGTGACGTACATCTGGCCCATCGTCATGAAGGCGCCGGTGAAGTACTGCGGATAGCCGTCGACTAGCGTCGAGCCAGGCGCGACCGGAGGAACTGCCGGGTTCAGCACAGCGAGACCGATGAACGTGCCGTTCGCCGTGAGGGCGACGGTGATGTCGAAGGAATCGCCCGCAGCGAAGTCGGTAGCGCCGTCAGCAAGCGTGAAGGCCAGCCCGCCAGCAGAGAAGGCAGCGGCGACATTGCCGTTGTCGACGAAGACGCCATCCGGGTCGGAGACCTCAAACGCCCCGGCATTCGCAGCCGGCGCGATGATGACGAGCTTATAGACGCCCTTCTTGGCGCCAGCAGACACCGTGACAGCTCCCATGACGCCATTGCCGACGTTGCCAGAGCCTGCGGCACTCGTAGCGGTACCGGCGAAAGCGCCGCCGGCTACAGCGCCGTGATCGCTCGCGCCGCGGAATGCAGGCTGACCGAACTCAATGCCGGCGGCCGATTCAACGGTGCGAGAAATCTTGTTGCACTTCTCCTCGTTCGCGATCTGACCTGGCAGGCCTTTCGCGGGAGCGTTTCCATAGGTGGTCTGGTACGTTGCCATTGCAGCGTCTCCCTTAGTTGGCCGTTGCGGCGGTCTTGCCGAGCTTGAGATCGGCGACCATCAGCGTGTAAGCATCGGCCACGTCCTTGTCGGCGGTGAGCGGAGTGTTGATGCCATCCTTGACCGTGGAGGCGAACGGATCGGCGCCGGCCACTTTCTTGGCGTCCTCGACGAGGATGTCGAAGCGGGCATCAACATAGGCGTCCGGCTTCCCGGCAATGGCCGCGTCACCGAGCTTGGCAGCAACAACCGCCTTGCGGATGGCTGCATCGGACAGGCCTTCAACCTTCACGTCCTTTGCGATGGTCTTGGCGACCGTCACGAGATCGGCGCGAGCCTGGACGCGCTTGTCGAGATCGGCGTCGGAAAGCACCTTGGCTTTCATGGCGTCGATCTCGGCGTCCTTCTTGGCCAATTCGGCATCCTTGGCAGCGATGGCCGCCAGATGATCCTTGGCAGCGTCGGCGAACTTGGTGTTGGCATCAGCAAGCCGCGTCTGCAGCGTTCCGATAACCACGGCGCCCTGGTCGGTTACTTCAACCGGGATGCCGTCGACGGTAACCGTCTTCAGGGTCATGATCTTTTCCTCTTCAGGGTTGTGATCAGTGGTGAAAGGGCTGATGCCCCAAGCTGCCACACCGTCGCCGATGCGGACTTTCGAACCGGCTCGACCGCGCTGCACGACGGCAACATGGTTGATCCGGATATTCTTCTGGATGGCGTCGAACTCTTCACCGCTGGGCGTCTTACCCGCCGTGAAGTCGAGATCGCAGGTATATCCGGCGGAAAGCTCTTGCTTGCCTGCCTCGATATCCTTGATGGCGGCCTCGTCACTGACCATGAGCGGGACGCGGATGAAAATGCCCTCACCCGAGACTTCGTCGCCGGTCTGGCCGACCGAATACTTCTTCCAATTGTCAGAGGTTACCATCTCGGACGGATGATCGTTCGTCACTGGGCGGTGCGCCGCGCTCTTCATGGTGTCATCGCTGAACACCTCGGAGCCGGGCCGATAGACCTTGACCATGGCCATGTCGGGCTTCCCAACCTCGGAGCCGAGATAGCTCTGAACGCCGGTGCGGGCGATGCGGGCGTCGGCGACCAGATAGCCGTCATCACGCCGGCGCGTTCCCGCGACGGTTACATCGTCGGTGAAGTTCATGGTCATTCCTCGCTGACGCCCATTTCCCAATCGCTCTTCACCTCGGCGAAGAGCTCGATGCCAAGCTTGATCGCGCCGCGATACGGCTCGACCTTGTCGACATCGACGTCGCCGGGCTCATAGGTGATCGTGATATGCGGCGCATATTCCGGATAGGTCGGCTCAGCGCCGATGCGCTTCAGTTCCTCATGGCGCCATGACAACGCGGCCGAGGAGAACTCAAGCACAATGGCACCTTGACCGAACTGCGAGACGACGCGCGGGCCGCCGGGCGGGATGACGAGCGTTCCGTCGGCGTTCCAGCTATCTTGACCGGCCCGCATCCAATCGACAGCGGTCGGCGAATACATAATGGTCACATGCAGATCATTAGCTGGGAGCGTGATCGTGAAGCCCTGCCCTTTGGCCCATGCAATGATATCGGCTGCGTTGGTCACCTTGCGGCTGACATAGAGCGTCCGTGGAGCGGCGTCCGCTGCCTGCTGGGTGTTGGCGCCCGGCTTCGGCTGTGTCGCTGCCTGTGCAGCCGCAGCGGCGGCAATCTCCTCTTCCGAAGGCTCTTGCTCGCTCAGCTTCCCGTATTCTTCAATCGCTGCTTCGAGGCCAGGCAATGAGCCATCCTCGACGAAGGTGTTGACCAGGGCGTCCGACAGCGCATCGCGCGGGATGATCTCCTGTCCGGTCCCTGATCCGACGAGGGTACGAGCTGCCGTCGCCTTCGTGTTGAAGATGTCGGCCTTCTCCTTCTCGCTCATCTGTTCGAGAGGTGCCCAACTGTAATAGATGTCCGGGTCGCGCGCGCCAGTGGCCGATCGGATCAAGCACTCGTCGAGGCGCGTCATGGCCGGCGAGAGCTCAAGCTCCTGCATCGACTGGATGCGATCATGGTAATTCTTCATGTCGCTGTCGCCGGTGGAGTTGAGGCCGGCGGGCGATTGACCAAGCAAGCGCGTCACCGGGATATCTGCGGCTCCAGAGACAATCTGCATGAAGGCCATTAGAATGTCGGTGAGGCCTGCCATCGCGGCGGTCTTGCTCTCGTATTCCTCTTCACTATCGAGGATCAGCGTCCCGTTGATGCCCTTTATCGTGTTCGCCAGCGTATAGCGGCGGAGAACTTGATCCTCATATGCCTGGTTGCCGAGGTTCGCGCTGAACTGCGGAACCTTGATGATATCAATCTTGGCCTCAAAGATCAGCGAGGCGATGTTGCTGGCCGTGCTGTCCGCGTTCTTGATCGCGTCGAGCGTGGCGGTGAGAATGCTCTCACCCCAGCCTTGGGTCAGGGCAAAGTTGAATTCCTCATCCGGCGCCATCGCACCGTTCAGCACGACCAAGCGTGACGGGTGGACCGTGAGCTGCGTTCCGTTGGCGCCGCTGACCGTATAAATCTTCGGCTTGCCGAACCATTCGGACGATGGGTCTCGGTCGATCTCCCCCGCAGCGATCTGCCGACGCGTCATGACCGTGAGGTACTTCAGGCCAGCTTTGACGATGCGATCGGTATCCAGCGGCTGCGATGGGTCGGCGTCTCCGGTCCCGATATAAAGCGCTGCGCCACCGAACAGCCGGGCCTTCTTATAGGCTTCCAGCACCTTTCCCTTGACGTTGAGGCGCTTCTCTTCGGCCTCTATCGTTTCGATCTGGTCGTCCTGGGCCTGCCAGTTCCGCCACTTGCGGCAGCTGTCCAGCGCCGGGATATCAACGATCTTGCGAGGCAGCCAAGAACCGCGATAGGCGGCGATGATCTGCTCGTCCGTCATGAACGGCTGGGTGTAGAAGGTTGTCGCCGCCTTGTCGCGGCTCGTCCCCATACGGGAAACCAAGCTCGTCAGGCTGTCGCGCATAAGCGATATGACGTTGGTGTTTCCCATGGGGCCTCAGAAGTTATCGAAGGAGAAGGACGAGCCAAGTGCCAACTCGTTCAAGGCGTCTGCGAAGGCGTCGACTTGGTCATCGAACTGCGCCGACGGGAAAGCACATACCTCGTCGAGGAATGCAGTGTTCCAATCGCCGCGGATCAGCTTGACGTTCCCAGCTTCAGCCTGAGCCGATGCCGGCCGTGCCCGCGTAGCCTTATCACCTGTGACCGTAGACACCTTGACGGGATAGCCGGCGAGGAGCTTGACCTTGTTCTCGGCGTCTGACTTACCAGCCGCGCCAGGATCTTGAGGCATGCGGATCGTAACCGTGCCGCCATCTTGCGAAGCCGTGTTCTTCAGGTTTTGCTCGACAACGCTGGGAGACCAGCGACCGCGAGTGACGGTTTCGACGTAAAATGTTCCCTTTGCATATGCCATGCGCAGCCCGACGGTCCAGTCTGGCTGCTTGCCAGGCGTTTCCTTGGACGCTGCGAAATCCCAGGCTCTGCATCGACGTGCGCCAGCGGGCACCGCTTCGACGATCTCGAAGTCTCCACGTTGGAACATGCCACCGGAGCGAGGCGCTGGCCGCTGCTGGAACTGACCAGCCACAGCATAGGAGCCCATGGTCTTCTTGAGGTCGTCAACCTGCTCGCGTGCGAAACGCTCTGGAAAGAGCAGTTCGTCTTCATCGGTGCGAGGATCCGAGAACCCTATGACCGTATGGCATCGCCTTGCCGGCTCGAATTCCATTGGCAGGCAAAGGTGAACGTAGTCCAGCCCTTTCGCCAGGATGATTCCGGACGGGTCGCGATCGTGCAGGCGCTGCATGATGACGATCTTCGCCGACTTCTCGTTGTTCAGGCGCGTCGGTAGCGCTTCTGTGAATGTAAGCTCGGCTGCCAGAAGGGCAGCGTCAGAATTGGCGTCATCAACCGAGAGCGGATCATCGAGAATGATACGATCGCCGCGCGAGCCGGTCATCGATGTGAAGGCCATCGCCTCGCGAAAGCCTGTAGCGTCGTTCTCGAACTTGGTTTTTGCGTTCTGGTCGCCGGTTAGAGTCACCGGCCATCTGGATTGATACCAGTCCGACTTGATCAGCCGGCGGCACTTCATGTTGTCGCGGACTGCGAGGTCCTGCTTATGCGATGTCCCGAGATAACGAAGATCTGGCCGCTTGGCCGGTCCCCATTCCCACGCCGGGAACAGCACGCCAGTTAGCAGCGACTTCATGCAACCTGGCGGGACATTCATCAGAAGACTGAGGATATCCCCGCGATGGACTGCTTCGAGGTGTTCGCAGATCGCATCAAGCGACCAACCCCACTTCAGCTCCGCTGCGGGCTCAAGGACATGCCATGCGCGCTTTACGAAGCCGGCGAAGGATCGGGCACATTCTCGCCGCTCAATCTCCAGTTCGATTTCGGCCAGCGGCGGCAGATAGAGTTCGATAAGCTTCAAGCTCTTCATCCGTCATGCTCGCCAAATCAAAGGATGCAGGTTTCGGCGTCATGCTTCCGTCGCTGGAGATGTGATCGAGCTTCTGACGATTGGTGTAGCTGTCGCCGACCTCTTTTGCCGCCTGCTCCAAAAGGTTCGAGGCGAGCACCATATTGCCCTGCGTTTCAGCTTTATCGGCCATGCGCTGAAGGGCGCGTAGCCGAACGGCGCGATGGCTGATGCCGATCGAGGCAGTGTCCTCAAGGAACGTCTTGCGAGTTTCCTCGAACAGCGATTTCCAGCGAAGGGCAAGATTACGCCCGGCCTTCTTTGTCGGATCGTATGCCTCGACCGACTGCGGCGTCAGGCTGACGTTGAACTCTTTCCTGAGTGCAGCAGCGACAACCGACGGGGAATCGAAGCATGCAAGCGCCTGAACGGCATATGTTTGCTGCTCGCGGTTGAGTTTGGCCATACTTCAGGGAACCATCAGGTTTTAGGCAACGCGCAGATTGCATGTGCCGCATGCATGATCAATGCGAGCGCGGGCGATCTCTGGCGGCCGGTTGGCTGCGTCGACCATCTCGCGGACGCCGGACGCATCTGCGCCATATCGACGGACAACGCCGATGAACTGTTCGACGTCATGTCCCCGAATGGTGAATACCGGCAGACCGCTGAACTTGCTGAACTTCGGCTGGCCGAAATCGTCAACGTCTTGGGCTGCATGGTACAGCTCATGTTCTACCAGAGCCATGAACTCAGCATCTCCGCACTGGCGGCAATACTCAGCATCGAGCGTGATGATGAAATCCGGTGTCGAGCCGAACCATTCGATCACCTGCTGCTCAGCGCGAGCGCGGGACCATTTGCCCATTGCGCCTTGAGGCTTTCCCTCTTCGCACTGGCCTATGACGCGCTTGCCCTTGCGGTTGTTCTCGACGGTCGTCCAGAGGTAACCGATATGGGCTTCGGCCAGGTGCTCGTGATCCGGATTGTGGACTGTCGAGGCTTCATCGAAGAATGTCGCCTCTACCCACGAGGCGACATCTGGCGCGGGAATGAATGCTGTGGCCGTGCCGACGTCGAATAGGCTATCGGGCGGCACAGGGCGCATGTCACTCTCCAAACGAAAACCCGCCGACCGGGTGACAATCCGGTGACGGGCTCTCTGGCGCTAAACTGGTTGATGATGGTGATAACGCGCCGCACCGCATTCAGGCCGAGGCCTTGGATCTGGGTTTATCTTTCCGCCGCCATCGCGACGCCAACTCTATTCGGCAGTTGGCGGCCTAGTGCCACCGGATCATGTCCAATGGCACACTCTGCTTCCCGCTATATCCTAGCTACGCTGCAGCGTAACCGATCACGATGGCAGAGATCTTGGAGCGGCGACCCGGAATCGAACCGGGCTTATTAGCTTGGAAGTCTAAGACCTCACCTTGAGGATCGCAGCGAACAAAAAACCGCCCGAAGGCGGCTTGATTTGGTGATCTTACGCAAATCACCTGATTCTATAGGCAAATAGGCCACATATTGCCAAGTTTGCCAACCATTTTCTCTATCATGACGCCATTTTCTTAGGGTTATTCACTGCTATCCACGCATCAGTGATTGCTTCCTCGAAACGTTTGCGTGCCGTTTCGTCGCTGCGGCCGATGTATTTGGCGATCAGGCCGAATGAAACATCGAACGAACGCCACCAGAGTATCTGCCACGCCCTCTTGTCGAGGTGCCTGATCCATGACAGGGCCGTGAGGCAATCCGACACGTCCGCCGGCGTCGGGTTGAAGCGCGGAACGATGTCGTTGTCCTGGTCATAGGCATCCATGTATTCCCGCACGTAGTCGGGCGACGAGGACTTGACGATGAAGAACCGTTTCTCGCGATCAGGCAACGCTCGCAAGGTCTTCATCGCCCTGATGACCCTCTCCTGCACATTAGTCCTGGACACCCGCGAAACTGTGGCGATAGGCGGCGCAGGCCGGCGCGGCGGTTGCGGTGCGAGACGGTGTTTTGCCGTCACCTGTCGATCGTCTTCCGGCAAAACCTTCTTGCCTGGACCCGGTAGTCCACCCTTGATTTTATTCTCTCGCTTCTTCCTGATCTTCGCCATTTCATTGCCCTCGTGTTCGAGCCGCCGCTCGGTTCAGTCCTTGCTTTTGAAAACTAGATCGCCGTCAGCATCCATGTTTGGCGCACTTGGCCATCCATGCCGCTGGATGTCGCGGGATCGAATAGCCCGCTTCGCCACGATCCATGGCGCCTTCCAGCCGTAATAGAGGCAGCAGATCACGATGAAGAATGTGAACGGGCTTTGAGCCGCAATCTTCAAAACGAATTCCCAGAATGTCATCGCCCCGCCTCCATCATCGCCCCGTTGCGAAACAGCTTGTCAGCCATCGCGAACTTCGCCTCCTTGACCGACGGCCCGTCGAACACTTCGCCGCGGATCTCACGACCATTCATGAAGGCCAGTATGTGTTTCAGGCACTCTTCAGCAGCTTCGCCTTTGCTGCCGAACATCTTCGGCTTGCCGCCGGCGTCCATGATCGGAGACGGGTGAGCGTCCCGGCACAGGCGCGTCATGGCCCAATACCGTCCGCTCGGGAGCTTGTGCGGATATGCTGCGTATCGATTGGTCATGCAGCACCTCGCATCGCTTCGATCTTGCGGACGGCATGAATAATTGTCGTGTGATCCTTGCGGAACCATCTGCCGATCATCGGAAGCGATAGGTCAGGACGCTGGATAAAGACCTCGAACATGGCCTCTTGCCGAGGCTTGACGACCTTCCGTGTGCGCCGGCTGCTCTGAACGTTGGCGATGGATACGCCTGGATAATTTGCCAACACCTCCAACACGATGCTGTCGATCGAGCGTCGAACCTTCCCGCCCCATTCCGATGCAGGACGTGCCGAGCCGGACAGCGAGAACGAGCTGATAGACATCGACACACGGTATGCGACGACATGAGCGTCGAAGTTCAAATTGATCTGCTCCCACAGCGGAAGCTTTTTGGTGACGAATGCTTCGGCCGCTGGTTTGGGCGCGGGCAGAAGTGCTGACTTCCTCATCTTCGCCAGCCGTCCCGCAATCTCGAACCGCTTGCGGCGTGCCTTGGCCTCCTCGATCATCTCGGCGCCTGTCTGGTATGTCTTGGTCTCGAACTGGATGTTCATCTCTCGAAACTCCGCTTTGATCGCCGTAACTCGTCGGCTAGGTATTCTTCTCGGGATTGTGGCTTCTGCAGGTGGGATAGGCCGATGGCTTTTGGCGCCGGCTTGTCAGGAGGTTTCAGCTTCGCCAGTCGGGTCCACATGCGCTTTCGGAGATAATTGGCGGCTGAGCAGATCGCCGTGCGGCCGCCGCCCTTAGCGGCATCGACATAGGCTGAGGATTGTTTTGAAGCTTCCGACCGATCCGCCTCGCTCAGCTCTCGCCATGCTGCTAAAGCGTCATCATCGTTATCACTGGCAGCCGAAGGCCAAGAATTAAACCAATCAGAAAATTCGCCGCGCTCGCGCGTTTCTTTTTCAAATGGTTCTGAACGAAGTGAAGAACTATCTGTATCTGTATCTGTATCTGTATCTGTATCTTGGGCCGTCACCTCACCGTCACGTGACGTCACTCCACCGTCACGTGACGATTTGAGACGATCACGGTAACGCTTTTGCCGGTCTTTAGATTGGTCACTTTCAAACTGGCGGTCGCTCCATCGAACCACAGCGCCCTCAGAAAGCCGCCCCAAAGATACCAGGGCAGATAGAATATTCTCGATGTCATCTTCACCGACTCGCAAAAAGTAAGCCGCTTCTCCGGCGTCAAAGTCGAATCTTCCACCATCATTCACCTCACTTGCGCTTTCCAAAATCGCGCCCCAAACCCAAACCACACGTTCGACCGGCTGCTTCGATCGAATGGCGGCGCTGACAAGCTTCTCGTCGCGCATCATGCCGGCATAGTGGCGAAACCATCTGCTCATGCCGCGTCCCTCACGGTCACAGTGCATGGCACACCCTCATTCACCCATCTGGCATGAAGATCGACCACGCATTTATCGTTGGAAATTGTTCCGGTAGACTCTAGAAGGTCCAGAATGCCCTTCAGGATGTTGTCGATATCGCGGCCCTTGTTCGCGCCGCGATAAGCCTGGATAGTCACTGCCACATCGCCAGCGAACCGGCGGAACTTGCCTCCTCGGTTGCGCTGGGCAATCAGCATCCAGCCGGCTTCTTCGATCCAAGTCTTGTATTCGACCGATCGGCGCATGGTGAACCCGCGACCCTGATAGAGCTTCCAAAGGGATGGAGGCATAGGCAGATCGAATGTAATCTCGCGAAGGACTTCGCTCATGCGTTCTTCCTCTTCGGAAGATCGACGCCAGCCTCTGACAACACCTTGCGAATGCGGTTTCCAGAATCCTCTATCATCGCCAGCATCGATATCGGGCTTGACCAACTCTCGTGAAGGCCGAGCTTTGCGGTAATGGCGACAGCCTTGCAAAGGGCCTCGATATCCCAGCTATCCAGATTGTGTCCGTATGCGGCTTCCATGGCATGGAGGAGCTTCAGCGCGGCGTCGCGGCTACCGCTGCGGCGCCGCACCTCGTCCTCGATATCCTGCTTCTTATCCCGATCCCAGCGTTCACGGGCTTCGGCCACGGCCTTGTTGATAGAGGCTGTGTCTAGCTGACCGGCGCGGCGGACGAGCGCAGCAACGAAGCCGGCGGTCAGCGGTTTGGCTTCGAGCAAAGGTGCTTGCCGTGCCTTCCGAATGACGCCGTCCTTGAACCAATAAATGCCCCAAGTCGCCTGAACCTCATCTGGCTTGACCATGTTAGCCGGGCATACGAGCGACCACCGATGGCAATACTGCATGATCGGCATGGCCTTCTCAGGGTTCTTCATCTCGTTAAGGAAGTCCGATCGGCTGACCTTGACCTCAAAGCCATGGATCTCGTGGCCGGTAGAAGGCCAAACACCCATGGCAATCGCATCGGCATAGCTCTTGATGCCGTATCCGGTTGCGTTGGATACCTCGAAGAATGTCTGGTAAGCTGGTGGCGCGAAGATATCACTGATCGCCTTTTTGACGTCCGATGACGTGACCTTGCCTACCGGCTGGATATCAGGCTGAAATAACGCGGCGTCTGTCATACCGGCCTCCTCGCGCGTATCTCGCGCAGCTCGGAACGCACCCGCTCATTGCGAATCCGGTTCTCGTATCGCTTGTTCAGCTTTTCGTTGATGAGGCGGTCGACTCTGCCAGGGGGGATGCCGGTTTCTTCTGCTATGGTTTCGACGTCAGGCCCAAAGAGCTTATATGCTTGGGAGAAGGTCATGCTGCGCTCCCTGCGAAGAGAGGGCCTAAATCAACTTCCTTCGGCTTCTGCGGGACGCGCCATTCTGTTTCGATCCGCCGGCGGGTAATCTCGGCATATTCAGGGTTCAGTTCGATCAGCGCCGCGCGCCGGCCGTGGCGAAGGGCGACGAGCGCGGTTGTCCCTGCCCCGCCGAAAGGATCAAGCACCAGTCCGTCCTTGGGGCATCCGGCGAGAATACAGCGCTCGGCAAGCTCTGGGGGGAACGTGGCGAAGTGGGCTTCGGAGAATGCTTGCGTGGCCATCTCCCAGACCGACAAGGGCGCCGGTTCATAGTTCCGAAGCAGTCGCCCGTCGCCGCGACCGAGTTCGTCCAGTCCCGTGTGATTGATGTGTCCTTGATGACGGGGCGTGACCTCAATCATCTTCCCAGCCTCGCGACCGCGACGATGACGGGAACCGTGACCACCCTCTCCGGTGTCCCAGCCATCAGGCATCTTGACGCGCTTGTTTCCGGTCACAGTGCGCGGGCCGGGCTTCCCGCCGACATAGGAGCCGCCTCGAAACGTTGCCGCGTCCTCATCCTGGGTGCGGCCCTGTTTCACGGACTCCGCGTCATAGTAGGAGCCAAGGCGCATCCAACGCGCACCATCTCGGTTTGGATCGGTGATGAGCGCGCACCGCTCGGAGAGATCGGGAGCGAAAGAGACTTCGCCGGTATCGCGAGCGCGCCAGACATCCGCATCGGCGGACTTGGTGAACTTGAAAATCTTCTCATGAGCGGTCGATGGCCGCTGATTGCCGGAACTGTCCGGCATCGGATTGGACTTGCCCCAGATGATCTCGCTGCGAACCCACCAGCCCGCATCCTGCAAGGCAATCGCCAAGCGGTTCGGGATCATGCAGAGGTCTTTCGACTTCAGGCTGCCACCGATGGTCGAAAAAGGCTTGTCACGGAATGTTCGGTCATCGTTTCCCGCTGCCTTCGTATCGGCCGCGCTGCGTCCGTTTGGCGTCGTGGCGTAGCAGTCGCCATAGTTGACCCACAGCGTTCCGGTTGGCTTTAGGACACGCTTGACGGCCTCGAATACCTGCACCATGACGGCCAAGTGCTCGGCAAGTGTCGGTTCAAGCCCGATCTGGCCTTCGACGCCGTAATCGCGTAGACCCCAATACGGTGGAGACGTCACGACGCAATCGACGCTATCAGGCGCCATGAGGGCCATCTGTTCAAGGCAATCGCCAACATGAAGGGTGACGCGACCGTCGAGGAACTGGATCATGCCGCCTGCCCTTTCCGCTCAAGAGCCTTCACGTAGGCAGCCTTGATCTCGTCAAACCGAGCGATGTCGTATTCCTTGGCGGCTATCTCGCCTTCAGGGCGAGGACGCTTGCTCTGACGGCCATGGTCGTCGAGCCAGGTCATGGCGCTGGCTATGCGCTTGTCGAGCCAGGAGATCATTTCAGTGGGTTCGGTCATTCAGCAGCCTCGCGATATTCGACGAGGTGCTGGCAGTTGGCGGCAACGATGGCAGCGGCGACTGGCGGCGACACGGAGTTGCCGACGCAAGAGACTTGGACGTTCTTCGGGAACGGTCGCCCATCGGCATCCGCATCGATCTTGTAATCCGCCGGGAAACCCTGGGCCGAATACAGCTCACGGGGTGTCAGCATCCGCATGCCGATGTCAACGATGACGAACTCTGCTTCACCAATGGTCAGGGTGACGAACTCTCGATCATCCCAGAAACCAAAGGAGCGCAAGAAGGCTGCGACTTCGCGGGCGCGCTCGTGCTGGTCAGGAGTGAACGGCGGCGCGCTGATCTCCGCCTCGACATGACTGAACCGTGGCTTGGTCGTGATGGTGTGGAAGGGCTCGTCTTCTGGCGTGTCCTGGTCGGAGCCGTAATAGGCATGGAGATGAGGAGCGACGAGCGCTGATTTGTTGACGCCAGCGGTGACGGTTGCCGACGGCTCATCGATGCCGTGGCCGATCGATGCGCCGAATTGGCGGGAGATGAAGGCAGTAACCGGGCTTTGGGTGCTTCCCTTGCCGACTATCGTCGACAGAGGATCTCGCGCATCATGCCCAGGCTCTTGATAATTATTCTGCGCAAGAAAACCGACAACGGTCTGCTGCTGGGTGCCGGTGGCCGTGATCGTCGCTAAGGGGTCATCTGCCGACCTGCCGGGGCGCGTGGCTTCATGCCCATCTTTGCGAGGGTCGCCGTTGTGTTGCGCAACAAAGACCGCAGCCGTGCAGACGTCAGCCTTTGCGGTCACAGTTGCCATAGGCTCGTGGCCGCCACGCGGACGGCTTTGTCCAGCGCGGCCACCGCAGCCGACAAGCGTCGGGATGATTACGGCGTTCTGGTCTTTCTTGCTGGCCGTGATGGTGTGATGCGGATCCTCTACCGACCTGTTCGCGCCGCCCTGCTGGGCATAGGTTAGAACGGGGGCGACGAGCGCAAGGCCAGCGCCGCCGGCGGTAATCGTGTGTGCCGGCTCATCAGCGCCATTGAACGGCTTGCCGGAATTCCGCATGGTCATGAGGTGAGGCGCAACAACAGCGTGCCTGTTCTCGGTCGTAACCACCCTCACCGGCTCTTCAGCACTGGCCGAGCGATCCTTGCCACCAGCGCCGGGACCGTAAAAAGCCGAAAGGCTTGGAGCGATCATCCCGATAGGCGCAGCGCCGCCAGGCTTCTTGATGTAGCTGTTCGCGGTGATCGTCGAGACGGGCTCGTCCATGGCGCTGCCAGTCGCACCGGTGTTGAAGCGGGTGATCGAAGGAGCGACGACGGCGTGCTTGATACCGCCGGCAACGACGGTACCAAGCGGGGCTTCTGGATCCAAGCAGCGGGGCTCCTGCCCTTTGCGCTCCCCATAACCGGTCTGAACAAGGAACGGACGTGCAGCGTCCAGAACGTAGCGTTTAGTGCCCCGCGCTACGCGGGCCATCGTGGCATCGGCAAGTGGACGGATAGCGCGAAGGCCGAACTTCCCCATGATCTCGCTGGACGTATCGAAGATCGACGGGCAAGGAAGCGACCAATCGATGATCTCGGCAGCGGTGCGCCAAGAACGTTTCTTTCCCGATATGACGTCGCGGTCGGTCGGTGCGCCGTGCGTTGGCTCCGGCCAGACAATAGGCTTCCCGTCGCGGCGAGCGATGACAAAGAGGCGCTTGCGGATAGTCGGAGCGCCATAGTCGCAAGCCCGAAGCTCGCGGTGCTGCAGCTTGTAGCCAGCCGCCTTCATGGCCTTGCACCACTTCTGGAACGTCTGACCCCGACTATCAGGGCAAGGCATCAGACCCTTGTCGGTCTCGATCAGTGGACCCCATTCCTTCCATTCCTCGACATTCTCCATGATGATGACGTCGGGCTTGGCGCGCTGCGCCCAAAGGACGATGACCCAAGCGAGGTCGCGGATATTGCGCTCGACGGGCTTGCCGCCCTTGGCCTTGCTGAAATGCTTGCAGTCAGGCGAGAACCAAGCGAGCCCGACATGCTTGCCGGCGACGTGGTCGAGAGGATCGACCTTGAAGATGTTCTCCGACAGGTGGAGCGTCTCGGGATGATTGACCGCATGCAGCGCCAGGGCGTCAGCATTGTGGTTGATGGCGATATCAGGCGAGCGGCCCAAGGCCATCTCGATACCGGTTGAAGCACCGCCGCCACCTGCAAAACTATCAACGATCAGCGGCACACTGTTCTGCGTCATTCGCTCAATCCCCCATGATCCATTCAGCCCTATCGGCCCACTTATTCGCCCGAGCCCGCCACCGGTCGGCCAGCCGAGCGCGCAGCGAAAGCGGCAACCTTTTTGTCCAGCGCAGCCAGACGGGCGCGTAATTCCTGTTGCTCACGATGGGCCTCCTCGATGATCGCTGCCCGTAGGGCATCCATTTCGTCGCTGTCGATACGTCGCGCGGTGCCTTCCCAAATCGATCGGGCGCGGCGCGGCGTGAATTCTTTTTCAACGCGCGGAGAAATGAACCGCACTGCGTGATAGAAAATGTTGTCCAGCTTGCCGAACCGATGGGTCGGCCAAGCGTCCTGCATCAATACTCTGGCTTCTACTATCGAACTCATTACCTTGTTCCTGCTGGTCTTTTTCTTGGGGCGATGTCCCAAGTTCTCCTGTTCGAAACCCAACACCTTGTCGTCTCCGTGCTTTAGGTTGGCTCTTGTTCAAGGAGCTACAGATGCACAGGACCGAAGATAATCAGGGTGGAGACGGCGGCCTTCCAGGGCCTTCAATCTCCACCCACGGCCCGCCTCGGGAGCAAACCGTCATTCCATTTCGCAGAGCTAGTTCCGCCGCCTCGTCTGGCTCTGCTGCTGGCGACGATCCGCTGTCGTCGCCAGCCTCATTCGAAAGTCTCGGAGCCGTTACTCAAGCCGTCGTCATGCGGCTGGCGAATAAGCGTATCCGGCTAAAAGTTCTGGTCCCGGCCACCGAAAATTCGGAGGACGAAGGCCGAGACCAGTCTTGAGCGCGCGGAGCTTGGGAGGGGGACGCGCTCAATTGAAATTCAAAAGTCCTCGCGGCGAAACTCGTCCTCGACCGCGCGAATGTGGAAGTGCTGCTGATCGCCTTCCGATGCGCCGGCGGTGTCGCTGGCATCTCTCGGCTTGATCTTGGAAATCGCGATAACCATGCTGCCAAAGAAGGCGCCGGTGATGATCGTGATCAGGAAAGGCCCGACCATTTCGTGGAGAAGGTCAATCATGCTGCCCTCCGATTCCGGATTTCTTCCGGCCGAACATCCATCATGCATTCTTCGCAATGGCGCTCGATCTGCTCAGCGATGGACAGTGGCTTCCAGCATTTGGGGCAGCCGATGTAATGGCTTGGGAGTGGTTTGTGGTTTGGATCTGAGTTTGTCATTCGGCAGCCTCGCGCTTGATATTGAGGCGATCAGCGACGACCGGATGATTTTGAAGGAGCCACGCATGATGATCGTGCTCGCTGTCATCCATGAACTGGAACCAAGGGTAATCCTCAAACCAGAGGTCATTCAGTTCGGCATATGCATGGGCGGCAGCATGGCATTCCATATGGGTGTAAGTGCCGAATGGCTCGCCTTCCCAAATCCCAAAATGGTATTGAGCCGGAGATCCGACATCTATTTTTCTGTTGCATTGCTCGCAGACATGAACCTTGCGAACTGCCTTGATCTGGCGATTGGAAAGAGTGCTCATGCCACTTCCCTTTCCCGCATCGCGACCTTGCACGAGTGGCAATGGTCAATCGTGCCGCTTCCGCACATCTGCGGGTTTCGGCAGTTCGGGCGGAGGATGATGGCCGGTGCGACCTGAACCGAAGCACCAGCCCGTGCTGCGAACGACTGATGAGCGGTTACATGATCGCCTCCTGTGTTGGCGGCGGCGCTGCCTGTGTTGGTCTCAGCTGGGCTTATGCGCTCGACGCTGGGGGCTTCGGCTTCGCCTTGAGAGGCCGAGGCAATTTCGGTGTGCTTGTGGACGATGTTCAAACCACCGTCGGAGCGTGTGACGCTGACAGGTTCGTCGCCGAATTCGCCCGTGATCGGGTCAAATTCTTCAATGTTTTCTCGTGTGCGAGCATGCACAAGGTTCGTCCCGTGGACAGCATCCCAATAGGTATCGAAAACCGCGTCCTGCTCTTCGCGCTCGTTTTCATCGAGCTTGCGCTTCGAGACGACCTTCTTGATCGCCTTCACGTCGAAGCCATTGGAGCGGGCTTCCTTGTAGATGTCGGACTTGTCGGCGTTCAGGTCAGCAATCTCGGATTCAAGACGCTCTACACGCTGAACGATAGACTTGAGCTGATCGCGGGCAACGTTGTGAACGTCGGTCATGCTGCCACCCCAGACTTGGCTTGGAAAAACGAAGACGGGGGCACCGCCCCGCCGGTGGCGGAGCAAATCTCTTCAATGACGCTCTTGCTCAGATTTTCACCGCGCATGTACCGGTGCACTTGCGCCCGGCTCTTGCCCAGCAATGCCGCAAAAGCTGTTACAGTGGTGTGCTCGTGGATGTAATCTTCAAGGGTCATGTAGCAATTACTGCTACACTTTACACAAGATGTCAACGGCACTGTAACATTTTATGGCATAGAAGATGCTGCAAAGATGGCGGATAAAATCGCCATGACAAAGAATTGGCTCGACCCCTTCATCAAAGCATCAAAAGTTAGCTCACAAGAGGAGCTGGCGGATCTGCTTGACGTGTCTCGCGCGACAATCAATCGCCTCGCCAACGATCACACGAAACTTAAGCGTGATCGGGCGGAAGCCATGGCCCCTCTACTGGATGTTAGCGTCAACGACTTAATGCTGAACCGTCTCCCCGGCGGCAAGAGTAAGCTGATACAGAGTTTCGATCCGGACGAACCAGAGGCCCGGACAGAAGATCAGCAAATGACAATCGGCGCCGAGACGGGCGTTCGCGGCGTGCCGAGTGACGGGTCACCTCAGATCGATGCGACTGGCGGCATGGGAGGCGGTGGCCTCGCTATAGTCTCGGAGGGCGTTCCGGGTCGTCATGGGATGACATTCTCCGCGGACAATGTTCGCGACTATTGGAGATTGCCGCCAGCCTTACTCGTATCCCTTGGGCTTGCGGCACAAGATGTTGCTGTTCTCCCTGTACAGGGGGACTCTATGCTGCCGACGCTGAATGAAGGCGATGTCGTATTCATTGATACCCGTCACCGCTGGCCATCGCCTTCGGGACTGTACGCTGTACTCGACGAGATTGGTGGCTTGGTCGTGAAGCGGCTTGAGATTTCGAGCCAGCCAGGGGCGGAGGAGCAGATCGTATCGGTGATATCTGATAATCCTCGCCACAAGCCGAAGGAATGGCGGGCCGAAGATCTCTTCATCGTTGGTCGCGTCCTTAGAAAATTCGGCGTCGTGAATTAAGTCTTATGTTGGGGGATTCCATGCGGCGACTTTTCGGGTTTGTTTTTGTGCTTTGCATCGCGCTACCTGCGCACGCTCAACAAGTGGTAGATGGGTCAGATAAAAATCTTGACCAAGGGGTGATTAAGTCGATCTTCTCATCCTTGAGATCGGTTGTTGCTGACCCGTTTTCAGCGCAAATAGCTGACTTGAAACAGGCTAAAAACCGCCCGGAACTTTATTGTGGGCTCATCAACCTGAAGAACGGTTTTGGGGCTTACACCGGGTTTCAAGCGTTCGGATATAACAGCCAGTACAGCAATATTCTTTTAGGTCAAAATCTATCAGATTGCATGCAGTAAAGAAGGGATGGCCGTCATATGATTGGTGGCTAACGGCGCGCGGCATCGCTTTCTAAGTTTACAGGAAACCAGATGAAACGAATTTTGACGGCCGCACTCTTATCTGCTCTGGTTGGCTGTTCGAACAACCCAGACACCCTTGCGCAGAACAAATATAGCGCCAACACAGAAAAATCTTTTCCGGAGAATTATCAGGCCCTGTATCGGAAGATTCATGATCCGGCCTCTCGCTGCCTTGTCGGAAGCCCTGGTGTCGCGACCCAACTTATATTGGATGCTCAACTCTATCCCGATCTCGGCTTTGGCGAGATTTCATATTCGATGAGCAGTATCTATGGCCGCCATTTCTTCTGGAAGGCCAAGATCGAAAAGGCTGGGTCAGGCAGCAAGATCAGCGTTGTCTCCGGGAATTCCTTGTCCAGAGATAAGGATATCCGTAGCGTACTTCGCTGGGCCGATGGCGATATGAACTGCTGAAGGAGAACGCATGGGCCAGAATGATGCCATTCTATCCGCCGGCGCGGTGGCGCTTTCCACGGCCGCCACGGTCGCCGCGCTGATTGCGCAACTTCGCCGCATGAACGTTCTCACCGAGCACATGGAACGGGAACTCTATGAGCATGCGCTCTTGATGCTTGAGGAGAGCCAGGGCGATGACGACAGCGGCGTGTTCGCTGCGGCTCGTGAGTTGATCGATGAGCATTTGAAACCTAATGCATAGGCGGAGATCAGGGTTATTTGGTGTGAGTGATACTGGAACGAAAATATTTATCTGTTTGTTAATTAATAGTTAATTTTCGCTCAACACTTATGTTGACTTCAACAGAAGTGTTGAATACGATATATCAATGAACACAAGCGAATTTCGGCGATGGCTCGCCAAACAGGGATGCACGTTCGAAAACCATCGCGGCGGGAGCGGTCATGTTACTATTTACCGCGACGGAAAGAAATCCCAGCTTCCTACACATGGTGGGAACAAAGAGCTGGGTCCAGGCTTGATTAGCACAATCAAAAAGCAGCTTGGCTTAAAATAAGAGAGGATGAGAGATGGCTTGGTACAAACTGGCTCTTCAGCCAGACGGTGATGTATGGCTGGTAACTTCACCCGATTTCGAGGAAGTTGTCTCCTTTGGGAAAACTCAGGAGGAAGCTTGCCGTAACGGTCGCAATGCCATTGAAGAAGCGATAGCCGCACGCATTGCCGACGGCGAAGATATTCCTTTTCCTATGAAGGAGACGGACGGTAAAGGGCGGTTTGTCGAGGTGCCGATGATGGTATACCTGAAATCCGCCATTTACATGTTAATGCGCGAAAAGGGCTGGACGCGTGCTGACCTTCAGCGCGCATTAGGTTGGAGTCATCGAGAGCAGATTGATAGACTTTTCAGACTTGATCATCAAACCAAGTTGGATGCTATTGAAGACGCATTCAAAGCTTTGGGGGTAACTCTCACAATTGATACCCCTTTTAGCCATGCTGCTTGAGATCCGCTTCGGCGGGTTTCTTTTTGCGCGACACACGTTTCGATCATCGAAACCCTTCGGTCTAGAGTTTCGATTTCTTAAGTCGCCAGCTTCCATCACCCTCCCCCAGCCCGCCTAGCGCGGGCTTTTTTGTGCCTGGTCGCCGATCTCCCGCGCTATTTTTTTGCTACATTTCTCGGGTTCATCAAATATTTTGCATCATTTTATGCTACATAACAGTTGACAGTGTAGCATTATCTGTTACATTTATCCTCATACCAAGCCAACCGGCAATGAGGACGAGACGATGAACATCGCGGCAAGACAGTTGAACGCCGACGCCATGCGTCAATACGTCCAGATGCTTGACCAAGTGATCGAGAAGATCCGCGATCTGCACCGCGTCGGCAAGGATGCCCCGAAGGCTTCGGCTCGGTATCTCGAATACATCCGACGCACTCACGAGCTTCGCCAGCAGGCCGAAGAAATCGGTGCGGCTGGTCCGCTCTATCGCATCGTCGAGCCCCGTCCCTTCCATACCGGCTTTGTCGGCCTCACCACCGAACAGGTTCGTGAGCGCGAGTGGAAGGGCGCCTTCAATCATCTCGGCCCGGTATCGGCCTATCCCTACTCAATCGCAGCGGAGTGATCATCATGCACACCAAATACCTGCACGGCCGCACAGAGGCCCACGAAATCGAGACGCGCCTCAACGTCGCCTATTACCTGTCGTGCGCCGGCAAAGCCTCAGAAGCACGCGGCCACTATGAGGGCGCTCTGAACGAGTTTGAGCAGTTGGCCGTCCGCCTTGGCTACCGCGTCGAACGCATCGCTGATGAGCCGGCCCGCGTTCCCGAGATCAGCCCTCGCGGCTCCGTTCACTCTGTTGCGGCTGAATGACCATGAGCAAGCACACTCCCGGCCCTTGGGAAGTTGAAGACCCTATGGGTGCTGAAATCGGTTTCTCTATCGTTCAGGCAGGGCTCAAGACTTACGAGTGGGAATTCATTGCGATGGCCTGCCAGAGCACCGCAGGGGATGAACGTATGGGCCGCCAGCGCTTCATCAGCCCGAAAGAGCAGGAAGCAAATGCGCGTCTGATCGCCGCCGCTCCTGAACTCCTTGAATGCCTAAAGGATGCTCGCAGGCTTCTTTCTGACCAAGTGGCAATAGACCTTGTCTATCTCGATGAGGTCATCGCCAAGGCGGAGGGGCGGTCGTGATCCATTGCTCGCTTAGAGGCGTCGAATGCGACTGCCGGACAACTGAATGCCGCGCAGCGCCTGCCAAGGTAGCCCCTCTCATCACCTTCACCGCCAAAGAGCAGTTCTTTGCCATGGCGATGCTCACCCTCTTCATGATCTCGATCAGCTACGGGGCGCTTTCGAGCGCGAACGAAGCCTACCACGTCCAGGCCCTCAAAAATCAGGAGAACGTCTATGTCGCACGCCGCTGAAAATGTCTGGGCTTGGTGGAGCAATGCGCTCGCCGGCAAGCTCGGCCCGATGCACGACGGACAGCCCGAGTGGGGCTTCTACCGTGTCCGTGACGGTAAGAACGGACCGTGGTTACCCGTCGCCATCTGGCAGGACGAGGACGGCGTGTTCGTTGCGACCCGCAACGGCGCGGAAGTGAAGCACCCGGAGGATATCTGGACTTGGTGCTGCCGTCATCCAGTGACCGAGGAAGCCTTCGACGCCGCGACTGCTGGTAACGGATGGGCTGATGATGCGCCGACCAACGCGCTCGCCCCGAAGGATCATAATCAGCCGTCCGACCCTTTCGAGGCACTGACCGAAGAATTCGCCGGCGAGAAGGAACTGGCCGCCGCATTCCTCAAGACCAAGATCACGACGCAGGATCAAGCCGACCGAGCCGCCGTCTGGTCGAAGCGTCTGGCCGGCATCGCCAAGAAGGCGACCGACTTGCACAAGGTCGCGAAGCAGCCGTCACTCGATGAAGGACGGCGCATCGATGACAAGTGGCGTGATCTCAAGGAAGGCCCTGCAGACCTGAGCAAGCAGCTCAAGCGGCACATGGATGCCTTTCTGCAAGAGGAGCAGAGAAAAGAAAACGAACGCCAAGCAGCAGCGCGCGCTGAAGCTGACCGCATCCAGCGCGAAGCCGATGAGGCACGGATCTCCGCCGAAAAGGCGATGGCAAAGAAGGTTGCGGACGGCATCGCCGACGGTCACGCGATCAAAGAGCACAATGACAGAATCGCTGCTGCCGAAAGGCTGGAACAGCTTGCCGCCGACGCCGAGCGCGATGCGCAGGCCAGAAACGCGGCGGCTGGCCGGACCGGCGCGCGCGTGGCACTCCGCACCTTCGTCTCGGCTGAAATCACCGACTTCGATAAGCTGCTGATGGCGCTGAAAGATCGCTCCGAAATCCGCGAGGTCGTCGAGACGCTGGCGAACCGGGCTGCGCGCTCCGGTGTCGAGCTGGTCGGTATGGCGATCCGTTCTGAACAGAGGGCTGCATGATGACCGATACAACGACCCGCACAATCGTAGCCGTCAAGTTCTCATGGGAGAAGAGCGGAAAGACATACGACTATTTCGCGGACTTCCCTGTTGAGGTCGGGCAGTGCGTCTACGTGCCTGCCAAGCACGGCGAGGCAAAGGTCGAGATCATGGAGATCAAGACCGAATCCGAAATGGCAGCGGTGGCGATCCTTCGCCAGGTGGAAGACCTTCGCACCGACGAGGAGCGGCATGCCAAGTATCCCAATGGACAGCGCATGTTTTCTGAAGACCGGACGATGCTCGACGACAAGGGCAATCGGTCGATCTTCGACGACGTAGACCAATAGGAGAAGATCATGAACGCTCACGTTCCAGCCCTAGAAGGCGGCGGCCAAGTCATGGCCATCATCCCGCAGACGTTTGAAGAAACGTTCCGCGTGGCGCGCGCCGTTGTCGCCTCTGGCCTTGCTCCATCCTCGCTCGTCGGCAAGCTGACCGGTGACGATGCGGCCAGCGCCGTGGCGATCGTCATCATGTCCGGCTCCGAGCTTGGCTTGAAGCCAATGGTCTCGCTTCGCAGCTTCACCGTCATCAACGGCAAGCCTGCCCTGTACGGCGACGGCCTGATCAATGTCGTTCGCCAGTCCGGCAAGGTCGCTTATCTGCGAACCGGCTGCGATATCGTCGGCGGCAAGATGGTCGGATGGTGCGAAGCCAAGCGCCTTGATACCGGCGAAGACAAGCGCGTGGAGTTCACTCAGGATGATGCGATCCGCGCTCGCCTTTGGGATGACCGGGCGACGGTCAAAAAGCAGATTTGGGAAAACGGACAAAAGGTCTGGCGCGACAACGTGCCGAACGATGCAACTTGGTATCGTTTCCCGAAGCGCATGCTGTCGTGGCGCGCGGCCGGCTACTGCCTTCGCGAACTGTTTGGCGACGTTCTTGGCGGTATCCGCGACGAGTTCGAAGAGCGCGAAATCGCCCGCAGCACACAACGCGACGAACCCGAGATGCGCGACATCACCCCGGCTGATCAGTCCGCTCCTGCCAAGAAGTCGCTCACGCCTCCCCGTCCGCCGAAGGCTGGCGCAGAACCTGCCAAGGAAGATACCGCACCGGTAGACGACTTGCAGCATGGCGACGGCGAGTTCGATCTCGGCGAGTTTATGGAAGATCTCGAGACATCGCTCGCGACCGCAAAGGATGAAGAGTCCGTCGAAGAGATTTGGACCGATTTCGACGCGCCAGCCGTGCTTGAAACCGAGGGCCACGCCGACATGATCGATGCAGCCTTTGCGGTTCGCGACAGGGCGCTCGCCCGCCTCAACGGCCTAAATGGAGGCTGATATGGCGGCGAAGAAGAACTCCGAAAACCCACCAATCTACGTCACCCGCAACGGCGACCGCCTTATCGGCGAAATGGAAATGGATCGCGAGTTGATCCGCCAGTTCCCCGACGGCCAGCGTATCCGCATCGATCTGCGCACCGGTCGCGTCCCAGATCGTCTTCGCTTCTATTGGGCGTTCCTTCGGGAAGTCGTGAAGGCAACCGGCTGCGCGCCGACCGAAAAGGCGCTCCACCAGATGGTGAAGCTTCGGACTGGTTTCACCGACGACGTCATCATGGGCGGCTACATCGTCAAGGTTCCGTCCTCGATCGCCTTCGAAAATATGGACGAGCCGACCTTCGGCGAGTTCCTGCGCGAGGCGATCGCTTTCATCGCATCTGAATTTGGCATCACGCCGGAAGACGTGAAGGGGATAGCAGCATGAACGACACCGCACGCCTATTGCCTGGAAGCATGTCCGAGGACGACGCGCTGACCTGCGATGATCCCATCACCAGCCTGATTGCTAGGATGTCCGTTTCTCAGGTCCACGATAGCCTGGTCGAGTTCGCTAACGCCGAGATCGTGCGTCCTGGCTCAAACGCAGACCACATTCTCATCGGCATGGCATCCTACATGATGCAGATGCATGCGAGCTTTGCCGCCTATTTCCTTGAGGCTCAGCATGCCGACGCTGTCGTTGCTCAGTTTCAGGCTGTGTTTGATCGGCTCTATCGCGAACACTTCATCGACAGCGCGAAGGAGTTGGCAGCGTGACCCCGAAGCAACTCCACATCCTCCAACACACGCTTGGCCTCGACCAGCACGGACGAGGGACCTTCTATCGAAACCACTTCGTCACCGGAGAAGGCAGCAAGGATCATGCGGATTGCATGACCCTTGTTGGACTTGGCTTTATGTCCGTCCGCCGCGATCATCCTTTGGCCGGTGGCGATGATTGCTTCTGGGCAACGGAAGAAGGCAAGCGCGCCGCAGTATCAGAAAGCCCTGCCCCTCCGAAGCTCTCGCGCAGCAAACAGCGATACATAGACTTTCTCGCATACGATGGCTCCATGACCTTCATGGAATACATCAGGTGGCGGGACTACCGCGATCGGAGGTCCGCATGAGCGCCGCTGAGACCCGCCGCCAGAAATACCGCAGCCCTCGCCCATCCACGATCAAGCGTCTTGAACTGCAGGACACAATCACCGAACGGCTCGATGCCTACAACGCCAAGAATCGCTGGCGCAAGCGTCTTTCCTGGCTGTCTTGGATATGGAGGCGCGCGTGAGCTACTTCCACGGCGGATACGGTAACCTGAAGGTAGGCGACCTGGTGTTGCCACCTATCCAGACGAAAGCGCCTTCATTGGCCCGGTTTGGCGGCCACGCGGTTTGTGACCGCTCGAAGGTCTATGTCTGCACCTTGCAGGAAGGCGCACTGCTCTACGCCTGCATGCATCCGTCTGGTCATGGCAAGGTCTACGAGGTTGAGCCGATCGGTGAGCTTCAGGAAGACCCTGACGCCAGATCGGAAGGCTTTTCCTTCTCCTGCGACCGGGCACGCGTTGTCCGCGTCATTCGGGTGAAGGGCAAGACCATCAAGCGCGTCCAGAAGTATATGCTGGAGGATGCGTGATGGCGAACCGCCTCGAATTCAACCGCAAGACCAAGGCCGCGATCATCGCGCGCGCCGCTGGTCAATGCGAGAAATGCCGTGCCGTCCTGAAGCCTGGCGAAGGAGAAGTTGACCATGTGCTTCCCTGCGCCCTTGGCGGCGAACCAACGGTTGCCAATGGCCGTCTGATATGCCGCGCTTGCCATAAGGAAAAGACGGCAGCCGATATCCGCCAGATCCGGAAGTCCGACCGACAGCGCGATAAAGCGTCCGGCGCAGTGCGGCCCGCTGGCAAGATCAAGTCGTCCGGCTTCCCAAGAACCGAGAAATCCGAGAAGCGCCAGACGAAGCAGAATTTGCCGCCGCGCCAGCTCTACCGAGAGGAACAGCCATGACCAGCGCCAAGAAACTATCCGACCAGATCACGAAGGCCATGGAGGGCGTGACGCCGGGGCCCTGGCATATTGACCCTAAAGCGGCGGAGGAAAGCTTCTTCGAGGACGTGAACATTCTTCGGCATGATGGCCTTGCGGTCGCCGTCTGCGTGCACAACGGGGACATCATGCCTCCGGAGCCGGCCAAGAACGCGGCTTATATCGCAGCCACCCAGCCCGACAACATGCGCGTCATCCTCTCAGCTCTGGCGGACGCAGAACTCCAATCCACTGCCGATTCCCGCATAGCAGAGCTTGAGCAGCAAATAGCGAACATCAAAGCAAGCCGTGATCTACAGGTCACTATTGCAGCGGATGAGGAAGAGCGGGCGAGGAAGGCCGAAGCGCAGCGAGAAACCTATGAGGAAATCCTGCGCGTGGTGTGCGGCCACCTTGAATTGCCGCAGTCTGAAAGCGGTCCTGCCGACGACCTGAGCCTATACGACAGGGCTCTTGAGCAAGCCGACGTGATGTATCGCCAGACTGAAGCCGAGCGGGTCGGGCACATGAACGCAAGGTATAGCGCTGAAGCCAAGCTTATCGGTGAAAACCGTCGTTTTTCAGTGCTTATCGAGAGCAAGGACGAAACGATCAGGCAATTGAACGAGGAGGCGAAATACCTGCGGGCCAAGCTTGCCGAGGCCGTGAAGGTGATCGCTGATCTGGTCAATGGTCTCGTTACAGACGACGACGAAGGGCTCATCGAACATGTCCCGCAGATCGTATCCGCCCGCGCCTTCCTCTCCAAGCTGGAGGCATCTCATGCCGTATGAGTGCAAGGATAGACCTGTCCCTTATCCGCTGACCTGGGGCGTGCGCTGCCCGTCATGCGAGCGGTCTTTCGAATATGAGCCCGTTGAAGACGAGAGCGGCATCTTCGGCTTCGATCCTGCCGAGTGGCCTGCCTGTGAAGATTGCGACGTGATGTTTGATCCCGTCGCCGTTCGGGTCATTGCCATCGACGACGACGCACCGCAGGGGGGGCTCTTCTCATGCAAAAGCTTGAAGAGCTGATTGCCGCACTGGAGAGCGCGAAGGGACCGAGCCGGGAGTTGGATTTCTGGTTGTCCGTTCGCGTTTGGGAGATTTCGGAAGAGACCGACGCGGCCTTGCAAGTAGAGGCCGACGAGATTGCCATCGGCGGCAGATGCGCCGCCAAGCCATTCACCTCATCCATCGACGCCGCCGTTGCTCTATGTGAGCGCGCGTTGCCGGGGTGGCGCATCGAGAACCTATGCGAATGGGACGCCGAAATCCTTCGTGATCAAGGCCCATGGATGTGTGACCTCGTGCAGCGACGGCTCGAATTCTTCGACCGTCAATCAGCCAAATGCTCGCACGCACCGACTGCCGCGCTTGCCATTCTCATCGCCACCCTCCGCGCCAAGCTCTCTCAGGAGAAGAACAATGCCGATAAGTGAACGGATTATTGAAGCCGCGAAAGATGTTGTTTCATCGAAGGTTTCCAACTTCAAAGCAAGAAACGGCAAGATGGTTGGCATCCAAGATGATGCTGGCGAGAAGATGTGGATCGTCCCGTTTGATGAGATGTTCGAACTCGAATCCGCCCTTTCCGCCCCCTCCGATGCTGAACGGCATGAGAGGGCGGTACCGGACGGCTGGCAGTTGGTGCCGAAAGCGATGGACGTCGGTATGATCGGCGCTTGGTACCGATACAAGAATGGTTGGCATTCCCATGATGAGCCGGCGCCTAGGGATACGAGTGATGCAGGCGCGTGGGCGGCACTCCTAGCCGCCTCTCCATCCCCACATGGGGCCACGGTGACGAGCGAACTTGATGAGATGGTTTCGTCAGCCATCGAAGCGGCAATAGAGAGCAGCCCCGAGTTTAGTTACGGCTGGCGGTCTATGCCCGACAAGGAACTGATCCCCGAGATACTAGATGAAATTCCTATCGAATACACAGAGGATGACGTCGCAGGGGCGATCTATAGGTACAAGTTAAGGCGGCTCACTACCCCACCCCCGCAAGAGCCGGTGGCCGTGAAGGCGCTGGAGTGGCGTCGTTACGGGTGGGTCGAGGGTTTCGCGCAACCTGATGGTCTTGGGGTTTGGTACTCAATTCAGCCAGATAAGCCAGTGCATGGACCGGGTGATCCGCCGTTCACATGCAACGCAATATGGGGTGTTCCCGGTCAAACCGCACGGGAGTGCCTTGGGGAAGCGTTCCATAGCCTAGATGGAGCCAAAGCTGCCGCCCAAGCCGACTATGAGCAGCGCATCCGCAGCGCTCTCTCCACCTCCCAAAGCGACCCAGCACCCGAGAAGGTGCAGACGAGCAACATTGCTCTCATTCAGGCGCTATCTAGGCTTGCCGGCAATCGCCAGTCGGACGGCGCCTCATCTTTGGTCAGCCGTGAGGATCGCGAAATGATCATTAATGGCTGCCATGACTTATTGATCGCATCCAAAAGCCCCGCACCCGAGATAGCCGTACAATGCTGCATGTGCGGCAAGACTGACCTTTCGACCGTGGAAGGAGACGGCGGAACTGAATGCCAGCTTTCCGATAAGCGATGGACTTGCAGCGAGGATTGCTATGATCGCGCTACCGAAACACCAATGGATCAAAGTCTATGGCGCTTCTGGAACGACAAGGCCCGCCAGCAGGTGACCGAGATAGCCGCGCTTAGGGCTGAGAACAAACGCGGCTTCGTGCCAAAGTTCAAGCTTGGCGAGCGCGTATCCAAGACAAAGGGGTCGTCGTGGAATGGCCCCGTGGTTGGGTTCTACAGCACATCGATGACGCCATGCGGTTACGTCATTGAAAGCGATCGCGAACCGGGGTCTTGCCAACTTTACCCCGAAGCCGCCCTCGGCCGCGCCGTCGCCCCTGAGCAAGAGGAGGCGAAGTGATGAAAACCACAGCATGGGCATGCTTCTGCACGCAAGGTTATCCCTACCCTTTCATACATGACGATTCCATTAGGTCCGCCCGCGCTGAGTCACAAGCATGCCTAGCCGACACGTGGGCTAGAGAAGACGAGACACCTCGCCAAGGCTGGAAGCGCGCGTATAAAGCCGGATGGCGCTGCATTCGCGTTGAGGTATCGCCCCTCCGCACCACAGAGGAACTGGAGGGGCGGAAGTAGATGGAGACCATCAGCGAAACCCGCAAGCGAGCATGGCAGACGCGTCGGAAGAAATATGGCAATCACGGCCATAACGGATCATATGGGCGCCAGCGCGTGCAATGCCCCGATTGCCAGAGGATGCGCAGCTTCATCGCCCGTCTTCACGTCGAAGGAACTTTGAGCGAGGGACAGGCCGCGAAAGCCGCCGGCATCACCCGCATCGAGATCCGCATTCTCTCTGACGATCTCATCAATTCAGGTGCCGTTCCAGATACGAGAGGCCAGCCATGAAATTGCCGATCGATAAAGAATGGTTTGAGAAGCGAGCCGCGCAAGAAGGCGATCTTGAGATTAGCGCTGGTCGCCGACTTGCGCCGCCCGCTTATGACAACTGCACCTGCGATTGCCACCGTGGCAGCGGCAAACTCCATATCGTCGCCTGCTGCAATCCCCCGAAGGAAGACAACGGCCATATATGGCACGAGCGTGTCTTTTCCTCGATGCAGATCAAGTGCTGCATGTTCTGCGGTTTCATCAAGAACGAAGATAAGCCGAACAAACGGTGCCCCGGCTTTGTTGCCGTCGAGGTGCGCTCAGATGATACGGAGGGGCGGAACGATGGTTGATATACCGGACGACATCATGCGGGCTGCGACAGAGATTGTCGATCGGATCGCTAAATATCACACATGGAAAGATGACTGCGTTGCAGACGTTGCCAGCGCTCTCCTCGCCGAACGTCAGCGCACCGACTCCCTCAAGGCCCTGTGCGACGAGATGGCGAAGGACTTTGTGAGGATAGAGGCGCTTAATTACAAAAGGGCTGCCGTCAACGGTGCCGCCTACGAAGCCCATGTGATCGCCTATTGCGCTCTAGATCGCTACCGCGAAGCGCAGGAGGTGGGGAATGGCTGATCAAGACCAGCGTTTGCTTGTCCGTCAAATCGCGTACAATGCCGGGCTCGAGATCCGTTATGCCATTGCATCATCTAGCGTTGATCCGATCACCCACATTCCAGCTGTGGACGCCATCATAGAGTGCCGCCTTGTGGAGTGCCGGAGTGCGGCTTTGGAAGAAGCTGCCAAGATCGCCGAACGCCTAGGCAGTCATCTGGTGCGCGGCGAAACCGGCCCTGAGTATGTCGGCGGCAATTTGGACGTGGCAGCCGCCATCCGCTCCCTTGCTAAGGCAAAGGAGGCGGACCATGGGTGAACGCATCATCGCTGCGGCAATCCAACTCGCCGGCACGATCTCCCTGCCGCCGCCGGCGCGTCACCATACCATCATCCAGACTATGGATTTGGAGATGGGGATCGATGGCACCAAGGCCGTTCCGGAAAGCCAAGGCTTCCTTACGGATACCGGACGGTTCGTGAACCGAGTGGAGGCTTTCTACATCGCCTTCGCTGCTGGACAGATCACCGTTGAGGGGTGCCGTGATCCGCAGCTCTATTCGGAGGATCTTTGGTGACCATATTCGACGAAGCTATTTCTCCGGCCGTAGCCGTTGCCAAACTCCAGGCGGCAGGCATACGAATATCAGAGCGCACATTGCGCGAACGCGCTAGGGCTCTAGGAGCCTGCCGGGTACTTGGGAAAACGATGTTCCTTCTACCTTCCGATCTCGATACCATTGTTCACGCCGCCAAGCCGGAGCCGATCATATGCCAGAACTCTACAAGCGCAAAGGGAGCATCTACTGGCACTTCGACTGCACCGTGGATGGAAAGCGACACCGCAGATCTACGAAAACGACTGACCGCCGGATCGCGGAAGACTTCGCGAGCAAATATGACAACGAACTCCGTCGTGCCGCTGTCCACGGCGAAGAAGCGATCCTGACATTTCCGCAGGCGCTCAAGCTCTATATCGAGGATGGCCGCGATACCCGCTTCACGGTTCTACTCCTAGATCACTTCGAAAAATGGAGGGTCAAGGATATCACGGGGCCTGTTATCCGGAGCGCGGCTAAAACCATCTATCCGAATGCCGCGCCGGCAACATGGAACCGCCAGGTCATCACGCCGATGCGCGCGATCATCAATCATGCGGCGGACGCCAAGGGCCTGCAGAAGATCAGCGTGAAGCGCTTCAAGGAAACGCGGACAATGCGCGCCGCCGGGAACAAGGCATGGCTCGATGTCTTCTACAAGACCGCAAAGCGCCTTGATATGCCACAGACGGCTGCCGCCGCTCGGTTCATGTTCGAGACGGCCACCCGCGTTTCGGAAGCCTGCCGCCTGACGTGGGATGACGTGAGCCTGCAGGAGCGCCATGCGTTTCTCACCAAGACGAAGACAGAACCGCGCAAAGTGTTCCTGACGCGCGCCATGGTCATCGATCTGGCTAACATTCGAAGCATGAGCGAGACACTTGTCTTCGGTGCGGCCAATCGATCAACGATTAAGAAGCGCTTCGACAAGGTGATCAAGGCTGCGGGGTTGGTGCGGCTGACGAGCCATGAGATCGGACGCCACGGCTTTGCTACCGAGATGATTGTGAGGAATGGCGTGGACGTTGCCACGACGGCCGATCATGGCGGGTGGAAGTCGCGCCGGCTGCTGATGGAGACGTATGTGGAGGGGGATGCGGATCGTGAAGTGATCGACCGCGTTTTCGGCAAGAAATGAGCGCTTTGGCACACCTGCGGCACAGTGTGTGCCAGGAAAAATTCTTCTTGACGAAAAATATAACAAAATCAAATCGATGCGATAATAACGTCCGGAGAATGATACTCCCTTAGCAGGGGAGCGCCTTCGACCACTCGGCCACCTCTCCGGTGCGGCCCTGATAGGGCCATTCATTTATCGACGCAAGCCCTTTTTCGCCTGCACGCGCGTTCTCCCTGCATTCGGCGATGCGCGCATCCTGCAGGGAGGAACCCGATAGCCGGCTTGCGGCCTCTCTCAGGCCAGGAGCTGCTTAAGATCTGCTGAGGGATCAGCCAGAACGGATTTTACCGGATTGATGCCGGTTTCCAGCAGCTTCTTGCCGGTCACATAGGCCTTTGCGTCGTTGATGGCGTCAACGGCGATGAAACGGCCTTGCTTGAAATACCAGACCGAAGCCGACCCTTCGCGGGTACCAGGGCGCAGAAGGGTCTCGTCGTAGCCGAGGTTGAAGCCGGCGATCTGGAGCTTAACGTCATATTGATCCGACCAGAACCAGGGTTTCGGATCATAGGTCGCATTGCCGCCGGCGATGATTCCGGCTGCGGCTTCCGCCTGATCAACGGCGTTCTGGACCGATTCGAGGCGGATGCGGCCACCGTTCCAGGGGAGTTCGGCGCAATCGCCCGCAGCGAAGATCGAGGGATCGGAGGTGCGGGCGAGCGAATCAACGATAATGCCGTTGCCGACCTCCAGGCCGGCTTCCTTGGCGAGCCTGTCGTTCGGGGCGACGCCAATGCCGACGATGACGAAATCGACATCGATGGTGGAGCCGTCGGACAGCTCGGCGGCAACGACGTGGCCGTTCTTGCCGATCAGCTGCTTGAGGCCGGTCTTTTCGCGGATGACGACGTCATGTTCCCGGTGGATCACCCGCATGATGTCTGCCGTCTCCTTGGCGGCAACGCGCTGCAGGATCCTGTCGGCCATTTCGATGAGAGTGACTTCAAGGCCGCGATGGCGGGCAACGGCCGCCGCTTCGAGGCCGATATAGCCGCCACCTATGATGAGGACGCGGCGGCCGGCGCGCATTTCAGCGGCCAACTGATCGGCATCGCGCTTGTCGCGGGCGACATAGACACCCTCGAGAGCGCCGCCGACAGCGGGCGGCAGCCGGCGCGGCGTGGCGCCGGTCGTCAGCGCCAGCGTCTCGTAGTCGAGGGCGGAGCCATCCTGCATGATGACCTGCTTTGCGGCGCGCTTGATCTGCTCGACCCAGGTGGACAGGCGGATCTCGACATTGTTGTCGGCGTACCAATGTTCCGGGCGGAAGAGCAGCCGGGCGAAGGCCATTTCACCGAGAAGATACTTCTTGGTCAGCGGTGGCCGTTGATAGGGAAGGCTTTCTTCGGCGCCGACGATGGTGATCGGCCTCAGATCTCCGAGCGCCCGCACTTTGGCGGCAAGCGCGAATCCGGCCTGCCCGGCCCCGACAATGACCAATCTGCCCGTCACGATCCTTACTCCATTATTGTTATAGCGGCTCGCCGTCCTGATATAGGGCGTCGAGCCTATGGATTTCAGGGGTAACGCTTACCCTTGCAAGCGTCAATTGCAGCTGACCTTGCATCTCGGATCGGGCAGAAATTAGGGCAGACCCTTAGGCTGTTATTTCAACCCACCGGCGCTCGTGGAAAGAACGCGCCATGGCATGCACCGACTTTTCGATGCGCAGGCCGTCTGCGAAGCTGATGACCGATGCCGCATCGCCGGAAATGGCGCGGATCAGTTCGCGGCATTCGATGATCTTCAGGTCGTTGAAACCGAGGCCGTGGCCAGGCGCGGGGATGAACCGGTCATAGGGCTTGTGGGCGGGAGCGGCGAGGACTTTGCGGAACCCCTGTTCGGAGCCCCTGCCCTCCGCCTGATAGAGTTCGAATTCGTTCATGCGCTCCTGATCATAGGTGATCGAGCCCTTTGAGCCGAAGATCTGCAGCGCGATGCGGCCCTTGCGGCCCCAGGCGGAGCGATTCGCCATCAGCACGGCGGAAATGCCGCCGCCGAGACGCATCAGCACATTGGCGAGATCGTGATTCTCGACCGTACGACGACCGCCCTCCTTCAGGGGCCGTTCGGCATAGGGCTTTGCCATGTCGGTAATGACGGCCTCGACATGGCCGAACAGGAACCAGAGCAGCGACAGCGGATGCACGGCAAAATCGTCGAGCGCGCCATAGCCGGAGGCAAGCTCGCTCTTCCAGTAGAACAGGCCTTCCGGGTCGGCCATGAAATCCTCGTCCATCTCGACGCGGATATGATTGACCTCGCCGATAGCGCCCTCGCCGATCAGCGCCTTGATGTGCCGCATTACCGGGTTCTGGATATAGTTGTAGCCGAGGATGGCGACCTTGCCAGAGGCCTTGGCAGCGCTCAGCATGCGTTCGGCATCAGCATAGCCCGGCGCCATCGGCTTTTCGCACCAGACGTGTTTGCCGGCTTCCAGTGCCGCAATCGCCATTTCCGGATGGAATTGATTGGGTGTGGTGATGGAGACGACATCGACTTCGGGGTCGGCGATCAGTTCGCGCCAGTCGGCGGTCGCCTTTTCGAAACCGAATTCATCGCCGCGCGACCGCGCCAGATCGGCATTGGCCTCGGCAAGATGCACAAGGCGCGGCCGCTCGACATCACCGAACACGGTCTTGACCGCATTCCAAGCCAGCGCATGGCATTTGCCCATATAGCCGGTTCCGATCAACCCAACGCCCAATGGCTTCATTTCCGTCTCCTCCGCAAGCTTCCCTCTGAAGCAGGTACATTTTTTGGAATATTTAGACCGTTTTGACAAGCGGGCTCATTGGACAGCTATGTCGGGAGATCGGAATAATCGTATTTTAACGACATAAATTCATAGACTTAAAAATAATCGTGCCGACTGTTTCAAAATCCGTTATCGTTCGAAATATGGAATATTTGTTTCATTAATAGGCATGGCGGCGAAAAGGCGGGGCATGGACAACAGTATCGAGACGCGAACCAAGGTGCCGCGGGATTTCGAAAGCCTGCGCAGCATCATCATAGAGCGCAAGGATTCCATGCCGAAGCGGCTGGCGCAGGTCGCCGCCTTCGCGCTTGGCAATCCCGACGAAATCGCCTTCGGCACGACAGCGAGCATTGCGGCGGCTGCCGATGTCCAGCCGTCGACGCTTGTGCGCCTCGCCCATCACCTCGGTTATGAAGGCTTTTCCGACCTGCAAAGCATCTTCCGCGAGCGGCTGCGGGACCGGACGTTGAGCTATGAGGAGCGACTGATCACGCTCGAGCAATCCGGCATCAAGGATGAAGAGGCCGGCATCCTTTCCGGCTTTCTCTCGGCCGCCAGCCAGTCGGTCAACAAGCTTGCCGCCACTATCGAGACCGACACCTTTGCCAAGGCGGTGGACGTGCTCGCGGCGGCCGAGACCATCTATCTGATCGCCAAGCGCCGTTCCTATCCGCTGACGGCGCATCTGACCTACGCTTTTTCGAAGCTGAACATCCGTCATCAGATCGTCGCCTCGCCAAACGGTATCGATGGCGAGCTCGCGCGCTTTGCGACCGAGAAGGATGCGGCGATCGCCGCAAGCTTCTCCCCCTATGCCGCCGAAAGCCTGCTGCAGGCGCAGGATCTTGCCGCGCGCAGCGTGCCGGTCATCGCCATCACCGATTCGGCCTTTTCGCCCCTTACCGCCTGCGCCACCCACTGGTTCGAAGTGGCGGAGGCGGATTTTGCCGGTTTCCGCTCCTTGTCTGCGTCCATGGCGCTGATCATGGCCTTTCCTGTCGCCATTGCCGAACGACGGCGGAAAGAGACGGTAGGAAAACCTCGGAAAACCAAAATGGAATAAATATTCCGAATTGACAAAATTTCGGAACCAATGTTTCATTGCATCCATGGTCGCGGTCTCGGGAGATGGCCGCGAAATCGACCACAACCCGGATGAAACCAAGACGCACCGGGACTTTCAATGACGCGTGACCCCAGCAGAAACTGTAGAGTTTCCCGGATCATGCCTGGACGGGAGGACATCATGGCACACGACAATCCTGGCACTCAGCCGGAGGCGACACTCGATGTCATCACCATCGGCCGCTCTTCCGTCGATCTTTACGGCCAGCAGATCGGCTCGCGGCTGGAAGATATCGCCTCCTTCGCCAAATCGGTCGGCGGCTGCCCGGCGAACATTGCCATCGGCACGGCACGGCTCGGCCTGAAATCCGGCCTCATCACCCGCGTCGGCGACGAGCAGATGGGTCGCTTCATCCGCGAACAGACGGCGCGCGAAGGTGTGGCTATCCAGGGGATCGCCACCGACAAGGAACGGCTGACGGCGCTGGTGCTGCTGGCGGTCGAGGCCGAAGGCGTTTCGCCAATGATCTTCTATCGCTCCGACTGCGCCGACATGGCGCTCGACGAAAACGATATCGATGAGGATTTCATCAAATCCTCCCGCGCCGTGCTGGTTTCCGGCACGCATTTTTCCAAGCCGAACACCGAGGCGGCTCAGCGCAAGGCGATCCGCATCGCCAAGGCAAACGGCCGCAAGGTGATCTTCGATATCGACTACCGACCCAACCTCTGGGGCCTCGCCGGCCACGCGGAAGGGTTCGAGCGCTATGTGAAGTCGGATCGCGTTTCCTCGAAGATGAGGGAGACGCTGCCGGATTGCGATCTCATCATCGGCACCGAAGAGGAGATCATGATCGGCTCGGGCGTCGACAATGTGCTCGGCGCGCTGAAGGAAATCCGCCGTCTTTCCCCGGCGACCATCGTGCTGAAGCGCGGTGCCATGGGCTGCATCGTCTATGACGGGCCGATCTCGGACGACCTCGAAGCCGGCATCGTCGGTGAGGGATTCCCGATCGAAGTGTTCAACGTGCTCGGCGCCGGCGATGCCTTCATGTCCGGCTTCCTGCGCGGCTACCTGCGCGACGAGCCGCTGAAGACCTGCGCCACCTGGGCGAATGCCTGCGGTGCCTTCGCGGTCTCGCGCCTGCTGTGCTCGCCGGAATATCCGACCTGGGCCGAACTCGACTTCTTCCTGAAGACGGGCAGCGAGCATCGGGCGCTGCGCAAGGACGAGGCGATCAACCACATCCATTGGGCCTCGACCCGGACCGGTGAGATCCCGCTTTTGATGGCACTCGCCATCGATCACCGCTCGCAACTCGTCAGCGTCGCCGACGAACTGGGTGTTGGCCATGACAAGATCGTCGCCTTCAAGCGGCTGGCGGTCGAAGCAGCGGCTCGGGTGTCGGGCGGTCGTTCCGGCTATGGTATGCTGATCGACGAGCGCTTTGGCCGCGATGCCTTCTTCGATGCCGCCACCAAGAATTTCTCCTGGATCGGCCGCCCCGTCGAACTGCCGGGCTCCAAGCCACTGAAATTCGAATTCAGCCAGGATATCGGCTCGCAGCTCGTCGAATGGCCGCTCAACCATTGCATCAAATGCCTGTGCTTCTATCATCCGGACGATCCGAAGGAGCTGAAGGCGGAGCAGCAGGAGAAGCTGCGCACCCTGTTCGAAGCCGCCCGCAAGGTCGGACGTGAACTGCTGGTCGAGATCATCGCCGGCAAGAACGGGCCGCTCACCGACGACACGATCGCAACCGCGATGGAAGAGCTCTACGCGCTCGGCATCAAGCCCGACTGGTGGAAGCTGGAACCTCAGGATTCGACTGCTGCCTGGAAAAAAATCGATGCCGTGATCGCCAAAAATGATCCATGGTGCCGGGGTATCGTGCTGCTTGGCCTGGAGGCACCGGCGGATGAATTGATCCGGAGCTTCGAAGCCACGCTTGCCGCCCCCTCGGTCAAGGGTTTCGCCGTCGGGCGGACGATCTTCTCCGATGCAGCGCGTGCCTGGCTATCGGGCGGCATGAACGACGAGGAAGCGATCGCCGACATGGCCGGCCGCTTCGGGCAACTGACTCAGGCGTGGTTGAAAACCCGCGGCCTGCAATAGTTTAGAAGCATTTGGGAGGCGCCCCATGGGCAAGACGATCCGATTGACGATGGCACAGGCCGTCACACACTTCCTCACGAAGCAGATGACCGTGATCGATGGTCAGAAGCTGCCGATCTTCGGCGGCGTCTGGGCGATCTTCGGGCATGGCAACGTCGCCGGCATCGGTGAAGCGCTCTATCAAGTGCGCGACGAACTGACGACCTATCGCGCGCACAATGAACAAGGCATGGCGCACGCCGCCATCGCCTATGCCAAGGCGAGCTTCCGGCAGCGCTTTATGGCCTGCACAAGCTCGATCGGCCCCGGAGCCCTCAACATGGTGACCGCCGCCGGCGTCGCGCATGTCAACCGCATCCCTGTTCTCTTCCTCCCCGGCGACGTCTTCGCCAACCGCGCGCCCGATCCGGTGTTGCAGCAGATCGAGGATTTCGGCGACGGCACGGTGTCCGCCAACGACGCCTTCCGCTCGGTCTCACGCTATTTCGACCGCATCACCCGGCCCGAACAGATCATCACGGCGCTGAAGCGCGCCATGCAGGTCTTGACCGACCCGCTCGATTGCGGTCCGGTGACGCTGTCGCTTTGCCAGGATGTGCAGGCGGAAGCCTTCGATTATCCGGAAAGCTTCTTCGAGGAGCGCATCTGGACGACGCGCCGCCCGCAGCCGGACGCAGACGAACTCGCCGCTGCGATCGCGCTCATCCGCAAGGCTGAAAAGCCGGTCATCATCGCCGGCGGCGGCGTGCTCTATTCGCGCGCGACCAAGGAACTTACGGAGTTTGCAGAGACACACGGCGTTCCCGTCGTCGTCAGCCAGGCCGGCAAATCGGCAATCGACGAGCGCCATCCGCTGGCGCTCGGCTCCGTCGGCGTGACCGGAACCTCAGCTGCGAACGCGATTGCCGAAGACACGGATCTGATTATTGCTGTGGGCACGCGCTGCCAGGACTTCACCACCGGCTCCTGGGCGCTGTTCAAAAACGAGAAGCTTTCCATCCTCGGCCTCAATATCGCGGCATATGACGCATCGAAGCATGACGGCCGGCCGCTCGTTTGCGACGCGCGAGAAGGACTGAAGGCGCTCTCGGCCGGGCTTGCCGGCTGGCGGGCACCGGCAGCGCTCCTGGAAAAGGCGACCCAAGAAAAGAAAATCTGGGTCGAAGCCGCGGCCAAGGCTATGGCCTCGACCAATGCCGCCCTTCCCTCCGACGCCCAGGTCATCGGCGCGGTAACCCGTACGATCGGTGGAGAAAACGCCATTTCCGTCTGCGCGGCCGGCGGCCTGCCGGGCGAGCTGCACAAGCTCTGGCCGGCGACGGTTCCCGGCAGCTACCATATGGAATATGGCTTCTCCTGCATGGGCTACGAGATTGCCGGCGGTCTTGGCACCAAGATGGCTTGCCCCGACAAGGATGTCATCGTCATGGTCGGCGACGGCTCCTACATGATGCTGAACTCCGAGATCGCCACGTCGGTCATGCTCGGCCTCAAGCTCAACATCGTGCTGCTCGACAATCGCGGCTATGGCTGCATCAACCGGCTGCAGATGGCAACCGGCGGCGCAAACTTCAACAATCTGCTGAAGGATTCGTACCATGAGGTGATGCCCGAGATCGACTTCCGGGCGCATGCCGAGAGCATGGGCGCCATCGCCGTCAAGGTCTCTTCCATCGCCGAGCTGGAACAGGCAATCGAAGCCTCGAGGAAGAACGACCGCACCTCGGTCTTCGTCATCGATACCGATCCGCTGATCACCACAGACGAAGGTGGTCACTGGTGGGATGTCGCCGTTCCCGAGGTCAGCCCGCGCCCGCAAGTCAACAAGGCCCGCGCCGCTTACGAAGAAGCCCGCGGCGCCCAGCGGATCCGCTGATCGATTTCTTTCATTTTTCTGGAGGGGCAGCGCTGCTCCTCCAAACTATGCCTTTAAGGAGACTATTGATGAAGGCCAAACTCGGTATGTCGCCCATCGCGTGGTGGAACGACGATCTTCCGGAGCTCAGCGACGACGTGTCCCTCGAGGAATGCCTGCGGCAGTCGCGTAGCGCCGGCTTTACCGGCATGGAGAAGGGCCGCCGTTTCCCTGACGATCCAGAGGTGATGCTGCCTATCCTGCGCGCCGCCGATGTGACACTGTGCGGCGGCTGGTTCTCAGGCACGCTGGTCGATGAGGAGCTTGCCGTCAACAAGGACCGCATCGCGCCGATGATCGAACTGTTCAAGGCGGTCAATGCACCCTGCATCGTCTATGGCGAGGTCGGCCGCTCCATCCAGGGCGACCGCTCCAAGCCGCTCGCCACCAAGCCGCGCTTGTCGGATGACGAGATGAAGGCCTATGCGCGTCGCCTGACCGAGTTCGGCGAGTGGTGCGCCGATCAGGGCATGCCGCTCTCCTATCACCATCACATGGCCGCAGTCGTGGAAACCGAGCCGGAACTCGACGCTTTCATGCGCCATTCGGGTGCGGGCATTCCGCTTCTGCTCGATGCCGGTCATCTTGCCTTTGCCGGCGGCGATGTCCTGCGCGCCATCGACAATCACCACACTCGCATCAACCACGTACACGTCAAGGATATCCGCAAGCCTGTCGTGGACGGCCTGGATCGCAGCCGGCAGTCCTTTCTCGACGCGGTGGCACTTGGTGCATTCACCGTACCGGGTGACGGCTCGCTCGATTTCGGCGCCATCGTCCAGCGTCTGGCCGGTTACGGCTATGAAGGCTGGTTCGTCGTCGAGGCCGAACAGGACCCGCGCAATGCTCCACCGCAGAAAATGGCCGAGATCGGCCATGCCGAATTGATGCGCGTCATGACGGCCGCAGGTTATACGGTGGAAACCGAAGGTTTTCCGAAGGGATAGAGGAAGAACGTCCATGCCAAATCTCAAGGTCAAACCTGATGGCTCCCATGGCCGCGTCAACCATGTCACGCCCGAAAGTGCCGGCTGGACCTATGTCGGCTTCGACCTTCACCGGCTGAAGCCGGGTGAGACGGCCTCGGCCGAGACGGGCGATCGCGAGGTCTGCCTGGTCTGGGTCAGCGGCAAGGGAAGCGCCAAGGCTGGTGCTAAGGATTTCGGTCTGCTCGGCGCTCGTATGAGCCCCTTCGAGGGCGCGCCCCACGCGCTCTATATTCCAGCTGGTTCAAGCTGGTCGGTGACCGCGGAAACCGAGCTGGAACTTGCCGTCTGCTCGGCTCCGGGCGGCGGCTCCTATGAGGCCCGCGCCATTCCCCCGGGTACGCATCCGCCTGTAACGCGCGGCCAGGGCACCAATGTCCGCCATGTCAACAACATCATGCCGGAAGACGATGGCGCTGCGCATTCCCTGCTGGTCGTCGAGGTGATCACGCCAGGTGGCCACACATCTTCTTATCCGCCGCACAAGCACGATCAGGACAATCTCCCGAACGAGAGTTTCCTCGAGGAGACCTACTATCATCGCCTCAACCCGCCGCAGGGCTTCGCCTTCCAGCGCGTCTATACGGACGACCGGTCGCTGGATGAAGTCATGGCGTTGGAAGATGGCGACGTGACGCTGGTGCCCAAGGGGTATCATCCCTGCGCCGCCTGTCACGGCTACGACCTCTACTATCTCAACGTCATGGCCGGTCCGAAGCGCATCTGGAAATTCTACAATGCGCCGGAGCATGAGTGGCTCGTCAAGGCTTAGCCGCCTTGAATATAGAAAAGGCCGCGCCTCGACAGCGCGGCCTCTTTCTTTATGCCGGCAGCAGCCCATATCGCCAGCCGCGATCCCGGGCGTTGCGCGACAGGACCAGCCATGCAAGCGCGAACATCCCCGCCTCCGCAAAGACCGGCACCATCCAGATTCCACGTTCGCCGAAGACAAAGGGCAGCAGGAACGTCAGCGGCAGCGTAAAGAGATAGGGCCGCGACAGACCGAAGATCGCCCCCCGTTTTGCGTCGCCGATCGACTGGAAATAGGACGAGAGCATCATCATCTGCCCATAGAGGAAGTAAGCGCCGATCGTCCAGGGCAAGATCCGTCCCACTTCTCCGACAATGACGGCATCACCGACGAAGACGCCGCCGAGGTGCCGGGCCAGCAATTCGACAACCAGCTCCACCGTCGCGCAATAGATGAGCGCGGAGACCATGGCGATCTGCAGACTGCTGCCGACACGGGCCGGAAGCGCGGCACCGTGATTGTGGCCGGAGATGGTTTGCAGGGTGATGCTGAGGCCGAGCAGCGGCAGATAGGCAAAGGTCAATATCCGGGTGATGATCCCGTAGGCGGCGACCGTCGCGACATAATCGCGCTCATGCCAAATCGACAGGTTGAACAGGATTGCTGCCGAGCTCAGCGATATGCCGATGAAGCCAAGGCTCATCGGTGCTCCGAAGACGATGATTCCACGCCATTCCGAAACCGCGCCCGTCATGCTGGGCCGGAGTGCGGCGGGATGGCGCCAGCGATAGGCGAGAACGACCGCCACGCAGATGAACTGCGCTACGATCGAACCGGCGGCCGACCCTATGACACTCCAATGCGCGACCGCGATCAGCAGCCAATTGGCGACGATATTGAGCAGCGTCGAAGCAAGAGTCACCAGCGTCATGAAACCGATCTTGCCCTCGCAACGCAGCGCGTCGATGTGCAGCTGCAAAAGAAAGCTGACCGGTGCGAAGCCGACCATGACGCCCATGAAGGCATCGGCATTGGCGGCAACCGTGGCGTCGCCGGCCGCGCTCGCGGCGATGACATGCCGGCCGACGGTCCAATAGGCGGCATTGACCAGGATTGCGACCGCGAGGGCAAGGGCATGGGCCGCAGTGAAGACTTTTCCCGCTCCCACGCGATCCCCCGCCCCCAGGCGGCGCGCCAAAATGCTCGCCATGCCATTCGAGACCAGGGCTTGCAGGGCGATCAGCAGCATGAGCGCCGGAAAGATCAGGCTCACCGCAGACAGCGCCGCGGCGCCGACATAGATGCCGAGGAAATAGGCGTCGATAACGGCAAACAGGCCACTGATGGTGGTAAGCATGATGATCGGTGCGGCCGTACGGGCAAAGACGCCGGGCAGCCAGCCTGTCAGGAAGATATTGTTTTCGGAATGCTTGGTCATGGCAATATCCACGCGGCATCGCGCGCCATCTACGGCGGCGGCGATCCATCGATAAAAAGAGGATTGTCAGATGTCGAGTAACAAATGCGGCACGCCGTCCGATGTCTTCCTCGGCGAAATGCCGTCGGCGTCGATCTGGGCGTTGATGCGCCGGCGAAAGGCGGAAAAGCTCTCGAAGGTCACGACATCCACCGGTTCGTCGAAATGGATGGTGATCTTGTGGAGCCCACCCGCTTGCTCCGAAAGGGCCAGAACCTTGCCGGTGAAGGGCTGGTTCAAATAGCGGCCACGAACGGCGGAGCCGACGGCAAACGCCACGCTCGGCGTGACATTCGGCTTTGCGGCGAGCGCCGACAGCGTGTTCCAGTCGCGCAAGCCATGTTGCTTGGCAACCAGCTCCAGCGCCGCGCTGTGGGCAATATCGTTGCCGCGCTCGGCCATGGCCTGGCGCAGGCGCCGGGCTTGCACCTTCAGTTCATCAATGGACGGATAGATCGTCGTCACGGTTTCAGCCTTTGCTAAGGCATGCATTTACGACTGCGGATCGGGGCTCGCATTACCGTCAGTCAGCACGCCTTGAATTGGCTGTGACCATATTCGCGAGGGCTTCACCATGGATTTTCATCCGCGAGCGGCCGGCGCCTCGAACCATGTCTTCGTATGGTCGAAGCCAAAGCCCCTGTCAAGACAAGGCGCCGGAATGTGGATGGCAGCTCAAAACGCCATGGAAAGGCGGTTCACGCCTTCCTTCCTGTTTAGGCAGCCAGATAACGCTCGATCTGATCAACCGGAAAATTCGTCAGATCCTTGGCAAGCTCGGCGAGGATGGCCGTCTGTGAATGAGCCCCCAGCCGCGGCCGCAAGACGCCGAGCGCATGGGGCGGTGCGACGAGGACAATGCTCTTGATGCCCTTGCTCTGCACAAGCAGATCGATCTCCGCCGCTACGCCCTTCAGGAACTCCTCTTCTGCCTGGTCTTGCCATGTCGTTTCCTGCACGGCGCTACCTCCGACACCTGCGGCCTTATGACTGCGCCCCGGCTTACCCGTGCCGAGTTCCCGATCGGGTACATGCGGCTGCTCCAGGATTTCGCGCGTTTTCAAATCCAGCTTCAGATCATTGCTCATATTCTCCAGAAACAATGCCTTGGCGCCGTCGCAAATGACGACCCATGTCCCGCCTGCAATCCTGATATCGACCATTATCTCTGTCCTCATGCTTTCATGCCACGGCTAAAATTGCCGATGGGAGGGAACGCCTCATGGCCCGAAGGGTTCAAAAATCGTCATATTCGGTAAGCGTGGCGGCTCGATCGGCCGCGAAAGCGCAGATTCGTTAAAATTCGACAGGCACGATTGACGCTTATGCAAAACCTCCGTGCAAGGTTCATGCTGTACCGAGATGAATTCGGGCCGCCTCCAACGGGGAATGACAATGCTTCGCTCAACGCATCTGGCGAAAGTCAAATCCGAAGTCTATGAACGCAGCTGGGAACGGTTCCACGTTCAACGGCCGGCGCGTCTGATTGCCGTGCGCCCATGTCTGACGGGTATCTCCGTGCGCAGCGCCGAGATCGTCGATATTTCGAGGGGCGGCGCCAGCTTCTTTGTCGGCACGACCGTGGGGCTGCCGGCGCATTACTATCTCAACATCCTCGGTCTCGCCTATCGCATCGCCTGCGCCGAGGTCAGCCGGATCGACAATCGCATCTATGTTCGCTTCATCAATCTGCTGGAGCCGGAAACGTTGAGACGCGTCGTGCGCGCCGATTTCATGATCGGCAACACCGAAGCACTGGCCGCGCGCGGCCGGCGACGATCGTCATAAATTACGCGTTTTGTAGGAAAACCATTGGCGGCTACCGTCGCCGAGGTAGTTAGGCCCGTTCTAGAAAAGGATGGACCTCCGCCAACGGCAATTGTATGAATTCTGACAGAACAATTGTGGGACGGTAGATTCATGCGGCTAATGATTGGGGGAGCGATAGTGTTCCTGTCGTTGACGGCTATCGCTCACGCGGCGCAAACACAAAGCATTGCGATTAATGATTTGATCAAGACTGCAAGCGGGGACCAGCATCTTCAGGATCTCGTTCTTGGTTTTGGCAAAGGACTCGAGGCAGCAAATCAGAAGCTGAAGGCAATCGGTAGGTCGATGCTGTATTGTCAGCCTGACGGCCTGGCGATTACCGGTGACCAATATGTTCACATTGTCGACGGCTATGTACAGAAACACCCTACGTGGGGCAAGGTCGATGGTCGCATACTTCCCGAAGTCCTCACACAAGCCATGATGGACGCTTTTCCCTGCAAATGATTAGAAAGCGTCATTTGCGAAATGACGCCACGCGGGTAGGGCTTATCTCTTCAGTTGCTTGAGAAATACGATCACTAGCTTTGTTACGCATTTTTCTAGTGCGTTCGGCAGCTTCACACAACGAGCACAGATCCCAATACCTCTGCCCTTGCAACGGCTCGCCAAGCGCTTATTGTGCAGCGCCTTGCAACAGATTCCGGGAAAACCAGCCAGAATGTCCGCCTTTCCGCGCTTCACGCCGCTGATCAGCGCCCTTCCCTCCACCGTGCCCTTCGTCGGCCCGGAAGCCCTCGAACGTCAGCGCGGGCTGACTGTCCAGGCGCGCATCGGTGCCAATGAAAACGGCTTCGGCCCCGCCCCTTCCGTCATCGAAGCAATGCGCGAGCAGGCCGGCGATATCTGGAAATACAATGATCCGGAAAATTTCGCGCTGAAGGCGGCGCTTGCTGCGCATCTCGGCGTCAAGCCCGCAAACATCGCCGTCGGCGAAGGCATTGACAGCCTGCTCGGCCTGATCGCCCGCATGGTCATCGAGCCGGGAATGCCCGTCGTCACCTCGCTCGGCGGCTATCCGACCTTCAATTTCCATGTCGTCGGTTTCGGCGGGCGACTGGTGACGGTGCCCTATGTCAACGATCGCGAGGATCTCGACGGGCTGCTGGACGCGGTCGAACGCGAGAATGCACCGCTCGTCTATTTCGCCAATCCCGACAATCCGATGGGAAGCTGGTGGGACGCCGACAGGATCGTCGCCTTTGCCCGCGCCCTGCCGGAAAGCTGCCTGCTCATCCTCGACGAGGCCTATAGCGAGACCGGGCCGGCCAGCTCTCTGCCCGATATTTCCACGCTGATCGATCTGCCGAACGTGCTGCGCACCCGCACCTTCTCCAAGGCTTACGGCCTTGCCGGCGCCCGTGTCGGCTATGTCATCGGCGTGCCGGAGACGGTGCTGGCTTTCGACAAGATCCGCAATCACTTCGGCATGAACCGGCTGGCGACGGCAGCAGCACTCGCCGCACTGAAGGACCAAGCCTATCTCGCCGAAGTCATCGGCAAGATCCAGGCCGCCCGCGAGCAGATCGGCATGATCGCCCGCGACAACGGGCTCTCGCCGCTCGCCTCCGCCACCAATTTCGTCGCCGTCGACTGCGGCCGCGACGGGACCTATGCCCGCGCCATCGTAGACGGGCTGATCCAACACGGTGTTTTCATCCGCATGCCGGGCGTGGCGCCGCTCAACCGCTGCATCCGCATCAGCGTCGGCCCAGACCGCGATCTCGATCTTCTGGCCGAAGCCCTGCCGAATGTGCTGAAGGCGATCGGCTAAAGCTAGAGCGCTAGATCGCTCTATCCTATTGTCTTTGCGCAATTCAGGACGGAAAACCGCCTGCGCACTTTTCCTGGAATTGCTTGGCACAACAAAAAACCGCGCCGGCCTTGTTTCCGGCCGGTCACGGTCTCCCTGTTTAGTAGCAGCGCGCCTCTCCGCTCGCTGCCGGTCGCCCCTCTTTTGAGGTTATTATTGTCGTATTCTTTGTCGCAGGCTTCAGTGCATTGTCATCCATTCGCGGGCGGCGCGGAGCGCTGCGGCGAGCTGCATCTTGGTCAGCGTAGCAGCGACGTCGGCGCGAAGCTCGGCGGCGCGGTCGCTGCCCTTGATGGCGGCGATATTCAACCATTTATGGGCGGCAACCGGGTCTGCCTTGCAGCCCCTGCCGGTTGCATAATTGACGCCCAGTTCGCAAAGGGCATCGGCGCTGTTGCCACCCATCATGGCCATTTCAGACATCGGAATTTCGAAGCGTGCCATCGGTTTTATCCCTGTTTCAGTCTCGTTGCGTCTGCCCTGTTTTCCGTCCGGACCTTGCCGTCTATCGCGGCTTGATGGTCCTTCCGGCCGGCGGGTTTGCCCCGCTCGTTTGATGGCTTCACTATCGCAGACGGCTTTCAAAAAACGACTAAAATGCATGCTTAATTCGATGCAAACAAAGTACAAATGCTTGGTAAATTTGGGATTTTGTTAAACATCGCTTCCCTTGCAAATTAAGGACTTTTGCGCGAGTTTTACCCATTGTTAAGATTTGGATTTAAACCCTTCCTTCACCACAAAAAGAGCCGGGTGATGAGAGATGCATTTTCTGCGCGGCGAAAATGGCCGGCAAAACGGGGATTTCACGCCCTGGAACATATTTACCTTTACGTTCGCGTAAGCTAATTTCGCCGCAATCCCGGTTATGAAAACGGGATGCTTTCGGGAGGAAAGACATGATCCGCACCACCATCATCACTGTCGCAGTGCTCTTCAGCACAGGCACCGCTTTCGCCGACGAGCCGATCGTCGGCAATTGGAAGACCGTGGCGGGCGACACCGCCGCCATCACGCCCTGCGCTGACAGCTATTGCGTGACATTGAAAACCGGCAAATATGCCGGCCGGCAGATCGGCAAGATGCAAGGCAAGGGTGGCGCCTATACCGGCGAGATCACTGACCCCGCCGCCGACAAGACCTATGCCGGCTCCGGCACCACGAACGGCAATACTTTGAAGATGCAGGGGTGCGTCCTGAAGGTCTTCTGCAAATCGCAGACCTGGACGAAGCTTTAAAAACCCTCGCCTCATCGGCAAGACTCCGCGAGGGCGGGAGCTTTCACGCCCTCTCATCCGCCGTCCGGACAGGTGCGACGCGTTCCATTTCCGCTCCACGTCCTTTCAACCCGGGCTCAATTCCTCGGTCATCTTCCTGAACGCCGGATGAACCGGCACCTCAGCACCCGTTCAGCCTGACCATGGCAAAACAGTGTTCAGTATAGGGCACGGGTAGGTCCAGGAATATGAATACGATCATCATGGCATGGCGTTTCGCAGTCATCATGCTGTTTGCCGCCGTCTTTGCATTCACGTTTTCGATGGCGGTCGAACACACCGGCCGCAGCGGCGCGCAATCGCATTTCGGCGCAAGCTTCACTTGCCTGCAGACGGGAGCCCCCTATTGCACCACGGTGCAATAGTCGGGGACCTCCGGCCGATTTTCAGGAACGGAACCGCGCGGCGGCATAAAAATAGCTGCGAAAATCCGAGATCGTGCCTTGCAACGTCGTTTGCTTGTTAAAGACACCACTATATAATAGCGCATGAGCAACCGAATCTCTCCCTTTTCGCCCCTCGAAATCTCGTCCCCCAGCCCGTTTCAGCCGCGGAGCTTCACCGACCCAGGCAAGGCAGTCGAGGCTCTGACCGAGCTTTATGACCGCAACACAACCTTCCTGATCGATAATTTCACCGAGCTTGCCAACGGAGCGCCGATCACGGCGCGCTATCGCGCTTTCTATCCGCAGGTCAGCATCGAGACGACCAGCTTCGGCCATGTCGACTCGCGCCTTTCCTACGGCCATGTCACGGCGCCCGGCGTCTACACCACCACCATTACCCGCCCGCAGCTCTTCAAGCACTATCTGAAGGAACAGCTCGCACTCTTGATGCGCAGCCATAATGTGCCGGTGGTCGTGTCGGAATCGACGACGCCGATCCCGCTGCATTTCGCCTTCGGCGAAGGAGCCTATGTGGAAGCGTCCGCTGCCGGCTTCGCAGATATTCCGCTGCGCGATCTCTTCGATACGCCGGACCTGAACACCACGGACGATGAAATCGCCAATGGCGAATATATCCCGCCGCCGGGCGAACCCTCGCCGCTCGCGCCGTTTACCGCGCAGCGCATCGACTATTCGCTCGCCCGCCTGTCCCACTATACGGCGACGAGCGCCAAGCATTTCCAGAACTTCGTGCTGTTCACGAACTATCAGTTCTACGTCGATGAATTCTGCAACTGGGCGCGCGACCTGATGGCCAAGGGCGGGGACGGCTATACCGCCTTCGTCGAGCCGGGCAACATCACTACGCCGGCCGGTTCCAGCCAGCCGGAAGGCGATACGACCCCGCCTCGGCTGCCGCAGATGCCGGCCTACCATCTGAAAAAGAAAGGCCATGCCGGCATCACGCTGGTCAATATCGGCGTCGGACCGTCCAACGCCAAGACGATCACCGACCACGTCGCGGTGCTGCGCCCGCATGCCTGGCTGATGCTCGGCCATTGCGCCGGCCTGCGCAACAGCCAGCGGCTCGGCGACTATGTGCTGGCGCATGCCTATATGCGCGAGGATCACGTTCTCGACGACGACCTGCCGGTCTGGGTGCCGATCCCGGCGCTTGCCGAAGTGCAGGTCGCGCTGGAAGCGGCCGTTGCCGAAATCACCGGTTTCGAAGGCTTCGAGCTGAAGCGCATCATGCGTACCGGCACGGTCGGCACGATCGACAACCGCAACTGGGAGCTTCGCGATCAGGCAGGCCCGGTCAAGCGCCTGTCGCAAGCCCGCGCCGTAGCTCTGGACATGGAGTCGGCGACCATCGCCGCCAACGGCTTCCGTTTCCGCGTTCCCTACGGCACGCTCCTCTGCGTCTCTGACAAGCCGCTGCACGGCGAGCTGAAACTACCGGGCATGGCGACCGCCTTCTACCGCACCCAGGTGAACCAACACCTGCAAATCGGCATCCGCGCCATCCAGAAACTGGCCGAAATGCCGCCGGAAAAGCTGCATTCGCGCAAGCTGCGCAGCTTTTTTGAGACGGCGTTTCAATGACATAAGGGGCATCTTGCCCCTTATTCCTTTACTTCCGACATCTGCGGCATGTGATCGACCGTAGCCACTTGCGAATGATCGGTCGTGGGCTCCGCTGCCCAGCTGAGGCAGAGGATCAGCACGGCAAAGGCGCCGAAGCCGATTGCCGTGCGAAGAATGTCCTTGCGGAGATCGCCGATCTCCAACAGCTCCTTCTCCGACAGGGCCTTCTGTCTCCACTGACTTAGCAGTGCTGCTTCCAGATTATACATGTCCATCTCTCCTTTGTTGAAGACGGACCTTGTCGACCGGCGCGGGCTGTTTTCGACAGCGTTCAGTTTTTTTGTCATGGTGCCTGAGAGGATGTCGATTTGCGCGCGGCCCGCTCGTCTATGGCTGTCAGCAAATGGAAGAGGAGACGGCTGCGATGAAATATCTTTGCCAGGTCTGGTTCGACGGCACGAGGCTCGATGCCATGACGAAAGAGGAAAAGGACAGGCTCGATTCGGATTCGCTCGGTTACGATCGGGATCTGATGGCAAGCGGGCACATGATCCATGCCGAGGCGCTGCAGTCGCCAAGCGCGGCGGTGACCGTGCGGGTCCGCAACGGCGAGACGTCGGTGACGGATGGCCCCTTCATCGAAACCAAGGAATATCTCGGCGGCTTCATCCTGATCGACGCCAAGGACCTGAACGACGCCATTCGCGTCGCGGCGGGCATTCCACTCGCAAAGCTCGGCGCCATCGAAGTGCGCCCGATCTATTCCTTCGGTCCCGAACTCTGAGGAGACGACGATGAAATTTCTCTGCCAGGTCTGGTTCGAGACCGCCGAAATCGCCGAGCTTTCCGAGGAAGAAGGACGGCGGCTGACGCAGGAGTCCATCGATAGCGACGAACGGCTGCGCGACAGCGGGCATCTCATCGTCGCCAATGCCCTGCGGGAGCCGGAAACCGCCAGGACGGTGCGGGTGCGCAAGGGCGAAGCCGCCGTTACCGACGGTCCTTTCGCCGAGATCAAGGAACATCTCGGCGGCTTTGTGCTGATCGAGGCAAAGGACATCGACGAAGCGACCCGCATCGCTGCTACCTTCCCCGTTGCCCGTTACGGCATGATCGAGGTCCGTGCAGCCTTCGACATCCGGTTTCCGGATGAATAGTCGCCAAGGGAGAGAGTGATGCGATTTCTATGCCTGATCTACACATCCGTCGACGTCGACGGACGGCTGACACAAAACCAGATGAACCATCTGATCGGCGAGCATTTCGTCTATGACGAGGGTCTGCGTCAGGACGGCACCCTGATTGTTTCAGATGCGCTGGAACTCCGAAACAAATCGATCGTCATCCGGCCGCAGGGCAACACGTTTTCGGTGACGGATGGGCCATTTGTGGAGACGAAAGAACATTTGGCCGGTTTCTACCTCATCGAAGCGCCCGATCTGGAGAGCGCAACCGATATCGCCAAACACATTCCCTCGGCGCGTTACGGCGCCATCGAGATTCGTCCGGTGCGTATCCTGACCCTTCGGGGAGACCTTGCGGAGGAACGCTGACGCCGTGTCCCTGAACGCAATCATCGACGAAATCTACCGCAGCCAGTCGCGCCGCGTGCTGGCAACGCTGATCCGTCTGCTTGGCGATTTCGACCGGGCGGAAGAGGCGCTTCACGATGCCTTCGCAGCCGCAGCGAAGCAATGGACGGAAGAGACGATACCGGCCAATCCCTATGCCTGGCTGGTCTCCGCCGGTCGCTTCCGGGCGATAGACCACATTCGGCGGCGGACACGCTTCGACGCCTCCCGGGCCGATATTGCCGACAGCCTCTATCCGGAGGGCGAGATGATGGAGATCGCCGAGCGCCAGGAAATCGAAGACGATATGCTGCGGCTGATCTTCACCTGCTGCCATCCGCTCATCCCTGCCGAGGCGCAGATGGCGATGGCCCTGCGCGAGGTCTGCGGACTGACGACGGAAGAGATCGCCCACGCCTTTCTGGTTCCGGCACCGACCGTCGCTCAACGTATCGTCCGTGCCAAGAACCGCATCCGCGCGGCCCATATTCCCTATGAAGTTCCGGCAAAAGCAGAACTGCCGGAACGGCTGGCGCAGGTGCTGCATGTCATCTATCTCGTCTTCAACGAAGGCTATTCCGCCTCCTCGGGCGCAACGATCGTCCGCGCCGACCTTGCCACTGAGGCCATCCGTCTCGGCCGCCTGCTGCTGAGGCTCCTGCCCGATCCGGAAGTTGCAGGTCTGCTGGCGATGATGCTGCTGCAGGATTCGCGGCGGTCGGCACGGGCAAGCGTCTCCGGCGATCTCATTCTGCTCGCCGATCAGGATCGTGCGCTCTGGGATGGCGCGAAGATCCGCGAGGGACTGGCCTTCGCGGCCGAGGCAATGGCGGGCGAAAGCGTCGGCAGCTATGCGCTGCAGGCAGCAATCGCTGCCGAGCATGCGCGCGCGGCAACGCCGGACCAGACCGACTGGCGAGGGATCGTGGCGCTTTACGATCTGTTGCTGGTGGCTCATCCCTCCCCGGTGGTCGAGCTCAACCGGGCTGTCGCCGTTTCGATGTCCGATGGACCAGCGGCGGGACTGCGGATCGTTGACCTTCTGCTTGGCGAGGATCGATTGGCTAGTTATCACCTCGCCCACGCGGCAAGAGCCGATTTCCTGCGCCAGCTCAACCGCGACGACGACGCGCGACGATCTTACGAAACCGCACTTTCGCTTTGCCATCAGGCACCCGAGCAGGCATTCCTGCGCAAACGACTGGCCGAACTTGCCGGCAAGACCGGGCGGTAGGCTCGATCAGGCACGTTTCCGGGAGGCGAGCAGGCCGAGTGCTGTCCCCGTCAAAGCCGAGACGACGATCAGCAGATGCGCGTTGATGCTGGCCTGCGCCAAATTGTCGATCGCCGCCTTTGCGCCCGAGGCGCCGAAGGCCATGGCACCGGCGGTGATGCCGGCCGGATAGGTGCCGACACCGCCTGGCGCATGCACCGGCAACACCGACGACAGCTCGCCGCCGAGCGCGCCGCCAAAGCTGGCCGAGAGCGGCGTGACATTCATCAAGCCGAGCGCCCAGGCAAGCACCGCGACCTTCACCAGCCAGTTGACCACCGTCGTCAGCCAGGCGCGGGCAAAGGCGCCGGCGTCGGCGGGTAGGCCGCGCTCCAGCTCATGCACCAATCCCTGCATCTTCTTCGGCAGTACCTTGGCGGCAAAACGGATCAGCGGCCGGCGCAGGGCAAAACCCGCGACCGGCAGAAACAGGAATGCGACCCAGACTATCCAGGCAAGTGCCGTATAGGGCGAGGCAAGCGCAAGGCCGATACCCGCTGCGGCCAGCAGCGCATGCAGGTCGAACAGCCGCATGACGAACAGCGCCGAGGTGCTGCGGGCAAGTGGAATGCCGAATTCCGAGCGCATCAGCACGGGGAAGCTGGTCTCACCGGTGCGGAAGGGCATCATGATGTTGAGAAGATTATGGACCTGCGTCACGCGGAAGAGTGCCGCGAAATGGCCGCCCGTCTCCTTCGGGAAATAATCGTAAATGCGCCAGGTGCGCAGGAAGTAGGTGCCGGTCAGAAGCGCCAGCGCCAACAGGATGGGCAGAGCGCCGACCTTGCCCCATTGCGCCAGGATCGAGCTCCAGCCCCAGAACCACTCGATGAAGGCGGCATAGGCAAGCACGACGGCAAGCGTGAGCAGCGTCATGCGGTTGCGAATAAACCAGCTCTGTCGGCTGGCAACCAGCGGAGTCTTCATGTAGTAGAGCACCCAACGCGAGCGGAGGCAGCCGCCGGACATGTCGCTCGCTCCGTCCGGCAGGTTCTGCCGGTCTTTTAGGAGAAAGAACAGTTGCAGACAACGGCAGAGTCGATCCTCTCCCTGGCCGACACAGCAAGCGCCCTTGAGCTTTCGCTGGTCGTGCCCGTCTTTAACGAGGAAGAAAGCGTCGGACCGCTGATCGAGCGCATCTGTTCCGCCATGGTGGATTTCACCAAACCCTGGGAACTGATCCTGATCGATGACGGCAGCACGGATGCGACGCTCGCCAACGCGCGCCGCTCGCTCGGACGCGAGGGGCTGACGCTGCGCATCGTCGAACTTCAGCGCAATTTTGGCCAGACCGCCGCCATGCAGGCCGGCATCGATGCCGCCAACGGCCGGCTGATCGCTACGATGGACGGCGACCTGCAGAACGATCCGAAGGATATCCCTTCGATGGTCGAGGAGCTGGAGCGCCGGCAGCTCGACCTGCTCGTCGGCTGGCGCAAGAATCGCCAGGACGGGCTCCTCCTGCGCAAAATCCCCTCCTGGTGCGCCAATTACCTCATCGGCCGCATCACCGGCGTCAAGCTGCATGACTATGGCTGCAGCCTGAAGATCTATCGCTCCACGATCATCAAGCAGGTAAAGCTGATGGGCGAGATGCACCGCTTCATCCCGGCCTGGGTCGCCGGCGTCGTGCCGAGCTCCCGCATCGGTGAAGTCCCTGTTACCCACCATGCACGCCAGCACGGCACATCGAAATATGGGATTTCGCGGACCTTCCGCGTCATTCTCGATCTGCTGTCCGTAATGTTCTTCATGCGATACAAGGCGCGGCCGGGGCATTTCTTCGGCTCTCTCGGCCTTGGCCTCGGAGCGCTCTCCGCAGTCGTCCTGCTCTGGCTCTTCATTGCAAAGTTCATCTTCGGCGACGATATCGGCAACAGGCCGCTGCTTCTGGTTGGCGTCGTGCTCCTGCTATCGTCCGTGCAGATGATCACGACGGGCATCCTCGCCGAAATGATCGCGCGCATCTACTATCGGGACGATCTGTCGCCGAACTATATCGTCCGCAAGATCTTCGATCGGAACAATCAGGATGCATAGGCTTCCGGTGCACGGATAGGCCGATCCTCGTCGTCTCAACGCCGGAACCACTCATGGACCCGACCGAAAAGCCAACAAGTGCCTTGCCTGACCCCGCCGATCTTCCAACATGGGAGGTGAAAAGCTCGACCCATCTGCTGCACGACCGGTGGCTGAAGGTCCGGGCCGATGCGTGCGTCACGGCGGAGGGCGTGGAAATTGCCCCCTATTACGTGCTGGAATATCCCGACTGGGTGGAAGTGATAGCGCTCGACGCAGAGGACAATATCTACCTCGTGCAGCAGTATCGCCACGGTCTGGGTGTCGTCGCATTGGAGCTACCGGGCGGCGCGGTTGACGAGAGCGATGCCAGCCCGGTCGAGGCGGCGGCGAGAGAGCTGAGGGAAGAGACCGGGCTCTCTGCTCCTGAATGGGAGTATGTGGGCAGCCTTGCCGCCAACCCGGCCACCCACACCAACCTGTGTCATATCGTACTTGCCCGCAATGTCGAGCTCACCGAGAAGCCCTCAGACGATCCGACCGAGCGCATCCGCCTCATCCGCATGCCGATCCGGAAGGCTATCGGGCTGGCGCTCGAGGGCAAGATGATCCAGGTCATTCATGTTGCGGCGCTGACGCTTGCCCTGCACAAGGCGGGCAAATGGGATGCGCCATCCCCGGCGAACAAGAGCTGACTAGGCTCTCACCTCCGCCCAGACGGCATCCAGCGCCAGCCGCGTGATGCGGACCATCTCATCCACCTGCTCGTGGCTGATGATCAGCGGCGGCGAGGCCAGCATGCGGTCGGCGGTGGCGCGCAGGACGAGACCGTTGGTCAAGGCGTGGTTGCGCACGGCCGAGCCGATGGCATCCGGCTTTTCGAAGCGGCGGCGGGTGGATTTGTCGGCGGCGAGCTGGAGCGCGCCCATCAGACCGATGCTGACCGCTTCGCCCACCATGTCGTGGTCCGCCAAGCTTCCCCAGACTTTTGCGAAATAAGGGCCGATCTCGTCGCGGACGCGCTCGATCAGCCGCTCATCCTCTATGATCCTAAGATTTTCCAATGCGGCGGCGGCGCAGACCGGGTGGCCGGAATAGGTGAAGCCATGGTTGAACTCGCCGACATCGTTGATCAGCACATCGGCGATGCGGTCGCTGACCAACACGCCACCGATCGGCAGATAGCCCGATGACAGGCCCTTGGCGATCGGCGCGAGATCGGGCTCGACACCGAAATGCTGATAACCGAACCAGGAGCCCAACCGGCCAAAGCCGCAGATCACCTCGTCGCAGACCAGCAGGATATTCCGCGCCTTGCAGATGCGCGCGATCTCCGGCCAATAGGTCGCGGGTGGAATGATGACGCCGCCTGCCCCTTGCACCGGTTCGGCGATAAAAGCGGCGACATTGTCCTCGCCCAGCTCGTCGATCTTTTCTTCCAGCTCGCGGGCAACCTTGAGGCCGAACTCCTCCGGCGAGAGATCGCCGCCTTCACCGTACCAATAGGGCTGGCCGATATGGACGACGCCGGGGATCGGCAGGTCGCCCTGCTCGTGCATGTATTTCATCCCGCCCATGCTGGCGCCGGCGACGGTCGAGCCGTGATAGCCGTTCCTGCGGGCGATGACCGTTTTCTTCGCCGGCTGGCCGATAGCGCTCCAGTAAACGCGCGCCATGCGGAACCAGGTATCGTTGGCCTCCGAGCCGGAATTGGTGAAGAAGACATGATTGAAATGCGGCCCAGCATGGGCGCAGACTTTCTGCGATAGCAGCGTCGCAGGCGTCGTCGTCGTGCCGAAGAAGGTGTTGTAATAAGGCAGCTCGTTCATCTGCCGGATGGCGGCATCGGCAATTTCCGTTCGCCCGTAGCCAATATTGACGCACCAGAGCCCGGCAAAGCCATCGAGATATTTATTGCCGTTGCTGTCGAAGATGTAGACGCCCTGGCCGCGCTGGATGATCCGGGCGCCGTCGGCGTTCAACTTCTTCATGTCCGCGAAGGGATGGAGATGATGAGCGGCATCGATGGCGGCGAGATTGGAGCGGCTGGAAGTGTCGGACATCGTTTGCAGAATCCCTATCGGATTGAAAGGCTGGCTTCGATCGTTTACGACCATGACGTGAGCATCGGGGAATGACAAGGGCATGGCGGCTGACAACGCGACCAAGGGACTAGCACGCATCGAAGTGCTGATCGCCGACATGAATGGCCGCCTTCGCGGCAAGCAGATCCCCATCGAAGCCGAAAAGAAAGTCTTGAGCGGCGCGGTACGCCTGCCGACCTCGACGCAATCGCTTGATATCTGGGGCTATGACAACGACGAGATCACCGGCCTGTCGATGACCATCGGCGACCCCGATGGCACTTGTGTCATCGACCCGCGCACGCTCGCCGACATGCCCTGGGCGCCACCGGGATCGAAGCAGGTGCTGGCCACCATGCATGAGCTGGACGGCAGCCCGAGCTTTCAGGACCCGCGCGCGATCCTCGCCTCTGTCCTCGAACGCTACAAGGCGCTCGGACTGACGCCCGTGGTCGCGACCGAGCTGGAATTCTATCTGCTTGCCGGCGACTGGCGCGAGCGCGGCACCCCCTCGCCGCCGCCGGCGCTGATGTATCGCGGCGAGCCGAACGGTTACCAGCTTTACGATATGGATGCTGTCGACCTGCTCGGCGACTATCTGGAAACCCTGCGCGCCTATGCCAAGGCGCAGGGCCTGCCGGCGGATGCGACGACGGCGGAATTCGGTCCCGGCCAATTCGAGGTCAATCTGCTGCATCGCCCAGACGCGCTGGCGGCCGCCGACGACTGCATCCTGCTGAAGCGGGTGGCAGAACAGGCGGCGCGCAAGCACGGCCTGAAATCGACCTACATGGCGAAACCCTATACCGACCATGCCGGTTCGGGCCTGCATGTGCATGCCAGCATTATCGACAGCAAGGGCCGCAATATTCTCGACGCTAAGGGCGGCGAGCCGGTGAAACTGAAATCGCTCTCTGCCGGCCTGCTGCAGACGCTATTGGATGCGCAGCTGGTCTTTGCGCCCTATGCCAATTCCTATCGCCGCTTTCAGCCGGACTCCTTCGCGCCCGTGGACCTTACCTGGGGCTATGGCCATCGCGGGACCGCCATACGCATCCCCGAGAAGGATGGGCCGGCTGCGCGCATCGAACACCGCGTCGCCGGGGCCGATGCCAATCCCTACCTGATGCTGGCCGCGATCCTTGGCGGCATGCTGCTGGGATTGAAGAACGATCTCGATCCCGGCGAAGAGACAAAACCAAACCATGGGCCGGCCGACGCGCCACGGCTGACGCATGATTTCCTGACCGCCGTGGAGCGCTTCAGCGCCTCCCCTTTTGTCGCCGATATTTTCGGAGAGCGGTATCAGAAGCTCTATGGCGACACCAAGCACAAGGAAGCGATCAGCCACCTGCGCACCGTGTCCGATTTCGATTATCGGACCTATCTGCCGCGTCTCTGAAGAACTTCAGACGGCCGCACTGCGGATCGCCTCTTCCTCGGCAGCGCGCGCGGCCGTGCCCTGCCTGATCATCACCTTCAGCTCACCGGCATGCAGCTTGAGCGTGACATCGCGTTGCAGCGGCAGCAGCTCGCCGTCCATGACGCAATTGGCGAGGCTGCGCAGCTTCGGGAAATGCAGATGTACTTCCTGCGTATGCATGACCATGACATCGGCGTTCTCGCGGAAACGGCCGCGCAGCATATCGACGGCAAGCCGCGCCACGCCCAGCGGCCGCAGGGGCCTTGCCGTGTAGAAGCCGAGCTCGCCGCCGCGCAGATCGTCGGCATAGAGCAGCGCGTTGGCGCCGAAGGGATTGTTGGAGACCGAAATCGCCGAGACATGCCGGTGCTCGCGAACGCCCTCCGCCTCGAAATCGACGGCAAACTCCGGAGGGTTGAACACGACACCGAAAGCGGCGCGGGTGCTGGCCGACATCTTGCCGATGCGCGAGCGGTAGGTGTAGCCGTTGCGATAGCGGACCAGCCGCGCATGCAGGCCGGCGGAAAACTGATGGATGAAGGGCCGCCCGTTGGCGCTGCCGATATCCACCTGCTCGACCTCGCCGGTCGCCAGCACGTCCAACACCTGCCAAATATCGAGCGGCAGTTTCAGCGAGCGCGCAAAGAGATTCATGGTTCCGGCCGGAATGACGCCGAGCGCGACACCGTTTTTCCAGGCGACGGACGCCGCGGCTGAAATCGTGCCGTCACCGCCGCCGGCAACGATACCGTCGATATCGTCGCGCCGTCCCGCGCGCTCCATCGCCGCCACCACTTCACCGCCCGAGACCACCAGACCCTCGAAATCATGGCCGGCATCGCGGAAAACCTGTTCCGCCTTCTTTTCATAGGCGGCCATATCAGTGGTTTTGAACGTACCGCCATCGCGGTTGAAAAAGCCGATCAGTTTCATCAATGCTCTCGGTTTTCCCACCAATTGGGTCCCAGGAAGGAGCTGATCCCCACGCCTGCTCCTTCACAGATGGTTCCAAGCGGAGCGATTTCAAGCAATCAGTGCCGCTTGTGAGCAACACGGAAGGCGGCAGATGGGCAAGGCTGCGCGAACACGTATGCACGAGGCGATATGCTGCACTGCAAAAAATGCACGCGACAGAGGTGCAGCCCTGACTAATATAATCGATTAGGGCATGTTCGTGCCTTTCCGATCTTTTCAGTTTCTATGCTGTGCTCGATCCCTGCATGCCGGGTTTCGCTGCCTGCCTCGCAGCACTTGCACATAATTGCTGCCTTGGAGTTTTCGTGAGCGATATCACTGCCGATGTCATCGATTCCCAATCTGTCCTCGAGGCGCCGTCGCGCGCCGCGATCGCGCTCGTCACCCTGGCTCTCGCGGTCGGCAGCTTCGGCATCGGCACCGGTGAATTCGTTATCATGGGCCTGTTGCCGAATGTCGCCGACGCATTTGGCGTCACGACCCCGCAGGCGGGCCATGTCATCAGCGCCTATGCGCTCGGTGTCGTCGTTGGTGCGCCGATCATCGCCATTCTCGCCGCCAAGATGGCGCGGCGCACGCTGCTTTTGCTGATGATGGCGATTTTTGCCGCCGGCAACATTTCCAGCGCGTTTGCTCCGACCTTCGAAAGCTTCGCGGCCCTGCGTTTCATCACTGGCCTGCCGCATGGCGCCTATTTCGGTGTTGCAGCGCTTGTTGCCGCCTCGATGGTGCCGGTTCATCGCCGCGTCCGCGCCGTCGGCCAAGTCATGCTCGGCCTCACCATCGCCACCCTGATCGGCACGCCGATCGCCACCTTCCTCGGCCAGATCCTGAATTGGCGCGCGGCCTTCATGCTGGTCGGCGGCATCGGCCTTGCGACCATGCTGCTGATCGCCCTGTTCCTGCCCAAGGACCGGGTTGAAGAAGGCGCCAGCATCACCCGCGAACTCGGCGCACTCAAGCGCATTCAGGTCTGGCTGACGCTCGGCATCGCCGCCGTCGGCTTCGGCGGCATGTTCTCGGTCTTCAGCTATGTCGCAACGACGACGACGCAAGTTGCCGGTCTGGGAACCGCGATGGTGCCCGTGGTCCTGGCGCTCTTCGGCATCGGTATGAATGTCGGCAACGTCGTCGGCTCGCGCCTCGGCGATCTATCGATCAAGGGCACGATCGGCGGCATGATGGTCTTCAACGTCATCGTCATGACGCTGTTTTCGCTCACCGCCGCCAATCCGGTCATGCTCTGTCTCTGTGTCTTCCTGATCGGCTGCGGCTTTGCCGCCTGCCCCGCCGTGCAGACGCGACTGATGGATGTCGCGGCCGACGCGCAGACGCTCGCCGCCGCCTCCAATCATTCCGCCTTCAATATCGCCAATGCGCTCGGCGCCTGGCTCGGTGGCATGGTGATCGCCTGGGGCTTCACTGCCGCCGCGACCGGCTATGTCGGGGCGGTGCTCTCCGTCCTCGGCCTCGTCGTCTTCGGGATATCAGTTGCCCTAGAGCGCAATAGCCGGAACGCCTGAGGCTGGCGAAAGCCGCACCTGCTGCATGCCGGTATGGCAGAGGACATTTTCCTCACCCCAGACGGCCATCGCCTTGATGATCGGCTCCAGGCTGGCGCCAAGCGGCGTCAGCGCATAGTCGACGCGCGGCGGCACGACCGGGAAAACGGTACGCGACACTAGCCCGGACACTTCCAGTTCCCGTAGCTGCTTCGTCAGCATGCGCTGCGTCACCGATGGCAGCTTTCGGCGGATTTCATTGAAGCGCAGCGTTCCTTCCATCAGATGGAACAGGATTACGCCTTTCCACTTGCCATCAAGCAGGCTCAGCGTCGCCTCGACCGGGCAACCGGGGAAATTCTCGACGAGCTTGGCGCGGGGCAGCGACATCGACAGTATCCTTTTAGGTACTACGTACATAATTTGTGCATTCTTGTATCTTCCGATCATAAGACGCATCTGGATCCTGTGCAACGAATATAGGAGCTTTGCCATGCGTGCCGTCGCCTACAAGATCCCGCAGCCCATTTCCGCCGAGACCTCGCTTCTCGACATCGACCTCCCGACACCTGAAGCCAAGGGCCGCGATCTCCTGGTCGAAATCAAGGCTGTCTCCGTCAATCCGGTCGATATCAAAGTCCGTGCCAGCGCCGCCCCCGCCGAGGGCGAATACAAGGTGCTCGGCTGGGATGCCGCCGGTGTCGTCAAGGCAGTCGGTCCCGATGTCACCATGTTCAAACCCGGCGACGAGGTTTTCTACGCCGGCGCCATCAATCGCGGCGGCTCGAATGCCGAGTTTCATCTGGTGGACGAGCGCATTGTCGGCGCCAAGCCGAAGAGCCTTGATTTCGCCGCTGCTGCTGCCCTGCCGCTGACCTCGATCACCGCCTATGAAACCCTGTTCGATCGCCTGAAGGTTCAGGATCCGGTTCCGGGCGCGGACAATGCCATTCTGATCATCGGCGGTGCCGGCGGCGTCGGCTCGATCGCCATCCAGATCGCCCGGGCGCTCACCGGCCTGACCGTGATTGCCACCGCCTCGCGGCCGGAAACCCAGGCCTGGGTGAAGGAGCTCGGCGCCCACCACGTCATCGATCACTCCAAGCCATTGGCCCCACAGATTGAAGCCCTTGGCATCGGCGCCCCGGCCTTCGTCTTCGCGACCACCAACACCAGCGATCACATTGCCTCGATCCTGGAGATCATCGCGCCACAGGGCCGCTTGGGGCTGATCGACGATCCGAAGGTGCTCGATATCGTCCCCTTTAAGCGCAAGGCGATCTCGATCCATTGGGAGATGATGTTCACCCGCCCGCTCTTCAATACGGCGGACATGATCGAGCAGCACAGGCTGCTGACCAAGATTGCCGAACTGGTCGATGCCGGCAAGATCCGCACGACACTCACCGAAACGCTGGGCACGATCAACGCTGCCAATCTGAAGAAGGCACATGGGTTGGTCGAGACCGGCAAGATGAAGGGCAAGGTCGTCCTGGCCGGTTTCTGAGGCTCATTCCTTCGCTCAAACGGCCGGGTGCAGAACGCCCGGCCAAGCCATTTTTGGCCCTTCTGAAATAGTGATTGCTGCAATGCAAAAGCCGTTGGCCGCGCAATCGAATTTTTTCTGCGACATTATGGCATTAACCGTCTCCGCCACTTGACTTTTCGCCACTTCGGAGCGACTTCTGCCGCATGTGGGGAACAGGGTTTTCCATACCGATTAACCGGAGCCATCTTACGATGCCTAGCGACAGTAGTAGTCGATTGCCTTTGCCGTCAGTGGCCTTCGTGCATTAACCGACTCCTGTCGGCTCGCCACGATCCGCCGCGACGGCAGATCGACTGGAAAGGCGAGCTATAATGAACATCAACAGCTTTCCCATGCGGGCCGGCAACGCCGCTCGTGCATTCATTAATAACAACCGCGCCGTCACCATCGCGGAACGTGTCGAGTCGCTGAACGCGATCGACGCGAAAGAAGCCGCACGCATCCTCGCCAAAATGCCAGAGGAACGCGCCGTGCGTATCCTCGACCGGCCGGAACTGCGCAACGCCTCCGCCATTCTTGAGGTCATGAGCAATGCCGACGCCGCACGGCTGTTGCACGGCATGTCCAACGACCGCGTGGCCGACGTCCTGCTGGAGCTGGACGCTGACGCGCGTGCCCGGCTGTTTGCCACCCTCGATGAGCCAGTTCGCGTTGCGATCCAAGGCCTGATGGGCTACCCGCCGCGCACAGCCGGCGGCATCATGACGACGGAATTCGTCAGCGTATCCGCCAGCTGGACCGTTGCCCAGACGCTCAACCATGTTCGCCAGGTCGAGCGCTCCCGCGAAACCGTCTATGCGATCTATGTGCTGGACGACGAAACGCAGGCGCTGCTGCATGTCGTGACACTGCGCCGCCTCATCACCGGCGAACCTGACGCCTGCATCCTGACAGTCGCGCAGAAGGGCACGCCCGTCACCGCGCCCGCACTGATGAAGCAGGAGGATGTCGCCCGTCTGATCCGTCGCCATGACCTGCTCGCGCTGCCGGTTGTCGACGAAAACTGTCGCATGCTCGGCATCGTCACAGTCGATGACGTCATCGACACGATGATTGCCGACACCACGGAAGCAGCCCAAAGATTTGGCGGCATGGAAGCCCTTGGCCAGCCCTATATGAAGATCGGCTTTGCCGGCATGATCCGCAAGCGCGCCGGCTGGCTCGCCGCCCTCTTTCTCGGCGAAATGCTGACGGCAAGTGCCATGCAGCATTTCGAAGGCGAGCTGGAAAAAGCCGTCGTGCTGACGCTGTTCATCCCGCTGATCATGAGCTCGGGCGGTAATTCCGGCTCGCAGGCGACCTCGCTGATCATCCGGGCGCTGGCGCTCGGCGAACTCAAGCTTTCGGATTGGTGGCGTGTCGCCCTGCGTGAACTGCCGACCGGCATGGTGCTCGGCTCCATCCTCGGCCTCGTCGGCTTCGCCCGCGTCGTGCTTTGGCAGACGATCGGCCTGTTCGACTACGGTCCGCACTGGCAATTGGTCGGTCTGACCGTCTTCGCCGCGCTGATCGGTATCGTCACATTCGGCTCGCTTGCCGGTTCGATGCTGCCATTCCTGCTGCAGAGGCTGCGGCTTGATCCGGCCAGCGCATCGGCTCCCGCCGTCGCAACGTTGGTGGATGTGACCGGTCTGGTGATCTATTTCTCGGTCGCGCTGCTGATCCTCAGCGGCACGATGCTCTGAGGCTAGTCGAGATCCTGATATCGAAGGGGCCGACGACGGCCCCTTTTTCATTTCAGACCGGCTGGGGCAGTTTCAGAGCGCCGTTGGTCTTGAGGGTGCGGATCGCGAAGTTCGAGCGCAGATCGACGACGCCCGGAAGCACCAGAAGCTTTTCCGACATGACTTTTTCATAGGCAGCAAGATCTTCCACCACGACCTCGGCCAGAAAGTCGGCCGTTCCTGAAATCAAATGGCAGGCGACGACTTCCGGTATAGCGAGCAGTGCCGCCTGCTGCGCCTCGGAATTCTCCTTCGAGTGATGCCCAACCTTGAGCTCGACGAAAACCGTCAGGCCAAGACCTGCCTCCTTGCGGTCGATATCGGCGCGATAGCCGCGCAGCAGACCGGATTTTTCCAGATTGCGGATGCGCCTCAAGCACGGCGACGGCGATAAATTCACCTTCTCTGCGATCTCGACATTGGTGGCGCGCGCATCCTCCTGCAGGCAGTTGAGGATGGCAATATCGAATTTATCCAGTTTTGGCATTTTTGCGAAATCCAATTGCCCATATTGGCAGATTATTGCCCATAGCATGTTTCTAGAGCTATAACTAGCAAGGACATGCCTCGGCCTCCGGCGCTATCTTTTCCTCAACCGGATGATGATCCGGACGGTTAGAAAGGATATGTCGATGACCACTTTGGCTTTCTCCTCCCGCAAGACGATGCCCACCGCGATCGGTTATGCCGGCGCCATCATCACCGTGCTCATATGGGCCAACTGGATCCTGGCCACCCGCCACACCGCTGAAACGCAGATGAGCACGATCGACCTCGGCCTGATCCGTTACGGTATTCCGGCGCTGGTACTCTCCCCCGTCTGGCTGCGCACCGGCCTGCTGCCGAAGGGCGTGCCGCTGAAGCTTCTGGCGCTGATGGTCTGCGGCTCGGGGGCGCTGTTCTTCCAATTGACCACCTTCGCCATTCACTTCACGCCCGCCGCCTCGGCCGGCATCCTGCTCGGCGGCTCGATGCCGCTCGCAGCGGCGCTGATCGGTGTGCTGCTGTTTCGTGAGCGCCCGGATATCACCCGCTGGCTTGGCCTTGGCGGCATCGTCGCCGGCGTCGTCATCCTACTGGTGCGCAGCCTTTCCGGCGCCGAGGTATCCTGGATCAGCTTCACCCTGCTGCCGCTCGGCGCGCTGCTCTGGGCCGGCTATACCCACGCCTTCCGCCGCTCCGGCCTGAACGCCTTCCAGTCGAGCGCCATCATCGCCGTCTGGTCCTTCCTCATCCATGTCGTGCTGGCTTTCATCTTCGGCAGCTCGCTCGCCTCCATCCCGCTGCCTGAAATCGGGCTGCAGGTCGTGAGCCAGGGCCTGCTCTCCGGCCTCGCCGCCACCCTGGCCTACGGTCTTGCCGTCCAGGCCCTCGGCGGTACGCAGGCCGCCGCCTTCACCGCGATCACCCCGGTGCTTGCCACCTTCGGCGGCGGGCTGCTGCTGGGCGAGCCGCTTGGCATGGCCGAGATCTCGGCGGCGGTGGTTACAGGATTGGGTGTTGCGCTATCGACGGGGCTGCTGTCACGGAAGTAAGGACACTGCAAAGAGACTGCGTGGAAGGCTGCCATTGGCAGCCTTCGGCATTGAAAGCGACATCATCTGATGCTAATTTTGATGACAAAGGAGCATATCAATGCGGACCACGGTAGCCATCGACGACAAATTGCTCGCGGATGCACGCGAGGTTACGGGCTTGGCCGAGACTTCAGCGATCCTGCGTGAAGCATTGAAGGCCCTTGTGGAACGCGAAGCCGCCAGAACCCTTATACGTCTTGGCGGCACGGAACCGGATATTACGGCTCCGCCCCGTCGTCAGTTTGGCGTCGAATGATCCTGGTCGATACATCGATCTGGATCGATCATTTTCATTCGCTGGACATGCGGCTCCAATCTCTGTTGGAGCAGAAACAAGTTCTTATTCACCCCTTCGTCGTCGGCGAGATCAGCCTTGGAAATCTGCGGCAATATGATCTTGTGATGCGAAGCCTGAGCCGCCTGTACCAGATTGCAAAGGCGTCGGATGATGACGTCCTTTATTTCATCCGGACCAACAAATTGCAGGGTGCGGGGATAGGTTATGTCGATGCTCATCTCGCCGCAGCCGCGATGCTGACACCAGGAACCTATCTTTGGACGCGCGACAAACGACTTCAGCGCGTTACCGAAAACCTCAGAATTGCCGCACCATTATAGCTCAGAACCACAGCGCCATCGCAACCCGCCGGGCCGGGTCGGCGCCGTGCTCGACCTCCCTTTCCAGGATCCGCGATAGCTCCGCCGACCTCTCGCCGTCGTCCAACATGCGGAATCCAAGCGAGACATAGAATGGCGCGTTGAAGGGCACATGGCGATCCGTCGTCAGCGTGACACCCGATGCGCCGCGCCTCCGCGCAGCCTCGATCATGGCTTGCATCAAGCGGCGTCCGACGCCCTTTTTCTGCCAATGCCGGATAACATCGATCTCGGCAATATGGACGGTATCGGCCATCACGATACCGGCAAGGAAGCCGAACGGCTGGTCCAGCGCATCGGCTGCAACGAACAACAGATCCGTCTCCAGGGATTGCCGGAGCACGCCGATCGGCAAGGATGTCGGTTCACAGGCGACCGCGCCGGCATCGTGCAGTGCCCAGAAAGCGTCAATCTCGATGGCGGCCAGCAGGTACAGTTCGTCCGCGCGGGCCAAGCGTATCTCGTAGATGTCCCGCCCGGCCTCCTCCATCCCCATCACATATTCGGATAGACCGGTCCCTCGCCGCCCTGCGGCGGGACCCAGTTGATGTTCTGGTTCGGGTCCTTGATGTCGCAGGTCTTGCAGTGGACGCAGTTCTGGGCGTTGATGACGTAGGTTTCCTCGCCGTCCTTCTCCATCCATTCATAGACACCTGCCGGACAGTAGCGGGTCGACGGACCAGCAAAGATATCGTGCTCCGAATTCCTCTGGAGAGCCATATCCTTGACCTTCAGATGAACCGGCTGGTCTTCCTCGTGATTGGTGTTCGACAGGAACACCGAGGAGAGACGGTCGAAAGTGAGGACGCCATCCGGCTTCGGATAGTCGATCTTCTTGTGTTGCGCGGCCGGCTCCAGCGACTGGGCATCGGTCTTGCCGTGCTTCAGCGTGCCGAAGAAGGAGAAGCCGAAAAGCTGGTTCGTCCACATGTCGAGGCCACCAAGGGCCACGCCGACCGCCGTGCCGAACTTCGACCACAGCGGCTTGACGTTGCGCACGCGCTTCAGATCCTTGCCGATGTCGCTTGCGCGCCATTCGTTCTCGATCTCGATGACTTCGTCATTGGCGCGACCCGCGGCGATTGCGTCTGCAATCTTGTCGGCAGCCAGCATGCCCGACAGCACCGCATTGTGGCTGCCCTTGATGCGGGGAACGTTGACGAAGCCGGCCGAACAGCCGATCAGCGCGCCGCCGGGGAATGACAGCTTCGGCACGGACTGGTAGCCGCCCTCTGTGATGGCACGAGCGCCATAGGAAATGCGCTTGCCGCCCTCGAAGGTGCCACGGATCGCCGGATGCGTCTTGAAGCGCTGGAATTCCTCGAAGGGGAAGAGATAGGGGTTCTTGTAGTTGAGGTGCACGACGAAGCCGACGGCAACGAGGTTGTCTTCCAGATGATAGAGGAAGGAACCGCCGCCGGTCTTCATGCCGAGCGGCCAGCCGAAGGAGTGCTGCACGAGACCCTGCTTGTGGTTCTCGGGCTTGACCTGCCAGAGCTCCTTGATGCCGATGCCGAACTTCTGGGGCTCGCGATCCCTGGACAGATCGAACTTGGCAATCAGCTGCTTGGCGAGCGAGCCGCGCACGCCTTCGCCGATCAGCACATATTTGCCGAGCAGCTCCATACCGCGCGTATAGTTCGGGCCGGGTTCGCCATTCTTCTCGATGCCCATATCGCCGGTGGCGACACCGATGACGGCGCCGTCGTCATTATAGAGCACTTCAGTCGCGGCAAAGCCGGGATAGATATCGACGCCCAGCGCCTCCGCCTTTTCGGCGAGCCAGCGACAGACATTGCCGAGCGAGACGATATAATTGCCGTGATTGTTCATCAGCGGCGGCATGGCGAAATTCGGCAAGCGGACGGAACCGGCGGGGCCTAGCAGCAGGAAGTGATCGGCCGTCACCTCGGTCTTGAAGGGATGTCCCTCCTCCTCACGCCAGCCGGGCAGCAGGCGATCGATACCAACAGGATCGACGACAGCGCCCGACAGGATATGTGCCCCGACCTCAGCCCCTTTTTCGAGCACGACGACGGTCAGGTCCGGATTGACCTGCTTCAAACGGATCGCCGCCGATAACCCGGCAGGACCTGCCCCGACAATCACAACGTCGAATTCCATGCTCTCGCGTTCAGGCAGCTCACTGGCGTCAGTCATTCACTCTCTCCGATTGACCAGGCGTCCGATTGAACCGGATGCGCGGCCTTGTCCCCTTTGGGCGTCTTCCCCATTTCGTTTATCTCTTGTCAAAACGGGAGAGGATTGTCGAGCCGGGAAGCGACAGGCAATCCTCCAATTCACCCAACGCGTCAATCAAGTTAAATGACGCTTACGTTAACGTCAATATTTTAACCCGTATTTCGCTGTCGTTTGTTGGCATTCAACTTTCAAAAGCGGTTTGCAGCGCTCTATAAATTCTGCCTGAAAGACTCAAACAGCATGAAGGATGAACAGGATGGATCTCGGCATCAAGGGAAAGCGGGCGCTGGTTCTCGCCTCGTCCAAGGGACTGGGTCACGGCATCGCGGTGGCGTTGGCGCGCGAGGGAGCAAATGTCCTGCTCTGCGGTCGCAGTGGCGAGCGGCTGGAAGCCAATTGCAAGGCCATCAATGCCGAGGGCAAAGGCCGGGCCGACTGGATCTGGGCAGACCTCAACGATGAAAGCTTTGTGGAGGTGGTCAGCAAGGCGGTCACCGACAAGCTCGGCGGGCTCGACATCCTCGTCAATAATAGTGGCGGGCCGACGCCGGGGACGACGGAGGACATGACCGCCGACCGGCTGGAGACCTATTTCCTGTCGATGGTGGCGCGGATCATCACGCTGACCAACACGCTGTTGCCAGGCATGAAGGCGCAAGGATGGGGGCGTGTCCTCACCGTCGCCTCCTCGGGCGTCATCGAGCCGATCTCCAATCTGGCACTGTCCAACACGCTGCGCCCCGCCCTTGCCGGGTGGAGCAAGACGCTGGCGACAGAAGTGGCCGCGCACGGGATCACCGTCAACATGCTACTGCCGGGCAGCATCGCCACCGATCGGCTGGCCGACCTCGACAATGCAGCGGCCAAGCGCAGCGGCAAGAGCCTGGAAGATATCAGCGCCGAGCGGCAACAGCGCATTCCCGCCGGCCGCTACGGCCGCGTCGAGGAATTTGCCGCCACGGCGGCCTTTCTCTGCAGCGAACCCGCAAGCTATGTGACCGGCTCGATGATCCGTTGCGACGGCGGCGCGGCACGGTCGCTCTAGAGGACAACTTGCACGAGCTAGAAACGCGCCCTGAAACCGAACACGACAACACAATTGCGTGAGTAACGGCGAGTCTCGTCATGACGACGGGACTCGCCGTTTCAAGATAAACGCAGCAAAAATCGGCTTCGCCTCGCTTTTATTACATGGCGGCAATCAAAAAATAGTCATTTCGATCATTTGCTGCGCTGCGAAGAGCCCCGCGCCGGCAAAGCTTTCCAAGCTTTAATTTTTCACCACCGCGAACTGTGGTAAATTGCGGCGGAATAGCGTTCACGAATTCGCGTTATAGGGACAGAATTACCGAACGTTAGCGGTAACGGCGATGTGAGGAGTTGTAGCGAAACCCGTCTTTGTTTGCGCCGCAATAAATCCACTTCGAAGTCATCGCATTTCCCGCAACTCGCTTCGACCGGTTCTTAAATATGAAGAAATTTTGGCTCTCTCTTGGCCTTCTTGTTATTGCCGCCTTTGCAGTATGGAATTACCGCGACCGTATTCCTTTTATGTCCGCTTTCGTCGACAAGGCATCCGCCAAGACCGAGGATAGCGCCAAGACGGCGGATGCCGGCGGGCATGGCAAACATCAGGCCGCAGCTACTGTCGTCAAAACCGTCGCCGTCACGAAAACGTCGTTGGCCAACGACGTCACTGCCACCGGCTGGGCCGATGCGCAGGATACGACGACGATCGCCGCGCAGGAGTCCGGCATCATCGTCTCGATCGAGGCTCAGGACGGTGCCATGGTCAAAGCCGGCGACCTGATCGCCAAGCTCGATCCACGCACGGCCCAGGCCGCAGTCGACAAGGACCAGGCGACGCTGGCCAAGGATCAGGCGACTCTTACCCAAGCCGAATCCGCCCTCACGCGTGCCAAAAGCCTGTTGAACACAGCCGGCACGCAGCAGACGGTGGATCAGGCCGTCGCGTCGCGCGATACTGCGGCCGCGACAGTCAACGGTGACAAGGCGCAGCTCGCATCCGATCAGGTCCTGCTTGAGAACACCGAAATCCGCGCGCCCTACAATGGCCGCCTCGGCGACGTCGCCCTCAGCGTCGGCGCCTATGTCAGCCCCGGCACCGCGATTGTATCGATCGCTCAGTACAATCCGATCTACGTCAAGTTCCACCTGCAGGAGAGCCATCTGCGCGAGCTGGAAGAAGCGATGCAGGTCGGCTCCGTGCCGGTCAGCACCGTGCCGCGGTCGGAGCAAGGCAAGTCGCGCCAGGGCGCAATGAGCTTTTATGACAATCAGGTCGATGCCGCATCCGGCACCATCCTCGCCAAGGCGAAGTTCGACAATGCCAATGGCGCCATCTGGCCCGGACAATCGGTCAATATCGTCGTGCACTTCAACAACAACCAGCCTGTGATCGTCGCGCCCACGGTCGCGATCAGTCCTGGCGCCGAAGGCTTCTACGCCTTCGTCGTCAAGGATAACAAGGTGCATATGACGCCGGTCACCGTCGCCCGCCAGAACGGTAGCTTCACAGCCGTCGCCAAGGGGCTTTCGGAAGGAGATCACGTCGTGGTCGAAGGTCAGGTGCAGCTCAACGACGGCCAGAGCGTTGTCGAACAGTTCAACGACGGCAAGTCTCAGAATGTTGCCTCGGCCGACGGTTCGTCGGGTCAGAAAACCGAAACGATCACGGTTGGAGCACAGCAATGATCCCCAATTTCTGTATCCAACGGCCGGTTGCGACGACACTTCTGGCCCTGGGTGTGGTCATGGCCGGCCTGGCTGGCTACCAGCTCGTGCCTGTGGCAGCCCTGCCCCAGGTCGACTTTCCGACTGTCAACGTTTCCGCGCAGCTGACTGGCGCCTCCCCGCAGACCATGGCGACCTCGGTTTCGACACCGCTGATCAAGCAGTTTGAAACCATCCCCGGCATCAGCGAAATCTCGTCGACGAACTCGCTCGGCAATACGAGCATCGTGCTGCAATTCGACCTCAACCGCGATATCGACGCCGCCGCCGCCGACGTTCAGGCGGCGATCTCGCATGCGACGCGCCAGTTGCCCGACAATCTGACGACCGCGCCGAGCTACCGCAAGACCAATCCGGCCGATGCGCCGATCATGCTGCTGGCCGTGCAGAGCGATACGATGCCGCGCAGCAAGCTTGACGAGATCGCCGAGGACATCATTTCGCCGTCGCTGTCGACCCTTCCGGGCGTCGCCGAAGTGACTGTGTTTGGCGCCCAGACCTACGCCGTGCGCGTTGAAGTCGACCCGAACAAGCTGCAAAACCGCGGCATTGGCATCGACACGGTCAACACTGCGCTCGTTAACGCCAACAGTCAGGTTCCGGTCGGCACTCTGCAGAACGATTCGCAGAGCATGACCGTCAATGCGAACACCCAGCGCACCAATGCCCAGGAATTCCGCTCGCTGGTGATCGCCAATCCTAATGGCGCGCCGATCCACCTGAGCGATGTCGCCGACGTCCAGGATAGCGTGGAGAACACCAATACTGGCTCCTGGTATGACGGCAAGCGGGCGATCATCCTCGCCATCCAGCGCCAGCCGGATGCCAATACCGTCGATGTGGTCGATGCGATCAATGCCAAGCTGCCGCAACTGCATGCGGAAATTCCGGCTTCGGTGAAAACGACGATCATGAACGACTCGGCACAGCCGATCCGTGACGCCATTTCCGACGTGAAGTTCACGCTGCTGCTGACCATCGGCCTCGTCGTCCTGGTCATCTATCTCTTTACGGGCCATCTGACGGCAACGATCATTCCGGGCCTTGCCGTGCCTTTGTCGCTGATCTCGACCTTCGGCATGATGTATGTGCTTGGATACAGTATCGACAATATCTCCCTGCTGGGGCTGACGCTCGCGGTCGGCCTTGTTGTAGACGACGCCATCGTCATGCTCGAAAACATATTGCGGCATGTCGAGGAAGGCATGCCGGTGCTGCAGGCTGCCATCAAGGGCTCGGCGGAAGTCAGCTACACCATCATCTCCATGTCGATCTCGCTGATCGCCGTCTTCATCCCGATCCTTTTGATGGGCGGCGTCGTCGGCCGTATCTTCAACGAATTCGGCATGGTGGTCGCCATCGCCATCGTGTCTTCGGCGATCGTCTCGCTGACCGTCACGCCGATGCTCAGCTCTCGCCTGTCAGGCGGCCACAGCCGGCCACCGCTGCCCGTGCGTATCTTCAACATCGGCTTCGACTGGACCCAGCGCGGCTATGACCGGGGTGTCGCCTGGTGCCTGCGCAACCGTGGCATCGTTCTTCTCTGCTTCCTCGGCTCGATCGGTCTCTCGGTCTATCTGTTCATGGCGCTGCCGGCGAGCTTCTTCCCAACGGAGGATATCGGCCGGCTGACGATCTCGACCCAGGCCCGCCAGGATATTTCCTATCCGGCCATGCGTGACCTGCAGAACCAGGCCGCCGCACTCGTCAAGCAAAACTCCGCCGTCGCCCATGTCATGTCGATCGTCGGCGGTAATGCTCGACAGCCATTGAACAATGGCACGATGTATGTCGAGCTGAAGGCAAAGGACCAGCGCGAGCCTCTGGATCAGACGTTGCGCGAACTGCGCTCCAGCATCGGTAAGATCGCCGGTCTCAAGGCCTTCATCACGCCGCAGCAGAGCCTGCGCTTCGGCGGCCGCCAGACGGCCAGCCAGTATCAGCTCGTCGTGCAGGCGCTGAGCGCTGACCAGACCAACCTCTGGGCCAACAAGATCGAAGACACCATGCGTCGCGATCCGCGCTTTACCGACGTGACATCGGACGAGCAGAACAACGCGCTTCAGGCCAACATCGTCGTCGATACCGAAAAGGCGGCGGCCTACGGCATCAACAACAATCAGCTGCGCACGACACTGGAAGAAGCCTTCGGCGGTTACGCCGCGGCCCAGATCCAGTCCACGGGCGACAGTTACGACGTCATCGTCGAATATGACACCAGCAAGCCCTGGGATGATCAGAAGCTTCAGGAGATCCAGATCGCCTCAGCAAGCGGCGCGCTCGTCCCGCTGTCGAACTTCGCGCATGTCCAACGCACGACGGGCCCGGTTACCATCAACCAGACCGGACAGCTTGTTTCGACCACCGTGTCCTTCAACCTGCCGGCGGGCGAGGCACTCGGCGACGCCACCGCTCAGATCGAGCAGATCAAGAAGGACCTCAATGTGCCGGCGGATGTGTTTACATCCTATGGCGGCACCGCCCAGATCTTCCAGCAGTCGCAGGGCAGCACGCCTTACTTGATCCTTGCCGCCGTGCTGACGATCTATGTGGTTCTCGGCGTCCTCTATGAGAGCTTCATCCACCCGCTGACCATCCTTTCCGGTCTGCCGGCAGCCGCCCTCGGCGCGCTACTCGCCCTGAAGCTCTTCGGTTTCGACCTGTCGATCATCGCGCTCATCGGCCTCTTGATGCTGATCGGTATCGTCAAGAAGAACGCGATCATGATGATCGACGTGGCGCTGGAAACGCTTCGATCGACCAGCGGCATATCGCCCGCGGAAGCAATCCATGAAGCCTGCGTCCGCCGCTTCCGTCCGATCATGATGACGACCTTCTGCGCCCTGCTCGGCGCGCTCCCGATCGCCGTTGGCGGCGGTGCCAGCTCGGAGCTTCGCCAGCCGCTCGGTATCGCCGTCGTCGGTGGTCTCGTCGTCTCGCAGATCCTGACGCTGTTCATCACGCCGGTCATCTTCCTGGAGATGAACCGCCTGAACGACTTCGTCGGCCGCTTCGGCAAGCGTAAGGAGAAACCTCCGCACAATGATGTGGGACCAACGGCCATTGCGGCCGAGTAAGATCTGACGGGCGCCGCGAGGCGCCCGTTTTGCTTTGGTATGCTCTCGAACCGAAGGAGCGCGAAGTGAAAAGTATGAAGCGGTTTCCGGACAAGAGTGCGCCGAAATAAATCCTCCTTCCTGTCTTGCGCTTGCAATCCAGCCATGCCATGACGCGCCCTCTTTCAGACAGGGGCGCGTCTCGCGTTCCATGAGGGGCATCGGTCCCATTCCATAAAATTTCGACAGAAGGGAGTGCGAGCATGGCTCGGGCGCTTGGTCTTGACTTCGGCACAACGAATACGGTTCTGGCTCTGGCCGACGGTCCGGCGACGCAATCGGTCGCCTTCACCAGTGCTGCCGGCACCGCAGACAGCATGCGCACAGCACTGTCCTTCATGAAGGATCCAGGACTGGGTGCAGCCGCCCTGAAGGTCGAGGCGGGGCACGCCGCCATCAGGCAGTTCATCGACAATCCCGGCGACTGCCGCTTTCTGCAGTCGATCAAGACCTTTGCGGCAAGCGCGCTTTTTCAGGGCACGTTGATCTATGCCAAGCGCCATACGTTCGAGGATCTGATGGAGATCTTCGTGCGCCGTCTGCGCGCCTATGCCGGCGATGGCTGGCCGGCGGAAGTCGGCCGCATCGTTGCGGGCCGACCTGTGCATTTCGCCGGCGCCAATCCTGATCCGGAGCTTGCCACCGCACGTTACAACGAGGCGCTGTCGCGCTTCGGCTTTCCCGAAATCCATTACGTCTACGAGCCGGTGGCGGCGGCCTTTTATTTCGCCCAGCATCTGAAGACGGATGCGACCGTGCTGGTCGCCGACTTCGGCGGCGGCACGACGGACTATTCGCTGATCCGCTTCGAGAGCCATGCCGGCCGGCTGACGGCGACGCCGATCGGCCATTCCGGCGTCGGCATCGCCGGCGACCATTTCGACTTCCGGATGATCGACAACATCGTCTCGCCGGAGATCGGCAAGGGCAGCTACTTCAAGAGCTTCGACAAGCTGCTGGAAGTGCCCACCTCCTACTACGCCAATTTCGGCCGCTGGAACCAGCTTTCGATCTTCAAGACCTCGCGCGAATATGCCGACCTGAAGAAGCTGGTGCGCAGCAGCATGGAGCCGGAAAAGCTCGAGACCTTCATCGATCTCGTCGAGCATGACGAAGGCTATCCGCTCTATCAGGCAGTGTCGGCGACCAAGATGGCGCTATCGGCAGAAGAAGAAGCCGAGTTCAATTTCCCGCCGCTTGGCAAGGCCGGCCGCAAGACGGTACGCCGTAGCGATTTCGAGCGCTGGATCGGCGACGACCTCGCCCGTATCGAGGGCGCGCTGGATGACGTACTGACCAGGACCAACACTTCGCCCGACACCATCGACAAGGTGTTCCTTACCGGCGGCACCTCCTTCGTGCCTGCAGTGCGCCGGATCTTCACCGAGCGCTTCGGTCAGGAGCGGATCGAGACCGGCGGCGAATTGCTCTCGATCGCCCATGGTCTCGCCCTGATCGGCGAGCGCGACGACATCAGCCAGTGGACGGCGTGAGGGTAGTCACGCCCCTGCCCTTTCGTTCTGTTGCGGCTTTGGCTAGAGTTCACCCATGATCTCCGCCAACGACCTCACGCCAGCCGAACTCGCCGCCCTTCTGCATTTTCATGCGGATGCCGGCGTGGAATGGCTGCTGGAAGAGGAGGCCGTCGACCGCTTCGCCGAATTCGAGGCGATGAAAGCCGCTCGACAGGGTGCGCGGGCGGTTCAGCCGCGTGTCGAGGTATCACAACCACAACCCGCCGCGCGGCCGGCAAAGCAGCCGGAGCGGCGTCAGGCGGCGCCGCAAGCGGCCGCCCCGGCAGCAGCGCCCCGCAGCGCACCTGCCATTCCCGACGAACAAGCCATCGAGCAGGCCCGCTTCGCTGCCGAAAGCGCGCGGTCGCTCAATGAACTCAAGACGGCGCTCGAGGCTTTCAACAGCTGCAATCTGAAAAACAGCGCCCGCTCGACCATCTTCGCCAGTGGAACCCCCGAGGGCCGGGTTATGGTGATCGGCCCGATGCCGAGCGCCGATGACGACCGCGAGGGTGCGCCCTTTGCCGGGCGGACGGGACTGTTGCTCGACAAGATGCTGGCCGCCATCGGCCTCAAGCGCGACGATATCCTGCTCACCAATGTCATTCCGTGGCGGCCGCCGGGCAATCGCGCCCCGTCCGCGCCGGAAATAGAAATCTGCCGCCCCTTTATCGAGCGACAAATTACGCTCGCTGAGCCGAAAGCTCTGCTGTTGCTGGGTAATTTCACGGCTCGCCACTTCTTCGGAAGCAATGAGACAATCCATGGCCTGCGCGGACAGTGGCGAGAGGTGACGATATCCGGCCGGGCAATACCGGCGATCGCCAGCCTCCACCCCCAGGAATTGCTCACCGCCCCAATCAACAAGCGATTGGCCTGGAACGACCTGTTGGCCTTTAAAACGCGCATCGACGACGAAGCTTAAGGCTAATTTTTCAGCAGCATTAACGGAATATGAAAGCTGCCATGCATCTTGCGCATAGCAGCACTCCAATTGCGTGCATTGCGAAATCAATGTTGCACTGCAATATATAGTGCGTGTCTTGGGAGGAAGTTTAAAAGGAACCAAGGCCGTGACAGCACGTTTTCGACCTATCCATTGCGGGTTTGATACCCTGCGCCGCGCCATTGAACCTGTGCGCGCCATCAACGGCCATCGCAGCGTCGGTATTGCCGCTAATGAGCAGATGACTGCTCGCGGCACCGGGATTTCCGCGCGCGTTGCCCGCCCGACCGCCATATTCGCCGATTTTCGTCAGTGCTGAAGAAGGATCATATCATGTCTGCAGGATTTCGTTCCCTCTTCACCCTCCTCGATACTGTTGGGCATATCGGCTCGGCGGTTCGCGCGGCGGAAGAATTCGAGCGCTCCCGCGGCCTGCATAAGGTCGCGAAGCGCGAAATAAGCCCCGCACAAGCAGCGGCGGCCGGCATTCCCCTGTAAGTTTGAAAAGGGCGGGATCGATGATCCCGCCCTTTTTCGTTTCGGATTTTCATTATCAATTTTCATGAAGCGCGCGCCGGGCTCAGCCCGGCGCTTTTTCTTCGGATCATTCCTTCGACACGGTACCCGCCATAACGGCTTGCGCCCATTCGAAACCCTCGTCCACAGCCGCGAATTTCACGGCCTGCCAGCCGCAATATTCATCGAGAAAATCACGCGACATCCAAAGTTGCGTCTTCTTCGGTTCGTCGTACCAGCCGATGCAGCCGTGATCGGCGGCTTTGCGCAAAAGGCGCTGCAGATGGGTGCGCGACATCATGAACTGTGCGGCGATCGCACGCGTGTCGATACGGCCGAGATCGATACGACCGTCAGCCTCCGTACCCGGCTCCAGCCGGGACATCAGATTGTCGACTACGAGGCCGCCAGCCTCCGTCCATAGAAACATGCCGACGCGCTCCGGCGGTTCGCGCCAGGCCGTCTCTTCCAGACAGCGGCGTGCCATGCGTGGCTGCGCCAGATCGAACAATCCCGGATGGGCGGCAAGCGTCACGGCACGGTTGCCATTGTCGAGCAGATCGAGAGCGGCAAGATTGGCGAGAAACCAACTGAACATCGCCGCGTGGCTGACCTCCGCCGGCTCGTAACGCCGCGGACGCCGGACGAGGCCGGCGGCGGGAACCAGGAAACGATAGGTCAGCAACTCCTCGATATAGGTCAGCACCGTATTGCGGCTCGCCACACGGTATTGCGTGATGAGATTGCGGAGCTCGACGGCGGTCAGGCCGGAGCCGGGTATAGCGGGATCATATTCCAGATGAAGCGCATAGGCCGTCTGGGTCAATAGCCAGCGCTGTTGCGAGGCCAACAGACGCGCGATCCGCGGTCCGCTGTCATAGCGGTTCCGCAGCGCCTCCGCCAAAAAGCGCAAGGAAGATACGAATTCGGGATGGCGAGCAAGTTGCTCGGCGGGAAAACTCAAGCGGGCCTCCTTATGGCGCCCTTCTTAAATATCAATAGGGAAGCAATTTTTCTAATTCTTACACAACTCTGCCGTCACTATGTAACATATTGGAACAACATAGCATGCTATAAATGCTGTTTATGCAAGAGGTTAAACAGAAAAATTGCCATCCTGACATTTCCGTCGCCCATCTTTTCCATGGCAGTGGGCAGCCGAAGACGGGAACAACCATCCGCGTCACACAGCGTCGCGATTGATCGCGCATCATTGCCGGGTTAGACCAAGATGCGCGGTGGCAATCGGCGCGTTCTTCAACCCAATTCACCGGAATCCCGTTCCAATGCTGGCCAGCCTCGTCTCGATCGCCAGTCTGATGTTGTCAACGCTGTTGATGATGATCGGCTATGGCCTGATGAATTTCGTCGTGCCGATCCGTTCCGTGGCAAAGGGATGGTCGACCTTCACCATCTCGGTGATCGCCACCGGTTATACATTCGGCTTCACCATATCCTGCATCATCACGCCGCGCTTCGTGCGGCGGGTGGGGCATGTACGCGTATTCGGCGCGCTGATCTCGCTGCTCAGTATCGGCATCCTGCTTTGCGCACTGATGGTCGATTGGCGTGCCTGGCTCGCCTTCCGCTGCATCAGCGGCTTCGGCATTGCCGGCGCCTATCTCATCATCGAGAGCTGGCTGAACGAGCGGGTCAACAACGAGAACCGCGCGACCATCTTCTCGGTCTATATGATCACCTGCCTGGTCGGCTCGATCGGCGGGCAATATCTGGTGCCACTCGGCGATCCCAGCAATACGTCGCTTTTCATCCTCTGCGGTATCATCTTCGCGCTCGCCATGCTGCCGACGGCGCTCTCGACCGCCAAGTCGCCGACGCCGATCCATGAGGCCAAGTTCGACCTACCGAAGCTTTACCGGCTGTCGCCCATCGCCTTCATCGGCTCGCTGCTATCAGGCGCCCTCTCCGGCACCTGGAGCAGCCTTGGCGGCGTCTACACCCAGAATGTCGGCATGAACACCGCCGAGGGCGCGACGCTGCTGGCCTGCGTGCTTGCCGGCGGCGCGGTGTCGCAAATGCCGATCGGCCGCATCTCCGACCTTGTGGACCGGCGCTATGTCATGATCGTCTGCGGCGGGATCGGCGTTATCGCCTGCATCATCATGACTTTGTTCGACGCGCATACGCTGATGACGCTCTATGTCGCCGGCTTCTTCATCGGCACCGTGCTCTATCCGATCTACGCACTCAATGTCGCCCATGCCAACGATCGCGCAGCACCAGACGAATATGTCACCATTTCCAGCGGCATCATGCTGCTCTACGGGCTCGGCACCGTCTCCGGGCCACTGGTCGGCGGCGCGATGATGGAATTCGTCGGCCCATCCGGCCTTCTCTGGTTCCTGGCACTGGCCTTCGCACTCTATGCCGGCTACGCCGGCTGGCGTATTGCCAAGCGCAAACCGAATGAAGGGCGTATCGACAAGACCGATTTCCAGTCCATTCCGCTCCCCGTGCGCGGCGGTGAGCCACCCGTTCCTCCGGCGCCGTCGACAGTCGATTGACCGGCCAGCCCCCTTGGCCAAGACTTTTTTTGGGTCAAAACGATATGTCTACTTCATGGCAGGCCGTATTAACCTTTTAAGAACCATAATATTTCAACTTCATTTCACCGCAACTCAATAGTTTCTGCGGCACAACATGTATTTCTAATAACTACTTCAGCTTTTACTGTTTACGAGGTCTAGGTCCGATGACAGCAGCCCCATCGATGAAACGGAGCTCTCAACAACATGCGGTAACGCCACGCTCGATGCGCGTCGTGACCGATGGCATCGGCAAGGACCTCGAGCGCTTCAGCACCGATAACACCCATGTCGTCAAGCAGATCAAGCTTCTGGCGATCAATGCGCTGATCGAGGCTGCCCGTGCCGGCGAAACCGGCAAGGGCTTCGCCGTCGTCGCCAACGAAGTGCAGCGCCTCGCCCAGATCGCGACCGATATCGCAAGCAAATTTCAGGATAACGTGCTCAGCCGCAGCATGGCCGAAGCGCTGGTGGAGGAGATGGAGGGCGTTCGCCTGACCGATCTCGCCCAGACGCTGGTCCAGCTCATCGTCCGCAATCTCTTCGAGCGCACTGCCGACGTCCGCTGGTGGGCAACCGACACCGCCCTTTGGGAAGCGCTTCAGGATCCCCAGCCGCAACGTAGCGCCTTTGCCGCCGAACGGCTCGGTGTCATCAACCGCTTCTATACGGTCTATCTCGATCTGGTCGTGACCGACATGAAGGGACAGGTCATCGCCTCGGCCAATCCCACCTATCAGCGCAAGCTCGCCGGCGCCAATCTTGCCTCGGATCCCTGGTTCAGGGCGGCAGCCAACTGCCGGTCGGGCGATGACTATATCGTCGACGAGGTCCGGCCGAGCGAATTTCACGAGCGGCGAAACGCGCTCGTCTACGCCACCGGCATTCGCGAAAGCGGACGATCGGACGGCAAGCAGATCGGCACGCTGGGTGTCTATTTCGACTGGCAGAACCAGGGGCAGGCGATCGTCGACAAGGAAGCCAACCTGCCGCCGCAGATCGCCGAAAAGACCGTGGTGATGCTGCTTGACGGCAAGAGGCGCGTGATCGCCTGCAGCGACCCGAAACTGATGTTCTCGCATTTCGCGCTTGCCAATCCCGAAGGCATGACGCGGGGAAGCTATTACGACAATAACGGCGCCATCGTCGCCTACGCCAAGACGCTCGGCTATGAGGATTATGATGGTCTCGGATGGTATGGCGTCGTCGTGCAACAGACTGAAGCCGACGATGTGATCAGGACGGCTTTCAACCTGAAATGAAGCACAACCTTCTCGATCAAATACTTTCCCCGTCGACACAAATTGCAGCGGTACGATGATATGACTTTAACTTTGGTTCAGATTTCGATGTAATGATGCGGCGGATTTCACCCAGAGCTTTGCTCCGGATCAATGCCCGCCGCAGTATCAGCCCGATCAGGATAGACCATGCGAACAGACACCGGCCAGATCGTTCATCTGGCAGATTATCGTCCCACCGACTTCGTTCTGGAACGCGTGGACCTTACCTTCGATCTGCATCCGACGGAGACCAAGGTCGAGGCTCGGCTGATCTTTCACCGTCGCGAAGGCATCGATCCGAAGGCACCGCTGGTACTCGACGGCGACGAGCTGGTCCTTTCGGGGCTGCTGCTCGACCAGACCGAACTGCCTGCCGAACACTATACGGCAACGCCCGACAGCCTGACGATCCGCGACCTGCCGGAAAGTGAGCCCTTCGAACTGACGATCACGACAGTCATCAATCCCGAAGCCAATACGCAGCTCATGGGGCTCTACCGCACCAGCGGTGTTTACTGCACCCAATGCGAGGCCGAAGGCTTTCGCCGCATCACTTACTTCCCGGATCGCCCTGATGTTCTCGCGCCCTACACGGTCAACATCATCGCCGACAAGGCCGCCAATCCGCTGCTGCTGTCGAACGGCAATTTCCTCGGCGGCGCCGGCTACGGCGAGGGCAAGCATTTCGCCGCCTGGTTCGACCCGCATCCGAAGCCGAGCTATCTTTTTGCGCTGGTCGCCGGCGATCTCGGCGTAGTCGAGGATACGTTCGTCACCGCGTCGGGCCGCGAAGTGGCGCTGAAGATCTATGTCGAACACGGCAAGGAGCCGCGCGCGGCCTACGCCATGGACGCGCTGAAGCGTTCGATGACATGGGATGAGGAGCGGTTCGGCCGCGAGTACGATCTCGACATCTTCATGATCGTCGCCGTCTCCGATTTCAACATGGGCGCAATGGAGAACAAGGGCCTCAATGTCTTCAACGACAAATACGTCCTTGCCGATCCTGATATCGCCACCGACGCCGACTATGCCAATATCGAGCGGATCATCGCGCATGAATATTTCCACAACTGGACCGGCAACCGCATCACCTGCCGCGACTGGTTCCAACTCTGCCTCAAGGAAGGTCTGACGGTCTATCGCGACCACGAATTTTCCGCCGACCAGCGCTCGCGTCCGGTGACGCGCATCGCCGAAGTTCGTCATCTGAAGTCGGAGCAGTTTCCGGAGGACGGCGGGCCGCTCGCGCATCCGGTGCGCCCGACGACCTATCGCGAGATCAACAACTTCTATACGACGACCGTCTATGAGAAGGGCAGCGAAGTCACCAGCATGATCGCCACCCTGCTCGGCCGCGATCTATTCAAGACGGGCATGGACCTCTATTTCGACCGCCACGACGGACAGGCCGTAACGATCGAGGATTTCGTCAAATGCTTCGAGGATGTCAGCGGCCGCGACCTCGCGCAGTTCTCGCTCTGGTATCACCAGGCCGGCACGCCGCTCGTCACCGCCTCTGGCGCCTACGACGCCAGCGCGAAGACCTTCACGCTATCGCTCGAACAGATGCAGCCGGCCACTCCGGGCCAGACGAGCAAGGCGCCGCTGCACATTCCGCTGCGCATGGCGCTGATCGCCGAGGACGGCACGTTGCTGACGCCGTCATCGGTGACCGGTGCGGAACTGACGGGCGACGTCCTGCATCTGACGGCACGGACACAGGCGGTTGTCTTCAACGGCATCCCGTCGCGGCCAGTTCTGTCGCTCAACCGCAGCTTCTCGACGCCGATCAATCTGCAATTCAGCCAGAGCGCCAAGGATCTGGCGCTGATCGCCCGCTACGAGACAGATCATTTTGCCCGCTGGCAGGCCCTGATCGACCTTGGCCTGCCCAACCTCTTGCAGGCCGCCCGCGATGCTCGTGAAAGCATTCCGGTCACCTGCGATGCCGTCTTCATCGATGCGCTTCTGGCAGCGGCGAAGGACGAAAGCCTGGAGCCTGCTTTCCGCGCCCTGGCACTCGCTTTGCCGAGCGAGGCCGACATCGGCCGCGAGCTTGGCGGCGACAACGATCCTGATGCAATCCATGCCGGGCGCCAGGCGATCCTCAAGCAGATCGCCGAGGCCGGGAAGGACATTTTCGCATCCCTCTACGACAGCACGCAGACACCCGGCCTCTTCAGCCCGGACGCGGCAAGCGCTGGACGGAGGGCCTTGCGTAATGCGGCCCTTACCTATCTCTCGCAATCGGACGATAGCCCCGCCCGCGCCAAGGCGGCCTATGACGGCGCCAACAACATGACCGATCTCAGCGCCGCGCTGACAATCCTTGCCCACCGTTTCCCGGACACGGCGGAGGCCAAGGCTGCCCTTAAGGACTTCCACGACCGCTTCACCGAAAACGCGCTGGTCATCGACAAATGGCTCGCCATCCAGGCGGCCATTCCAGGTGCTGCGACGCTCGATCGCATTCAGAGCCTCATGGAGACACCGCTTTTCAAGCGCGCCAATCCGAACCGTATGCGCGCCCTCGTCGGCACTTTCGCCTTCTCCAATCCGACCGGCTTCGGCCGCGCCGATGGGGCCGGCTACCGCTTCCTTGCGCAGGAAATCCTCGATATCGACCAGCGTAACCCGCAGCTTGCCGCGCGCATTCTGACCTCGATGCGCTCCTGGCGCTCGCTGGAACCAGTCCGCGCCGACCATGCTCGCTCCGCCTTGATGCAGATCGAACGCGCCAACAGCCTTTCGACCGACGTTCGCGACATTGTGGATCGAATCCTCAAGGACTGATTTTCCACTTGCTACCCGGTGATCGAGGCGGGTGATTTGCACCCGCTTTTTCATCCGGAACGAGTCTCGGATGCCGGAGACCTACCCTTACGAGTACAAAAAGCGCTGAAATCACTTATGGTTAACAAAGTTTTACCGACCCCTCTGGACAAGGCGAATCACGAGTGATTCATTAGGGTAGATTCGGGCGAGCGGCGCAGCGAATCACACGAGGGACAAGGCTAGAGCGATGGTGGACGTGCGGCGGGCAACCGCGGCCGAAGGACGGCTGCGTGTTAATTTCGACGGTCTGAAATCCTGGCATAGCGGTGTTAACGACAGAGCGGGCGTCCGCGCGGAGACCATTTCGCGACGCTTTCCGCAAACGGAACATATCCTGAAGCGGGTCATTCCCGTGCTTATCGTCTCCTTTCTGATGGTCGTGGCCGCTTCGCATTTCTTCAGCATGATAACCGAACACGGACGCATGGCAGCCTCGGCCCGCCAGGCGACATCGCTTTCCATTGCCGCGGCGGCCGCCGCCTTTTCCAACGATGCCAGCCTGTTTCGGGCCGGTGACCGCGATGGAGCCGAAAGGAAGCTTTCGACCTACCTGCCGCAGGATCGGCTCGACGCGGGAGCATTCATACTCCTGGTCCAGGCAAGCGGCCGCGTCTTCGGCTCATCCGCTGCCGGTTCCAACTATATCGGCCTGACGATCTCGGATTTCTTCCCCGAGGTCTCGGCTATCCGCAGTTTTGGCGATCATGCCGGCGTGATCGAGACGATGATCGACGGAGTGCCCTATTATGCGGCGATCTCGCTGATCGGCGACAAGGGCGATTTCGTTCTCTCCGCCGCCTCGATGGAGCAGATCGACAAGCTATGGCGCGATGAGCTGACCCTCAATGTCACGCTCTTTGCCGGCATTTCCTCCATCCTGCTCGTCATCCTCTATGCCTATTACACCCAGGTGAAACGGACGCGCGACGCCGACGAGATCTTCCTCGAATCCAATCTACGTGTCGAAACCGCGCTGTCGCGCGGCCGCTGCGGTCTCTGGGATTTCGATTTTACCACCCGCGAATTCTTCTGGTCGCGGTCGATGTACGACATGCTCGGCCTGCCGGCCGCCGACCGGCCGCTGTCGTTTGCCGATGCAGAACGGTTGATGCATCCCGACGATAACAGCCTGCATACGCTGGCTCGCTCGATCACCCGCGGCAGTGCCGGCCAGGTCGACCAGATCCTGCGCATCCGTCATGCCAAGGGGCACTATGTCTGGATGCGCGCCCGCGCCCAGGTCATCCGCACCAATTCCGGCCGCGTCCATATGATCGGCATCGCCATGGACGTCACCGAGCAGCATCGGCTGGCGCAGCGCTATGCCGAGGCCGACCAGCGTCTGGCCGACGCGATCGAATGCACGTCGGAAGCCTTCGTGCTCTGGGACAAGAACGACCGGTTGGTGATGTGCAACGACCATTTCCAGCAGGCCTACGGCCTTCCGAACGGCGTGCTGGTGCCGGGGACGGAACGCGCCGTCGTCAACGCCGCTGCGGCACGCCCGATCATCGAGCGGCGCATCGTCGATCCCGGCCGTTCCAACCATTCGCAGACGACGGAAGTGCAGCTTGCCGACGAGCGTTGGCTGCAGATCAACGAACGCCGGACCCGCGATGGTGGCCTGGTGTCCGTCGGTACCGACATCACCCAGCTCAAGCGCAACCAGGAGCGCCTGCGCGAGTCCGAGCGGCGGCTTATGGCGACGATCAACGACCTCTCCGCCTCCCGGCAGATCCTCGAGCGGCAGAAGGCCGAGCTTTCGACCGCCAACACCAACTATCTCGCAGAAAAGGAACGCGCCGAAGCCGCCAACAAGGCAAAATCGGAATTCCTCGCCAACATGTCGCATGAGCTGCGCACGCCGCTCAACGCCATCCTCGGCTTCTCCGAAATCCTGCAGGACCAGATGTTCGGTCCGCTCGGCTCGTCGCGGTACAATGAATATGCCAAGGATATTCACGACAGCGGCAAGCATCTGCTCAACGTCATCAACGACATTCTCGATATGTCGAAGATCGAGGCGGGCCACATCAAGCTGTCTTGCGAGAAGATGGACCTCGCGCCCCTGATCGAGGAATGCCTGCGTTTCACCTCCATCCCGGCCGCCTACAAGAATATCCTCGTCGAGCAACGCATTTGTTCGGGCATCAAGTTGACGGCCGACCGCCGCGCCATGAAGCAGATCCTGCTCAATCTCCTCTCCAATGCGGTGAAGTTCACCAATGATGGCGGCCGGATCGCGGTACGGACCCGCAAGGTCGAGGATGCCGTTGTATTGACCATCGCCGATACCGGCATCGGCATCCCCAAATCGGCATTGAGCAAGATCGGCCAACCCTTCGAGCAGGTGCAGAACCAATATGCCAAGAGCAAGGGCGGCTCTGGCCTCGGGCTCGCCATCTCGCGGTCGCTGACATTGCTGCATCACGGCCGTATGCGGATCCGCTCGCGCGAAGGCATCGGCACCGTCATCGCCATCCGCATCCCCGATCGGGGCTGAATCAGGCCTTCACCACCGACTGAAAAACTTTCCGCACCGCTTTCGACAGTCGTTTCAGCTCCGCCTCCAGCGTGCGGATATCCGGGCAGTCGCCGGCGCGGCAGACCAGCTCGATCAGCCCGGAGGGAGCCTTGCCGGGATCGAACGGTCCATCGACGCAAAGCCGGATGAGCTGCGACAGTTCGGTGCAGAGATGCAGCGCCTCCACGCAGAGATCGAGATCGTTGCGGTCCATCAGGCTGCCGCCAAGCAGTTTCAGCGCCTCGCCGGTGCTCAGACCATTGGCATCGATGCCGACGCCGCGAGCGGGTGCAATCAGTCTCAGATATTGCGCGATGAATTCGATGTCGATCAGCCCGCCGGGGATCAGCTTCAGGTCCCAGATGCTGACCGGCGGCTTTTCCTGCTCGATCAGGCCACGCATCTCGGCAACATCCCCGGCAATCTTCGGGATATCTCGTTTTGCCGAGAGCACCTCGCCGATGATCCGTTCGGCACTGAGGATAAGGTCCTCATCGCCGCAGATCAGGCGGGCGCGGGATAGCGCCATATGCTCCCAGGTCCAGGCCTCCTCGCGCTGGTATTTCTCGAAGGAATTGATACGGGTAGCGACCGGTCCCTTGTTGCCGGATGGACGCAGACGCATGTCGACCTCATAGAGCACGCCCTCCGCCGTCGGCGCCGACAGGGCCGCGATCAGCCGTTGGGTGATGCGGGTGAAATAGCGGGTGGCGTCGAGCGGCTTCTGGCCGGAAGATTCACCGGCCGTGTCGTCGTAGTCATAGAGCAGGATGATATCGATGTCCGAATCGGCGGTGAGCTCGAAGCTACCGAGCTTGCCCATGCCCATGACCGAGACGCGGCCGCCGGGATAGTCGCCATGCGCCGCCTTGATCTCCTTCATCACCGCGTTCAATGCCGCCTCAACGATCAGATCGGCAAGATAGGTGAAGGCACGGGCCGCCATGGCACCGCCGATCGTGCCCGTCAGCAGGCGGATGCCGATCAGGAAGCGCTGCTCCGAGGCGAAGATGCGCAGCCGGTCCAACACCTCCTCGTAATGGCCCGCCGAGGCCAGAAAGCTGGTGATGCGCTCGGCCAGATAGTCGCGCGTCGGCAGCTCCGCCATCAGGCCGGGATCCAGCATGCCGTCGAAGACATGCGGCTTGGCGGCGATGATCTCGGCGAGACGTGGTGCCGACGACATGATGTTGACGATGAGGGAGAGCAGCGCCGGGTTTGTGCTGAGCAGCGAGAAAAGCTGGATACCGGCGGGCAGGCCGGAAATGAAACTGTCGAAGCGCAGCAGCGCCTCGTCCGCCCGCTTGCTTTCGCCGAAGACCCGCAGCAGCTCGGGCGTCAGTTCGGTCAGCCGCTCGCGCGCCTCGACCGACTGCGTGGCGCGGTAGCGGCCGTAGTGCCAGGTGCGGATGACATTGGAAATATCGGATGGCCGCTCGAAGCCGAGGCGGCGCAGCGTCTCCAGCGTGTCCGGATCGTCGCCCTGACCGGTGAAGACCAGATTGCCGGTCCCGCCCGATAGCTTCGCTTCCTGCTCGAACAGACGCGCATAGCGCCGTTCTACCGTCTTCAGCCTGGCGACCAGCGCCTCGGAGAAGCTGGAGATATCGGTGAAGCCCATCATGAAGGCGACACGCTTCAACTCGGCATCGGTTTCCGGCAGCAGATGCGTCTGCTCGTCGCGCACCATCTGGATTCGGTGTTCGACATCGCGCAGGAACCAATAGGCCTCCGTCAGCTCGTCGCGCGTTTCCGCGTCGATCCATTTCGCCTTGGTCAGCTCCGCCAGCGTTTCCTCGGTGGCGCGGGAGCGCAGCTCCGGCATGCGGCCGCCGGCGATCAGCTGTTGCGTCTGCACAAAAAACTCGATCTCGCGAATACCACCACGACCAAGCTTGACGTTATGGCCCTTGACGGCGATCGCGCCGTGGCCCTTGTGCACATGGATCTGGCGCTTGATCGAATGGATATCCGATATCGCTGCATAGTCGAGATATTTGCGGAAGACGAAGGGCACGAGATCGCGGATGAAGGCTTGCCCGGCCGCAATGTCACCGCCAACGGCGCGCGCCTTGATGAAGGCGGCGCGCTCCCAATTCTGGCCCCTGCCCTCGTAATAGATCATGGCCGCATCGACGGGGATGGCAAGCGGTGTCGAACCGGGATCGGGGCGCAGGCGCAGATCGGTGCGGAAGACATAGCCGTTGGCGGTGCGTTCCTGAAGGATACGCACCAGGCGGCGCATCAGGCGTGGGAAGATATCGATAGCATCATCGGGATTGGGAACGATGCCGGCCATCTCGTCGAAGAAGACGACCAGGTCGATATCGGAAGAATAGTTCAGTTCCCCGGCGCCGAGTTTGCCCATGCCGAGCACGATCAGGCCGGAACCATGGCTCGGCGCGGAGGGATCGCGAAGCGTGATCTTCCCGGCCTCGTGCGACGACAGCAGCAGATGATCGATCGCCGCCGAAATCGAGGCCTCGGCAAGCGCGCTCAACCAGCGCGTCGTCACCCTGCCATCGAAGATCCGAGCGAGATCGGCAAGCGCGATCAGGAAGGCGGCGCGGCGCTTGGCGATGCGCAAACGGCTCATCACTTCGGATTCAGAAGGAGAGGATGTGTCGCTCTCTCCCGGCAGCCAGGCGCGGCGGGCCTCGGCCACCAGGGCCTCGATCTGAGGCGACAGCGGTTTGCTGATGGCCGCAACGAGCAATGCCGGATCGAGATTGGCGGTTTCGCGAAGATACGGCGAGAGCGTCAATACGGCGACGATAAAATCGCGCAAGGAACTGTCGCCATCAAGAAGAGCGGCGATTGCCGGTTCCGATTTGGCAATATCCTTGAGGTCGGCAAGCGCCGCTTTCAGCTCCGTCTGGTTGAGCGGCCGAAGCCGGCCGGGCGGAACATTGCGCAGCAGATCGCTTTCCATCATCGTCATGCAGTGTCCTCCCTACCGCGGCGCACGTCCGACTGGACACGCAGAGACGCGGTAACCCCTTGAATCGAAACATGATCCAAAAAATCGTCAACGACGTTCGGGATCATGTTTCGAGCAATCCGATAAAGCAGGATTAGCCTATTGTTTCTGTGTGGGGAAGATCATGGTCACGGTGAGGCCACGGGCATCGGGGCTGGCCGGGTCGGTATCGGAAAGCTCGAGCTGGCCACCATGCAGCTCCATCACCGCCTCCACCAGCGAAAGGCCAAGGCCAGTGCCGGGCTTGGAGCGGCTCTCGTCCAGGCGGAAGAAGCGCTTGACCACCTCGGTCCGCTGGTGGGCGGGAACGCCTGGCCCATGGTCCGCGACGGCAAGGTTCACGGCATCCGGTGTCCGCGACAGTTTCAGCGTGACCGCCTGCTTGCCGGGGCAGCCGGAGGCATATTTGACCGCATTGTCGATGAGATTGAAGATTGCCTGGCCGATCAGCTCGCGATTGCCCTGTACTTCGACATCGGGTTCGATTTCGGCGGTCAGGGCTAGCCCCGCCTCCTCGGCCACAGGCTCGTAGAGCTCGGCGGTATCGGCGACGATGGACGAGAGATCGACGCCGGTCATCTCGGCGGCGACCGAGCCCGCCTCGACGCGGGAGATCATCAGCAGCGCGTTGAAGGTGCGGATCAGTTGGTCGGATTCGCCGATAATGCCTTCCAGCGCCACGCGACGGCCGTCGCTGTCAGCATGGTCAAGCGCATCCGCCGCCTTGTTACGCAGCCGCGTCAGCGGCGTCTTCAGGTCATGGGCGATATTGTCGGAGACCTGCCGCAGGCCTTCATTCAGCTTCTCGATGCGCTCCAGCATGGCGTTGAGCGACGTCGACATGCGGTCGAATTCATCGCCGGAACCGCCGACCGGAAGGCGCTGTGAGAGATCGCCGGCCATGATCTTGCGGCTGGCGTCGGTCATGCGGTCGATGCGCTTCAGCGCATTGCGACCGATGCCGAACCAGATGACCAGCGCGCCGAGGCCCATGATCGCCAGCGCCAGCATCAACGCCTGGCGCACCAGCACGCGGAAACGCTCCGGCTCGCCGAGATCGCGACCAATCAGGATGCGCAAGCCATTGTCGAGGAGGAAGATATTGGCGATCGCCAGATGCCGACGCTCGGGATCGACGCCGGAATCCGTGTAGCGCTCATAGACGAACGGCAGCTCCGTCCAGCCGGCCTGGCCGAGAACGCCGGGCTGCACGGAAGCGACGTTGCCGGCGAGGATATCTCCGGTGGGGCTGGCGATGACATAGAGGTTGGCGCCCGGCTGGCGAGCGCGGCGTTCCATCGTGCGCAGCAGCAGGTTCAACCCGCCGACATCGTATGCACGCTTGACCTGGCTGACCTCCTGCTGCACGGCATCGCGGATCTGCCCGGTCAGCAACCGCTCGGACATGGCCGTGACGTAGAAGACGAGCGTGGCGGCGCAGAGCGCAAAAAGAAGGATATAAAGGGCGGAGAGGCGGACTGCGGTGGACTTGAAGAGGACGCGAAAGCGACTCATCCCTCGTCCTTGATCATGTAGCCGGCGCCACGGATGGTCTTCAACAGCGGTTGGCTGAAGTCTTTTTCGATCTTCGAGCGCAGGCGCGAGACGTGGACGTCGATAACGTTCGTCTGCGGATCGAAGTGATAATCCCAGACATTTTCGAGCAGCATGGTGCGCGTCACCACCTGACCGGCATTCTTCATCAGATATTCCAGCAGGCGGAACTCGCGGGGCTGCAAGGGTATCTCCTTGCCGCCACGGCGGACCTCATGCGACAACCGGTCAAGCTCCAGATCGGCAACGCGGTAGAGCACGTCCTGATCCGGCGTGCCCTTGCGGCGGCCGAGGACTTCAACGCGGGCAAGCAACTCGCTGAAGGCGTAGGGCTTCGGCAGGTAGTCGTCACCGCCGGCGCGAAGGCCGGTCACGCGGTCGTCAACCTGGCCGAGGGCGGACAGGATAAGAACAGGCGTATGCACACCCTTGCGGCGTAGCTCGCTGATGACGGAAAGACCATCTCGGCGCGGCAGCATACGGTCGATGATGGCGACGTCGTAGACATTCTCCGTGCCCATGAAGAGACCGCTCTCGCCGTCGCTCGCATGGTCGGCCACAATGCCGGCCTCGCGAAACGCCTTGGTGAGATAGGCGGCGGCTTCCAGATCGTCTTCGATAATCAAAATCTTCATGTGGGCAACATTATCCGCCGGCAGTGCTTTAGCACAACCGGAATCGGAGGAGTCCACAGCATGTTGGCCAGAGGTTGTCATCTTGTACCCGCCTGAAAACGTTGATCGATGAAGGCACGTTGGAAACAGAGGAGCCGCGCCAGCCGTGGCCAGCGCGGCTCCTAATTCATTCAGTCGGCCGAAAAATCAGCCTGCGTTGATCGGCAGGGCGACGAAGCGGCTGCCGTCGCCGGACTGGATCTGGAACAGCGCGCGGGTGCGGCCGTCCTTCTTCGCCTGGTCGATGACCTTCGCGATGTCGCCGGCGCTGGAGATTTCCTGGTTGTTGACCGAGGTGATCTTCTCGCCTTCCTTCACGCCCTTGTCGGCGGCATCGGAGTCCGGGTCGACGCCGGTGATCGCGACACCCTTGCCGTCATCGGACGGGCCGACGGTGAGGCCGAGATCGGCAAGCGCCTTTTCGGAGGACGGCTGCTGCGGCTGGGACTGCTGCGAATTGTCGTCGTTCGATGCCTGGTTCTGTTCAGCCGGCAGCGTACCGAGTTCGACGGTGACCGACTGGGACTTGCCGCCGCGCCACAGCGAGACATCGACCTTGGCGCCCGGCTGCATCGCGCCGATGCGGCGGGCGAGATCGCGCGGATCCTTGACCGGCTCGCCGTTGACGGCGGTTACGACGTCACCGTTCTTGATACCGGCTTTCTGGCCGGGAGAACCGTCCTGAGGGGAGACGACCAGCGCACCGCTCGGCTCGGACAGACCGAGAGATTCGGCAATATCCTTGGTAACCGGCTGAATCTGAACGCCGAGCCAGCCGCGCGATACGGTGCCACTCTTGATCAGGTCGGCAACGACGTCCTTGGCCGTGGTAGCGGGGATGGCGAAGGCAATGCCGACGCTGCCGCCCGACTGCGAGAAGATCGCGGTGTTGATGCCGACGACCTGGCCGTTGAGGTTGAAGGTCGGACCACCGGAGTTACCCTTGTTCACGGGCGCATCGATCTGGATGTAATCGTCATAAGGGCCGGAATGAATGTCGCGGCCGCGGGCCGAGACGATACCGGCCGTTACTGTGCCGCCGAGACCGAAGGGGTTGCCGACAGCAACGACCCAGTCGCCAACGCGAACCTTCTGGTCGTCAGCCCAGCTGACATAGGTGAACTTCTTGCCCTTGCCGTCGACCTTCAGCACAGCGAGGTCGGTGCGCGAATCCTTGCCGACCAGCTTGGCGTCAAGCTCGGTGCCGTCATTCAGCACGACCACGAAGGCCGCGCCATCGGAAACGACGTGATTGTTGGTGACGATATAGCCATCTTCCGAGACGAAGAAGCCGGAGCCCTGAGCAACCGGGCGCAGGTGGCCCTTGCTGTCAGGCTGCCCCTTTTGCTGGCCCTGCTGCTGGTTGCGGCCCTGCTGCTGTTCGAACTGCTTGAAGAATTTCTTCAACGGATGATCATCCGGCAGCTCGTCGAAACCACGGCCGAGGCCGAAGGAATCGTCCTCGTCGGCAACCGGATTGATGCGGGATTCAACGCGAACGGAAACGACGGCCGGAGACACGGCATCGACGACATTGGCGAAGCTCGGAACCTGCGGGGCCTGAACATTGACGGCATCTGCGTAGGAACGGCTGACTTCAGCCGGGACACCGGTGGCAAGGGCAGCGACAGCGAGACCGGCGACGACAGAAGCTTTCATAGCGGTGCTACGGGACAAAGTGTCCTTGATATTCCTGAACATATGCGAGTTACCTTTTCTTCTCTCGTCCGATTTTCTTCCACCGGCGGAACCGGTGATGAAGGCTCATGGGAATGATATAGGGCTTCAGACCTTACAGCGAACTGTCCGACCCATGAAAACTTGGTAATGTAACGAAATATTGTCGACAGGCGCAAAACAACCTGTCGTGTAACATCACTTGTCGAGGATCTCGCTGAGGCGCGCCTCTTCCTCCGGCGTCAGCCGCGTGCCCGTCGGCTTTCCGGCGCGGCGTCTGGCATAAACTGCAAGAGCAAGCCCGCCGAAAAGGAAGAGCGTCACCGGCGCACCCCAGAGCAGTAATGTCTTTTCGGTGAAGCGCGGCTTCAACAGCACGAACTCGCCGTAGCGGGAGACGATATAGTCGAACACCTGCTTGTCGCTGTCGCCATCGGCAAGGCGCTTGCGAACCAGAAGGCGCAGGTCACGAGCGAGATCGGCATTGGAATCGTCGATCGACTGGTTCTGGCAGACCATGCAGCGCAACTCGGCAGAGATCGTGCGCGCTCGCGTTTCCAGCGCCGGATCGGGCAACACCTCGTCCGGGTTGACGGCGAAGGCGGGAGCGGCCGCGAGGAAAAGCGCAAGGGCCACGAGCAACTGCCGGATCATTCCGCCGGCTCCATGGCGGGGCGGGACACCGGTTTCGCCTTGCGGCTCGGCGCGCCGACGCGCAGGCGGCGGTCGCTGAGCGAGATGAAGCCGCCCAGCGCCATGATGACCGCACCGCCCCAGATGCAGAGGATGAAGGGTTTCCACCAGATGCGGACGACCATGCCGCCATCATTGGTGGGATCGCCGAGCGAGACGTAAAGCTGGCTCAAACCGAGCGTCAGAATGCCGGCCTCGGTCGTCGCCGTGCGGCTGGCGGTGAAGACGCGCTTGGAGGACGAAACCTCAGCGACAGCGACGCCGCCACGGCTGATGGTGAAGTGGCCGCGATCCTCGGTGAAATTGGGGCCGACGCCGGGTCTTGAGCCATCGAAACGCAATGTATAGCCGCCGAGTTCGGCCGTGCCGCCCGGCTTCATTGTCGTGATGTTTTCGGTCTCGAATGTGGTGACGGCGACGATGCCGAGGACGGTGACGCCAAGGCCGGCATGGGCAAGCGCCGTCCCGAAGGCGGAGCGCGGCAGGCCGCTCAAGCGTCGCCAGGCGACATTGCCCTTAACCTTGCCGATGCCGGCACGATACCAGAGATCGGTCACGGCGCCGAAAACCAGAAAGAAGCCGGCGGCAAGGCCGAGAACGGCCAGCACCGGCCCGCCGTGGCGGACGTAGAAAAGGATAAGTCCGGCGATCAATGCCAGGCCGGCGGCGACATAGAGCCGCTGCAGCACGCCAAGCAGATCGCCGCGTTTCCAGGCCAGCAGCGGTCCGAAGGGAACGGCAATCAGGATCGGCGTCATCAACAGGCCGAAGGTCATGTTGAAAAAGGGCGGCCCGACGGAGATCTTGTCGCCAGTCAGGGTTTCCAGTGCCAGCGGATAGAGCGTGCCGGTTAGCACCGTGCCGCAGGCGACCGTCAGGATAAGGTTGTTCAGCACCAGCGCGCCTTCGCGCGAGATCGGCGCGAACAGGCCGCCGGCGGCAAGCCGTGGGGCGCGAAAGGCAAAGAGCGACAACGCGCCACCGATGAAGATCAGCAGAATACAGAGAATGAAGATGCCACGCGTCGGATCGCTGGCGAAGGAATGCACGGAGGTCAGCACGCCGGAGCGCACCAGGAAGGTACCGAGCAGCGATAGCGAGAAGGTGAGGATCGCCAGCAGAACCGTCCAGATCTTTAGCGCATCGCGTTTTTCCATGACGAGCGCGGAGTGCAAGAGCGCGGTGCCGGCGAGCCAGGGCATGAAGGAGGCATTCTCCACCGGATCCCAGAACCACCAGCCGCCCCAGCCGAGCTCGTAATAGGCCCAGTAGGAACCCATGGCGATACCAAGCGTCAGGAAGGTCCAAGCGGCAAGCGTCCAGGGACGAACCCAGCGCGCCCAGGCAGCGTCGATACGGCCTTCGAGAAGGGCAGCGACCGCAAAGGAGAAACAGACCGAGAAGCCGACATAGCCGAGATAGAGCAACGGCGGATGGATCGCCAGGCCGATATCCTGCAGCACCGGATTGAGGTCCTTGCCCTCGGCAGGCGCCGGGTTGAGGCGGATGAAGGGATTGGAGGTCAGAAGGATGAAGACCAGGAAGGCGGCCGAGATCCAGGACTGCACGGCCAGCACATTGGCGCGCAGCGTATCGGGCAGATTGCGCCCGAACAGCGCAACCAGCGCGCTGAACAGCGCCAGGATCAGCAGCCAGAGCATCATCGATCCCTCGTGATTGCCCCAGACCCCGGAGATCTTGAAGATCAGTGGCATCAGCGAATGCGAGTTCTCCCAGACATTCAGCACCGAAAAGTCGGAGACGACATAGACATAGGTGAGCACGCCGAAGGAAAAGGCGACCAGCGCAAACAGAAGCACCGCGCCGACCGGAGCGATATCCATCATCGACAATTCGCCGCGCCGCGCGCCGATCACCGGGATGATCGAGACGATAATCGCGGTCGCAAGCGCCAGCACCAGCGCGTAATGTCCAAGCTCGATGATCATTGGCTTGCTTCCTCGCCCTTCCAGACGCCGTCGGCCTTCAGCCTATCGGCAACCTGCTTCGGCATGTAACGCTCATCATGCTTGGCCAGCACGCTGTCGGCAACAAAGACGTCGCTGCCCGGCTCGAATTTACCTTCGGTCACGACCCCCTGCCCCTCGCGAAAGAGATCGGGCAGGATGCCGTTATATCTGACCTTGATCGCATCGGCGCCATCGGTGACGGAAAACTGGACCTGCGTGCCCTCGCCGCGCACGATGCTGCCCTCACCGACAAGACCGCCGAGGCGGATCAATGTGCCGGCACCGACGGGGTTCTTGGCGAGATCGCCGGGCATATAGAAATAGGCAACCGACTGGCTGAAAGCGAAGAGGACGAGCAGCACAGCGGTGGCGATGAAGCCCATGCCGCCGGCGATGACGGCGAGGCGTTTCTGCTTGCGGGTCATTGCTGCGTCACCTCCGTCGGCAGGCCAAGCTCCTTCGCCAGAGCCACGAGCTGCTGCCCCTCGCCGCCATCGGCGGGAAACGCCGCAAGACCGCGCTTCAGCGCATCGGCCGCGCGCTCCCTGTCGTTCAGCACGGCATAGGAGCGGATCAGCCGCATCCAGCCTTCGAAATTGTTCGGATCTTCCTTGAGTTTGGCGTCCAGGCTCTCCACCATGCCACGGATCATCTGCTGACGATCGCCGCTGTTCAGGGAGTTCATAGCCTCCACCTGTTCAGGCGTAGGGTTCCCCGGTGCCTTGGCATCGGCCGCTCTTGCCGTCGCCATATCTTCGGGGGTGCCGCTGTTTTTGGCGATATGATCGTTGACCGCGACCATCCAGGGCGCCTCGGGCGCTGATTGCTTCGCCAATGTCACAAAGGCTGATCTCGCTTCCGCCGTCTTGCCGTCCTGCTCCAGCGCCAGCGCGAGATAGAACAGCGCGCGGGGATTGTTGGCATCGAGCGCAAGCGACTGCTGCAACGCGCTGCGCGCCTCCGCCGTGACGATGCCACCAGCCTTCATGATCAGCACCTCGCCCAGGCTGCCGAAGCGCGCGGCGCTAGGGCCGAGCAGGCGGATGACATTGCGATAGGCAAGCTCCGCATCGCCGATGCGGTTGGTTTTCAGGTAGATCGGCGCCAGCACTTCCCATCCCTTGCCATCATCGGGATGCTGCGCCAGATGCTGCTCGACCTTGACGATGGAAATGGCGAGATCGTTGCCGGGCTGTTCGAGGCGCGCTTCCAGCGGCTGCGACGGCAGGCCCGGATCGCCCTTCATGAGATAAAGACAGAGGCCGATCGCCGGCAGGATGACGATGATGAAGGCCTGCGAGAAACGATAGTTGCTGCGCGTCGCCGCTTTCGCGGTGCTCGGCACGGCATTCGAAACGGCAAGCAGGCGGCGACCGATCTCAGCACGGGCGTAACCGGCCTCATCGGCGGAGATCAGGCCACCCGCAAGATCGCGGTCGAGCTCGCGAAGCTGATCGCGGTAGACCGCCGCCTCTCCGGCACGACCGTCGTCAGCCACATTTGCTCCGCGCAAAAGAGGATAGAGCAGGACGGCGCCGACAACGGCCGTCAGAACGGCCACGAGAATCCAGAACAGCATAGACGCCCAATACTTTAACCGGGCGCTTATTCCAACTGTCAAAGCCCGATTGACGAAGATTTGAGGCGTTTGGCCGCGCTTATTAAGACCTTCTCCCCAGCGGGGAGAAGGTGCCCAAAGGGCGGATGAGGGGGTTAGGGGCGAAGCGACGAATGTCCAGAGCGACAGCGAAGGCAATCCTCACGGTGCAACGCCCCCTCACCCGGCGCTATCGCGCCACCCTCTCCCCGATGGGGCGAGGGTAAGAACATCTTAGTTCAACGGCGACCAGGTACCATCGTCGTTGCGGCAGGCAGCGCCCCTTGCCTGGGTCGGCTTGCCGTCGACGGTGACTGTGTGCCGATACTGGCGGCAATTCTGCGAGCCGACCTGATAAGGGGCCGCGGCCACGACTTCGCCACTGATATTCTTGCTCGTCCAGACGACAGGCATGCCAAGCGGCGCGGTTTCCAGTGCCCGATATTCCGCTTCCAGCGCCCGCCGCTGATCATTGTCGCTGAGCTGAATGCCGGTGCGCCCGACGATACCGCCCTCCAAAGCAGCTATATACGGCGTCGAAGCCGGCGGCTTGGCAGTCGACAGGAAACTGACGCCGGGGATTTTGCCGCTCGGTGTCGAGCAGGCGGAAAGGCCAATGGCGGCAAGAACGGACGGAACGATCAGAAAAAAGGTGCGAAGCTTCATACAACCGAACCAATATCAACGAGCAAACCAGAGTTACTGCAGTGCGGCATCTTCATGACGCAGCACATCTTTTTGGCATCATGCCACGCATCAAGCAACATCCTTCGTTACCCCCGGCAGAATTAGACTGGCGCGAAGACCGCCCCAGGGACCGCGGGACAGCTCAAGCCGCCCCTGATATTCATTGGTGATCTCGCTGACGATCGAAAGCCCGAGGCCGGTGCCCGGCTTGCTCTCATCGAGCCTGCGGCCGCGCTTCATCGCCTCGCGGATCTGATCCGGCTCCAAGCCTGGGCCGTCGTCCTCGACGATCAGTTCCACCCAATGGCGCCGGGCCGGATCGATGCCCTTGACCTCGGCCGGCGCCTCATTGGCGGCCACACGCACCTTATGCTCGGCAAAGCGGGCGGCATTCTCAAGGAGGTTTCCGACCGTCTCCTCCAGATCCTGCTGCTCCATGGCGAGCGCCAGGTTCGGTGACACGGAAAGCTCGAATTCTTTGTCGGCATTCAGCCGCCGCATGACGCGCACCAGACGTTCCAGTGCCGGCTCCGCCTCGGTACGGGCCAGCACGGATTCGCGCTGCGCCGCGATGCGGGCGCGGTTGAGATAGGACTGTACCTGTCCCTGCATGGCCTCGGCCTGGCTCTTGACGAGATCGCCATGCGAACGTTCCAGCACACGGGATTCGTTGAGCAGGACTGCAATCGGCGTCTTCAACGAATGGGCGAGATTGCCGACCTGCATGCGCGCCCGCTCGACGATGCGCCGGTTGCTCTCGATCAGCGCGTTGACCTCGTTGGCGAGCGGCAGGATTTCGCGCGGGAATTCTCCCTGCAATCGTTCACTCTCGCCGGCGCGAATGCGCTCCAGCGCCGCGCGCGCCTTATCGAGCGGCATCAGACCGTAGAGAATGGCGAGCGCATTGACGATCAGGCTACCGACACCAAAACCGACAAGCGCGAAATAAAGGCTGTGGGAGAAATTGCGGACATCATCCTCCACCACAGCGACGTTGCCGGTAACGCGGAAGCGCGCCGCACGGCCGTCGGTGTCGAGCACGACCTCGGTCTCGGCCACCTGCACCTGGTTTCCGAAGGCATCCGTGACGATGTAATAGCGCTCGTAATTCTTGTCGAACGGCGCTTCCAGCACCGAAAGTACGGGCAAGGTCGAGGCGCCGAGCGAGGGCGAGACCAATGGCGTCGCCGTGTATGTGCCGAGCGGCTCGACCATCCAGTACCAGCCGGTCTTCGGTTGGGCGAAACGCAGATCGCCAAGCTGCGGGCTGCCGGACAGCGCACCCTGATCGCCGATCGTGACGGAATTGATGACGTTATAGAGCTGCGCTCTCAGAAGGTCCTGAAAGCCGCGCTCGGCGCTTTTGCGGTAGATATTCGAGATGACAAGTCCGATCACCACCAGCGCCACGGCGGACCAGAGTGTGGTCAACAACAGGACGCGAGCGGTGAGTGACTTAATTCGCATTGGTCGGCGCTTGGATGCGATAGCCAAGACCGCGAACGGTTTCGATCAGGTCGACGCCCATCTTCTTGCGCAAGCGGCCTACGAAAACCTCGATCGTATTGGAATCACGGTCGAAATCCTGATCGTACATGTGCTCGACCAGCTCGGTGCGCGAGACGACCTCGCCCTTGTGGTGCATGAGGTAGGCAAGCAGGCGGTATTCGTGCGAGGTGAGCTTCAACGGTTTGCCGTCGACGCTCGCCTTCGAGCTCTTGGTGTCGAGGCGCACCGGGCCGCAGATGATTTCGGACGAGGAGTGACCGGCAGCACGGCGGATCAAAGCCCGGATGCGGGCGAGCACCTCTTCGACGTGGAAGGGTTTGGCGACGTAATCGTCGGCACCGGCATCGATGCCGGCGACCTTATCGCTCCAGCGGTCGCGGGCCGTCAGGATCAGCACCGGCGTTCCCCGGCCCGCGCCGCGCCATTTCTCGAGCACGGTGATCCCGTCCATTTCCGGAAGGCCGATATCAAGGATGATGGCGTCATAGGGTTCGGTATCGCCGAGAAAATGCCCTTCCTCGCCATCGAAGGCGGTATCGACCACATAACCTGCCTCTTTCAAGGCGTCGGCAAGCTGGCGGTTGAGATTGATATCGTCTTCGACAATGAGAATGCGCATATTCCGACCCAATTTCCCCGGTTCGAGAAACAGTACTGCAAATCAGGTTCGAGTGGAATCCACTCGGCCATAAGATTTTGCGTGAGATTCAAAGCGTTAGAGGGTTCCCTGCGTGCGGCGTGACAGTGTTTCCACCTACATCGGCACCTTCATGGTCACTTTGCGCGGCCGCTGGCCGTTGCCCTGAACGAGGACGGTGACGACGCAACTATCGCCCGACGGCTGTGCGGAGAGGAGCTGCCCGCCCGTCTTGGCTACAACTTCCGCCGCAGCCTCGCTGCAGTCGCTGTTTGCACGCGCCACCAGGGTCGGGGTCGACGGCGTCGGCAGAACAGTCGAGCCGGCCATGAGTGCGGCCGCTGCTGCTATGCTTATGAATGATGCCATACTCAGACTTCCCACGGGGACGTTAACTTGACCGAATATGTACCCAAACCCGTCTGAATGGCAAATGAATGGGTGGTAATTTTCCACGCGCAAAACGTGCGGCCGGAGTTTTTCCTCTTTTAAGCCTTTGCATTAATTTAACTTATCGGAATCGATGCCTGCGACACGACGGCCAACCGCCTGTTGGAGCAGCCCAAACCGCTAACCTGGCCCGAGCACCGACGATTGCCTCTTCCGAGCACCAGAAGCGGATCCGAAATTCCCGGAGAAGTCAGTCATTTTTAATCTTTCTTGATTATCATCAACTGATAGGCGTCGACATGACCGATGGCGCATCTTGGGCCGATGCAACCGGCCTTCAAGCGTTTTACGCACGTAATACGCGCCACTTTCCTTGAGTCTTTTGAATCGCTTGCCGTCACTCTTTCGTGAGTTGAGTCACGAGCCTAAGAAATTGAATCTGAAAAACTGAATGAGGATCTTCGCGTGATGAATCCGGTCGCGACGAAACCGATTCCGCGACGATACCCAACCATCTGGATTGACTTGCATTATAGCGCTTTCACTGCCCGTTAGACGGGCTCACGCACCGCCACCGTGGTCTCATAGTCCGCCGCAATCCGCATTTCGCGCAGCGGTCGGACCCGTTCGATCGAAAGCTGATAGTTCGGGTGCGCCTTGTAGGCGGCCAGCGCCGCTTCGTCGTCGAATTCGCCATAGACAACGATATCGACCTCTGTGCCCAGCTGATCGGTCTTCACATTCGTGCCGATCTCCAGCAGGCGCGCATGCGGAATAGCCGTCAGGATCGACAGCCCGGACCGCACAGCCTCAAGATTGGCGCGGTCGGGAACGGTGAAAAAGACGATATGGCGGATCACGCGGAGGCTCCCTGTGCATTGGCGAAGGCACAGCGCGATATCATGCGTACAGGGTCAATTCAACGACGGCCAAGCTTGAGCAGGTTGCTGTTTCGTCGCAGCATGCCCGGAGAACGGCAGCCTCCCCGGTGAGGCTCCTACGTGCTATCCTCCCGCACCATGACCGATGACGAGCTCATTGCCTTTGCGCTCAGCCTGCCGGAAGCGACGGAAAGTTCGCATTTCGGCAATCGGGATTTTCGCGTTCGCGGCAAGATTTACCTGGCGCTTCCGGGCCTGGATTTCTGTGTCGTCAAGCTTACGCCCGACCAGCAGCAGATGGCTCTTGCAACCGCGCCGGATCTTGTCGTTGCCGTGCCGGGCGGCTGGGGAACGAAAGGCTGGACGCGGCTTTCCCATTTGACCACGGATGAGGGCACGATACGCGCGTTGGTGCGGCAGGCGTGGCGCAACGTGGCGCCGAAATCTATGGTTTTGCCGGAGGGCTAGCTTCCATGTCGTCTTCCACCGTCAACGGCCAGTCGACGACATAATCCTCAAAATCGTCGACGGAGACTTCATCCTCGCTGAGTGTGCGGCCGCGTGCCGAAGCGCGGGCTATATGGACCGTTTCCGGATCACCTGACACCAAAGGATGCCACCAATAGAGATCACGACCTTCGTCGACGAGACGATAGGCGCAGGTCGGCGGCAGCCATTGTAGATCCGGGACCTTTTCCGGTGTCAGCTGCACACAGTCGGGCACGAAATCCCAACGGTTCGGATAGCTGGTGCACCGACAGCTTTCACCATCCATCAGCTTGCAGCGGACCGATGTGAAATAAACATCGCCGCTATCCCAGTCCTCCAGCTTGTTGAGACAACAGAGGCCACAGCCGTCGCAGAGGCTTTCCCATTCGGGTGTGCTCATCTCCGTCAGCGTCTTGCTTTTCCAGAAAGGTGTGTCGTCCATGATCGTCATCCTCGCCGCACGCGAGGGAAATGCGGGCTGCGGCATGCATGTCTCTTGTTCTTTTCGGTAAATCAACCAAATATTCAGTATGCCAGTCTATCAGAAGATAGGCATTGCGTGTCCCAAAAGAATACGCGACGCGGCATTGTGGTCGGGAAGTAGAGCGTGGAAGACCCATCCAACCCAGAGAACGGGCCAGAGACCCAGCCCGACACGCAACCGGAAGGCCAGGTGGAAAAGCGGCCGCGCCGGAAGCGGCATATTCTCCTGCGTATCGATTCTTGGATCGACTCCTCTCTATGGAATGCCGGTTTCCGCCTTGGCGAACTCTGGGAAGACATTACCATTTTCTTTCGCCGTTTCCGCGCCCGCGGCTGGAAGCGCATTCTGTTCGAACTGCTTGGCGAAGGATTGACGCTTGGCACGGCCGGGTCCGTTGTGCTGATGATGCTCGCCATGCCGGCGTTCGAGGCGACGCAGGGCGACTGGCGCAACCGAGGCAACTTCGCCGTCACCTTCCTCGACCGTTATGGCAACGTCATCGGCCATCGCGGCATCATCCATGAGAATTCCGTGCCGGTGGACCAGTTGCCGGACTATTTCGTCAAGGCGGTGCTGGCAACCGAGGACCGGCGATTCTTTGATCATTTCGGCATCGACGTCATCGGCCTGTTCCGGGCATTATCGGTGAATGCTCAGGCCGGCGGCGTCGTCCAGGGCGGTTCGACGCTGACGCAGCAACTCGCCAAGAACATCTTCCTCAGCAATGAGCGCTCCCTCGATCGCAAGATCAAGGAAGCCTTTCTGGCGATCTGGCTGGAGGCCAATCTTTCCAAGAAGGAGATTCTGAGCCTCTATCTCGACCGCACCTATATGGGCGGCGGCACGTTCGGCGCGGCCGCGGCCGCGCAGTTCTACTTCGGCAAGAGCATCACCGACGTCAATCTGGCGGAAGCCGCGATGCTTGCCGGCCTGTTCAAGGCACCGGCGAAATACGCGCCGCATGTCAACCTGCCGGCCGCCCGGGCCCGCGCCAACGATGTGCTGAGCAATCTCGTGCAAAGCGGGCTGATGACCGAGGGACAGGTGATTGCCGCGCGGCGCAACCCCGCTTCCGTCGTCGATCGCGCCCAGATCGAATCCCCGGACTTCTTCCTCGACTGGGCTTTCGACGAAGTGCAGCGACTGGCGACCCGCTTCCCCGAGCGGTCGCTGATCGTGCGCACCACCATCGACATGGGCCTGCAGAAAGCGGCAGAGGATTCGGTCGAATCCAGCCTGATGGAATATGGCGAGCGCTATCATGCCAAACAGGGAGCCACGGTCGTCATCGAAAACGGTGGCGCGGTGCGCGCTATGGTCGGCGGCCGGGATTACGGCGAGAGCCAGTTCAACCGCGCGACCAAGGCACTGCGTCAGCCGGGCTCGTCCTTCAAGATCTACACCTATTCCGTCGCCATGGAGCGGGGGATGACGCCAACATCCACCATCGTCGACGCGCCGATCACCTGGGGCAACTGGAGCCCGCATAACTACGAAAATCGCTATTCAGGCAAGGTGACACTGACGACCGCGATCGCGCAGTCGATCAACACCATTCCGGTACGCCTCGCCAAGGAGAAGTTCGGCATCCAGCCGATCCGCGACATGGCCAAGGCCATGGGCGTCGAAACGCCGATCCGCAACGACAAGACCATTCCGATCGGGACATCCGAAGTGACCGTGCTCGACCAGGCCACGGCCTATTCCGTCTTTCCGGCCGACGGCATGCAGTCTCGCCGTCATGGCATCGGGCAGATCGTCGGCTATGACGGCAAGGTGCTCTACGACTTCAGTCATGACGAGCCGCCGGCAAAGCGTGTTCTCACCGAACAAGCCAATTCCTACATGAACCAGATGCTGATTCAGATCCCGCAGATCGGCACCGGCCGCAGGGCAGCACTCGATCGCGGCATTCTCGTCGGCGGCAAGACCGGCACGACGCAAGCCTATCGCGATGCCTGGTTCATCGGCTTCACCGGCAACTACACCTGCGCCGTCTGGTTCGGCAACGACGACTATACATCGACCAACAACATGACAGGCGGCACCCTGCCGGCGATGACCTTCAAGAAGATCATGGACTATGCGCATCAGGGCATCGTGCTGAAGCCCATCCCCGGCATCGACAACCCCTTCCCGGTGCAGAAGCCGCAGACCGTGGCCGCCAAGAAGCCGGCCGACGGATCCGAAAACACCTTGCCGCCGCTTATTCGTCCACGCACGCTGTCGGTGGATTCCACCAAGATCCTGCGCGATCTCGGCGAGAAGCTGAAGGCGGCAGCCCCGCTCGCGACGCAGAAGGTGGCGGCGGCGGAATAAGGTTAAGCGGCCCGCACAACACAATGCGTTATAAGCCGGCATTTTGAACGCAAATCCGTCAATCAACCCACTAACCCTTTCCCCTGCCGTCAGAATCAGGGATAAATCGCCACCTGATTGGTCATAAGGACGATCTTAGGGTGTTCCGGGTTCCCCTTCTTGTTGCGCTTTCGCTGATGCTCGCCTTTGGCGGCGGAATCCTGTTCACGCTTTTTGCGCTGGATGCGACCTCCGGTTTCGGTGCGATCAAACTTGGCGCCTGGCAGGCTTTTCCGGAGATGCACACAGCGGATGCCGACCCCTATGCGAAATCGCATCGTGCGCGGGCCGGACGGTTGCTCTACGGCACCGCGGAAGGGCTGTCGTTCGTTGCGTCGGATGACGATGGTGGCGGGCGGCTGACGGCGGCTTGCAGCTACCGTATCAGCGGCCAGACCCCGCCGGCACGGCTCTGGACGTTGTTCATCGCCGGTAATGACGGCGAGCCGATCGAGGCGCCTCCGGGTCGTCCCTCCGCGATCAATTCGTGGGTGGTGCTGCGCAATCCCGATTCGAGCTTCAGCGTCACCGTTTCGTCTGACGCTCAGACCGGCAACTGGCTGGCCCTGCCGTCCATCGGCAACTTCAGGCTGGTATGGACACTGCTGGATACGCCGGCGGCCGGCAATTCTGGTCTGATCGATCTGTCCATGCCGAAGCTCGAGAAAATCGGGTGCAGCCATGTTTAGGACCGTCTTCGCCATCCTGACTGGAGTGCTCGGCGCAGCGTTGCTGCATCTCATCATCATCCTGTCCCTGCCGCATTTCTCCGATCGCGACGCCTATACCCGCGTCGAGGACGAGGGCGACGAAAACCATTTCTACATGCTGGACAACAAGGATGACGATGCGGGGCTTTCCAACAGCGATCCCTATATCCGCACCGCCGTCTGCGCTTTCGATATCGAATCTCAGCCGATCCGGCTGACCGCCAAGGGCAATGTGCCGTTCTGGTCGCTGTCCGTTTATGACGCCGCATCCAATGAGGTGTTCAGCATGAGCGACCGCACTTCGGTCGGCGGCGCGCTGGACCTGCTGCTTGCATCGCCGATCCAGCTCACGGGCATTCGCAAGGCGCTGCCGCCATCGCTTGCGCAATCGATCCTGGTCGAAGTGCCGCGCGCTGACGGTTATGTCGTGCTGCGCGCCATGGCGCCGGCGGCAAGTTTTGACGATGCCGCCCGGAATTTCCTGTCGGAAGCCGGGTGCGACGTTTTTGACGGACAATGAGATTGAGCTGAAAAGCCGAGACTGACAAGCGGAGTGTCGTGGTTTCAACCGCGAAGCTGAGAGCCGCCTGGGCGGCGGAATGCCGGCGAGATGCGCCGGCCTATGATCGAGCTACTTGCCCTTTGCCCGCTTCGGTCCCGCGCCGGGACGGTGGGAGCTGACTTCGAGGCGCTCGTAGCGCACGCCGGTGAATAGAAGGATCTTCGCCTCAACCGGCTCCTTTTGAAGACGTCGCGGCAACCGCGATCGTCGGTCCGAAAGGGATATGATCTTTGCCATTCTCGTCTCCATCGACAACCCGAGACGGATGAACTTGCGACTGATTTCACCCTGTCCGCCATCGAAGCGGACCAGCGTACCCTCCGGTCGTTGCCGCGTCCTGCGGCACCGACAAAGGGCATTCACGCCTTCTCACGGTATTCCCTGAACACCGCGACATGGACGCCCAACTGTGGCTTCCATGCGAACGAACCTGCGACCAAATTCTGCAAATCGCTGCTTTCACCCGAATTCAGACATACTGTAGTTAACAGAATGCTAATCATCATCGCGCCTTGCCATAAGCTTCCGCGCGGCATGCTCACCAATAAACGCGGAGAGGCGGGATATGGTTTCATATGCGATGTAAAAAATTCGAGAATCGTTTTGGCCATAAAACGACACAAAATCAGATTCTTAGACGAAAAAATCCCACTACCCGCAGGTGGCACCGCGATACGACGCGTTGCAGAAAAGTGTCACACAAATATTATTTGTGATAATGCCAAATTAACGTATTGTGACGGGTGAAACAGAGGGTGGGAAATGTCCGTTGCGACCAACTCCTTCTTCTCTCCCGAGGACGTCACCGTCCTGCGGGGCGCACTCGATAAGTGGTGCCTAGAGAAGCGGATCGACATCAAAAGCACCGAGGCCCAATACGCGGCGACGGCGGCGATGAGCCTGTTTCAATCCGGCTACGACACGTCCGAAAAGCTGCTGGTGGCTTTGCGGGAACATAAGGGGCTCTGAGCCGGGGCCGCGAAATCCACGCTTTCACGCGATTGGACGGGTGAGCCGCCAGAGCTCTCATAAGTTGAACGCGACAATCTGTGCATCACGCCAGAACAGTTTCCACGCAGCCCTCGAGCCATCAAACGCAGCCGATCCGGCGTGCATGCCACGGAAAAGCCCGCGCAAGCTTAACGCGCAGTTTTTATTTGGATTTTAATAAAGTTTTCACCAACCATTAACCCTGCCAGCCTTACTCTTCCCGAAAGCCAGAGCAGGACGACCGTGTATACGACCGTTTCGAAAGCCATCGCCGATTGCGCGCGCGAAAGCCACGCGCGCTCCGGCTCGGCGGCGAAAAGATGTCGCGTCGCATGCGTTTGATGATCGGGTTCCCGTTCTTTTTGTTTCGCGTATCAGTATGGGTGTTGGCGTGCGTGACCGGTTTCGAGATCTGGAAGAGCCTGCGACAGTTCGCAAGAAGGACGTGGTCCTGATGGCGACGGTTACCAGTTTCGAAGGCATGAACCACCCGTCCAAATCCGAGCTTCGCCAGTTCGCCGAGCTCTTCAGCCCCCTCTTCCAGGCATCGACCGACGAGGCAAAACGCCAGGCAGTCGCCGCCCTCTCGCAATGCCCGACCGTGCCGGCCGCCGTCTCCCTCTTCATCGGCTGTCAGCCGATCGCCATTGCCGCACCGTTTCTGACGAGTTCGCAGGCGATCGATGACGACACGCTGATCACCATCGCCCGCACGCAGGGCGCCGCACATGCGAGAGCCATTGTCCGCCGGCCGTCGCTGTCTCCCAAAGTCATCGATGCCCTTGTCGGCCTGCATCAGGCGGAACCGGAGCGCGGTATGACGGTATCGGAGGCCCCGGCGGTCGACGCTGCCCTGGAGCCACAGCCGGAGACAAGCACATCCGACCCCGAGGCGGAGCGACTTGCCCGCGAGGAATCGTTGCGGCAGTCGATCAAGCAGATCGCCCGCCATCTTGGTCGCGATGACAATGACCGCCTCGGTCTTCGCACTCTTTCCGATACGCAGGAAGCCTTGATGGTGCGTTTCGCCCGGGAACGGGACGCGCAGCACTTTGCCGCCACGCTCGCCGACGCGCTCACCTCCAGCCACTGGCTTGCCGAGCGCATCATGATCGACACATCCGGCCAGCAACTGGCGGTGACGCTGGTCAGCCTCGGCATGGGCTTTGCCGACGCCGTCTATGCACTGGAGCGCTTCTATCCGCACCTTGCCGAACGTCACGGCAGCGTCAGCCGCGCCTGGCTGGTGCTGGACAGCATCGATGCGGAGGAAAGCCACGCCCGCGTCGAAGCCTGGCGCCGCGCCGACAGCTACACCTATCTGCCGCCGGAACAGAAGACCGCCCCGCAATCGGCTGCGCCCCTGTTCGGCAACAGGGAAAGCCCGATCCGCGAATTGCGTGTCGTCAGCCGGCGATAGAGCGTCTTCGTCAGTCGAGCGGATTGATGCGCTGGTCGGTCAGCGGCACGATATCGGCGATATCATCCGTCTCGAGCTCGATGATCCAGAGATCGGGATCGAATTTCAGCTCGCGATCAAGCATCTGCCTGATCTCGTCAGGCTCCTTGCGATCCATGCGGATTTCAAACAGGCGCGCGCCGCTTTCCTCCTCATCGAAAAAGCTCTGCGGTGCGGGGGCATAGAGCGTTTCCAGCCCGTCGCGGAAACGCTGGCGAATGAAGATCGCTCCAGCCTCCTCCGCGCCCTTGTGCTCGACAGCGGCAAAATCACCGCGGGAAAACAGGCGGCGGGTCAGGGCGGAAACGAAGATGTCGCTGCGCAATCTCATGGCTGAGCTATAGCCGCCGGCGGAGGACGAGGCAATTGACGGCGAGGATTAAAGCGCGCCGATATCCTGCAGTTTCTTCAGGACCGCCATATCGGGCTCGCCGGTTTCCGGCAGCCGGTAATGCTTCTGGAAACGGCGAATGGCGGACTTGGTCTGCTCGCCGGCAACGCCATCGACACTGACGTTGCTATAGGCGATGTTGCTCAGGCCCTTCTGGATCTGCATCACCATGTTGACGGTGTTGACCGCGTCACTCGGCGCGCTTTTGGGCGCAGCTCCACTCTTGCCGAGCCCCTTCTCGGCGCTCTGGATAGCGGCGGCGACAGGATCGACTGAGGAGGAGGAGGAAACGTTGATCGGCCGCTCGGCCGGGACGGCAGCGACCGTCGGCTTGCTGGCCACACGCGTTGCCGGACTGGGGGTTTGACCTGTGGCGGCCGGCGAAGCGGCCTGCTGACCGGAGGCGGGGACGCTTTTCGTATTGTCGTCCTGGCGCTCGATACGGAACGTCGTGACATTGCCTGCGTCAGCCTGCTGCCCGGCCAGGAAGGGTTTACGGCCGGGGATCTGATAGGGCGCACCGGGATCGCGGGTGCGCAAAAGCGGCGACGGATGCGTGCCCACCTGATACCAGAGTGCATTGGCCGTGACGAAGCCGAAGACCGCGAAGAAGAGCGCAATACCACCGGCCGCCGCCGGATGCCGGCCGACAATGCCGCCCAGCAGCCCGGCCAATGCACCGCCGCCGCGCACGCCAAGGCTACCCAGCGCGCCGGCTCCGCGCAGGCCAAGGCTGCCCACGGCAACCGCCCCTCGGGAAGCAAGGCCAGGCTGCTTGCGCCTGCCCTTGCCCCTTCCCTTAGGCGATTTTCGCTTTTGCGGGGCCATTCATCTCTTCCTCTTTTCGCTTTCCATTCATCTCCAGATTATGTTTCAGACGTGGCGGAAAATCGACCGTCCGGTTCGCATCCACAGGCTGTTGCGCCACCACGCCGGAACCGTCGAGCGGAATAAGGATCGTAATCGCCGTGCCCTCGCCCGGCGCACTGGCGATGGCAAAACTGCCGCCGTGCAGGCCGACCAATCCCTTGACCAGCGATAGGCCAAGGCCAGTGCCGGCATAGCGGCGCGTATAATCATTCTGAATTTGCACGAAAGGCTGGCCTAGGGAAGCGAGCCGATCGGTCGCGATGCCGATACCGGTGTCGCTGACCGAAAGCTTCAGCATGCCGTCGGCCATCGCCGCGTCTATGGTGATGGCACCGCCGGCGTCGGTGAACTTGATGGCATTGCCGACGAGGTTGATAAGGATCTGCTGGATGGCGCGCTGGTCGGCAACGATATCGCCAAGACCACGCTGCACGCGGCTCGTCAGCGTCAACCCTTTCTCCTTCGCCTGTAGCGCCAGCATGGCTTCGCAAGCTCCGATGGAGGCTTCGATCGGGAACGGCTCAAGCAGAAGTTCGTAACGCCCAGCCTCGATCTTGCTCATGTCGAGCATGGTGTTGACCACGGAGAGCAGATGTCCACCGGACTGGCGGATCAAACCGACATATTCGCGCTGGCGGTCGTTCTCGAGCTTGCCGAAATACTCACCACTCAGAATATCCGAGAAACCGAGGATAGCGTTGAGCGGCGTGCGCAGCTCGTGGCTGACCGCGGCAAGGAAGCGCGACTTGGCGTCATTGGCCGATTCCGCTTCCGCCGTCTTGCGGACGGCCTCCTCGCGAAGCTGCTGATCGTAGGAAATATCGCGCGACTGGCTGACGATCGCGGTCAACCGGCCCTCGGCGTCACGCCTTGCGCTCATCTCCATGCGGATATGGATGAACTGGTTGGAACCCTCGACAACGGCCGAGCGCTCCAGACGTAGATCGACGCCGAGGGCGTCGCGGCCCTGGCGCAGCGTATCGACGGCCTGCAGGAAGAGGATGCGGTCGGAGACATGCACCTGTTCGATGAAGCCACGGCCAGTGGGCTCGCGCATCCAGCTCAGGAACTCGGCGCGATCACGGCCGCCGACAGCGGTGACGCTGCCCTGCGGATCGAACAGAAGCACCAGGCCGCTGGCGGCCTCCAGCATCAGGTCGCGATGCTCGACGACAACAGCCTCGACGGCGTCTGAGCCCGGCCGCTGACGCGACAAAGCGATGCTGCCGACAGCGGAAAACAGGAAAGCGGCGCAGACCGTGGCAACGCCGACAGGCAGCGCTACGGCCGGGGTGGTGATGAAGGAAAGTCCCGCGGGAACGGCGACAAGCGCCACGGACGAGGCAAGCGCGAGCCGGCGCAGGATCGCCAGTTCCTGTCCACGGACTTCGCCATTCCCGCTTGTCCGCGACAGCCAGCTTTCGCCTGTCCGGTCCACGAGGGCTCCAGCCCTGCCAGCCATGTCACTCAATACGCGCACACCAAAACCCGCACAAACGGTCATTTATCCAGGCCCACAATAGGCTCTGGCGGCTTAAGGAAAGAATAAAGGACAGGCGCGCGGATCGGCCGAAAAGGCCCGAAAGTCCCGTTTTGGCGCACATGGCGGGACCTTTGGGTTTTGTGGTTAACAGCGGGTAAGCAACGGATTTTATTTAGATTTCCGTTGCGCGTTAACTTTTTGAACGCCACCAGCGCCCGTAATCCCCTGGAGATCAAGCAGATCGGCCGAGACATACTTAACAGCAATCGCTACAATTCGAGCTAAATAGGCTTCAAATTCCGAAAGCTAAAATTTGAATCAAATTTGCCAAAAATGCATCCAAGTTTTGAAAAGCGATGTTGTCCTCTGCCGAATAGGGTTTGAGCAACGTCGGATCAACGGATTCGAATCGGTGGCAAGACCGAACGAAGTACAGGATGGGCAAGGCAATGTGGTTTCTCATTAGAACAGGGTTCTGGTTTTCGCTGGTTCTCATGTTCCTGCCGATCTTCGCCAAGCCGCAGGGCGACCCCCGGCCGGCGGGTGAGCCGCAGGTCCAGGTTTCCGACGCACTGTCGGCTGCTTCTGGCGTCATGCAATATGTCGGCTCCATGTGCAGCGAGAAACCCGATGTCTGCCTGAAGGGCGGCGAAACGCTGACCGCGCTCGGCTACCAGGCCCGCGACGGCGCCCGCGTCGCCTATGACCTGCTCGGCCAACATTTCAAGGATCAGAAGCCCGGCGAACAGGCCGCGACAGTGTCCGTCACCAGCCATGAGCAGGTAGCCACGGAAGCGCAGCCCATGCCCCCGAAGCGCGTGGCCGGCACCCAGACCGCGGATGCGGTCGTTACCGGCACGGTCAAGCTGCCCTCTTTCATTCCGGTGCCCTTGCCGAAGCCCCGGACTTGATACCTCTCCATGGAAGACGCTGTGAGCCTGCCTATCGCTCACGGCGTTCTTTTTTGCCACGGGTTCAAATCATCGGCCATTTCACCTATATGCAAGCAAATAGACAATTGGACCGGCATAATGGCGACGCTTGAGCAGATCATTGAGGATTTCTCCTTCCTGGACGACTGGGAGGATCGCTATCGCTATGTGATCGAACTCGGCAAGATGCTGCCGGACCTGCCGGAAGAGAAACGAACCCTGGAAAACAAGGTGCAGGGCTGCGCCAGCCAAGTCTGGCTCGTGACCCATGCCTCGGGCAATCCGGACAATCCGGTCCTGACCTTCGAAGGCGATTCCGATGCCCATATCGTGCGCGGGCTGGTGGCGATCGTGCTCACCACCTATTCCGGCAAGCCGGCCTCGGAGATTGCCGCCCTCGACGCGCTCGACGTCTTCGGCAAGATCGGCCTCGTGGAGCATCTTTCCTCCCAGCGTGCCAATGGATTGCGCTCGATGATCAGGCGCATCCGCGAGGAGGCACGAGTCCGCGCCGCCGCTTAGGTTTCGTCGCAGGAAGGAATAATAAAAAACCCGGCTTGAAAGCCGGGTTTTTTTAGAGCGTCGGTTCGGGAGTTTACCGGCCGCGCTTACGACGCTGGCCGAGACCCATTTCCTTCGCGAGACGCGAACGGGCTTCGGCATAGGCGGGCGCGACCATCGGGTAATCCGCCGCCAGATCCCACTTCTCGCGGTATTCTTCCGGAGAAAGGCTATGATGGGTCATCAGGTGACGCTTCAACGACTTGAAGCTGCCGCCGCATTCCAGGCAGGTAATTTGATCGTCCTGTACTGATTTACGAACGGATACGGCCGGCTTCTGCTTTTCAACCACGGTAACGGCAGGCGCCGGAGCCGAAGTGCTGCTCAAAGCGGAATGTACGTCGGAAATCAGATTCGGAAGGTCGGTGACCGGGACTACATGATTGCTAACATAAGCCGCCACGATGTCGGCGGTTAGCTCAACCAGCAAATCCTGGCCAGTGCCAAGGGCCGTATCTGTCATTATGTTCTCCTGTTCATCGGCTTGCTCACCGCGCTACGCCTCCCATGGAGCGCGCAAGACACGGCATTCCTCATGATCCGCGCATAATCCTGTCGAAAACCGTTCTGATTTTCGGGGCCTATGCACTGGACAATCCGCGCAAGCGCACATTGTCCATACTCGTAGCAGCCATCGGCAAAAAACAGGGCATTATTACATGCCAAAGTGCCGACAAAACGAAATCCACCCCTAGACCTCGTATGTCGAAACCCATTTCTATACCGTCTGATGATAGAATCAGTGCTGGCGGAGATAGGTCCGCCAATCCTTAACCAGAAGCAAGTTTTGCCCGCCGTTGCTTGAAAGAAAGATCAGAACATTGGGCACTTAAATCCGGCCGAGACTAACTCAACATCAGAACTCTACTTGAATGTGAATTAGCACTCTTTATCCAAAAGTCCAGTTTTTAATTGTATCACTTACTGGCAAAATTCTCATCTATTAAAAATAGGTAACTTACAGCTAGAATTGTATTCCTTTTCTAGCAATCCTTGCGTTTGTTAGCCTTTCGTTTTGTAAAGGCGCCGTAGCATCTGATCCTTCGTCAACTCGTCCCGCACCGACGGCGGCGTCAGCCGATGGCCGGCCTTGTGGGCCGCCCGCGCAAGGAGATGAGCCGAAATCGGCGCGGTCAAGACGAAGAACACGAAACCGGCGAGCGCCCGTGCCAATATCGACAGGTCCTGCGAATGGACACCGACCGCAAGTAGCAACAGGCCTGAGCCGACCGTTCCAGCCTTCGAGGCGGCATGCATGCGGCTATAGAGGTCCGGCAGGCGGACAATGCCGATCGCGGCGACGAGAGCGAACAAGGCCCCGGCCACAAGCAGGAAGGCGACGACGAGCGCTGCGAACAATTCCATTACCGTCCCCCCTTCTTGCGCCGGCTATCCTTGCGGGCCTTTTTACCTGCGGGCGGCTTGGACCTGCCCTCCGCCGTAAGGATCGGCGAGGCCGACGGCTCGTTTCCATTTGACGCATCATGGCTCAGGATGAACCGGGCGAAGGCAACGGTGGCAAGGAAGCCGACAAGGCCAAGCGAAATGGCGATATCGATGTAAAGGGTGAAGCCGGTCTTGATGGCGATGACGGCGATAAAGCCGATGGCGACCGCCACCAGCATATCGAGCGCCAGTACCCGGTCCGGCAAGGTCGGACCGGCCACCACACGATAGACGGTGAGCAGAAAGGCCAGACCGAGAATGCCGAGCGCGATCATGGCGGCGGCGGAGACGATGGACGCGGCGATCATCGGAAAGCCTCCAGGATCCGGCGCTCGAAACCCTCGGCGATACCGCGCTTCACCGCCTCCGGGTCCAAGCAGTCGAGCGCGTGCACATAGAGCAACTTGCGGTCGTCGGAGACATCGACCGAGAGCGTGCCGGGCGTCAGCGTGATGAGATTGGCGAGCAGCGCAATCTCGAAATCGCGATCGACGGTGAGCGGAAAGGCGAAGATGCCGGGCTTCACATCCATCTTCGGGCTCATGACCGTAACCGCGACGGCCCATGCGGATTTCGCCAGCTCGCGCAGGAACAGAAGAAGCAGCGCCAGAATGCGCCTGATGCGGCCGAGATAGAGCACACCGCCATAGGATTCCCGCACGATGGCCAACGCAAGTGCTGAAAGGACGAAACCGAAGACCAGATTGAGGAACGAGGCGCTGCCGGTGATCGCGGCCCAGACAATGGCAAGCAGGAGGTTAACGACGAATAGGATCATTGTGCCCCCACCCCTCCCGGAAAGACCGAATGCAGATAGGCATTCGGATCTTCGAGACCGCTTGCTGCCTGTTGCGTCAGATGCAGGAGCTGTTCGGGAAACAGGCCGAAGCCGATCACCAGGGCGGTCAACGCCAGGATCGGCAAGCCTGCCTGCCAGACGATCGGCTCCGGCGCGACGGCGTCCGGCGCGGCTCTCGGACGCCAGTAGGCGAGCAGGAAGACGCGGCCAAAGACGATGGTGGTGAGAAAGCCGGTCAACAGGATCGTCGCGGCAATCCACCAGGCGCCGGTGTCGAGCGCTGCCTTCACCAGGATGACCTTGGGCCAGAAGCCGGAAAACGGCGGCAGGCCGCAGGCGGCAAAAAACAGCACCAGCGACAGACCGGCGAACCAGCCGCTTTGCCGGTAAAGCCCGCCGAGCGCGGAAAGCGAGAAGCCGCCACCGAGGCGCGCCGCCTGGCCCGCCAACAGATAGAGCGCCGTCATCAGCACCATGGAGTGCAACGCATAGAAGACCGCGCCGCTGAGGCCAGCGGCACTACCAAGCGCCACGCCTGCCAGCATCGTGCCGATACCGGAGATGACGACATAACCGAGCAGGCGGCGAAGATCGTTTTCACCGAGAGCGCCCAGCACCCCGGCCAGCATTGTGGCTATGGCAACCACCGTCGTAATCGGGCCGAGCCCGGCGCGCTCGACCGGCAACAGCATGACCAGCACCCTGATCAGCGCGTAGATACCGACCTTGGTGAGCAGGCCGGCGAACAGCGCCGAAACGGTGATGCGCGGCGTATGATAGGAGGCCGGCAGCCAGAAATTGACCGGGAAGGCCGCAGCCTTCATGCCAAAGGCAAGAAGGAAGAGACCGGCAAGCGTCATCAGCGGCGCCGTGTTGCCGGGCGCCCTCGCCTTCATCGCGATATCGGCCATGTTGAGCGTGCCGAAGATGGCATAGAGGTAGCCGACGGAGACGAGAAACAACGTGGTGGCGATCAGGTTCAGCACGGCATACTTCAAGGCGCCGTCGATCTGCTCCCGCTCCGATCCGAGGATCAGCAGGCCGAAGGACGAGATCAGCAGCACCTCGAACCAGACGTAGAGATTGAAGACGTCGCCGGTGAGAAATGCGCCGCTGACGCCGGCAAGCAGCAGCATCAGAAATGGGAAGAAGCCGTAGCGGCGGCCGCTGGTGGTGATTTCGCCGAGTGCGTAGAGCCCCCCAGCAAGCGCGACGACTGCCGCCGTCAGCGCCATGATCGCACTGAAGAGATCGACGCTGAAGGCGATGCCGAAAGGCGGGAGCCAGCGGCCCATGACCATGGTTAGCGGCCCTTCGGTGGCGACCTTGCGGAGCAAGGCCGCATCGATCAGGACCAGCAGGATCAGGCCGGGAATGGCGATCCAGCCGTGCCACGCCGTGCGGTCGCGCAACATCATCAAAATCGCACCGAGCCCGATGCACAGCACCACCGGTAGGATGACCAGCCAATGTGCCACCTCCGTCGGCGCTGTTACCAGCGCGGCGGAAAGATCGACAGCGGTGTTACTGGGTGCCGCCATGTCGCTAGTACCCCAAAGGCGGCATCGGCCGCTCGTCCGGTTCCGCCACCCGCATCTCGCCGGTATTGTCGGTCTTGAGGTCCTGGTAGGCGCGGTAGGTCAGAACCAGCAGGAAGGCGAGGAAGGAGAAGGAAATAACGATCGCCGTCAGGATCAGCGCCTGCGGCAGTGGGTTGGCGGCGTCCAAGCCGAGCGCATCGGCACCGGCCGGAATGATCGGCGGCACTTCGCGCGTCACCCGTCCCGCTGTGAACAGCAGGAGATTGACGGCGTTCCCGAGAATGGCGATGCCGAGCATGATACGGATCGAAAATCCGGACAACATCAGATAGATCGCAACGGCGAAGAACAGGCCGACGAGGCCGGCAAAGACAGCCTCCATCACTCCACCTCCCGCTCTTCCAGCGCCAGCGCGATCGAGGTGATAGCGCCGACGACGACCAGGTAGACGCCGATGTCGAACAGCATGACAGTGGAGAGCGGCACCTCGACGCCCAGAATATCCGGATAGATCCAAAGCCCGGTCATGAATGGCACGCCGGAGAAAATCGACAGGAGCCCGGCAACCGTCGACGCCAGCAGGCCGAAACCGGCGATCGCCAGCGGATGGAACACGATTGCTCGGCGCACCGCCGTCACGCCGCAGGCAATGCCATAGATCGCAAAGCCCGATGCAGCGATCAATCCACCGATAAAGCCGCCACCGGGCTCGTTATGGCCGCGCAGCAGCACGAAGACGGAGAAGAGCAGCATCAAGGCGGTCAGGAACGGCGCGGCGGTGCGGAAGATCAGCGTGTTCATCGGCGCTCGGCCTCCATCTTCTCTTCCAGGTCCGGATCATTGGCCGCGAGCTTGCGTTCGCCGCCGGCGCGGATGCGGATCAGCGCCAGGATGGCAAGGCCGGTAATGGTAACGACGGCGATTTCGCCGAGTGTATCCGTGCCGCGGAAGTCGACGATGATGACGTTGACCACATTGGTGCCATGGGCGATCAGCTTGGAATATTGATTGAAGAAGGCGGTCAGCGTCAGGTCGAAGGGTGCCTGCGTCGCCTTCAGCAGCAGCAGTCCAAAACCGAGGCCGCAGGCGGCGGCAAGCACCGCATGCAACAGCATTTGCAACGGAGGGCGGCGATCGGAGGCGGAAAGGCGCAACCGCGTCATCACCAGCGCCAGGATGACGACTGAGAGCGTCTCGACCATGAACTGGGTGAAGGACAGGTCCGGGGCACCGAAGAGAAGGTAGATGACGGCGACGGCAAAGCCCTGAATGCCGAGCGAAACGATCGCCGTCAGCCGGTCGCGCGCCATGACGACGGCGCCGAGACCGATGACGGCGATGAGGAAGATGGCCGCTTCATGCCATTGCATGTCGGGCCACGAGGGCATCGTCGGCAACTCACCATAGATTACCGGCGGCACCAGCAGCATGGCGGCAAGGCAGAGGAAGGTCACGGCGATATAGATCTCCAGCCGGCCGGGCTGCAGGCACCGCGAGGCGGCATGCGATAGCCGCACCAGCCCGGAGATGAAGCCATCGAAACCGCGATCCGGCCCCGGCCCGAGGTGGCGCAGCACCATCGACATCAGGAAGCGGGCGCGGTCGAGCTTCCAGTAGACGAAGACACCGATCAGCACGGTCAGAGCCGACAGCAGCAAGGGTACGCCGATATGAGGAACGAGCGAGATCGATATCTCCATTGCCTTACCGCCGACAGCGCTTGCCATCGGTGAGGAGACATAGGTATGCCAGGGGCCTGAGAACAGCGCAGCGACCAAGCCGAGAGCGGCAAGCACCACCGGACCGAGCCAGAGCAAGGGTGGCGCTTCATGCGGATGCCTGGGTGTCTCGACACGAGCCCCAAGAAAAGGCTTCAGCGCCACCGCGAAAGCGATGGCGAACATCAGCGCGTTACCGGCGATCGCAATGACGGTCAGGGCAATCGACCAGACGGAAGCCCCGGCCAGCGCGGCATAGATCTCCTCCTTGGCGAGGAAGCCGAAGGCCGGCGGAAGACCACCCATCGAGACCGCCGCGACCAGCGCTGCCGCGAAGGTCAGCGGCATAGCGGCGCGCAGGCCACCGAGGCGGGTGATGTCGCGGGTTCCGGTCTCGTGATCGACAATGCCGGCGACCATGAACAGCGCGCCCTTGAACAGCGAATGCGCCACCAGATAGAGCACGGCCGCCTCGATCGCATAGTCGGAGCCGAAGCCCGTCAACAGCACCAGCAAGCCCAGTGAAGAGACCGTCGTATAGGCAAGCTTCAGCTTCAGGTCGGTCTGGCGAATGGCGAGCAGCGTGCCCACCAATAACGTTGCCGCGCCGAAGAGCGGCAGGATTGTTTGCCAGGCCATCGTGCCGCCCATCGCGGGATTGAGGCGCATCAGCAGATAGACGCCGGCCTTCACCATCGTCGCGGAATGCAGATAGGCCGACACCGGCGTCGGCGCTTCCATGGCGTTCGGCAGCCAGAAATGGAAGGGAAACTGCGCCGACTTGGTGAAGGCACCGCCGAGGATCAGGATAAGTGCTGCAAGATAGAGCGGACTTTCGCGCAAAGCGCCGCCGGCCATGAGCAGGCCGGACATGTCGGCGGCTCCGGTGATCTGCCAGATCAGCAAGAGGCCGGCGAGCAGCAAAAGCCCTCCCCCGCCGGTAACGACCAGCGCCTGTAGCGCCGCCCGGCGCGCTGCCTCGCGCCGATGATCGAAGCCGATCAACAGGAAGGAGGTAATCGAGGTCAGTTCCCAGAAGACGAACAGCGTCAGGAAACTGTCCGACACCACGAGGCCGAGCATCGAGCCCATAAACAGGAAGATGAAGGAGAAGAAGCGCCCCTGATCCGCATGGCCGTTCAGATAACCGCCGGCGTAGAGCACGATCAGCGCGCCGATACCGGTGATCAGCAGGGCGAAGGTCAGCGACAGCCCGTCGAGCAGCCAGGAAAAGCGCAAGCCCAGGCTCGGCACCCAATCGAAACCGCCCTGGATATTATGTCCGGCAGCGATTGAGGGGAGGAAGCCGGCAAAATGCAGAAAGGCGAGCGCGGGAAACAGCGCCAGTGGCCAGGCCGCATTGTGGCCGAGATAGCGGACAGCGGCGGGCGCGATGATCGCGCCAAGAAAGGGCAGACACAAAGCCAGGAATGTCAGGCCGGTGACACTGGCCATGTCTTCTCCCTGCTGAACAATTGCGCGGAATCCGGCAAAGCCGAAACACTACCCTTGGGATAGGCCAAAGGCCTGATGGTCTCAAGCCCTGCGGGCGAAAACCCGGACTTAACCCACTGAAATCATTTTTTCGGCATGAGGGGCTGGATCAAGTTGGGATGCGCAATTCCATGCAGGTCAGATCCAGCCAGCGACCGAACTTGGTGCCCACTTCGGAGAATTGCCCGGCGATGCGGAAACCAAGCTTTTCATGCAGGCGGATGGAGACGGCATTGCCGGTCTCTATGGCGGCAATCATGACGTGGACATTGCCCTTGGCGGCGCGGGCAACGAGTTCGCGCAACAGCCCCTCGCCGATGCCGAGGCCACGATGATCCTTGTCGACATAGATGGAGTTCTCGACCGTATGGCGATAGCCGTCGAAGGCGCGCCAGTCGCCATAAGAGGCATAGCCGGCGACCTTGCCGTCCTTCTCGGCGACAACGACCGGGAAGCCCCGCGCCTTGCGTGCCTTGAGCCACTCGATACGGTTGTCGACGTCGACCAGCGTATCGTTCCAGATTGCGGTCGTGTGCACGACGGCGTGGTTGTAGATCTCGCAAATCGCAGGCAGATCGGTCTCGGTGGCATCACGAAGCAGCACGGCTTGGTCCATAATCGCGTCATCCGATTGTTCATGAGACTGAATTCGGCATTACTCCACGATATTGACGAAGTAAATCCGCCATTCCTGCATGGCTCGCAATCAAGTTGTAACGAATTCGCGCTATTTTTCGGTCATCCTGAGAATCACTATGGAATTTCTGCTGAAAAATGCGCTATTCATAGCTGGTTTGCAGATCCCGCCTCCCGGAAACCGCAATGCTCGCGCGATTGACCGCTCTCCTGTTTCTTTCTGTCGTGCCGGCGCAAGCCGCCGACTGGTGGTCCTATGACAATGCGCGCTTTGGCTATGCTATTGAATTGCCTTCGGAATTTCGCCTATCCGCGCGAAGCGACGACGGCAACGGATTGACCCTGACGCCGGCCGATCAGTCGGCGCGACTGCTGATTTTCGGCGCCGACACCCTCAACGGCGACTTTTCTTCGGAAGCAAACATCCGTGTCGCGCGCGCCAAGGATGAAGGCTGGCAGATCTCCTATTCGAAATCGACCTCGCGCGGTATCAGCTTCTCAGGCACGAAACAGGGCCACATCATCTATGTGCGCGGCGTTGCCCTTTGCAATGGCGCTGCTGCCTTCTTCCAGATGGACTATCCGAAGGCAGCCATGCAGCGTTACGATGCCGTCGTCATGCGGCTGGTGCGCAGCCTGCACCCCACGAAAAAATGTGCGCCGACGACGCAGGTCGTCAAAAGTTTTCCGGTGACAGGCTGAAGCAGGTAAACACCGCCGAATAATGCACGGCGGCGGCCGAGATGACGAAACCGTGCCAGATGGCGTTCTGGAAACGTAGCTTCTCCCAGACGTGGAAGATCACGCCCAACGAATAGATGACGCCGCCGATCACGATCAGCAACATCGAGGCGGACGGTATATGCATGGACACCGGCTTGGCAACCAATACGCCGCTCCAGCCCATGGCGAGGTAAAGCAGGATCGCCAGCCGATCATACCGGCCAGGAAAGAAACATTTCAGCGCGATGCCGCAGGCCGCGAAAACCCACAGGGCAATCAGCGTCGCAAACAGCAGCGGATCGGCGGCGCCACGTTCGAGAAAGGGCGTGTAGGTGGCGGCGATCAGTACGAAGATGGCTGAGTGGTCGAAACGCCGCAGGAACCATTTCGTCTGCGATACCGGCCAGAGATTGTAGGTGAAGGACATGGCAAGGGTCAGGACGAGGCCGATGCCGTAGATCCAGGCCGCGGCGATTTCGCCGTGGGAACTCCACGCAGTCGCATAGAAGATCAGCGCGGTTGCGCCGATCAGGGCAAAGACCACGCCGACGCCGTTGACGATACCGTCGGCGATCACTTCATATCGATCATAGGCCCAACGAATGCCTTTGAACTCGGCCATCTCTCTATACGTTCCAATTCCATATCGGCATCAATCGTGGCATCTCGGAAGCATCCAGGCAACCACGTTCGATGGGCATATCGGTAAATCTTCGTGAATGGCGAGACGCGCGGGTGAAATGGTCCGTCAACGAATTGCGAACGCTCAATCCGTAATTTCTGGCCTTCTGTGAACAATCGAAATCCGCCATATACTGCCTTAAGTACAGCAGGCCAGAGGATTTCTAAAGAGGCACATCGACCGGCGACAGCTCTCAAGCCTGCCATTGACGGCGTTTTCGCCGCCTTCGCCGGTTCCTCTTTCTTTCGAACATCAAGGTTGGAATAAGCTCATGACCGAAACCGCCCTTCCCTATGCGCTGACGCGCCCCGCCTATGTCGGCCAGTCGCATCTCGTCGTCACCGACCTGGCGCTGGTATCGCGCTTCTATCAGGACATATTGGGTCTTAAGGTCATCGAAAAGACCGCGAGCGGTGAAGTGCTGGGCGTTGCCGGGCAGCCGCTGCTGACGCTGACGACGGATCGCGCCGCCACGCGCGCGCCGCAGACGGCGGCCGGTCTCTTCCACACCGCCTTCCTGTTGCTCAACCGTGTCGAGCTTGCCCGTTGGCTGCGGCATGCCGCGCACAACAACGTCGCCCTTGAAGGCGCGTCCGACCATATCGTCAGCGAGGCGATCTATCTTTCCGATCCGGAAGGCAACGGCATCGAGATCTATGCCGACCGGCCGCATGAGCAGTGGACATTCCATGGCGACGGCACCGTCGAGATGGCGACGCTGAGGCTCGACCTTCAGAAGCTTTACGAAAGCGCACCGCAGGATCGCTGGGACGGCATGGCCGATGGCTCGGCGATCGGCCATATCCACCTGCAGGTCGGCGACGTCGAGGAGGCAAATGCTTTCTATCGCGACGTGCTTGGAATGAAGGTTATGGCCGGGCGGTATCCGGGTGCGACGTTCCTGGCAACGGGCGGCTATCACCATCATCTTGGCGCCAACACCTGGAACAGCCGTGGCGCCGGCGTCCGCTCCGAACACATGACCGGCCTGTCCGACTACACGCTGCGCTTCAACGACAGGCAAGCCCTCGACAAGGCGGTTACCGCACTCGATGCGCACGAGATAAAGACGGAAAAGCGCGACGGCGGCGTTTCGCTGCGCGATCCCTGGGGCATTGGGCTGAATTTGATCGCCTGATCACAACCGCAGATCGACAATCCAAAAGACCCGTTCCGGAACCGGAACGGGTCTTTTGCGTTTGCATACCGAGGCGATGGGCCTTCGGGGATTTTTTGAATGGATATCGCCAAGGGCACAAGCAAGCAGGAGCGCAAACAGGCATTGAAACGCGAGGAGCGTTCCAGCGCCTGGGTGGACGCGTTGCGAGCGGATACCGAGCAATTAGGCAGAACGACGGCTGAAACGCCCATCGAGAAAAGCGCGCTGGATATCGCCTCCGCCTGGGCTCTCATCGGCATCTTCCTCATTCTGGCGCTGGCAGGCATCTACATGATGTCGCTCATTCTGATCCCGGTGACGTTGGCCGTCGTCGTCGGTATGATCCTCGGCCTCGCGGCGGAAAAACTCAGCAAGTTGGGCGTTCCGCGCATTCTCAACGCCGTTCTGCTATCATCAGCGGTGGCGCTGGTCATCTTCCTGTTCATCAACGCGCTCGCCGGACCTTTGGCGCGGTTGGCACAGGAAGGCCCCGACGTCTTCCAGCGCACAGTCGATCGACTGATGCCATTCCTCGAGCGGATCAAATGGCTGCATATCACGCCGCAGACCTTCGAGAGCGGGCCGATGTCGATCAATGTGCTGCTCGAGAATACCGGTAATGTGCTGCATCTTGTCACCAACAGCCTGACGCCGGCTATTGTCCAGGGCCTGATCTTTTTTGCCGCCCTGATGCTCTTTCTCGCCGGACGCGCCAGCCTGCGCAAGACGCTCATCATGACTTTTGTCAGCCGGACGTCGCGATTGACGGCAATCCGCATCATCAATGCGGTGGAGCAGGTGCTCGGCTTCTATTTCGCCACGGCGGCGCTGATCTATGCCGGTCTCGGCATCGTCATGACCATCATTGCCTATGCCGGCGGCTTGAGTGCGCCGATCCTCTGGGGCGTCTTCGCCTTTCTCTCCAGCTTCATTCCCTTCCTTGGCATCGCAACGATGACGATTGCGCTGGCGATCGCCGGCATCATCACCCATGATGACATCATCTTCGCCCTTGCGCCTGCCGTCGTCTTTTTCTCTATCCATCTCGCCGTGGAAAATCTTGTGTTTCCGGCGGTCATGGGTCGGCAATGGGAGCTCAATCCGTTTGTCGTCTTCCTCGCCATCATCTTCTGGACGTGGATGTGGGGCGCTGTCGGCGCCATGCTCGCCTTGCCGCTATCCCTGGTCGTGATGACCGTGGTCAACGAGCTGTTCATCGAGGAAAAGGTGCAGCCGCAATTGCCTGAGTAACGATCCCGGCACGACTGGTGATCGACCGTCGCCGATTACCGCTCAGTTCGTGGTGTCGTCATCGCCCTGTTCAGGGATATCCCGCAGGCGGACGAACTGTATGCCCTTGGCCTTCAGCGCCAGGATGCTGGCTGCGACCCCCTCGCCTGCCGCATGGGTCGGCTGGTTGATGTGGGATATGATGACATCGCCGTCCTTGGCGGAGGCATATTGCTTTTCCACCATCTTGGCCGGCAGCAGCGAGCCGCTGTCGCCGTTCACGGAATAGCCGGCAATGCGATAGCCCATGCCACGGATCTCCGTGATGGCCGACAGGCTGTATTTCGCCGTAGCGCCCCGGAACCAGCGCGGCTGCGGGATACCGGCGGCAAGCATGGCATCCGCCCCGCCTTTGACTTCCTGGGCCACGGCCTGCGGCGAACCGGCTGCGGCAATGCCATAGACCTTGGTCGGTATATCCACAGCGGGAATATGATTCTGGCCGTGGTTCTCCAGCTCGAAGAGGTCGGGATGGGCGAGGAAGGTGGCGAGTGCGTCGGGATTGGTCCGCAGCCAGCGGGCGGTGACGAAGATCGTCGCGGGGATGCGCTGATCGACGAGGGTGGAGAGGATACGCGGATCGGTCTTGCCCATGCAGGCATCGAAGGTGAGGGCGATACGTGGCATGCCCTTGCCGGCACGGTTGACGTGCAAATGCGGCTCGACAAGTTTGACGTTGGATGCGGATGCTTTCGGCGGAAGCGGCGGCCAGCCGGCAGGCTGTGTCTCCTGCGTGGCAGCAAAGGCGGCCGGAACGGTTGCGAGCAGGAATGCGGACGTCAGCAGAAAGCGTTTCATCAATATCCACCGATCGGATCAAGCGAAATCAAATTTGGCGGAAAAAGCGCGCGATTGCCATAGGGCCTTTCCCTTTGCGCCCGCCATCGTCCGGCAAGGCGACGGAAATATGGCGGCCTGCCGGCAAGAGGATCATTTCCCATCACAAAAGCGCCTATAACCGTTCTGCGGCAGTCGCGGCTTCGATACTCCTCATTTATGATATCATTGATACTAGACCGGCCTGCTACTATTTCCATATTTTCCTGCGCTCCCAAAGGGAACCATTCATGAGCCGCGATCCCTATGACATATTGGGCGTAAAACGGGACGCCCCGCAAAAGGACGTCCAAAGCGCCTATCGCAAGCTTGCCAAGAAGCTGCATCCCGATCTCAATCCCGGCGACAAGCAGGCCGAGGAGAAGTTCAAGGAAGTTTCCGCGGCCTACGGCATTCTCGGAGACGAAGAGAAACGCGCGCGGTTCGACCGCGGCGAGATCGACGGCAGCGGCGCTGAGAAGCCGCCACGCAACTATTATCGCGACTACGCGGCAAACGAAGGCCAGCGCGGCCCTTACCGCAACACCGGTGGCTTCGCCGATTTCGGCGATACCGACGATGTCCTTTCCAGCTTCTTTTCACGTCGCAGCCGAGGCCAGTCCGGAATGCAGGGTCAGGATCGTCACTACTCCATGGAGGTCGACTTTCTCGACGCCATCAATGGCACCAAAAAGCAGATCAGCCTGCCGGACGGACCGGCACTCGATGTGCAGATACCGCCGGGAACCAAGGATGGGCAGACGCTGCGCCTGCGCGGCAAAGGCGACCCGGGCTTGGGCAGCGGCGCGCCAGGCGATGCGCTGATCGCGGTGCATGTACGCCCACACCGCTTCTTCACCCGCGACGGCGACGATATCAGGCTGGAATTGCCGATTTCGCTGACGGAAGCGGTGCTCGGCGGCAAGGTTCGCGTGCCAACGCCCTCCGGCCCGGTGACCATCACGCTCCAGCCGAACTCCAACACTGGCAAGGTCTTGCGGCTGAAGGGCAAAGGCGTGCCCGTCCGTGGCAAGGATGCCGGCGACGCCTATGTTTCACTGAAGATCGTCTTGCCGGACGAGCCGGACGCCGAGCTTACCGCCCTCGTTTCCGATTGGCAGGCGGGCAAGACGCATGATCCCAGAAAGACCATGGGAGGCTGAGCGATGAACGAGAGCGAGTTTCGTCTGCGCCTCGAGATTGACGTCACGGTGCTGGAAGTCTGGATCGACCAGGGCTGGCTCATTCCTGAAACTACGGAAGAAGGCCGGGATTTCCGCGATGCGGACCTCGCGCGTGGACAGTTGATTCTCGATTTGATCCACGCCATGGGCGTCAATGAGCCGGGCGTCGATCTGGTCATGGATCTGGTGGATCAGCTTCATGGGCTGAGATCGACGCTCCGCGAACTGACGGATGCCGTCTCCCGCCAAAGCCCTGCCGTGCAAGAGCACATCCTCTCCGAACTCGACCGCCTGGAGCGCCACGAACGGCGCTGAGGGCATCAGTCGTAGAGATAGTATTTCTGCCAGCTATCGCGCGGCACCTTGTCGCCGATCTGAAAGCTGAGATTGCGCACGTCGACATGCTCCGGGTCGGTCGTGCATTTATAGGAGAGATGATACCAATCGCCCTTGCTGCGGAAGACGGCGCCGGCAGCATTCATCGAATCCGGAGCCATATTGGGGTCGCTGAAGGTATAGGCGATCACCTTGTCCGGCTTGAACCCGGTCTTCTCCGTGCCGATCCGCTTCATCGCTTCCGCATCGCAGGCCTGTTCCATCCGTTCGGAAGGATCAAGCTTTTCCAGCTCCTTCTTCATGGTCGCATCGACGGCGAGCGCCGAGGTTGCGATGGAAGCCAGAGGCAGGAGAAAGGCAATGAACTTCAGCATGAAGACCGGTTCCTCATTTGTTGTTTTCCGGGCTGGGCTGTGTCCGTCCCATAGAGGAAAGCGATTTTAAGAAACACTTACTATCGACGCAGCGCTAAGCGGACTTCGTTAAAGAATGTGGTCACATCAAGGCAGCCCTGCGCGAGGCCAGTGGTCGTCATCAGCCCGACACGAGCTTAGGAGCATCCGCTTGCATGAGGCTTGAGCCGGCAATTGCCGCTTGAACCTCGGCCAAGCGCCCTCTATTTCTCTTTCATCGCATACCCGACTTTCATCCCAGAGAAAGCCTTCCAGTGTCTTCATTCAAGAACCTCCCTACCCCGCCCGCCGCACCGAAAAAGCCGGTCACGGATACGCGCCACGGCATCACCCGCAGCGACGACTACGCCTGGCTGCGTGCCGACAATTGGCAGGCGATGTTCAAGGACACCTCGATCCTCGACCCGGAAATCCGCACGCATCTGGAAGCCGAAAACACCTATATGAACGCCGCAATGGCGGACACGAAAGAGCTGCAGAAGCTGCTGTTTGCCGAGATGAAAGGCCGCATCAAGGAGGATGACAGCTCGGTGCCTGTCAAGGACGGCCCCTATGCCTACGGCACGCTCTTTGTCACCGGCGGCGAGCAGCCGCATTATTTCCGCGAGGCGCGCGACGGCGGCGACCGCAAGCTGCTTCTCGACGGCGACAAGGAGAATGAGGGCAAGTCCTATTTCCGCCTCTCCGGCATCGACCATTCCACCGACCATAGCCACGGCATCTGGGGCTATGACGACAAGGGCTCGGAATATTTCACGCTGAAGGTCCGCAACCTCGACACCGGCGAGGATCTGGCCGACGTGATCGAGAACACCGGCGGCGACGGCGTCTGGGCGCCTGACGGCAAGAGCTTCTTCTATACCCTACAGGACGAGAACCATCGTCCATCGAAGATCTTCCACCACATTGTCGGCACGCCGCAATCGGAAGACCGGCTGGTCTACGAGGAAGAGGATTCTGGCTTCTTCATGGGCGTCGGCGGCTCCTTGCTCGACGACTACATCTTCATCGACATCCACGACCACGAGACCAGCGAATACCGCCTGATCCCGACGTCGGACCTCACCGCCGAGCCGAAGCTGGTGGCCGAGCGCGAAACCGGGGTCGAATATGAGATGACGGAAGGCGGCGACGTCTTCTACATTCTCACCAACGACGGCGACGCCAAGGATTTCAAGATCATGGAGACGCCGGTCGACAAACCAGGCAAGGAAAACTGGCGCGATGTCGTGGCCCACAAGCCGGGCACGCTGATCCTCAGCCATATGGCCTATGCCCGCCATCTCATCTGGCTGGAGCGCAAAGACGGCCTGCCCCGGATCGTCATCCGCGACCGCGTCTCCGGCGAAGAACATGCGATTGCCTTCGATGAGGAAGCCTACTCGCTAGGCCTGCAGGGTGCTGCCGAATACGACACCGACGTCATCCGCTTCTCCTATTCCTCGATGACGACACCGAGCCAGCTCTACGACTACAACATGGTGACGCGCGAGCGCAGCCTGTTGAAGACGCAGGAAGTTCCCTCCGGCCACAATCCGGATGACTACGTCACCCGCCGCGTCTTCGCGCCGGCATGGGACGGAGAAACGGTGCCGGTCACCCTGCTCTATCGCAAGGATACGCCGCTCGACGGCTCAGCACCCTGCCTGCTTTACGGCTATGGCGCCTACGGCGTCACCATTCCGGCCGGCTTCAATACCAATTGCCTGTCGCTCGCCGACCGTGGCTTCGTCTATGCCGTCGCCCATATCCGCGGCGGCAAGGACAAAGGCTTTGCCTGGTACGAAGACGGCAAGATGGACAAGAAGACCAACACCTTCAAGGACTTCATCGCAGCTGCGGATTATCTGAATCAACAGAAGTTCACCTCCTACGCGAACATCATCGCCGAGGGCGGTTCGGCGGGCGGCATGCTGATGGGTGCTGTCGCCAACATGGCGCCGGAGAAATTCGCGGGCGTCATCGCCGCCGTGCCCTTCGTCGACGTGCTCAACACCATGCTGGACGACACCCTGCCGCTGACGCCGCCGGAATGGCCGGAATGGGGCAATCCGATCGACAGCAAGGAAGAGTACGAGCAGATCGCCGCCTATAGCCCCTATGACAATGTCGGCGAAAAGCCCTACCCACCGATCCTGGCGCTCGGCGGCCTGACCGATCCGCGCGTCACCTATTGGGAACCGGCGAAATGGGTTGCCAAGCTGCGTGAGAAGACCACCGGCGACGCTCCGATCCTGCTGAAGACCAACATGGACGCCGGTCACGGCGGTGCCTCTGGTCGCTTCCAGCGCCTGGAAGAGATCGCCTTCGAATACGGCTTCGCCATCAAGGTCGCCGGCAAGATGTAATCGGGATTGCGGGAGGAGCCAATGCCGGTCCATATCGCCCTGCTGCGTGCCGTCAATGTTGGCGGCACTGGCACTTTGCCTATGGCGGAGTTGAAGGCGCTTTGCGAGGATATCGGCTTTACCGATGTGAAGACCTATATCCAGAGCGGCAACGTCCTCTTCCGTTCGGATAAAGACGAGGCGACTGTGCAGGCGCGCCTAGAAGATGCCCTGACGCGCAAGATGGGCAAGTCGCCGGGCCTGATCCTGCGCAGCCGGCAAGCTCTGGAAGCGGTGGCCGAAGGCTCACCCTTCCCGCATGCCAAGCCGAACTATCTGCTCGTCACCTTCCTTGCCGAAGCTGCTCCGGCGGATGCTCTGGACAAGCTGGTAGCGCCTGACGGCGAAGAGGTGCATGTCGCGGGTAAAGAGATCTACGTTCACTATCCGGACGGCTCCGGCCGCTCGAAGCTGAAGCTGCCGGCGCTGAAGCTTGGGACCGCGCGGAACCTCAATACGGTCAGGAAGCTGTCGGAGATGGCGCGGGCGATGGAGGAGAGTTAGGGCCGCGAAAGAAGCGCTTCGTAGTCACGGCTGCCTGAGAAAAGATTGGTGATCCAGACAGTATCACGCTCGATTGTATAAAGGATGACAATACTCTTTTCAAAGATAGCCATGCGAAGGCCCGAGCCCAGATCATCCCGGGCAATGCCGCCAAAAGGGGCATCGCCGATCTTTTCGCAGCGAACGTAAATGCGATCAAGATACGCTTCGCTCGTCTTAATATTCTGACTTTTTTCGAAAACATAGGCCGCGATATCGAGCAGATTGTCCATTGCTTCCGGACGGTATTCGACGACAAATCGCTTCATCAATTAACGACGCTTATCAAAGAAGGCTTCGAGACGTTGCTTGACCTCGTGACCAGTCAAATTTGGCCTCGGATCATCCAGCGATGCCTTGACCTTCTGGCGGATCGCCGCGATCCGTTCCTGATATTCTTCCTCTTCCCGCAGCCAGACCCGGACGGCAGCGCGCAGCACTTCGCTGGTCGAAGCGTAGGCCCCGGCATCGACGCGGCTCTTGATGGCGGCAACCATTTCGCTGGGCAGCGAGATGCTGAGTTTCTCGTTCATGGCAAACCCCTATCTTTGGTAGGATAAAGTAGGATGATTTCCTACCGAAGACAAGCGCCTTGCGCCGCATGGCCACCGGCCCTACCTTAGTCACATGAGCTCTTTTCTTCACGACAACGCAGTGCTTGAAGCACCACCAATACCTTTCGACAACAGCTACGCGCGCCTGCCGCCGCAGTTCTTCGCGGAACAGGCGCCGACGCCGGTTGCAGCACCGCGGTTGATCAAGTTCAACACGGCGCTGGCGTCGGATTTGGGGCTCGAGGCCGAGGTTCTGGAGCGTGATGGAGCGGCGATCTTCTCCGGCAACGCGCTTTTGCCCGGCTCCCAGCCGCTCGCCATGGCCTATGCCGGCCACCAGTTCGGCGGCTTCGTGCCGCAGCTTGGGGATGGCCGGGCGATCCTGCTCGGCGAGGTTATCGACCGCAACGGCAGGCGCCGCGACATCCAGCTCAAGGGCGCCGGGCCAACGCCGTTTTCGCGACGTGGAGACGGACGGGCAGCTCTCGGGCCTGTGCTGCGCGAATATATCGTCAGCGAAGCCATGTATGCGCTCGGCATTCCCACGACACGGGCGCTGGCGGCAGTCACCACCGGCCAGCCAGTCTACCGCGAAGAAGCGCTGCCCGGTGCGGTTTTTACCCGCGTCGCTGCAAGCCATATCCGCGTCGGCACGTTCCAGTATTTCGCCGCTCGCGGCGACACAGACAGCCTGCGCATCCTCGCCGACCATGTCGTCGACCGGCATTATCCCGAGATCAAGGATCGCCAGAACCACTATCTCGCGCTGCTGGAAGCGGTGGCCGACCGGCAGGCATCCTTGATCGCGCGCTGGCTGCATGTGGGCTTCATCCATGGCGTGATGAACACAGACAACATGACCATATCCGGCGAGACGATCGATTTTGGTCCGTGTGCCTTCATGGACGTCTATGATCCGGCGACCGTGTTTTCCTCGATCGACCGACAGGGCCGCTATGCCTATGCCAACCAGCCGGCCATCGGCCAATGGAACCTCGCGCGGCTTGGCGAAACGCTGCTGCCGCTGATCGATCCGACGCTCGATACCGCCGTGGAACTGGCAAATGGGGTGATCAAGGCCTATGGCGAGCGCTTCCAGACCCATTGGCTTGCCGGCATGCGCGCCAAGATCGGCCTCGCAACGGAAGAAGACAATGATCTCGATCTGATCCAGTCGCTGCTTGCGGTGATGCACGAGCAGGAGGCGGATTTCACCCTGACCTTCCGGCGGCTTTGTGTGCTTGCGGCAAGCGACGACAACGAGGCCACCTTTGCCGCCAGTTTCAAGAATCCGCAATCCGTAGCGCCCTGGCTTGCACGCTGGCGCGAACGGCTCGGCCGCGATCCGCAATCGCCCGCCGCGCGTGCAAAGGCAATGCTCGGCGTCAACCCGGCCTTCATCCCCCGCAACCATCGCATCGAACAAGCGATCGCGGCTGCCGTCGAGGAGGATGATTTTTCGTTGTTCGAGGCGCTGCTGGCCGTGCTGGCCAAACCCTATGAGGACCAGCAAGCCTTTGCGCCCTACGCCGAGCCGCCGCAACCGGCGGAACGGGTGCTGCAGACCTTCTGCGGGACATAGCGAAAGCCGGGCGCGGAGCCTCAGGATACCGCGCTATTCATCGCCTGGACTTCTCGCACCAGATGAAGGCGATGCGATCCTGATTCACATCGCGACCGTACCGCCCTGATTTATCGATTGCATTTCAGAGCGCTACTATTTCACCCCACCATGCCCGCAACGATCTTGCCGACCGCGGCGAAGACGGCTTCGATATCTTTTGCAGGCGCAGTCGCCTCGCCGACAAAGGTCGCAACGAGGATCGGGCCGCGATCCGGGAGCCAGATGACAGCGACGTCGGCATAGGAGCCGTTCTCGCCGGTGCCGGTCTTGTCGCCGACTTTCCATTCCTTTGGCAGGCCGGCGCGCAGGCGGGCGTTGCCGGTGGTGTTGGCGACCAGCCAGTTCGACAATTGATCCCTGGAGGTTTCCGACAGCGTGTTGCCGAGCGTCAGAAGCCCGATCGTATCCAGCATGGAATCGGGTGTCGTCGTATCCCGTGGGTCGTCCTTGATCGCCTGGTTGACATCGGGTTCCTTGCGGTCGAGCCGGGTTTCAGTGTCGCCGGTGGTGCGCAGCCATGCCGTCAACGCCGCCGGACCACCGAAGCTGTCGAGCAGCAGATTGCCGGCGGTGTTGTCGCTGAGCGTGACCGCCGCATTGCAGAGTTCGGCAATCGTCATGCCGTCGGTGCCGGCATGCTTTTCAGTCTCCGGTGAATAGGTGACCACGACATCCTTGCCGTAGGTGACGCGGCGATCGAGCTTCTCGACGCCCTGATCGACGCGGGCGAGCACGAAGCCGGCGGCAAGCGCCTTGTAGCTGCTGCACAGGGCGAAGCGCTCCGCTTCGCGATAGCCGAGCGAAATATTGGTTTCCGTATCCAGTACCGAAACACCGAGACGACCGCCGGTCTTCTTTTCCAGGTCCGCCAGTTGCTTGTCGGCATCCTCCGTCACCTGGGAATTGTCCGCCCCCTGGGTGCCGTCCATTCCATCGTCGTCGTCAGGTGCAGCGGAACTGTCCGGCGTATCGGAGGCGCCGGGCGCTGGAGCCGTCGCGTCCGGGCTCTTGCTGGCGTTGGCATCCTGCGCAAACAGGGTCTGCGGGCCAAATGTCAGGGCGGGAAGGAGCAGCGCCGAGCCTGCCAAGAGGCGACGGCGGGTAAGCAATGTGGGCATGCGGAAACCTCCAGCGGAATCAGGCGGATTCAGAGCTAAGTGAGGAATATGGCAAGCCTCTGGCACACCCTTCCTTCAACCCGCCTTATGCCGCCTTTTCGACCGTGACTTCAACGGTGACATGCGACAATTCATGCAGATCCGCCAGTCGGGCCTTGTAGAAGGCCGGATCGCGCGGCTCCGGCGTCGCCACGGCAACGATCGCCGCATGATGACCGGGGCCGACCTGCCAGACATGCAGATCGGTGATGCGGTCGTCGCCGGTTTCGATGGCCTCTCGGATTTCGTCCGGCAGCTCTTCGCCGGACGGGATGAAGTCGAGCAGGATCGAACCGGAGGAACGCAGCAGGCTCAGGGACCATTGCAGGATCACCAGGCCGCCGACGAGGCCCATCAACGGATCGAGAAAGGTCCAGCCGAAATAGCTGCCGAGCAGAAGGGCGACGATCGCCAGAACAGATGTCATGGCGTCGGCGATGACATGGACATAGGCCGAGCGCAGATTGTTGTCTTTGCCGCCCTGGTGATGATCGTGGTCATGGCCATGTTCGTGATGATGATCATGCCCGTGCGCGTGGCCATGCCCATGGTGGTGGTCATGATCGTCACGCAGCAACCAGGCGCTGGCGATGTTGACGAGGAGGCCGACCGACGCAATGGCGATCGCCTCGTGAAAATTGATCGCGACCGGGTTCATCAATCGCAGCAGACTTTCCCAGCCCATCAGCACGGCGATCATGGCGAGGATGATGGCGCTGGCGAAGCCGGCGAGATCGCCAAGCTTTCCGGTGCCGAAGGTGAACCGCGCGTTATGAGCATGACGGCGGGCATAGAGATAGGCCAGCGCCGAAATCAGCATGGCGCTCGCATGTGTCGACATGTGCCAGCCATCGGCGGTCAGCGCCATCGAACCATAGAGCGTGCCGGCGGCGATCTCGATCACCATCATCACCGTCGTCAGCGCGATGACCAGCCAGACGCGGCGCTCATTGCGCTGGTGGTCGGCACCCAGAAATACATGGCTATGCGTCAACGCATCCGAAGAACCACTCATGACATCCGTCTCCTGTTAAATGCTCCAAAGCCCCTGCTCAGCGCAGATAGGTCTTCAGCACATCGGATATTTCATCGACCGCCTGACGGCGTGCCGTTTCGCTTTCCGCGTGGAGCACATGCTCCTGCAGGTGATCGTCCAGTATCTCACCGGTCAGCCCCGTCAGTGCGCCCCGGATCGAGGCGAGAAGCTGCAAGACCTCCCCGCAAGGCCGCTCGGCCTCCAACGCCCGCTCCACCGCTTCCATCTGCCCCTTCAGGCGACGGACACGCGAAAGAAGCTTGGCTTGTTCACGAACGGTATGGGACATGACGACCTCGAGTTATAATATAGGGGGGTATACTATATCTGGCATCAAGAGCAACCCCTCTCCTGATGAGGCTCAGGCGCGATAGACCGACGCGCTCTTGCGGCAATTCGATACTGAAGAGTGGCGCCATGGTCGCCAGCTGGGCGAGCGGATGAGGCCCCATTGACAAATCCGCCATTCCGGATCATTGATGCGCCCATGATCAAGCACGCGCTCCACACCTGCTCGTATTTTTGGCTGTACCTGTAAAGGGCGGCTGGACAGATCATATTGTCAACAAGCCGCCGTCAGGCGGCTTTGTTGTATCAGCAGCGTCCTGACGGCTCATTCGAAACAAGGACGCGAAATGCCATGCTAGACGATAGCGAAATTTCCCTTCTCCGCCCGCCGGTGCTGACCATCCGCAGCGCGCATCCGCGCGACATGCCGGAACTGAACGACATGATCCGGCTGCTCGCCGCCCATCACGGCGACCCCTCCGGCACAACGCCGGAACAGCTAGAGCGCGATCTCTTCGGCCCGCTGCCATGGATCACGGCGCTGGTGGCCGAAGGCGAGAACGGATTGATCGGCTACGCCATTCTCGTGCCGCTCTACAAGGCGCAGGAAGGCCAGCGGGGCATGGACCTGCATCACCTCTTCGTGCGCGACGGTCATCGCGGCCACGGCATCGGCCAGCATCTGGTCGACCGCGCCCGCGATGTCGCCCGCAAGGCCGGCTGCAGCTTCCTCTCCGTCGGCGCGGCAACCGGCAATGTCCAGGCGCATCGCTTCTACGAACATATGGATTTCAAGCCACGCCCGGTCACCGGCATGCGCTATCTCCAAGCCCTGGCATGACGCAGACCACGTCCGGGATCGCCGTTGACCTTCCTATCGTCAGCGATCGATGGCGATCCCGCGCCCGGCGAAGAAGCGCTCGAATACCTCCAGCGGCAGCTCCACATTTTCGCGCGTCGCGGCCTCATGCCCGGAGGGATTGTGAAAGCGGACTGAGCCTGCGTCGACCGCAGTCACCAGCACGAGATGTCCGCCCTTCGATGGCGGCTCGGTATCGGACCAGCGGATGGAATGATGCACGGATGCAACGAAGAATTCCGATTGCGCAAGGATATCGCCGATATCTCCGGCGGAAATCCCGGTAACGACCCTGGTGTGCAGACCGAACCGGTCTTTGACGAAGGGAACGAAGGGCGCATAGATCAAGCCTTTGATCCTGCCGTCCGCCTCTTCGACATAGCCGCCATAATCCTTGCATCCCATGGCCAGATCCATGATCGGCATCGTCCGGCCGGTACGGGCGGCGAGAACCATCTTCAGGCAGGCCATGCCGCAGAGATTACCGGCCCAAAGGGCGTACTCCTCGACATTGCGAGCCCCTGAAGATGCCCAGAGCGGGTCCTTCAACAAAGCTGCCTGCGCGCCCTCGGCCACCACGGCCAGCGTCATGTCGGGCGTTTCCCATTGGCTGAAATAAGGAACATTCTGCTTCACCGCTATGTCCAAGGTCACCCTCTCCCGTTGCTGCATTCCGAGCTCACCGGGCTGTAAAGTTCAACGCAAATACGCTAGAAAAATGGCTGCGCATCCGCGATTTCTCAACAAAGGACGCACCCTTGGAGCAGCGGTTCACTTTTGACGGCGTGGCAGCCCTTTATGGCGGCACCCGCCCTGTTTATCCCGAGCCGCTCTTCGACGACATCGTCGCCTTCGCCGGTTTAGACGATACGGATCGGGTCCTCGAGATTGGCTGCGGCACGGGACAGGCGACACAAGGATTTGCACGACGCGGCTTTTCCGTCCTCGCGCTGGATCCCGGTTCGGACCTGATCGGCATCGCGCGGGAAAACCTCGCGGAATTCCCCAATATCCGCTTTACGACGTCGACTTTCGAGGCCTGGCCGGGCGAGACGGCAACCTTCAAGCTCGCGCTCGCCGCCCAGTCCTTTCACTGGGTTGCGCCGGAGATCCGCTTTGCCAAGGCAGCCGCCCAGCTCACGCCGGACGGAACGCTTGCGGTTTTCGGCAACGTGCCGCTGCCGCCGACATCGCCGCTCGGGCCGGAATTTGCCCGCATCTATTCGCGATACGCACCATCCCTGTCCGGCCCGCCAGCAGAAGCCTGGTATTTGTCGGGCGGCCCCTTTGCGGCGCTATTCGAAGAGTCCGAGCATTTCGGGCAGGTAACGCACCGCTGCTATCCCTGGAGCCGGATGCATGGCACTACAAGCTATACCGACCTGCTCCGCACGCTCTCAGGCCATCGGCTTCTGGCGGATGAGCAGAGGGAGGCTCTGCTTGGGGCAATTGCGGAGGTGATCGCTGCACATGGTGGAGAGTTTGAGCTTCGCTACGAAACACATCTCTATCTGGCAAAGCGACGCTGAGAGTTGACACGCGCCCTCATCGCGCCGGCAGCGCTTTCAGATAGGCCGCAATCGCTTCGCGGTCAGCGGTCGGGAGATGCGCGATGTTCTGCTGTACTTCGGCCATCGAGCCGCCGGCGGAATCATAGTCGGGAGTGAAGCCGGTTTCGAGGTAGGTGGCAATGTCGGCTGAGCTCCAGCTGCCGATCGCCTTCGAACCGGAGGTGATGTCGGGAATGTTGCCCTTGCCCTCCGGGTTCGGTGCACCGGCTAGCCACTGGTCTTTCAGGAAACCGCCGAGGGCGTCGCGCGGGGTGTGGCATTCGCCGCAATGGCCGGGGCCTTCGACCAGATATTGGCCACGCCTGATCTTGTCGTCGGCATTGGCGAGAACGACACGGGGCTGATCGTTGAAATAGAGAAATTTCCAGCCGCCGAGCGTCAGCCTGATATTGAAGGGGAACGGCAGCTCATGCGGCGGGGCGACATTGTCGCTCTTCGGCAAGGTCTTCAGGAAGCCCCAGAGATCGTTGACATCCTTGTCGCTCATGCGGGCGTATGAGCCGTAGGGGAAGGACGGATAGAGATGTTCGCCGTTTTTGCCGACGCCACGTTTCATGGCATTGCCGAAATCGGCCAGCGTCCAGCTGCCGAGGCCGGCTTTTTCATCCGGCGAGATATTCGGGACATGGAAGGTGCCGAAGGGGCTTGTCAGCGCTAGGCCACCCGCCAGGACCAGTTTGGCATCGCCCTGTGCGCCGGATACGGCATGACAGCTCGTGCAACCGCCAGCCCAGAACACCATCTCGCCGTTCTTGAGATCGGGATCGCCGAGATTTTCCCAATGGCTTGCCGGCAGGGGCGACGGCGCGGTGACGACGTAGAAGGCACTGAGGCCGATGATGGCGAGGCCGACGAGACAGAGCAGCCACCGGACAAATCGCGCAACCATGCCTACCCCCAAAGTTCAGCCTGCATCATGAAATACTGCAATCCACACCGGCGGCAAAGCCGGTGTGGATGTTTAACCTGATGTCCGGACGATGCCGGCCTACCGCTAGTCCTTCTTGATGCGATAGGCCTGATGACAGGCGCCGCAACTGCCGCCCAGGGTCTTCAGCGTGGCGCCAACGCCTGCCTGGTCGGCTGGGAGCTGTGCGAGCGCTGTCTCGGCATCGGTGGACAGCTTGGCGGCCTTGGCCTTGAAGTCATCAAGGTTGTCCCATATCTTCGGATTGACCTCGGCATCGGTCTTGTCGCTGTCGGGGTTGAACTGATCCGGGAAAGCCTTGGCCGTCTCGGCGATCGTCGTCAGCGAGGCCTTGACGATTTCGGCATCGTAGGGCTTCTCGCCCTTGGCGATGGCGCCGAGAGCGCCGGTCGCGCCGCCGATCTTCTTCATCAACGCAATACGGGCATCATGTGTACCGCCATCGGCCGCCAGGACCGAACCAAAGGCAACGCCGGCCAGAGCCGTCGCCACCACAATCGCTCTCCATTTCATATGCTTCTCCTACCTCTGCGGATGTGATCAGGACCGCGGATGCGGTCGGCGCGTCATCACGCTAGCATGTTTGCCGTTTTCCGCGCAGGCGATGAAGTCACAAAGTGGTGAGAACTGAGCAAAATCAGTGTCATATTCGAGACATGAGCCGACCCTCACGCCGTCCTCCAGCCCTCCCAGACGGTGAAGACCGAGACCGCGAACAGGAGCAGCCCGGCGGCACGCCCGGCAAAGGCGGTCGCCACGGGGTTGGCAACCAACAGATCGCGGCTTCGGCCGGCGGTGACGGCCAGCCCGCCATAGATGAGGAACTGCGTGGCGATAGTCATCAATCCCATGATGGTCGCCTGTATCCAGATCGGACCGTAGTCCGGCTTCAGAAACTGCGGATAGACGGCGAGGATGAAGAGATAGGCCTTGGGGTTGATCAGGCAGGTGACCGCGCCTTGGCGGAAGGCCTTCCAGGTGGAGCGGCTACCGGCCGGCCCCTGATCGCCGACAGTGATCGAGCTACGCATCAGCGTAATACCGATAAAGGCCATGTAGCCGGCGCCGGCAAGGAGCAGCGGATTGAAGAGGACCGGCACGAAATGCATCAGCAGGCCGACGCCGAGCGCGCCGTTCAGCGAATGCACCGCGCCGCCCAGCATGATGCCGCCGGTCGCGGCCAGCCCCCTGTTGCGCCCGCCGGTCAGGGAATTGGCCAGCACGAAGAGCATGTCCATGCCCGGAACGATGATGATGCCGAAGAGGAGGAGAAAGAAAAGCCAGAGATTTTCGGTATAGCCCATGTCAGTTGCCTATCGTCTCGTGCGGGTGAGCCGCAGAAGAATTTGTTGATTTTCAAATCGATAGGCAGTCTTATAGTTCAGCCCAACTGACAGGGTATTGTCAGGAGCCTTCAAGCCGGGAGGATGAAATGCGCAAGGCGTCGCGCCTGTTCGAGATCATCCAGATCCTGCGGCTGGCGAAAAAGCCGGTGACGGCGGCCGTCATCGCCGAGCGGCTGGAGGTGACGGTGCGCTCGGTCTATCGCGACATCGTCGCCCTGCAGGCGATGCGCGTGCCGATCGAGGGCGGGCGCGGCATCGGCTACATCATGCGCCCCGGCTTCGACCTGCCGCCGCTGATGTTTTCGATCGAGGAGATGGAGGCAATCGTGCTGTCTCTGGCGCTCGTGGAGCGTACCGGCGACGACGAACTGAAGCTCGCCGCCAAGCGCGTCAGCGCCAAGATCGCCGGTGCGGTGCCGCCACCGCTGCGCCAGACATTCGAGGCCAATGCGCTGCACGCCTGGGGCTTTGCCGCACCCATGGCCGGCGCCATCGATCTGGCGCTGGTGCGCCGCGCCATCCGCGACGAGGAGAAGCTGGATCTCTCCTACCGCGACGAACTCGGCCGCGCCACCGAGCGTATCATCCGCCCGATCGCCCTCATCTACTACGCCGAAACCGCCAACATCGTCGCCTGGTGCGAACTGCGCCAAGCCATCCGCAATTTCCGCAGCGACCGGATCGAAGGTTGCGACGCAACGGGGCTATGGTTCAAGGGTGAAGGAGATCGGTTGCGGCAGATCTGGGTGAGCGGGTGGCAGGTGAATGCCCAAGTCGCCGGCGGCTGATGGAACAGTCAGGCCGGCCTGAAGCATTATGGCGGGGAAGCAGGGCGTGACGGAGAAGCGGATAGCGGGCTAGCGGCCCTGGCCGAGCACCAGCACCCTACTCTCCTCCCGCCCGAAGCCGGCAATCTCCAGCCGATCCTCGTAGACCGTGACGATCGCATAGGCGCTGTTGTCTTCGGTATCGACCATGCCTTTGAAATTGACGAAATACGTCCCGTCGACAACGCCGAAATTACCGGCATGGTTGTGGCCATTGAGATAGGCAACGACATGATCGTGTTTGGAGAGCAGCGCCAGCAGGCGGTCGCTGTCGAGCGCGTTGTGCGAATTCTCCGGGAAAACCGGATAGTGGTTCATGACCACGACCTTTTCGCCGGCGGCTTTCGCCTCGTTCAGCTTGGCGGCGAGCCAGGCATGTTGCGTGTCGCTGATGGCGCCGTTCCAGCGGTGCGAATTCGGCGCGCCGGCGTCATCCAGCGCTTTCATCAACGCCTTGGCTTCATCACGACGCGGGTCGCGCTCCGGTGGAGCAAACAGGCTGACCTCGTTGCCGTCAAGGGCGATGAAACGATAGCCGGCGTGGCGGAAATCATAATAGGCCGATGACAATCCGACGCGGCTCGCGACCTTCGTCAGATGCTCCGCGGCGACCGCAAAATCATGATTGCCGAGCAGGAAATAGCGCTCATGCCGCAGGCTCTCGTAGACCGGCAGGATATCGTCGAAACTCTGCCAATTCCGGTCGATGATGTCCCCGAGAGTGACGACGAAAGCGAGGTCGTGCCGGTTGAATTCCGCGATTGCCTCTTTGAGCTTGGCGAGGCTTTTTGCCGGATAGCGGTCAAGCTCGAGATTGGGCTCGAGGGCGGCATATTGCGGATCGGCGATGACGCCGAAACGGAAGCTCGGGGCGGATGGAGACGACATGCAGCCTCCTTGGGCTGACGGGATAATAATCGGACTATACATACGAAAACACCCGACGCTTGGACAGCGCCGGGTGTGAAAGCAAGCCGAAACGGCAAAGCTTACTTCGTGGCGGCTTCGTACTGCTCCAGGACGTAGTCCCAGTTGATCAGGCTATCGATGAAGGCCTCGAGGTATTTCGGACGCAGGTTGCGGTAGTCGATGTAATAGGAATGTTCCCATACGTCGACGCCAAGGATCGGGGTGGCGCCGTGAACCAGCGGGTTTTCGCCGTTCGGGGTCTTGGAGATTTCGAGCTTGCCGTTCTTGACGGAAACCCAAGCCCAGCCGGAGCCGAACTGGGTGGCGCCGGCAGCGGCAAAATCAGCCTTGAACTTGTCATAGCCGCCGAGATCGGAGGCGAAGGCAGCTTCGAGCTTGCCCGGCAGCTTGTTGCCGCCGCCGCCCTTCTTCATCCACTTCCAGAAATGGACGTGGTTGTAGTGCTGGGCAGCATTATTGAAGAGGCCTGCATTGGTGCCGAAGGACTTCTTCACAATTTCTTCGAGCGAGAGATCGGAAAGACCCGCCTCGGCCGCCAGCTTGTTGCCGTTGTCGACATAGGCCTTGTGATGCTTGTCGTGGTGATACTCGAGAGTCTCACGCGACATGAAGGGGGAAAGAGCGTCGTAATCGTAGGGAAGTTCAGGCAATTCGAAAGCCATGGTCATATCTCCTCTTGGCAATTGATTGCGTCGGCAGGTGACCCGGAACATAGGAGGGGACGATGGGAAGGGCAACCGGCGACATGCCAAAAAATCGCGGACTGGAGGAAAATTTACCCGTCTTTCAACCAGATACCGCTTGTACCCATCAAGCCGGCACGGACTGGGTGTCGCTGCCTAAATGCGGCACCGAACCATCTATTCGGCACTTCACTCGCTAAAGGTCTTATTTAAGCCTTAATCACCCTGTAGTTGTACTTCTATCGTCTTGGGCAGCTTGGCTCTTCGCGGCGTCAGAGTTCTCGACCCGCCGATCTCCTCAACCGTATGGTCTGAATATGGACGGCACAACTGCCGGCATTTGACCATGCCAAGCCCAAGGAGACAGCATGTTCAATGGCATCGTCAAGAATTTCGACCTGGAAAAGGGCTACGGCTTCATTCAGCCGACCGACGGCAGCGTCGCTATTTTCGTTCACGCGAAAACAGTGGTGAAATCTGGCCTGGAAACGCTCAAAAAAGGTCAGAAGCTGGTCTTTGAAATTGAGCAGGACGGCATGGGCCGCAGCTCGATCTCAAAACTCAGATTGGCATGATTGCAACGGAATGCGGCGCTGACCACGGATGTACTGGCAGCCCGCGATCATTCCCTCGACAATCAAGCCGGAATGTTCGGTAAGCGGCATCGTGGCCGTCTTGCCGGACATGCATTTCCCGATAGACGACATTCGCGCGAAAGCGCCGTGATAACAGGGCCATTGCGATAGACATGGCCAGAAAGACGTAGTGCACCGTGGCCATCCACCGTTTCCCCATCGGCCAGACCGTTCGACTAAAGAGCCGGAAGGGCCTTTCCCCGAAGGCTGCGGAGGTTTACCGGATCACGGCCTATCTTCCGGCGAGGGACAATTCCCCGCAATACCGGATGCGCAATGACGAAGTCGCTCAGGAACGGGTGACACAGGAAATCGATATAGAACCGATCACCGCTGTGGCAGAAGCCGAATAGATTGCACCGTCACAGCAATCGCGCGCGTCAATAGCATTCAAGGTCTCTGTTTAGACAATGGCGCCCGCGAAAGCGTACGCCAGTCTGGGAGACAGGCAACAATCGCCGCGCTGAGCTCCGCGACCATCAGCCACCCGGAAGGATTGATGATGCCCGCCGATACCGCCAGCGAAACCAGCAGCAATGACGGCCCGGTTGGCCTCCTTCCATTCTTCGAAAGCCGTTCGTCCCGCCATATCAGGGACACATCCCTCCTGGATAGTAGGGTGCTGCTCTTTGAAAACGCTGAGTGGCTGATCGACGATTCCGGTATCCGGGCGAAGATGCCAGCGGGCACTTTCAAGATTCCCGCCAGCCGCCTCGGCGAGCTGACGACATCCGCGGCTGGCACCTTTCTGTTCTGGCCGACGCGTATGGCACAAGAAAACTGGACCAGGATCAGTCTGTTCATCGAAGCCTACAGGCAAGCCTTGAAGCTCCACAAGGGCCGATACGGACCGCAAATTCCAGACGAGCTGCTTGACAGCAGCTTAAGCGCCGCGATGGCGATATCCGCGGACAAAACGCGAAAGACAACCACTAACTGAGGAAATCAGACCCCATGACACCCTCATTCTCTGCCAAAATGCCCCGCACCACTGCGCCTGAGACGATAGACCTCGAATTCGCGGTGGAAAACGCGCTGGCCATCGCCGAAGATATCGACGGCCCGGATGTTTTCGTGACTACGGACGGTCCCAAGATCGTCCTCAGCGGCTGGCTTGCCACCGAAGAAGAGATCGACCGCGCCGGCAAGATCGCGGCCACGATCTGCGGCATTGCACGCGTCGACAATCAGATCGTCAGAGGCTAGGCTCGATGAACCGCCGCCCGATCGGGCGGCCTCAACGAGACCAGCTCCGTGAAAATTGCCTGCCTGCATACTGCCGAAAGCAACATTCCCATCTATGAGGACGCCGCCAGGGAGCTTGGCCTTCCGGCTGGCGCCCTCCATCATCATGTCCGCGCCGACCTTCTCCTGACCGCCGAACGGCTGGGAGGTTTGACGACGGATATCACGACGGAAACGGCTCATGTCCTGCTCCACCTCGCACAGGAGGCCGATGCCGTCGTGCTCAACTGCTCCACCCTTGGCCCGGCGGCATCGCTTGCGGCTGGGAAGTCGCCGGTTCCCGTTATCAGAGCCGACGATATTCTAGCGGAAAGAGCAGTGAAGGCGGGCAGCAAGGTCATTGTCCTTTGCACCGTCGAAACGACCATCGACCCCACCACCCGACTATTCGAGGACGCCGCGAAGAAAACCGGTGCCGACATCGATGTGCGGCTGATCGAGGGCGCCTGGGCGCTGTTCCGGGCCGGCGAACAAGAGGCCTATCTGACGTCAATCGCCGAGGCGGTCGGCGTAGCACATCGCGAAGGGGCAAAGACGGTCGCCTTCGCACAGGCGTCGATGACCGGAGCGCTACGGCTGTTGAGCGGAAGCGCTCTTCAGCCGATGACCGGCCCGCTCGTCGCGCTGGAAGCAGCTATGACGGCAGTTGCCGCGAGCTGAACCAACTGGAACCGAGAGAACCGACAAGGCGTTTTGCGGGCTTGGCATCGCTAGCGGCGTGGTTCAGACTATCGTTCTCATCGACACCAGCAGGACGCGTCGCCATGCCCGAGGCTCATCAGATATTGGAGAAGCTGCGCCGCCTGGCGGGGAAAGACAATCGGCCTGCCGTCATGCCGGCTGATGGAAAAAGCTATTCCACCCTCTTCACCTTCGTCACCCGGCAGCGCGAGCGTATCGCCGGCTCGGCCTTTTCCCATGTCTCGATCGTCGTTCTCATAGAGGGCTACAAGGAGGTGTTGAGCATGGGGCGGCATCAGCGCTTTCCGGCCGGTACGGTGCTGGTGCTTCCCGCCGGCTGGCGCGGCGATGTCGTCAACGATCCCGATCCGCAGAGCGGCATCTATCGTGCCATCTTCATCAGCTTTCCCGACGAGCTCGTGCGCCGCGCCGTCAGGGCCTTTCCGCCGGGGCGCGTGGCTTCGCAGATCGACCTGCCTCTCGATCCGGTGCTGGCCGCAGCCATCCACCATGCCGGCGACGGTATTGCATCCGGCGAGTTGCCGACGGAATTGATCGAGCATCGCCTGATGGAGGTGCTGATGGTGCTCGGCATGCGCGGCGCCCTGCCCGCATCGCCTGAAACGACGGCGGAGGCCGTGCGTGCGCTGGTGCGCTGGCAGCCGGACCGCGCCTGGACCGCCGACCTCATCGCCGTCGAACTCGGCACCAGCAATGCGACGCTGCGCCGGCGTCTGTCGCGCGAAGGTTCCTCGCTGCGCGACGTGCTGGCAAGCGAACGCGTGGCGCTCGCGACCACATTGCTGTCCGAAGACGGTCTTTCGCTGCGCGAAGCAGCCCTTGCCACCGGCTATCGCTCGCCCCGCCGCTTCGCCGAACGACTGCGCGGCACTTGAGCGTTTCCGGCGACACTTTGAGCGTTTGCGTACGCAAGCGTATCTGAATGATCTGTTAGACCCTGCCCCATGAAAGCTCGAAAGGGCTGAAACGCGAAAGGGCAAGACCATGCGACATACTCACCATCTCCTCGGCGCAATCGCTATCGCAGCGGCAGTCACCACCGGCTCGCCGGCCTTTGCCGCTGATCTCAAGGTCAAGTTCGAGAAGAGCGATGGTCGCATGCTGTTGCCGAAAAACGCCTCGTGTATCGCAACCCCCAACAGCAAATCGGCGCCGGGGCCGAACAAGAGCCCGGCCCTGTCCTGGTCGAAAGGGCCGAAGGGCACGCGCTCCTATGCGCTGACCATGGTCGACCCCGATGTGCCCAGCGATTTCTCGTTGTTCAACAAGAACGACACGATCATCCCCAAGAACTTCAAGCGGATGGAATTCGTCCATTGGGTGCTCGCCGATATACCGGCCTCTCTCACCAGCCTTCCCGAAGGCGTCGATGGCGATAATTCGCCGGCGGCCGGGCTGCCGCTCGAGCGCACGGACCATGGCCGGCGCGGACAGAATGGTGCAGGCGGCGGCTCCTTGAAGAATGGGCCGCATGGAGGCTATATGGGTGCGTGCCCGCCCTGGAACGACGAGCGTATTCACGGCTATCACGTCACCGTCTATGCGCTTGATGTCGACCGGCTCAATCTTCCCGATCTCTTCACCCGCGCGGACCTGCTTGCCGCCGCGAAGGGCCACATCCTGGCGTCGGGCAGCCAGCAATTATTGTATACGCTGAATGCAAAGGCCAGAAAATGACTGAGACGCAATGGGAGGCAGCCGCGCCGGCTGAACCGGAAACCGCCTATTGGATGCGGAATCTGATCATCTGCCTCGTCGGCTCCTTCACCACGATCGTGGCGATGACGCTGCTACTTCCCTTCCTGCCGCTTTATGTCGAGGAACTGGGCGTTAGCGACAAGGCGGCGATCGTGCAATGGTCCGGTATCGCCTATGGCGCCACCTTCTTTGCCGCCGCCTTCGTCGCGCCGCTCTGGGGGCGGCTCGGCGATATCTATGGCCGGAAATTGATGCTGGTGCGCGCCAGCCTCGGCATGACGGTGGCGATCTCGCTGATGGGCATGGCGGGCAGCGTCTGGCAATTGGTGGCGCTGCGCCTGTTCACCGGCCTTGCCGGCGGCTATGCCTCCGGCTCGATGGTGTTGGTGGCGACGCAGACGCCGAAGCATCGCTCGGCCTGGGCGCTCGGGGTCTTGTCCTCCGGGATCATGGCCGGCAATCTGGTCGGGCCTCTGATCGGCGGCGCCCTGCCGCCCATCATCGGCATTCGCGGCACCTTTCTACTGGCGGGCGGCGTGATCTTCTTCACCTTCCTGGCAACGACCTTCCTGATCAAGGAAGAGAAATCGCCGGCGCGGAAGACGGCGGCAAAGGCGAGCGGCGGCTGGGCTTCCATCCCCGACAAACGACCTGCCATCGCCATGTTGTCGATCGGCCTGCTGCTGATGCTTGCCAACATGTCGATCGAGCCGATCATCACCGTCTATGTCGCCCAGTTCGTCGAGAACGCGCATGTCACGATGATTTCGGGCGTGGTCATGGCTGCGGCGGCTTTCGGCAGCATCCTGTCGGCCTCATGGCTCGGCAAGCTCGCCGATCGCATCGGCCATTGGACTGTCATCATGGCGGCTATGGCGGTCGCGGCGCTGCTGTTGATCCCGCAGGCTTTCGTCACCTCGGCCTGGCAATTGATCGCGCTGCGCTTCCTGATGGGGATAGCGCTCGGTGGACTGCTGCCCTGCATCACCGCCGTCATCCGCCATAATGTGCCGGACGCGGCGGCCGGCAGCATCCTCGGTCTTTCGATCTCGTCGCAATATGTCGGTCAGGTGGTCGGCCCGGTCATGGGCGGCTTCGTCGGCGGCCATATCGGCATGCGCGCCGTCTTCCTCGGCACCTGCGTGCTGCTGGCGATCGGCGCGGTCTATTGCTGGTGGGTCAGCCCGAGGAAAGAAGCGGAATAATCTCCTCAGCGAAAATCATTCGGCGTCAGGATGTACATGCGCCGGCGGGCATAGCCATAGGCTTTCATGGCCACCTGCTGGATCGCATCGCGCCCGGCATCGAAGGCGGCAAGATAGCCCGCCTCGGTGTTGGCCTCCGGAAAGACATCGGCTTCGACCAGAAACGGGACCTCGAACATGCCGTCATGCCCGATAAAACGGATACGCCGCGCCGAGGCATCGTAACTGCGGCTCCGGTTGGGAAAACTCAAGCTCATCGTCGACTACCTTTAAACAAGAATGGACCCGGCGGCCTCGTAAAGGCCGGCGGTTTCAATTGCTTCCGACATCACCACGTCAATCCGAACAGCATCGAATAGATGACGAACCCGATCGCCGCGATGACACAGAGCTGCAAAAACAGCCTGTAATAGTCGAAAAGATAGACAGAAGCAGGAACAGAGATTTTCATGGCGGCCTCCTTAGTGGTTTTGCCGACCAACTCCATAATAGCACAAAAGCAATTGCCGTGGGAGAATTCGCTACATTTTCTTAGACTGCGAATTATTCTTCCGCATCCCGACGTCTATTCTTATCTCTACGAGTATCGATAAATCAGGAGAAACAAGCGTGCTTCCTACCTTTGAAACCGGCCGCCTGATCCTGCGTCCGCGCACCATGGCCGACATCGAGGAATGCATGGCCATGGATCGCGATCCAGAGGTGACGAAATTCATTCCCGGCCCATGGACCGATCCAAAAGCACACAGGCTGTTCCTGACAAACCGCATTCAGGCGGACTTTGGCGAGGGCCTCGGCTATTGGTCCGTCTTTGCCAAGGAAAATCCAGAACAGTTTTTGGGATGGATTTTGCTGATCCCCACCGATGCGGTCGGGCCGGAGATCGAGATCGGCTGGCGGCTGAACAGGCTCACCTGGGGCAAGGGCTATGCGACGGAAGCCGCAAGGCCGGTTCTCACCCATGCCTTCGCAACGCTCAGGTTTGACTGCGTGATCGCCGATATCGCCCCCGGCAACACGGCTTCGATCCGCGTCGCCGAAAAGCTTGGCCTATCGCCGACGCATGCAACGGAATATCTCGGCCAGCCCTTTGCATCCTACCGGATCACGAAACAAGCCTTCGAAGCCAATTCGAAGGCATCATGATCCGGCGGCTGCGCTCCAATATGCCCTATTCTTCGCTGGCACTCCGGCCGTAGGCCCAGTCCATATAGAGTTCCAGCGCCTTGCGAGCGATCGGACCCGGTTGGAATTCGCGACCGTCGAGGCGAGTGACGCCGACGACCTTGGAGAAGTTGCCGCTGGTGAAGATCTCGTCGGCGGCCATGAACTGTTCGACCGACAGCGTTTCCTCGCGAACCTCGAAGCCTTCCTGGCGCAACAGGCCGATGACGCGGGCACGGGTGATGCCGGCGAGGAAGGTGCGGTTCGCGACCGGCGTATAGACGATGCCGTCCTTGACCATGAAGACGTTGGACGATGCGGTCTCCGCGACATTGCCGTTCATGTCGCATGCAAGCGCATTGTCGAAGCCGCGCTTCTTGGCTTCGAGGATCATCCGGCCGCTGTTCGGATAGAGCGAGCCGGCCTTGGCGTCGGTCATCGCGGTTTCCGGCGACGGACGGCGGAAGGGCGAAACGGTCAGCGAAATACCACCCTGGCCACCCAGCGGCGCCTCGAACAGGCAGAGCGCGAAACGGGTCGATTCCCCATCGACAGCGACGACGCTGCCCGCCGTACCATGCTCGCCCCAATACATCGGCTTGATATAGAGCGGCGTCTTGCCGTCGAATTTCTTGATGCCTTCCCAGGCGAGTGCCTCGATCTCCTCCGGCGTCTTCACGGGCTTTAATCCCATGGCGAGCGCCGAGCGGTTGATGCGCTGGCAATGAAGATCGAGATCGGGCGCGATGCCATCGAACCAGCGCGCGCCATCGAAGACGGTCGATGCCAGCCACATGGCATGCGAGGTCGGCCCGATCAGCGGCGGATTGCCGGGGAGCCATTCTCCATCGACATGGGTCCAGGTGGTGGTGCGGGGGGATGTATCGACAGCCATGATGATTTCCTCGTGAAAGCGGCAAAAGGAAATCCCTGTGCAACCTGGGGGTCAAGCGGAATTTTCGGTGCGAAATCCATTCGCAACAAAGCGCCGGATGATGCTTTTCGCGCGCAATTTTCATGCGCCGAAACAACAGCTTGACGAATGGGTCAATCAGGAAAAATGATGAGCCAAAGCAAACGCGGCGAGCTATACGAGATACCCATGAAAGCTATGTATTACGAGGCCTTCGAGGCCACACCCGAGATCCGTACCCTCCCCGATCCCACACCTGGCGAAGACGGCGTCGTCATTGCCGTTGGCGCCAGCGGGCTTTGCCGCAGCGACTGGCATGGCTGGATGGGACATGATCCGGATATCAATCTGCCGCATGTCCCCGGCCATGAGCTTGCCGGCAAGGTGGTGGCGACCGGCCGGGGCGTTGTCCGCTTCAAGGTCGGCGACCGTGTCACCGTGCCCTTCGTCTCCGGCTGCGGCCATTGCGCCGAATGCCATTCCGGCAACCAGCAGGTCTGCCCCAGCCAGTTCCAGCCAGGCTTCACCCATTGGGGCTCGTTTGCCGAATATGTGGCAATCGACTATGCCGACACCAATCTCGTGCACCTGCCGGAGACGGTTGACGATGCCACGGCGGCAAGCCTCGGCTGCCGTTTCGCCACTTCGTTTCGCGCCGTCGCCGATCAGGCAAAAACGCGTCCGGGCGAATGGATCGCCATCCACGGCTGCGGCGGCGTCGGCCTGTCAGCGATCATGATCGCCAGCGCCCTCGGCGCCAACGCCATCGCCATTGATATCTCCGACGAGAAGCTGGCTTTCGCCCGCGAATGCGGCGCGGTCGCGACCATCAATGCCGCCGGTGTTGCCGATGTCGCGGAGGCCGTACGCGAGATCACCAAGGGCGGCGCACATGTGTCGATCGACGCGCTCGGCCATCCCGTCACCTGCTTCAACTCGATCAAGAATCTCCGTCGTCGCGGCCGGCATGTGCAGGTCGGCCTGATGCTCGGCGACTATGCGACGCCGCAGATCCCGATGGCGCAGGTGATCGGCCACGAGCTGGAAATCTACGGCAGCCACGGCATGCAGGCCTGGCGTTACGACGCCATGCTCGACATGCTCGCCGCCGGCAAGATCGCTCCGCAAAAGCTGATCGGCCGCCGGATCAGCCTGGAGGAAGCCGTGCCGGCACTGATGACGCTGGACAAGGCCGAGGGCACGGGGATCAGCGTGATTACACGGTTCTGATATATCCCGGTGCTATGCCCGGTGAAGACAGAGACGATCTGAGAAGAGGATAGCATCATGGCATGGTCTGCCGGCCAATATGTGAAGTTCGAGGATGAGCGCACGCGCCCGGCACGTGACCTGCTGGCGCAGGTGCCGCTTGCGCGCATCGACCGCGCCATCGATCTCGGCTGCGGACCCGGCAATTCGACCGAGCTGATCGTCGAGCGCTATGGTCCGGCCGGCGTTTCCGGCCTCGACAGCGACGACAACATGCTGGAGGCGGCCCGCACCCGCATGCCCGGCACGGAATTCGTCAAGGCCGATCTTGCGACATGGGAGCCGGATGAACCCGTCGACCTGCTGTTCGCCAACGCCGTCTTCCAGTGGCTGCCCAATCATCTCGAGATTTTCGACCGGCTGATGGATGGGCTGAAGCCGGGCGGCGTGCTCGCCATCCAGATGCCGGACAATCTGACCGAGCTCAGCCACCTGATGATGGAAGAAACCGCGAAAAGCGGCCCGTGGAGCGAGGCCTTCGCAAAGAAGAGCGTCCGCCGCAATCCTCTGCCTGCACCGTCGGTCTATTATAACCGGCTGATCGGCAAGTCCGCCCGCATCGACCTCTGGCACACCAACTACAATCACGCGCTGGAAAACGCCGCCGCCATAGTCGAATGGGTCAAGGCCACGGGCCTGCGCCCCTATCTCGACCATGCCGGTGCCGAACATCGCGACGCCTTCACGGCCGACTATCTCGCGCGCATCGAAAAGGCCTATCCGCCGCTCACGGACGGCAAGGTCCTGCTGCGGTTTCCGCGGCTGTTTCTGGTGGCGGTGAAGAAATAGCCGCTGGTGGCGATCCATCGACAACCGGCGCCGGCCCGCGCTACAGCGCCGCGCAAAGGTCGCTGTAGCACTTCAAATCCGCTGCATAATTTTATCCTTAGATCGATTCCGATCCAAGGAATTATGCAGTAGAACATGCGTAGCCAAAGCAAAAACTGCAAGAGGTCCGAGGAGATACCCATGTCGTCCAGAAACCCGATGTTCATCCCCTTGGCCGAGGTGCACGCATGAGCGGGCCGGATGTTGCACCGGCGCCGCCGCTGACCTTCGTGATCTTCGGCGCCACCGGCGATCTGACGCGGCGGCTGCTGATCCCGACGCTGATCAACATGTCGCGCAGCGGGCTTGTGGGCGACGACCTGCATATCCTTGGCATCGGCATCGAGCCCGGCGGCGTCGATATGCTGCTGGAGCGGCTGGATTCGTTTCTTGCCACATCGGGCGACATGCAGGAGCCGGAGCGGCAGGAGGCATGGCAGAGCCTGCGCAAGCGCATCGCCTATATCTCCGGCGATTTCACCCAGAACGCCGTCTATGATGAGATCAGCAAATATCTGTCGCAAGCGCCGAGCGCCAATGCGGCCTTCTATCTCGCCGTGCCGCCGCGCTTCTTCGGCGATGTCGCCGAAAAGCTCTCTGCCAACGGCCTTATGAACGAAACGGCTGGCGCCTTCCGCCGGATCGCCATCGAAAAGCCTTTCGGCCACGACCTCGCCTCGGCCCGCGAGCTGAACGCCCGGCTGCTCAGCCACGCCAACGAAAACCAGATCTATCGCATCGACCATTTCCTCGGCAAGGAAACCGTCCAGAACATCATGACGACGCGCTTCGCGAACATGATGATCGAGGCGCTATGGAACAACAACTATATCGATCACGTCCAGATCACCGCGGCGGAAGTGGTCGATGTCGGCACGCGCGGCAAATTCTACGATTCGACCGGCGCGTTGCGCGACATGGTGCCGAACCACCTCTTCCAGCTTCTGGCCATGGTGGCGATGGAGCCGCCGAACAATTTCGACGCAGAATCGATCCGCAACGAAAAAGGCAAACTTCTGAAAGCCTTGCGCATCTATTCGCCGGAAGATGCTGCCAAGAACGGCGTGCGCGGCGCCTATACGGCCGGCCCCCTCGCCGGCAAGGATCTGCCCGCCTATACCGAGACTGCCGATGTTGCGCCCGACAGCAGCACCGAGACCTTCGTGGCGCTCAAACTACTCGTCGATACCTGGCGCTGGGCCGGCGTTCCCTTCTACCTTCGCACCGGCAAGGCGCTGAAGGCGCGTGATACCGAGATCGTCATCACCTTCCGGCAGGTGCCCTTCGCGCAATTCCCGCGCCCGGCCTCGCGCCCGCAGCTGCCGCCGAACCGGCTGATCATCCAGGTACAACCCGACGAGGGACTGGATATGGAAATCTCGATCAAAGCTCCGGGCCTCGTGCTGAAGACGGTGCCGATCTCGCTCGATTTCCGCTACGCCGACCGTTTCGACATCGGCAAGCAGACCGGCTACGAGAGCCTGTTCTACGAACTCTTCGTCGGCGACCAGACCCTGTTCCAGCGTGCCGACGGCATCGAAGCCGGCTGGGCGGCGGTACAGCCCTTCCTCGACCTCTGGACCAAGGGCGGCAAACCAGACCCTTACGCGCCCGGCAGCATGGGACCGGCCTGCGCCGACGACCTCATCCAGCGCGACGGCCGCGCCTGGCATCAGCCGGATGAGAAGCCGGAGGGCAAGAAGGGGTGAGATTGGAGAGGGCCAGCTCCGGAGACGGGACTGGCTCCGCGTCTCAATCCGCGAATTGATACAGGATACGTTCGGCTCGGCGCGATTCCAGAACGGCGGCGAAGAAGCGATCCTGTTCGGGATCGTCGGCGAGCGCGTTGATCGTGAAGCCGGCCTCATGGCGCGTCGCCTGCCCGCCCATATATCCGCCGCGTTCTACCCATAGGCTTGGATAGTCCTGGCTGTACCGGCAGGAATTGGCAGAGCTCACGGCATAGACATATTGCCGGCCATAGGCTTGCATCAATGGCGGGATCGTATGGGTTTCATTCTTGTCGCGCCCCTGACCGTCGGCACAGGCCGAGTGAAAGACAAGTTCGACCTGGCCTTCATACGCACGCCACAGCTCGGGATAGCTCCAATCGCGGCAGATCAGGAAACCACAGGAAACGCCTTCAATATCCAGGATGAGCTGGTGGCGACCCAATTCGAAAGCCCGCTGATCGTTGGTTGAGCAACAGCGCTTGTCATAGCGGCCGGCGAGTTGACCGTCGCGGTTGAAAACATAGAGAGAATTGAATTTCTTCTGCGTGGCTTCGTCGCGATGCACACAGCCAGTCGCGACCCAGACCCGGTGACGACGCGCCGCGGATTGCACTGCTTCCACAGCCGCCTGAAGACCAAACCAATCGAAGCCGGTCCAGTCCGGCCAATTGGCCGAGCCATAGCCGGACAGAGCACATTCCGGGAAATGGGCGACATCGGCTCCTGCCTCGGCCGCCGCTTCGATCAACGTCAGAATCTGCGCCGTATTCGCCGCGATGTCATGCCCCACGGGGATCTGGCACGTTGCCACTCTCAGACGATCCGGCGCTCCGATGGCCGACGGCCGCTTGTGCCAGGTATAGGCGCCATCCCACTTCGCCATGAACTTTCTCCGCAAAGACTCAATTCGGCTATGCAATCAGCCTAACAGAAAGCGATCTGCACTCGAACGAACCATGCTACCTGCCGGCAGCCTTTCCGATGTAGAGCCCCCCAGAATCTCGGCAAATCACTTCGCCGCAGCAATCGAAACCTGCAGCCCGCTCCCCATGAACGAACGATCCGCCGCTCCACCCTGACCATGGCCCACGCTCCATTGCGACGGCCAGACCAGACGCTCGAGGCCGGTGGCGGAGGCCGCATCGAAGGAGGTCCATCTATGATCGCCGTGCATACGGTAGAGGACGCCGCCCGGGCCCATACCGGCATGCAAGACGATATCAAGATCGAAAGGCTGGTCTGCGGCGAGATCGGGACCCAGCCAGTAATGCGGACTGCGGCCGGGATCGCGACCCAGGATCACGGTCAAGGTCTGTCGCGGACCGCGCAGACCAAGCCAGAGCGGTGCGATGCTATCGGGATTGAAAGCGGAAAAGAGAGTTTGGGCAGGCGCATGCGCCGCCTCGGGCATCAGGCCCCGTATCCGCAGTTCGACAACACGGTCATTGCTCGTCGAGCCGCTGAAGCTAGCCGCATGCGTTCCAGGTGAGAGGCTTTGCCACTCCTCCGGATCGGCCAGCTTGAGCGGCCATTGCAACCGTTCGCGAACAGCTCCGTCCGTATCCAATACCTGATAACGAAAACTATCCGCATCGAGCGCCGCCTGGATGCAATGGAGATATTCCACGCCCTCCGGCATTCGATGCGCCGTGCCCGCGCCGGCGGTGCAAAGCTGCAGGACGCCGCGATGAACCTGGACGTCGAAGACAAGGATATGGCTGCAAACATAGGCCAGAACATCGGCTTCAACCAGAATATCCCAAAACCGCTTGGCATATTCGGGACCGATCTCGCGCTGATACGCGCCGGAAAATCCGTTAACGGGGAAAACCGGGTGGTGGCCTAGGACGATCCTGTGGCGGGCATCGCTATGTGCCTTCAGTGTTGCTTCCAGCCACTCGGTCTCGACATGGCCCTCCCCACCAAGGCCGGTCCATAGCGTGTGGACGAAGACCAGTAGAAGATCGCCGTGGCGCACCCAATAGGACAAGCCTTCCTGGCCCGCCGGCCCATTGTCCGGAAGCTGCAGGATCTCGCGGAATATCTGCTCGCTCATTTGATCATAGGTGGTGTGGTTGCCGGTCGTATGCCAGAACGGCGTCTTTTGACGGTCGAACCAACCCATTTCGTGATCGAGCCAGTGCCGCCATTGTGCTCTCAGCTCCTCGGCATCCGCGGTCAGGCCGATGACTTCATCGCCTGGAAACAGAATGAATTCCGGTGGCGGATCGAGCCGGCGCAAGACGGCATTGACGGCGGCAAAGGTCTTTTCGTGCAGCGCTCCGGGAACGCCGGAACAGGAATCGCCATAGAGCACGAAGTTGTGGCCTGATCCTTGCGGCAGAAGAGACTGAATAGGATTGGCGGACATGAGCGGCCTGCAATTTCCAGCATGACAAAACGAAAAACCCCGCGGCTACCGCGGGGTCCTTGTCTCGAATGACAGAAGATCAAAGGAACTGGTTCAAGCCCGGCACAGAACCGACGACCTGATCGACCACGTCGTTGCCGGCATGCTGGCGGGCGGTTTCGATGGTTGCCTTGGCGAGCGAGGTAACCTCACCCATGCTGAGGCCGCTGCTCATCAGCTGCTGGCCGAGCGCCATAAGGCCGCCGCCGCCGCCGACCGCGCTCAGAAGCCCGCCGAGCAGACCGCCGCCGGAGGCTTCTTCGCCGCCATATTGCGCGACCAGATCAGTCGCACCGGGAATTGCCGCGATCATCTTGGTGACCGGGCCATCCGGCGCTTCGCGCTGCAGGAAGCCAAGAATTGTACCAACGGCCTTCTCCGCGACATCGGGGGCAATACCGGCTTTTGCCGCGATTTGATCAATAACTTCGTTCACTTAAACCTCCAGCCTGTTGATTCCGACGTTAACGTCAACGTAATCGAATGAACCGACAGACACAAGCCGTGCCGGATATGGCTATTTTACCAGAAGCATAACCATGACGCGACTGGTTGTCCCCATTCAACTCTGTTCTTATAACAGCTTCAGGACAAATCGATGAACCGGCCCTGGCAGCTCCTTTAGAGTTGCCGTGCCGCCGCCCACAGGGAGACGACACCCCATGCCGCAGCAAGATGGACAGATTTTCGTCGGCGCCAGCCGCAAGCCGGACGACAGTCTCAACAAGAGCGAATATCTGACGCTGAAATTCGGCAATCGCCACGGTCTCATCACCGGCGCGACCGGCACGGGTAAGACGGTGACCCTGCAGGTGCTGGCGGAAGGTTTTTCCAAGGCGGGCGTGCCGGTCTTCTGCGCCGACATCAAGGGCGACCTCTCCGGTATCGCCGCCAAGGGCGAGCCGAAGGATTTCCTGTTGAAGCGGGCCGAGGAAGTCGGCCTGAAACCCTATGAATTCGAGCAGTTCCCGGTAATTTTCTGGGACATTTACGGCGAAAAGGGTCACCGTGTGCGCGCCACTATCGCCGAGATGGGACCGCTGCTGCTGTCCCGGCTGATGGACGCCTCGGAAGCGCAGGAGGGCGTCCTCAACATTGCCTTCAAGATCGCTGATGAGAATGGCCTGCCACTGCTCGATCTCAAGGATTTCCAGGCGCTCTTGAACTACATGGGCGAAAACGCCAGCGAGCTTTCCAGCAAATACGGCCTGATCTCGAAGACTTCCGTCGGCTCGCTGCAGCGGTCGCTTCTGGTGCTGGAGCAGCAGGGGGCAGCGAATTTCTTCGGGGAGCCGGCGCTGAAAATTTCCGACATCATGCGCGTCAACAACAATGGCTATGGGCAGGTATCCGTGCTTGCCGCCGACAAGCTGATGATGAACCCGCGCCTCTACGCCACCTTCCTGCTGTGGCTGCTCTCCGAACTCTTCGAGGAACTGCCTGAGGTCGGCGACCCCGAAAAGCCGAGGCTGGTGTTCTTCTTCGACGAGGCGCACCTGCTCTTCAACGATGCGCCGAGAGTGCTGATCGAGCGCGTCGAGCAGGTCGTGCGCCTGATCCGCTCCAAGGGCGTCGGCGTCTATTTCGTCACGCAGAACCCGCTCGACGTACCGGAAACCGTGCTCGCCCAGCTCGGTAACCGCGTGCAGCACGCGCTGCGGGCCTATTCGCCGCGCGAGCAGAAGGCCGTGCAGACGGCCGCCGAGACATTCCGTCCCAATCCGGACTTCAAGACCGCCGATGTCATCACGACGCTCGGCACCGGCGAGGCCCTGGTCTCCATGCTTGAAGCCAAAGGGGCGCCTTCGATCGTCGAGCGCACCCTGATCCGCCCGCCGTCCGGCCGCATCGGTCCCCTCACCGATGCCGAGCGCCAGGCCATCATCAATGCTAGCCCGGTTGCCGGCCTCTATGACGAAACCCTCGACCGCGAATCCGCCTACGAAATCCTTGCCGCCCGCGCCGGCAAGGCAGCCGATCAGGCAGCGGCCAAGGAAGACGGAGGCAGCACCGGCGGTTGGACACTTCCCGGCTTCGGCGGCGACAGCAAACCAGCGGGCCGCGGCCGCTCCGGCTATCAGCGCGAGACGATCCTGGAAGCGACGATGAAAAGCATGGCGCGTACAGTCGCGACGCAGGTCGGCCGGGCTCTGGTGCGGGGGATTCTGGGAAGCTTGAAGCGGTAAAACATTACCCTCCCCTTGAGGGGGAGGGTCGGACCGCAGGTCCGGGCTGGGGTGATCTGCGGCAAGCTCTGCCGGTCCGAATATCACCCCCACCCGCCGCTTCGCGGCGACCTCCCCCTTCAAGGGGGAGGTTTTATATTACCGACCCGGCGCGACCAGCGAGAAGAATGCCCCTTGCGGGTCAGTGGCCTGGACGATCCAGCTCCCGCCGGGGACTTCCATCGGGCCGTTGACGATCTTGCCTCCGGCTTCGTTGATCCGGCCGATAGCGGCATCGATTGCCGGCACATTGAAGTAGAAATTCCAGGCCGGCACGGGCATCTCCGCCGGCTTCGTCATGATGCCGCCGAAGTCGCGACCGTCGATCTTGAAGATCTTGTATTGGCCCATCGGTCCCATATCGAAATCGGAGCTCCATTCCCAGCCGAACATGTCGCAATAGAAATCGAAGGCCTTCGGGCCGTCACCGGCATAGAGTTCATGCCAGCCGACATAGCCGAGCGTGTTGGGCGCTGCCGGCTCCCAATCCTGCCCCGGCAATGGCGTGAAGACGCAAAAGGCGGCTCCGTCGGGGTCACCGACCACAGCGAAACGGCCGACACTGGGGATGTCCCCCGGTTCGCGATAGACCTTGCCGCCCTTGGTCGTGATCGTTTTTGCGGCTTCATCGACATTGGGAACGCTGATGTAGCCAGTCCAGCAGGGTGGTGTTCCCATGGCCTTGGCCTCATCCGGCAGGATCATCAGGCCGGCGATTGGACCCGCGCCGGCGCTGAACAAGGTGTAGGCCATTTCGATTTCCGGCATGCCGGCATCCTGTGCGTCCCAGCCGACGACCTTACGGTAGAAGGCTTCGGCCGCCGCCATGTCGGTGGTCATCAGTTCGTACCAGACAAAATATCCCTTCGCAGCAGCCATTGTCTCTCTCCCTATTGCTTGCGGCGGTGATTGGCGAACATGGGGCTTCCGGCTTCATCCGGCCGGCCCTATCCATGACGCGTAAACACGGCGCTCCGGATCTTTGTTCCCTTGGGCTTTTGGCCGCGACCTAGTGCGGCTAGCCTCTCACGCTTCAGTGACAGCAGGATTGCGCCTTGAGGCTCTCTTCATATTCGTCGTGACGGCGAACGAAAGACATGGTGCCGGCCTCGTTGCGACCCTTGGGGGCGCGGTCGAGGATCATCAGCGTGCCGACCAGCTCTTCCGGGCCGCGGGCATAGCTGGAATAGGTATGGAAGATATTGCCGGCCTCGTCCTTGTAGAAAGCGCTGAGGCCCGGCAGCTCATCATGGCCTTCAGACGGATCTATGGCCGTGAAATTGTAGAATATCGTCTCGCCGGCGAGCTGCTCCTTCGAGAAGGAGACGTGATAGTCGAAATTGAAATCGTCGGCGAAGGACGAGACCCACGGGAATTTCCAGCCCATGCGCCTCTTATAGGCTTCCACCTTCTCGAGCGGAGCACGGGAAACGGCGACCAGGCTGACGTCGTGATGATTGAGATGCGGCAGGGCTCCATCGAGATGATCCGCAAGGAAAGAACAGCCGGGACACCCCGCTTCCCAATCCGGGCCAAGCATGAAGTGATAGACGATCAATTGGCTGCGGCCATCGAAGAGATCGGCAAGCGTTTTCTTGCCCGTCGGCGTGTCGAAGACATAGGTCTTGTCGACCTTAACCCAGGGCAAAGCCAGGCGCTCGGCATTGACGCTATCGCGCAGATGCGTCGCCTCCTTCTCCCGGGCCAGCAATTTGCGGCGGGCCTCCAGCCAAACTTCGCGGGAAACGATCTGGTTCATTGTCCGCCCTCCTCCGGCGTGCGTTTATCCCAAATCTTGACAAATACATTGATATCAATATTATTTTATCATGTCAAATGTGATCGAGATTCCCTTCGCAACAACGCTTCTGGTGCGCGATACCTGCCTTTGCCTGCATGTGCAGCGCGCCGCTCGGGCGCTCGCGCGCCGCTTCGACGAGGCGCTAAGGCCGCTCGGGCTTACCAACGGCCAGTTTTCCCTGATGATGTCCCTGAACAGGCCGGAGCCCGCAGCCATGGGGCCGGTCGCGACCCTGCTCGCAATAGACCAGACGACACTGACAGCGGCCTTAAAGCCGCTGGAGCGCCGGGGCTGGGTGACCGTTCTCCCCAATCCCAGGGATCGCCGGGCGCGACTGCTCAGCCTGACACCGTCAGGCAAGGCGGTATTAGCCGCCGCGGTGCCGATCTGGGAAATGACGCATGCCGAGGTGGACCAGCGACTGCCCGGCGGCAACGGCGATAGATTGCGGCGAGACCTGTTGGCGCTGGCCTGACGGCTATCCCCGCATACGCGGATCGTCGCCGAAATCGCTGCGCGCGAAGCCGATGCGGCTTTTCGGAAAGTCGCACAATGCCTGTACGCCGGTTGGCGACAACCGAATGCGCCAGGTCTGGCGCTCGACAGGCTCGCGCGCAGCAAAGGCACGGGCGGTCAGAAGCGCGATATTCTTGCCGCCCTTGGGATCGCGGACGGACTGATAGAGGATCGCGTCAACGCCCCCTGCCCGGGCCGCATCGGCGAGCGACTGGCAAGCTTCATAATGGACAGGATCTGCCCAGGCTTCGCGATCGCGCTCCAATGGCGGAAGCGTCAGATCGACCGCCTGTCTTGTCGCAATCGTGGCCGCAAAGGCGGTGTACTCCGCCGCATTGGCGGGCAGCGGCGTTGCCGGAGAATCGCTGAAGAAAAGCAGCCGGTAAAAGCTCATTTCCGCCAGTGCCGTTTCGATCTGTTCCGATGCATAGAAAACGCCCAGCGTGCGCCCCGCTCGTCGGAAACGCGAACCATAGGGATAGATCGCGCCATAGCGAAAGGGCGTGGCCAGCAGATAGTCCAGGCCGGCGCATTCCGGCGGCAAGGCCGGTTTGCTCTCTTCCAGAAGTGTCTCGAGAAGAGCCTGCTCCTCCAGCGTGTCGACCAGCTTCAAGGTCGAGACCTGATGCTGTGCTTCCACCAGCCGCCAATAGCGGCCGGACATCGGCCGGGCCTCAGACGAGAGCGCGTCGGGCGTCCAGATAGGCAAGGACATCGGTCAATCCGGAAATGGAAGTGATCTTTTCAAGCGGCGTTGCGCTGAAGGCGAGATTGGGATTGCGCAGCCATTGCCGCGCCACGGCCTCGTCGCCGCCGACGATCGCATCGAGAGAGCGGAAGAGGCGCACGAAGAGGACCGCGAGCTCGAACGGCTTGCTGTGACGTTCCAGCAGATGGTCCCGCCGCTTCATGCGCGATACCGTCGCTTCCGATACGCCGATGACGTCAGCGAGTATGCGCGCATTCAATCCCAACCGCTCCGCGGCATTGACGGCCGCCTTGGTGATGACCAAGGCCTCGCCGGGGATTGCATGAGGTATCGCTTGAGCATTTGCCATAGCCACATCCTTTCTCAAGAAAATATATAGCAATTTTCTTGCAAAAGAAAAAGGGGCAACACACCAAAAAGCGTGTCGCCCCTTTTATGTACCGTCCGCTCGGTCAGTCCGGTGCGACGGTAAAGCCTATTCTCAGGCCACCGTGACCGGCACTTCCGTCGAGGTGCGGAGCGCATGGCTGTAAGGGCAAACGATGTGGGCTGCGGCAACGAGCTTTTCAGCTTCAGCCTTGTCCAGGCCGGGAATATGTACCGACAGGGCCACTTCGATACCGAAACCGCCGCCATCTTCGCGCGGACCGACGCCGACCGTTGCGGTCACCTTGGCGTCTTCCGGAATCTTGACCTTCTGCTGGCCCGCGACAAATTTCAGGGCACCGAGGAAGCAGGCGGAATAGCCGGCAGCGAAGAGCTGTTCAGGATTGGTGCCGGTGGCGCCATCGCCGCCCAGTTCCTTCGGCACGGTCAGCGTGACGTCGAGAACGCCATTTTCAGAAACGGCGTGGCCAGCACGGCCGCCGGTGGCGGAAGCTTTGGTGGTGTAGAGAATAGGCATGTCGGATCTCCTTTGCGGGTTGGACGGATTTTATATATAGCACGATTTAATCGCGTACAACATATTTTTGCGATTTGATTTTGAAAAGTGAACCTGTGACAATGCGACCAACAAGAAAATGGCGGAGCAGCGATGACGGACAAGGTGAGCGGGCAAATAATCCCGGATGAGGAAAAGCGGCTGGAGCGGCAGCTTTGTTTTGCGGTCTACGCCACTGCGCATGCTTTCAATCGCGCCTACAAGCCGATCCTCGACCGTGTCGGCCTGACCTATCCACAATATCTGGTGATGCTGGTGCTCTGGGAAAAAGGCTGCCTGCCGGTCAAAACCATCGGCGAACAGCTCGATCTCGATTCCGGCACTCTGTCGCCGCTGTTGAAGCGCCTGGAACAGGCCGGCCTCATCGGTCGTGCGCGCGACCCGAAGGACGAACGGCAAGTGATCGTTTCATTGACGGAAAAGGGCGCCGGCATGCAATGCCAGGTCAGCACCATCATGTCCGCCATCGGCGAAGCCACCGGCTGCGACATGGATGAAGTGGCCAGCCTACGCGACCGGCTGCAACGGCTAAGGGCGAATTTGACAGCTGAGTGAAAGCCGCCAAACCCGCCCTATCCTATCGTAAAACTATGTAAGCCTAGGCCTGCGTTACCAGGATCGGCGCGCGTTCCGGCACGCGATCGTAGAGATCGATGACATCCTGGTTCAGCAGACGGACGCAGCCGGAGGAAACGGCCTTGCCGATGGAGCGCCAGTCCGGATTGCCGTGCAGACGGTAGAGCGAATCCTGATTGTCCTCGAAGATGTAAAGCGCACGCGCGCCAAGCGGGTTCTTCAGGCCAGGATCCATGCCGCCATTGGCAATCGAATATTTGACGAGTTCCGGCTGGCGGGCGACCATTTCGTCCGGCGGGTTCCAGCGCGGCCACTTCTTGCGCCACTGGATGACGCCGCGGCCCTGCCAGGCAAAGCCCTCGCGGCCGACGCCGATGCCGTAGCGCATCGCCGTGCCGCCTGCTTCGGTAACGTAGAGGTGGCGCTCGCGCGTATTGACGACGACCGAGCCCGGTGCTTCTCCGGTCGGGTCCTGAACGCGCTGGCGATAAAATTGCGGATCGATCTGCTGGTAGGGCACGGGTGGAATGAGAAACCCACCATCCTCCACGGCCGCGTAGATCACGGCCGGATCCGGCTGCTCGCCGTCATAACTGGAGAACCAGCTACGGAAAGGCCGATAGCCTGGCGTGCCGGTGTACTGAACCGGGCTGACGACAGGGCCGCTTTCGACCGTGGAAGCGCAGCCGGCGAGCGTCGAAACGGCGCCGATACCAGCGAAAGCGAGAAAATTTCGTCGGGAAAAAGAAGAGGGCAGGCTCATGTCGACAGCATCATTCCTGTTGGACGGGAAGCGAGAACCGATGACAACAAAGCTGATTCGGCTTCCCACGAGATTCGCAGAGACAGGAGCAAAACTAAAGAGCGCAAACCGGTCCGGCTATCGCACTTATGCAACATCACGAAAATTTGTTATAAATTGCCGTTATAAAACGACAATTTCCGCCTTATCAGGCACCCGGTTGTAGAGATCGATCACATCCTGGTTGAGCATACGCACACAACCGGACGAAGCCGCCCTGCCGATCGACTGCCAATCCGGCGTCCCGTGGACACGATAAAGCGTGTCCTTGCCATCCTTGAAAATATAGAGCGCCCGCGCGCCGAGCGGATTGGTCGGCCCCGGATTCATGCCGCCGCGTTCGGCCGAAATCGGCCGGATCTGCGGTTCGCGCGCCACCATTTCAGCCGGCGGCGTCCAGCGCGGCCATTTCGTCTTCCACTGGATGACGCCCCTGCCATGCCAGGCATAGCCGGCGGCACCCAGACCGACGCCATAGCGCATGGCGCGGCCACCCGGCTCGACGAAATAGAGATAGTGGCTCCGGGTATCGACGACGATCGTTCCGGGGCGTTCATTGGTCTGATAGTCCACCTCCTGACGCAAGAACTGCGGATCTATGCGCTTGTAGGGGATGGCCGGCAGCGTGAAATCATCCTCGCTCCTCTGCGCATACATCGCCTGATGCACGGGATTGAAGGTCGGCAGGCCATAGGTCTGGTGGAACTGCGTGCGGAAGAGATCACGCGATTGCGGCACCGGCTGCACCGGCAGGCGCTTCACTTTCTGCGGATCGATACCTTCCGGCCGATAGAAGACGGGCGAGGTTTCCTGCACGAACCGGTCGGGATCGGTCGCACCCGTATCGGGAACGATGCTGCAGGCGGACAGCATGGCAAGGGCTGCAACGGCAGGCAGGAAGCGGGAAACGGGCAAAAGATCGGCCATCATCGGGAACCAGTTGGAATACGGATCAGTGAGCCCCATGATGACCGGCCCGGCTGGCGCGAAGCTGGCGTCGGACGCAAAGATATTGCGCCAGGAGATCAAACTCCTGTTTTCCCTAGCCTTAGCTTGGGTTAGACCTGAGCCTGACGGAGGATGGCATGAATATCGACAGTCTCGACCCGAACCTTTTTGCACCGGCAAGCCGAGACGCCTGGCTCAAATTGGTGAACCGGGCGCTGAAGGGAGCGGATTTTGAGGAAGCGCTGCTATCGCGCACCGATGACGGCATCGCAATCCAACCGCTCTACGCCCGCCGCCTCGACGCCACTCCACTGCCGCGCCGCCGGATCGATACGCCCTGGACGATCAGCCAGCGCATGGACGACCCGGACATCGATCGCGCTTTCACGCAACTCGACGCGGATCTCGCCAACGGCGCCGACGGTATCCACCTCCTGTCGAAAACCAGCCCATCGGCCTTTGGTATCGGCATAGACGCAGAGGCGGACAGGCTCGCAGCGAAACTGGCAGCCGCGCTTTCGGGCAAGGATATCTCGCTGCGCCTTGATGGCTTTTCCCCGGCCCTTGCCGAGGCGCTTGCCGGTTCCTCCAAGCTTGCAGGCCTTCATGCGGGTCTCGACATGTTCACGCCGAGCCAGGCAACCAGCGAGCTGACAGACAGCTTCAAGCGCCTGTCTGATGCCGGAGGCTCCGGCACGATCCTCAATGCCGACGGCCGCGCCATCGACAATGCCGGCGGCACGGAAGCGCAGGAACTGGCCGTTGTTGCCGCCTCTCTCGTCGCGCATTTGCGACTGCTGGAACAGGCAGGCTTGGCACCGGAAGCGATCCTGAATGCCACAAGTCTTTGTCTTTCGGCCGATCAAAACCAGTTCGTCACCATGGCGAAGGCTCGCGCCGCGCGGATGCTGTTTGCGCGGATCGCTGAAGCCTGCGGCGTTTCCAATCCGCCGACGGCTCATCTCTTCATGGAAACGAGCTACCGCATGCTGACCCGGCTCGATCCGGAAACCAACATCCTGCGCAACACCATCGCCGTCTTCGCTGCAGGCACGGGCGGAGTCGATGAGATTTCGGTGCTGCCGCATACGCTCACCCACGGCATTCCGGACCCGCTGGCGCGGCGGCTGGCGCGCAACACCCAGACCGTCCTGATCGCCGAAAGCCACCTCGATCACGTTATCGATCCGGCAGCGGGTGCGGGCGGCATCGAAGCGCTGACGGAGGCACTGGCGGAAAAAGCCTGGGAGATCTTTGTCGGCATCGAACGTGACGGCGGGTTAGCGAAGAATATAGCCAGCGGCCGGTTGGCGGCGATGGTGACGGAGGCGCGTGCAAGCCGCGTGGCAAAGCCGATCGTGGGGACGACATTGTTTGCGATGAAGACGGAGCGGCCGGTTGTGGTTTTGGGAGCGCTTGGGACTGTTACGGCCGGCATGGGATTGAGGCCGGTGCGGCTGGATGAAGAGGCGCCCCTATGACCACCGTCCCCGACTTCACCACTATCCCCTGGACGAAGCCCAAGACCAAGACGTCGAAAACCGACGCCCCCTCGTGGCAAACCCCGGAAGGCATCGCCGTCAAGCGCGTCTACGGCACCGCCGATCTTGCCGGCCTGAACTTTCTCGACACCTATCCCGGTGCCGCCCCCTTCCTGCGCGGCCCATACCCGACCATGTATGTCCAGCAGCCCTGGACCATCCGGCAATATGCCGGTTTCTCCACCGCCGAGGAATCGAACGCCTTCTACCGCCGCAATCTCGCGGCCGGCCAGAAAGGCCTCTCCGTCGCCTTCGATCTCGCCACCCATCGCGGCTATGACAGCGATCATCCGCGCGTGGCGGGCGATGTCGGCATGGCGGGCGTGGCGATCGATTCCATCCTCGATATGCGCCAGCTCTTCGATGCCATCCCGCTTGATGAGATGAGTGTGTCGATGACCATGAACGGCGCGGTACTGCCGGTCATGGCGCTCTATATCGTCGCGGCGGAGGAACAGGGCGTTTCCGAGGACAAGTTGTCGGGCACGATCCAGAACGACATCCTCAAGGAGTTCATGGTTCGCAACACCTATATCTATCCGCCGCAGCCCTCGATGCGGATCGTCTCCGACATCTTCAGCTATACCAGCCAGCGTATGCCGAAATTCAATTCGATCTCGATTTCCGGCTACCATATGCAGGAGGCCGGCGCGACCGCCGATCTGGAGCTAGCCTATACGATCGCCGACGGCATCGAATATGCCCGCGCCGGCGTTGCCGCCGGCCTTGATATCGACAGTTTCGCGCCACGCCTCTCCTTCTTCTGGGCAGTCGGCATGAACTTCTTCATGGAAGTGGCCAAGATGCGCGCGGCGCGGCTGATCTGGGCGGCACTGATGCAGAAGAATTTTGCGCCGAAGGACCAGAAATCGTTGGCGCTGCGCACCCATAGCCAGACCTCAGGTTGGTCGCTAACGGCGCAGGACCCGATGAATAACATCATCCGCACCATGGTCGAGGCCATGGCGGCGACGCAGGGCCATACGCAATCCCTGCACACCAACTCCTTCGACGAGGCGCTGGCACTGCCGACCGACCACTCGGCCCGCATCGCCCGCAACACGCAGATCATGCTGCAAAAAGAATCCGGCACGACCGATATCATCGACCCCTGGGGCGGCTCGGCCTATGTCGAGCGGTTGACGCATGACCTGGCCGCACGTGCCCTCACCCATATCGAAGAGGTCGAGGCGCTCGGTGGCATGGCGAAGGCGATCGAAAAGGGCATTCCGAAGCTCCGCATCGAAGAGGCGGCCGCCCGCACGCAGGCGCGCATCGACAGTGGCCACCAGACCCTCGTCGGCATCAATTTCTCACGGCCGGAACAGGACATCGAAGTCGACGTGCTGAAGGTGGACAATTCCGAAGTCCGCGCCCGGCAGCTTTCGAAACTGCAGCAATTGAAGGGCACCCGCGAAACGGCGGCAGTGGAGAGCGCTTTGGATACGCTGACGGATGCCGCCCGTAACGGCACCGGCAACCTGCTCGATTTCGCAGTCAAGGCGGCGCGCGCAAGGGCAACGGTCGGCGAGATCTCGCTGGCGCTGGAAAAGGCCTATGGAAGGCATGTCGCCGAGATCAAAACCATCTCCGGCGTCTACCGCAAGGAAGTCGGCGACACCGATCCCGTCTTCAACAAGGCCATCGCCAAGGTCGAGACCTTCCGCAAGGCGCGCGGCGAAAAACCCCGCATTCTCGTCGCCAAGATGGGCCAGGACGGCCATGACCGCGGCCAGAAGGTGATCGCCACGGCTTTTGCCGATCTCGGCTTCGATGTCGTCGTCGGCGCGATGTTCCAGACGCCGGAGGAAGTGGCCGACGTCGCCGTGCGCGAAGGGGTCGACATCATCGGCGCCTCGTCGCTCGCCGCCGGCCATCTGACGCTGGTCCCGGAGCTGAAGGAAGCGCTCGCCCGCCGTCATGCCGGCCGCGTCCTCATCGCCGTCGGCGGCGTCATTCCGCCGCAGGATTTCGCCGCGCTGGAAGCCGCCGGCGCCGACGCAATCTTCCCGCCGGGAACGGTGATCGCGCAGGCCGCCGTCGCGCTGATCGATCGGCTGATGAAATAGGCATCGACGCCGCGACTACGGTGCAGCGTGTTCGAACCGTTCATGCAGGGTTTGCTGCGTCTTGACGGCACGGCGACGGATCATCAGAAAGCGGCCGGCGAAGATGCGTGCCGGATCCTCATGCGGAATGTGCCAATGTCCCTCGATTTCACAGCCATCCAGACTTAGGTGTCCTTCATAGTGGACGCTGTGTGACAGGCCACCGCCGTCGTAGAGCTTGACGAAGGTCACAAGATCCTCGGTCCGCTTGCCCTCGACCGAGGCGTTAGCCTTGACGCCCCGATGGCCTCGGCGCTGCATGATTTCGTGAATCGAGCCGGAGAACGAACCACCGAATTCGATCAGTGTTGCGAGAAAATGGCTTTCGGGAATCTCATACTTCGCTGGATAATTATAAATCCCGTTCCAGATGCCCGTCAGGTTGAAGCTCTTATCGACCGAACCCACACGCCCTCCCATGCTTTGCCGTCACTCAAGGCGCCCCGAACCTTTCAGATGCGCCTCTCACGCTTCAAGTCTTTATTTTCGCATATCGCTGCACCATTTTGCACGACATGCGCTAGCGTCTCACGACCCTATTGGGCAGGTGAGAAAAAGCAAGGCAGCTCTACGCCGCCACACTCTTGAAAAACTGGATGCTCTGCTCGATTTCACCCGGCAGGGCCGAGGTATGGTTGCCTTGAACGGTCGCCACCTCGATCTTGACACCACCGGTAACGGCGCGCTTGGCAAGCAGGGCCGCGCGGCCATCGAAATGGCTTTCCTCCGTGCCGTGCATCACCTTCACCGGGCATTTAAAACTATGCGCATAGCAGAGCGGCGAACGCATCTGGAATTCGCGCGGGTTCTTGGCGTTGAAGCGGATATCCTCGGGATAGCGGTGGAAAAAGGCGAAGGCATCGGGATTGCCGGAGATTGGCGCAGCAGCCCGAAAGCGCTTGGTCGACATCGCCGTCAGCATCGCCAGCGTGCCGCCGACGCTGTGGCCGGCAAGGAACAGGCGATGCGGGTCGACGCCGGGAAGATGACGCAGACGATCGGAGGCGGCGAGCACGTCTGCCACTTCATCATAGAAGCCGGAGAAATTACCCTTCTGGCCATTCTCCCCGCGCATCGACGGGATCATGACGACATAGCCGGCCTCAATATAGGCTTTCGCCAGCAGCCAATGGCCCTGGCCGATGGCGTTGCCGCCATGCAGGAACAGCACCGCCGGTCTCGGCTTCGGCGTGCGCTCGTAGCGCGACACCCAGGCGACCAGCTCAAGCTCGCCGCCGAGCCCGCTGCGATAAAAGATCTGATCGGCACCAGAAGGTGCGACCAGCGGCTCGTATTTGTCGGGCGCCGGCCCCTTGCTTAGAAGATCGGTGCGAAACTTGTGGCGTTCCTTGGCATAGTCACCCGCCAGTAGCGGTGGATCGGCCGGGGCTTCGGCCGTCTTGGCGACCGGAGCCTTGGGGTCTACGATCTTAGGATCTGCAACCTTGGCATCTGCCGCCTTTGTCTCCAGGACCTGGGTGTCAGTCGCTCTAGCGATGTTGGGGGCCAGGAGAGTTGCGGCGAGACCCGCAAGAACGATGCGACGGTCGGGGCGAAATGCTTTTTCTTCAGACGATGTCATATGCTCTGTCCAAATATGCCCGGCACGTCGATATCTGCACCGGTTGAAAGGCGAGGCCAATTCACTTTGTAGTGAGGAATCAACCCGCCCTTATTCATCAACCGCGGGAGCCTTGGCGTCAATTAGCGCCACCAAAGTTTCAAGCCGGTCCGCCTCATAGGGCGGCTTCTCCGGCCGGAGACGGGCAATGCGCGGAAAACGCATGGCGACGCCGGACTTATGCCGCGTCGAACGGTTGATCCCCTCAAAGGCGACTTCGAGGACAAAGCCGAAATCGCGGTCGGCCCGCACCGCCCGCACCGGGCCGAAACGATCGACCGTATTGTTGCGCACGAACTTGTCGAGCACTTCGAGTTCGGCATCCGTGAAGCCGAAATAGGCCTTGCCGACCGGCACCAATTGCTCGCCCTCCGGCGTCATCGACCAGACGCCAAAGGTGAAATCGGAATAATAGCTGGAACGCTTGCCATGGCCGCGCTGGGCATACATCAGCACCGCATCAACGTTGTAGGGATTGCGCTTCCATTTGAACCAAGGCCCCTTGGCACGGCCGGCGAGATAGGCGCTGTCGCGGCGCTTGATCATGACACCTTCGATGACCGGATCCGGCGGCGACGAACGCAGCTGATTCAATTCTTCCCACGAGGTAAAATCGACCAGCGGCGACAGATCGAAACGATCATGCGGCGCGGCCTCGATGACCTCCGTCAGCCGTTCACGCCGGTCGAGAAAACCGCGGGCACGTACATCCTCCTCGCCGTCGAACAGCAGATCATAGGCGCGGATGAAGGCCGGATAGTCCTCCAGCATCCCTGCCGTCACCGTCTTGCGGTTCAGCCGCTGCTGCAGATCGGAAAATGTGCGCGTCGGGCTGTTGGAGCGCACCGTGCCGCCGATCAGCAGCTCGCCGTCGACGACGCCCTCGAAGTTGATGGCGTCGACGATATCGGGGAAAGCACCGGAGATATCGTCGCCGGAGCGGGAATACAGTTTGCTCGTCGCACCCGCCCGCGAAAGCTGGACGCGGATACCGTCCCATTTCCATTCGGCGGCAAAATCCTTCGGGTCGAGGCCGTCGAGATCACCCGGTTCGACGGGATTGGCGAGCATGACGGAATGGAAGATCGCCGGCGTCGCCAGCACCGGCCGCTCGGCTTTGCCCTCCAGCCATTGGAACAGGCTTTCATAGGGCGGCTGCAACCCGTGCCACAGCGTTTCAATCTCGGTTACGTCCTTTCCGCTCAGCTCCGCCAGCGCCTGCTTGGCAAGCCGCGCCGACACGCCGATGCGCAACGCGCCGGTCGCAAGCTTCATGAAGGCGAAACGACCGGACGTGTCCAGCCGGTCCAGCAGATCGCGCACGAAGCCGCGCACCTCGGTACGGCCCAGTGCATTCATGCGGCGCACGACCTCACCGAGCCTCGGCTGCTCGCCGGGCGGACGGACAATGTCGCTTTCCTTGTCCCAGACCAGCGAGATAGTCTCGGCGAGGTCGCCGACATAGTCGTAGGAATAACGAAACAGCACCTCGTCCATGCGCTCGAGCACGAGCTCGCGCAACATGGCCGGCTTGACGTTGCGCACCTCCAACGTGCCGGCGATTGCCGCCAGCCCATAACCGCGATCGGGGTCGGGCGTATCGCGGAAATAGTCGGTCAGCAGCTTCAGCTTGCCATTGCGGCTCGGCGTCAGCACCAGGCGGTCGAGAAGATCAGCGAAAGCTTTCATCAGTCGCCCTCGTCTTCATAGCCGATCAGATGCAGCGGCTTGGCCGTGATGCCCCGCAATTCGCACCAGCGCACGAGAGCTTCCTCGCGCCCATGCGTCACCCAAACCTCTTCCGGCTTCAGCTCCGCGATCGTCTCGGTCAGTTCCGGCCAGTCGCAATGATCGGAGATCACCAGCGGCAGCTCGACGCCGAGCTGCTTGGCGCGCTGGCGCACCATCATCCAGCCGGAGGCAAAGGCCGGCAGCGGATCGTGAAACCGCCGCGCCCAGCGATCGGAAAAGGCCGATGGCGGCCCGACGACAATCGCACCCTTGAAGATCGACTGATCCCGGCTTTCCACGGTTGCCGGCAACAACTCGCCGAGCGCAATGCCCTGCCCGGCATAATAACTGCAAAGGGTCTCCAGCGCGCCGTGAATATAGATCGGCTTGTCGTAGCCGGCGTCGCGCAACAGTCGGATGACGCGCTGCGCCTTGCCGAGCGCATAGGCGCCGACCAGATGGGTACGCTCCGGGAATTGTCGGAGTGAGGCCAACAGTTTTTCCGTCTCCGCCATCGGATCAGGATGATGAAACACCGGCAGGCCGAACGTCGCCTCGGTGATGAAGACGTCGCAGGGAACCGGCACATAGGCCGCGCAGGTCGGATCCGGCCGCCGCTTGTAATCGCCGGAGACGACGATGCGCAGGCCGTCCTTCTCCACCGCGATCTGTGCGGAGCCGAGCACATGGCCAGCGGGATGGAAGCGCGCCTTCACGCCGTTGAGCGTCACCTCCTCACCGAAACCGACCGACTGCTCCGATCCGGCAAAGCCGCTGCCGTAGCGTATCCGCATGATATCCAGGGTCTGGCGGGTGGCGAGCACATGGGCATGGCCGGCGCGAGCATGATCCGAATGTCCGTGCGTGATCAACGCCCGCTCCACCGGCTGCACCGGATCGACATAGAAGCCGCCGATCGGACAGAACAGCCCTTCAGGGGCGGGATAAAGCAGTTGCTCCGGTCTCATAGGGACAAGGATAGCGCGATTTCCGTGATTATGTAGCGATCATCGATGCTTTTTGATCGAATCCGCGTTCATGGTGTCGATCGGGCAGGTCGAAGACCAGGACATCCTCGCTATAGGGCTTCGCCTTGGCAACGACGACGCCGTTCGGATCGACGATGGCGCTGCTGCCATAGCTCAACCAGCCATCCTTGTTGCTGCCGACGACATCCGAGGCCATGACCCAACATCCCGTATGCCTGGCGCATACTTGTAGGCCGGAGATGCCGGGCTTATGCCACATCTCCGCCTTGTGCGGCCGCAGCATCAGGTTGATGGGATTGCAGATGATGCCGGCTCCCTTTCTGGCAAGGCGGGATGCCGTGTAGAGATATCTGAGATCGGCGCAGATATTGATGCCGAAGCGCCAATCGGCGAGCGCCCAAATTGGAAAATCCGTCCCCGGCGTACAGCCGCTTTCCAGCGGATGCGCCTTGGCGTAGACCCCCACGATCCGGCCGGCCTTCGCGACGACTGCGCTGTTGTAAATCGCCTCCCCTCGCCGCTCGAAAAGGCCGATGATTGCTGTCGTTCTCCCCGAGACGCAGCGGCCGATCAAGGCATTCAGGGTGGGGTCATCGAGAGAGAGGGCGCGCCGCCTGGCAATGGCCTCGTTGTAGCTGTGGCCCTGAAGATAGCATTCGGGGAAAAGAGCGAGATCGATGCCTTGCGCATCCGCCCATGCCAGATCGCGCGCAACCACCTCGCCCACCTCATCGATGGCGTCGAACAATGCCAGACGTTGAAAGGCTGCGATTCGCATAACGAAGGGCTAACACGCTTCGCGAGTCGTCCACAGAGCGGCGCGATTATTTCCGCGGGCGCGCAGGGGTAAACGAAGGAATAAAGTGGAAAGCCTGTCGGTCGCTTTCGTACCAGAATGGCACAGATACGGATGGCACGTTTTCTGCTTCCGTAAGCGTTGTCTCAGGAGTTCATCATGATGCAGCGCCGCGCGTTCATCGCCTACATCACCACCTCGACTGCGGCCGGCCTGCTTGCGCCGCGTGCCTTTGCTGCGCCACTCGCCAAGATCGCCGGGGCCGAAATGCGCGGGCCGATCGACGCGATCGCCTACAAGACGACGCCAGGCACCAGCGATGTCAGGAGCGGCAAGTTGCAAGCGATGATCGACAGCGCCGCGCGGGACAACACGCCTCTTTTCCTGCCGCCCGGAAATTACAATATCTCGAACCTGACCCTGCCGGACAATACCCGCATCACCGGCGTGCCCGGTGCGTCACGGCTGGTCTATAGCGGCGACGGCCATTTGATGAGCGCCGACAAGGCCAGGCGCATCGAACTTTCCGGCCTCGTGCTGGATGGCGGTAATCGCTGGCTTGCGGACTATGCCGGCGGACTGCTGCAATTTACCGGTGTCGGCGAGGTGCTGATCGACAATTGCGAGATCGCCGGCAGCCGCAAGCATGCGCTGCAACTGGAGCGATGCGGCGGGCGGATCGAGCGCAGCCGGATATCGGGCGCTGCCGATGCCGGCCTCTATTCCGTCCAGTCGGACGGATTGACGGTAACGGATAATACAGTCGAGGATTGCGGCAATGGCGGCATCCTCATCCACCGCTGGGACAAAGGCGAGGATGGCAGCATCGTCACCGGCAACCGCATCGCCCGCATCGGCGCCAATGACGGCGGCACTGGCCAGAACGGCAACGGTATCAACATCTTTCGCGCCGGCGGAGTTCTGGTTTCCGGCAACCGCATCACCGATTGCGCCTTCACCGCTGTACGAGCCAATTCGGCATCGAACGTGCAGATAACGGGCAATCAATGCCTGCGCTCGGGCGAAACGGCGATCTTCTGCGAGTTCGAGTTCGAAGGCGCTATCGTCGGCAACAATCTGGTGGATGGTGCCGCGAACGGCATTGCGATCGCCAATTTCGACAAGGGCGGGCGGCTTGCCAGTGTGACCGGCAACATCATCCGCAACCTGTCGCTGACCGGCCCCTATCCGCAAGAGAGCGGTTTCGGCATCGGTATCTCCGCCGAAGCCGATACGCTGATTGCCTCCAACCTTATCGAGAATGCCCCGCTCTGGGGCCTGAAACTCGGCTGGGGTCCCTATCTCCGCAACCTCGTTGCCACCGGCAACATCATCCGCCAAGCGCCGGTCGGCTGTGCCGTCTCCGTGGTCGAGGGCGCCGGTTCGGCGGTGATCTCGGACAATCTGTTCCAGCAGATAGAAAAAGGCGCGATTATCGGCTTCCGTTGGGACAAGCCGGCGACGGGCGATTTGACGGTGAAGGGAAGCGAAGAGTTTCCGCAGCTGACAATCGAGAAGAACAGGCGGACCTAACCCCTACCGCCATTTCGGCTGCCGCCGCTCGAAGAAAGCCGTCAGCCCTTCCCTTGCCTCCTCGCTCTCCCACGCCTCCACCAACTGCAGGATGACACGATCAATGAGGTCTTCGGTGATCGGCATGCCGAGAGAGCGGGCCAGCGCCTTGGCGCGGGCGGCGGCCTGTGGCGAGGCGGCGAGAAAATGATGGATTTCGGATTCGACGGCATCGTCCAGCGCATCCTCGGGCACGACGCGGGAGAGCAGCCCCGCAGCATGGGCCTGCCAGGCGTCGATGATCTTGCCGGAGAGGAAGAGCGGACGAGCATTCGCCTCGCCGATGCGGGCGACGACATAGGGGCTGATGGTGGCGGGGATAATGCCGAGACGAACCTCCGTCAGCCCGAAGCGGGCGGTGGCAGCGGCAATCGTCATGTCGCAGACGCTCAAGAGCCCCATGCCGCCGCCGAAGGCATTGCCATGCACGCGGGCGAGCAGCGGCTTCGGCATTTCGTTCAGAGCCTTGAACAGCATCGCCAGCCGGCGGGCTTCGGCGATGCGCCCGGCGCGGGTGGCGTCGAACTGGGCGCGCATCCAACCGAGATCACCGCCGGCGCAGAAGCTCGCCCCTTCGCCCGTAAGGACGACAACGCGCACGCGCTCATTGCCACCGAGATCATGGGCCGCCGCCGTAAGGGCATCGATCATCTCGGCCGACAAGGCGTTGTGCTTTTCCGGACGCGCCAGGGTCAGTTGGGCAACACCGCGTTCGTCGATGGCAATGCGGATCGTTTGCGATGTCATGCGGCGCTCCTGAGGCTACGGGCGAAGCCGGCTGCGTGGGTGAGTTTCTCCTCATCGAGGCCGGTTTCGAAACCGCGCGTCGTCAGATAGTCGTGAACCGCAGCGGTATCGACATTGCCCTTGGCGCCGGGCGCGAAGGGGCATCCGCCGAGGCCGCCGGCTGCAGCGTCGAATACCCTGAGGCCGCGTTCCAGGGCGACGGCGATATTGTCCAGCGCCCGGCCCGACGTATCGTGAAAATGGCCGGCCAGCATGGCAGCCGGAAGCTCACCAAGCACGGCTTCCAGCATCCTGTTCACCGTCTCCGGCGTGCCTCTGCCGATCGTGTCTCCCAGGCTGATCTCGTAGCAGCCGAGCCCTCCCAGCAACCCGGCAACGCTGGCGGCATTCGCCGGCGGCATCATGCCTTCATAGGGGCATTCGACAACGCAACTGACATAGCCGCGCAGGGGAATACCGCGATTGCGGCACGCCTCTGCTACCGGCCGGAAACGCTCGATGCTCTCAGCGATGGAGCAGTTGATGTTGCGCATCGAGAAGCTCTCAGAGGCCGAGGCGAAGATCGCCACCTCGTCGGCGCCGGCCGCAAGCGCTTCCTCGAACCCTCGCCTGTTTGGCGTCAGCACCGCATATTTGATACCCGGCTTGCGCTTGATGCCGGCCATGACCTCGGCGGCATCGGCAAGCTGCGGCACCCATTTCGGACTGACGAAACTGGTAACCTCGATGCGCTCGAAACCGCAATCGGAGAGCAGGTCCACCAGCTTGATCTTGTCCTGCGTCTCGATCTGCCGCTCTTCGTTCTGCAAACCGTCGCGCGGCGCCATTTCGACGATGGTAACATGGTTGGGAGCACGGTCGGTCATTGCGTATCCTCCGGGCGGAGCGACAGCAGTACGGCACTTTCGCTGGTCTGGTCGCCTTCGCTGACATTCAGGCTTTCCACAACGCCATCGCGCATCGCAGCCAGTGTCAGCTCCATCTTCATAGCCTCCATGACGATGAGCGCCTGCCCCTTCGCCACCGCATCGCCTTCTCGTACCCGCACGATCTTGATGAGGCCAGGCATCGGCGCGATCAGCCGGTCGCCACCGGCGACCATTTCCGCCTCGCCATCCAGCGGGTCGGGCCGATGGAAACGATGGGTTTGGCCGTCGAGGAAAAGCGTCAGGCCATGCGGTATCCGGAAAATACTCACACTCACTTGTCGGCCATCGACCTCCAACCGGCACGTATCGCCGCTACGGTCGACAAGGCGAATACTGACAGTACGATCGTCAAAAGGCACCGAGAAGAGATCCTGGCCTTTCGCAATCACGCGGCAGTTCGTCTGGTCACTACCATGATACAGCACGACGGGCCGGCTCGCCTCACCCCAAAGCTGCCAGGCGCCAAGCGATGTCCAAGGATCAGTGCTCAAGGAGCGCGTCAGACCACCCGCCTCGACAATGGCCGCAATGACGAGGGCGACATCGTCAGGCGGCTGCACCGACGTCAGCGCCTCCACCTCGCGGTCGATCAGGCCCGTATCCGGATGGCCGGTGACGAAATCCGGCTGCTCGCTCAAGCGGATCAGGAAATCGAGATTGCTTGCCGTTCCCGCTATTTGCGTATCCCGCAGCGCTCGTGTCAGCTTGCCGAGCGCCGCCTCACGGGTTGGAGCATGAACGATGAGCTTGGCGATCAGCGGATCATAGTATGGCGTGATGCTGTCGCCCTGACGCACGCCGGCATCGATGCGGGCATCGCCCTCGGGAAACTTCAGATGCGCCAGCGTACCGGTTGCCGGCAGGAAACCACGCGACGGATCCTCGGCATAAAGCCGTGCCTCGAAAGCCCATCCGTCGATCGTCAGTTCGGCTTGCGTCTTCGGCAAAGGCTCGCCGCTCGCGACCCGTAATTGCCATTCGACCAGATCGACCCCGGCAATCGCCTCGGTAACGGGATGCTCGACCTGCAGGCGGGTGTTCATTTCCATGAAGAAGAACCGGTCCGGCGAGAGGCCTTCCGAGACATCGGCAATGAACTCGACGGTGCCGGCACCGCGATAATCGATGGCGCGGGCTGCCCGCACCGCCGCTTCGCCCATGGCGCTGCGCATCTCCATCGTCATGCCGGGTGCCGGCGCTTCCTCGATTACCTTCTGGTGCCGCCGTTGCAAGGAGCAATCGCGCTCGAAGAGATGCACGACATTGCCTTGGCTGTCGCCAAACACCTGGATCTCGATGTGACGTGGCTGGCTCAGATATTTCTCGATCAGCACGGCGTCATCGCCAAAAGCCGATTTCGCCTCGCGTCTTGCCGCCTCCAACGCTGCCGCAAATTCCTCCAGCCGGTCAACGCGGCGCATACCCTTGCCGCCGCCGCCGGCCCGCGCCTTGATTAGCACGGGAAAGCCGATCTCCGCCGCCCGCTCGGCGAGGAACGCCGTATCCTGCTTGTCGCCATGATAGCCGGGGACGACCGGCACGCCGGCCTGCTCCATCAGCGCCTTGGCCGCATCCTTGAGACCCATGGCCCGGATTGAGGCGGGCGACGGGCCGATGAAGGTCAGCCCAGCCTTCTCGACGGCCTCAGCAAAATCGGCATTTTCCGATAGAAAGCCATAGCCGGGATGGATAGCCTTGGCGCCGGATCGCTGTGCGGCAGCGATGATCCGCTCCTTCGAAAGATAGCTCTCGCTGGCAGCAGCCGTGCCGATATGGATCGCTTCATCGGCGAGCGTGACATGCAGGGCATCGATATCCGCATCAGAATAGACAGCGACTGTGCGAACACCTAAGTGCCTTGCCGTCCGGATGATCCGACAGGCGATTTCTCCGCGATTGGCGATCAATATCTTCGAGAACATCAGTTGATCCTATTGCGCGGCGACAACCTCGACCTCGAGCAGCCATGCGGTGTCAAAAATGCCGGCGATCACCACCGTCATGGCTGGCGTGAGTGAGCCCAGATATTCGGCGCGGATCTCGCGGTTCTCCATGGTGTGGTGACGGTCGGCAAGAAAGACCGTCACCTTGACGATGTCGACCTTGCTCATGCCGGCGGCTTTCAACTGGGCGTCGACATTGAGCCAGGCCTGGCGCGCTTGCGCCTTGAACCCCTCCGGAAGCGCATCATCTGATGTCATCGGAATCTGGCCGCTGACGAATAGCAATTTCTCGAAATTCTCGAGCTTCACGGCCTGGGCATAGCCACCACGCGGCTGTGGTGCGTTCTTGGCATTGATGGCGTCGCGTTTCATCTCAATCTCCTCACATCCTGAACAAGCCAAAGCGCGTGTCTTCGATCGGCGCATTGAGTGCGGCCGACAGCGATAGTGCCAAGACATCGCGGCTCTTGCGCGGGTCGATGATGCCATCGTCCCAAAGGCGCGCCGAGGCATAGAGCGGGTGGCTCTGGGTTTCGAACATTTTCAAGGTCGGCTGCTTGAAGGCCGCCTCTTCCTCTTTCGTCCAGGGCTTGCCGGCGCGCGCTAAGGCCTCGCCGCGCACGGTCGCGAGCACACCGGCCGCCTGCTCGCCGCCCATGACGGAGATGCGGCTGTTCGGCCAGGTCCAGAGGAAACGCGGCGAATAGGCGCGGCCGGCCATGCCGTAATTGCCTGCGCCGAAGGAACCACCGATCAGCATGGTGATCTTCGGTACCCTGGTCGTCGCCACCGCCGTCACCAGTTTGGCGCCGTGCTTGGCGATGCCCTCAGTCTCGTATTTCCGGCCGACCATGAAGCCGGTGATGTTCTGCAAGAAGACCAGCGGGATCTTGCGCTGCGAGCAAAGCTCGACGAAATGTGCGCCCTTCAGCGCCGATTCCGAAAACAGCACGCCATTGTTGGCGATGATGCCGACAGGAATGCCGAGGACATGGGCGAAGCCGCAGACCAGCGTCGCGCCATAGCGCGCCTTGAACTCGTCGAAGCGCGAACCGTCAACGACGCGGGCGATGACCTCGCGGACATCATAGGGCGTGCGCAGATCGGAGGGCACGATGCCGAGGATTTCTTCCGGATCGTAGAGCGGTGGCTCCGGCGTGCGCAGCTCGACAGTCACCGGCTTGTGGCGATTGAGATTGGCGACTGCCTGCCGGGCGAGCGCCAGCGCATGGGCATCGTCGCGCGCCAGATGATCGGCGACGCCGGAAAGGCGCGTATGCACATCGCCGCCGCCGAGATCTTCCGCCGAAACCACTTCGCCGGTGGCAGCCTTGACCAGCGGCGGCCCGGCGAGAAAGATCGTCCCCTGCCCCTCGACGATGATGGTTTCGTCCGACATGGCCGGGACATAGGCGCCGCCCGCCGTGCAGGAACCCATGACCACGGCAATCTGCGGAATGCCCGCCGCCGACATGTTGGCCTGATTGTAGAAGATGCGGCCGAAATGATCGCGGTCCGGAAAGACCTCATCCTGGTTCGGCAGATTGGCGCCACCGGAATCGACCAGATAAAGGCAGGGCAGATTGTTTTCCGCCGCGATCTCCTGCGCCCTCAGATGCTTCTTCACCGTGACCGGATAGTAGGTGCCGCCTTTGACGGTCGCGTCGTTGCAGACGATCATGCAGTCGCGGCCGGAAACGCGGCCGACGCCGGTGATCAGCCCCGCGCCCGGCGCCTCGTCGCCATAAAGGCCGTGCGCGGCCGTCGCACCGATTTCAAGGAAAGGCGTCGCCGGATCGATCAGTCCCGCTACGCGATCGCGCGGCAACATCTTGCCGCGACCGACATGCCGCTCGCGCGCCTGCGCACCGCCGCCCTCCGCCGCCCGCAAGGCCGCCGCCTCGGCCACGCCGATCGCTTCCAGCATCGCGGCGCGATTATTCCTGAACCGGTCCGAATGGGCGGAGATATCTGATTTCAGGACGGTCATTGACTTAGCCTATTTGCTACCATATTTTGATACCAATAATTTGCCGTAGCGGAACGATCCATGAATTCGAAGCAGCGGCAGACGCTGGAAGCCATTTTCACCAATCCGGTGAGAGCCACCATTAAGTGGCAGGATATCGAAGCTCTGCTGGTGGCGATCGGCTGTGAGGTGTCGGAGGGAAATGGCTCCCGCGTTCGTTTTACGCTTCGTGGTCGAACATTGTTCATCCATCGACCGCATCCAAAGCCCGATACGAAGCAATATGTCGTTCGCACCGTCAGGGAGTTCCTGACAGATTTGGGAATAAAGCCATGAGACCTTACAAGGGTTATACCGGTTCGGTGGAGTTCGACGAGGATGATATGGTTTTCCATGGCCGTATCGTCGGCATCAAGGACATCGTCACCTTTGAAGCGGAGACGGCACAGGAATTGGTGCAAGCCTTCCGCGACAGTGTCGATGATTATCTGGCATTCTGCGCAGAGAGATCGCAGGAACCCGATCGGCCGTTTTCCGGGAACCTCTCCCTGCGCATGACTCCGCGCCTGCATCAGCAGGTCGTTCGAGCAGCCGGGAACAAGGCTCAATCCGTCAACCAATGGATCACCGATACGTTGATGGAAGCTGCGTCGCGGGATGCAGAGTCGGCTTCCATGGTTGTGAAGGCATAGTTTACTTTCCCTTGAATTAGCTGATGTCTCGCTTTCGAAATCAGATGGTTTCGGCAAACAGCTCCCGCCCGATCAACATGCGGCGGATTTCGGAGGTGCCGGCGCCGATCTCGTAGAGCTTGGCATCGCGCAGCAAGCGGCCGGCCGGATAGTCGTTGGTATAGCCGTTGCCGCCGAGGGCCTGGATGCATTCCAGCGCCAGCGCCGTCGCCTTCTCGGCGGCGTAAAGAATGCAGCCGGCGGCATCCTTGCGGGTCGTTTCGCCACGATCGCAGGCGGCGGCGACCGCATAGACATAGGCGCGGGCGGCATTCATCGTCACATACATGTCGGCAAGCTTGCCCTGCATCAGCTGGAACTCGCCGATCGGCTGGCCGAACTGCTTGCGCTCGTGCAGATAGGGCAGCACGACATCCATGCAGGCGGCCATGATGCCGACAGGACCGCCGGACAGGACGACGCGCTCGTAGTCGAGGCCGGACATTAGGACCCGCACACCGCCATCGACCTGACCCAGCACATTTTCCGCCGGGACTTCGCAATCGATGAAAATCAGTTCCGACGTGCTGGAGCCGCGCATGCCGAGCTTGTCGAGTTTCTGGCCGACAGAGAAACCCGTGAACCCCTTCTCGACCAGGAAAGCGGTGATGCCGCGTGGACCAGCATCGGGGGTGGTCTTGGCGTAGACGACCAGCACTTCGGCATCGGGACCGTTGGTGATCCACATCTTGCTGCCGTTCAAAATATAGCGGTCGCCGCGCTTTTCGGCATGGAGCTTCATCGAGACGACATCGGAGCCGGAGCTGGGCTCCGACATGGCGAGCGCGCCGACATGCTCGCCGGAAATCAGCTTTGGTAGGTAGCGCGCCTTTTGCTCACTCGTGCCGTTGCGGTTGATCTGGTTGACGCAGAGATTGGAATGGGCGCCGTAGCTGAGGCCGACGGAGGCCGAGGCGCGGCTGATCTCTTCCATGGCCACAGTATGCGCGAGATAGCCGAGACCCGCACCGCCGTAAGCCTCATCGGCGGTGATGCCGAGCAGGCCCAGCTCTCCCATCTCCCGCCACAGATGCATCGGAAAGCCATTGTTGCGATCGATCTCATCGGCAAGCGGCGCGATACGGCGTTCGGCAAAGCGGCGCACGCTGTCGCGCAATGCCTCGATCTCGTCGCCGAGCGCGAAATTCAGTCCCCCGTCATACATGGCTTTCTCCTCCCGCTTCTCTCCTGAACATCACGCCGCATCGGCGGGAACGTGCTGCTTCTCCTGCGGCATGTCATAGGTCTTCAGCTTCTCGGCGATCCGCGCCATGACCTTCCGGGCGGCCTCCTCCTTGACCAGTCCGTAGCCTCTGATCTCATCGAACAATGACAGAATAGCAAGGGCCTCCGTCTCATTATCCGCGCGCAGACGGCCGAGGACGCGCTCGGCGATCCCTTCATATTCGTCGATCAGCCGGCGCTCGAGTCGACGTTCGGCCATATAGCCGAAGGGATCGAAGGCGGTGCCGCGCAGCCGTTTCATCGGCGCGAGCCGGCGCAGCAGTGGCAAAATCCAGGGACCGAATTCGCGCTTTTTCGGCCATCCGTTCGGATCCTTGCCGGCGAGCATCGGCGGGGCGAGATTGAGAGCCAGCTTGAAATCGCCTTCCATCTCGTCGCGCAGATGCGCCTCGAAAGCGGGATCAGTCAGAAGCCGCGCCACTTCATATTCGTCCTTATAGGCGAGCACCCGGGCATAGGTCACGGCAACGGCGAAGGGCACTTTGTCGGAAAGCTGGGCCTTGGCGGCCGCTGCCGCGGCACGCGTGACGAAAGCGGCATAGCGATCGGCAAGGGCCGCATTCTGATAGGCGGTCAGATGCGCCTTGCGGTGGGTGATCAGTTCGCCGAGGCTCATCTCCACCAGCGTCTTTTTCGCCTCCGGCTCGCTCATCATCTCATGGACGGCTCGCGGATCATGCGCCAGCAGCCGGCCCCAATGGAAGGCCGAGAGGCTGGCCTTGACCGCCACACCATTGAGCTCGATCGCTTGTTCGATGGCTTCCAGCGACAGCGGCAGCAGACCGCGCTGCCAGGCAAAGCCGGTGAGCAGGATGTTGGTCGACATGGCATCGCCGGTGACTTCGCTCGCGACATGGCCGAAATCGAGGAAGACGGATGTGTCGGTGACGGTCTTGGCGATGGCATGCTGCACCGACCCGACCTTGAAATCGAAATCGCGGTTACGGACAAAATCGGCGACCGGCATCAGGCCGGTGTTGACGATGGCGGTGGTGCGGGCGGAAGAGCAGAGCGTGATCGCATCCTTGGACGCACCGACCACTTCATCAGCGGAAAGCAACAGGTCGGCGCCGCCATTGACGATGCGCGACGAGGTGACGTCAGCCTGATTGTGACCGATGCGCAGATGGCTCATGACGGCGCCGCCCTTTTGCGCGAGGCCGGCCATGTCGAGGATCATTGGCACCTTGCCGTCGAGATGAGCGGCCATGCCAAGGATGGCGCCGATGGTCAGAATGCCGGTGCCACCGACGCCGGCGATGGCAATATTCCAGGGACGCTCGCCAAGAGCCGGGACTTCCGGCATCGGCACCTTAACATCCGCATGTTCCAGCGCCTTGCGTTTGCGGCGCTTGCCGCCATGGACGGTGACGAAGGAGGGGCAGAAGCCCTTCACACAGGAAAAATCCTTGTTGCAGCTCGACTGGTTGATCTGGCGCTTGCGGCCGAATTCCGTTTCCAACGGCTCGACTGAAATGCAATTGGATTGCACCGAGCAGTCGCCGCAGCCCTCGCAGACAGCCGGGTTGATGAAGACGCGCTTGGCTGGGTCTTCAAGGAGACCACGGCTGCGACGACGGCGCTTTTCGGCAGCGCAGGTCTGGACATAGACGATGGCCGAACAGCCCTCCGTCTCGCGCAGCGTTAGCATCACCTGATCGATATTATCGCGATGCAGGACCTTGACGCCGGGAGCCAGATTCGATGCCGAATAGGCCTCCGGACTTTCCGAGAGCAGATAGATCGGCTTGACACCTTCGCCATGCAGCTGGCGGGTGACGAGTTCCGGCGTCAGGTAACCGTCGATCTGTTGCCCGCCGGTCATGGCGACGGCGTCGTTATAGAGCAGTTTATAGGTGATATTGACCTTGGCGGCGACCGACTGGCGGATGGCGAGAATGCCGGAATGAAAATAGGTGCCGTCGCCAAGATTGGCGAACATGTGCTTCTCGTCGGTATAGCGGGCGATTGCCGTCCACGGCACGCCCTCGCCGCCCATCTGCGTGAAGGTCTCGGTGTTGCGGTCCATCCAGGTGACCATGTAGTGGCAACCGATGCCCGCCATGGCCCGGCTGCCCTCGGGCACGCGGGTCGAGGTGTTGTGCGGACAGCCGGAGCAGAAGAACGGCGTGCGGTTCACCGGCGCGACATGGCTACGGCTGATCTGGCCGCGCTCGGCAAGATAGGTGAGCTTGGCGGCGATGCGATCATGCAATGAGGAATCGAGATCGAGCTTGACGATGCGGCCGGCAATGGCCCTCGCGACCGCGCCGACGGTCAGCGCCGCCGACAGGCTGAGATAGGGCTTGTCGTGCTCGTCGAACTTGCCGACGATGCGCGGGCGCACATCGGAACGCCAGTTGAAGAGCTGTTGCTTGATCTGGTTTTCGATGATCTCGCGCCGCTCCTCGATAACCAGCACCTCGTCCAGCCCTTCGGAGAAATGCCGCACGGCTTCCGGCTCCAGCGGCCAAGGCATACGAACCTTCAGGATGCGCAGGCCGATCGCCGCCATTTCCCTCGGGCCGATTTCGAGTTCGCGCAGCGCCTGCAGCACATCCTCATAGGCCTTGCCCGAGGAGATGATGCCGAAGCGGGCGTTGGGCACATCATGGGTCACTTCATCGACGCGATTGGCGCGGGCAAAGGCGATGGCGGCATAGGCTTTGTAGGTCTGGAGGCGATCGTCCTGCACCAGCGGCGGATCGGGCCAGCGCAGGTTCAGGCCGCCGGGCGGCAGCTCGAAATCGGTCGGCAGCACGAATTGGCGTCTTTCACCCGAGAGATCGACGGCAGCCGTCGTCTCGATGGTATCGGCGATGAACTTCATGCCGACCCAGCAGCCGGAATAGCGCGACATGGCGATGCCGAGCAGGCCGTATTCGAGGAATTCATGGATCGAAGAGGGATAGAGGACCGGAATGACCGCCGACATGAAATCATGGTCGGTCTGGTGCGGAATAGTGGAGGATTTGGCGGAATGATCGTCGCCGGCGAAACAGAGGACGCCGCCATGTTTCGATGTGCCGGCGGCGTTGGCATGTTTCAACACGTCTCCGGAGCGGTCGACGCCGGGGCCCTTGCCGTACCAGATGCCGAGCACGCCATCCTTGCGAACGCCGGGCGATAAACCAACCTGTTGCGTCCCCCAGACGGCGGTGGCAGCGAGGTCTTCGTTGATGCCGGGCTGGAAGGTGACATCATGCGCGTCGAGATAGGTCTTGGCTTTTAGAAGCTGCTGATCGTAGCCGCCGAGCGGCGAACCGCGATAGCCGGATATAAAGGCGGCGGTGTTGAGACCGGCAGCGCGATCGCGGCGCATCTGGGTCATCGGCAGACGCACAAGCGTCTGCAGGCCGGTCATGAAGACACGACCCTCGTCTGCGGTATATTTGTCGTCAAGCGATACGCTCGTCGCCAGCATCTGCTCTCCTCCCGAGATCGCAGTCACCAATTGCGCATGGACTTCTTCGCCGGATGCCTCCTACCGCATCCGATGAAAACCATGAGTCGAATCTAACATGCACGGAGGCTAATTTCCGAACAAAGGAGGTGAGCAGACAGCATGATTTGCAAAGATTCCGGGCGGTCTGCAGATATTTTCGTGCTTGGTCCCGTGCACCCATCAAAAGCTTTCATCCAGATATCAGCGGACACCCCTTCCTTTCGCCAATAGCCGCCAATAACCTCGCTCGACTCAAAACACTTCGGAGACGGAACATGCTGACAATCTATGGCGTCTATCGCTCGCGCGCTTCCCGCAATTACTGGATGGCGGAGGAGCTCGGCATCGAATTCAAGTCCGTGCCAGCGCTTCAAGCGCGCCGGCTGGATAATCCTTTGAGCCCCGATGCGCCGCTCAACACGCTGTCGCCGGAATTCCTGGCCGTAAACCCCATGGCGATGATCCCCAGCATCAAGGATGGCGATCTCGTCATGAACGAATCCCTGGCGATCAATCTCTATCTCGCCCGCAAATATGGCGGCCCGCTGGCCGGCAAGACGGTGGAAGAGGAGGGGCAGCTTTTGATGTGGACCATGTGGGCGGCGACCGAGGTGGAGCCCTATTCCGTCGCACTCGTCAGGATCTACGACAATGGCCTTGAGAACAGCGAGGCCGGCAAGGCCGGGATCGCGGTTGCCTGCCGCTCGCTGAAGAAGCCGCTGGATGTGCTTGAGCAGCATCTTCAGAACCAGGATTATATCGCCGGCAATCGCTTCACCGTCGCCGACCTCAACGCTGCCGAAGTCCTGCGTTATGCGCAGACGGAACAGGCGCTGTTCGACAGCCACCCGAAGGTGAAAGCCTGGATCGAACGCTGCCAGTCGCGCGCTGCTTACAAGGCAATGCAGGCTGCACGGGGCAAGGAGCCGGCCTGAGTCCGGCTCACTGGAAGAGACGCATGCTTTCTTCCATCTCCTCGCGGATCCAGGCTTTGAAGGCGGTCACCTTCTTGGCTTCCCGCACGCCTTCAGCCGTGATGAAGTAATGTCCGAAGCCGGTTTTGGCGCGGATGCCGAATGGATCGACGAGGCACTTTTGCTCTAGCGCATAGGCCGCCAGCGTCTGCCAGGCGAGCATCACGCCCTGGCCGGCCATGGCGGCGTCGAGGCAGAGCGAGGCGTCGTTGAAGACATGCCGCTCTTCCATGCATCTGCCGGCAAGGCCGACCTGTTTCAGCCAGATATCCCAGGTAAACATGGCGTGCCCGTCGATCACGGCGGGCACCTTTAAGAGATCCGCCGGCTCCTTGAGCGTGGCGGCGATCTGCGGCGTGACGACGGGAAAGACCTTCTGCGCGAGCAGCAGCTCGGATTTGACACCCGGCCATTGGCCGCTGCCGACGCGAATGCCGATATCGACATCCGATGTCGCCGGATTGACCAGTTGCGTGGTGGCGTCGATGCGCAGACGGATATCCGGATGACGCTTGGCGAAGCGATCGAGCCTGTGCACCAGCCAGCGGGCGGCGAGAACCGGCGCGACCGAGATGGTAAGAATATTATCGTCGCGATATTGCGCCACAGTCACTGCCGCCGATAACGCCTGAAACCCCTCGCCAAGCCGCGCCAGCACCGCGATACCCGCCTCCGTCACCGCCATGCCCCTCGGCGTGCGTTCGAAGACCGGCCGGCCCAGCTGCGCCTCCGCCTTGATCACCTGCTGGCTGACGGCTCCGATGGTCACACCAAGCTCATCGGCCGCCGCCTGCAGCGACCCGAGCCGACCGACCGCCTCCAGGGCGCGAAGCCCGTTCAGATGAACGCTGTTGAGATTTCTCATATAGAATATCTATATCAGCATCCCGGCATTCTCAATTGAAATTCAGCGCGAAACGCGCGATCATTACAGCATAGAGTTGAAACCTGCCGCCACAGACCCACTGAATGCCCGATGGGCGCATATTCGCGGAGAGACGAGGAGGCATGCCATGTCGATACTGAAGCTTTTCTTCAATCACCTGCTGGACGAGGATCGCGAGCGTGAAGACGATCCGCTCAGTCATCCCGTACTAGAGGCCATGTCGCTGGAAGAACTGGCTGACCTGCCGCTCATGCCCGAAAATCTGGGGCGGAAAGCGGATGGGCGGGACATGCGATCGACGGAATGTGCGTGAGCGCGCTCATGGTGAAGCCCAGTGATAGCTTTCCAGAACTCTCCTGTCGCTATCAAGAGAAATGGACCATGCCTCAAGGCCGGGAATGAGGTTTTCATACCACAATCTTTCAACGCAGGGCGTGGTACAGTTCGCATATGCGTAACCAGGATATAGTCGGTCCGGCTTTTCACGCGCGGTCGGACGTCCGAGCTTGGTCAGAACGACTTTTTCCGTATTGCCTACCGCAACAGTTTCAAAAGCCGCACGCCATCTTCGATCGTAGTGAAGATGCCCCTCTATAATTGACAAGAACGCTATCACGACGATGGCGTTCGCAAGTGTCACTCGACCCTCTCGACTGATCGGCATATGGCTCTATACAACGTTAGAGTTGTCTCCATATCCAATGGCTTATATTCTCTTTTGCTCGGACACAACCAGAAAGAGCATGGCAGATGGGCACTGACATCGGCAATATTCTGCAGCGCCTTTTGCGGCTCGTAACAGCAGCCCACTTGCCCGACGTCGAAACCAGTACCCATTACGGCCTGCCGGCGCTGAAAATCGGCGGCAAAGCATTCGCCTCGATCAAGAACACCGAAACCATCGTGCTGTCCCTGCCCGTCGACCGCAAGGAACAACTGATCGAGATGGCACCGGAGATCTATTTCCAATCGGATCACTATATCGGCTGGCCGTCGCTGCCGCTGCGCGTCGCCGAAATCGGCGATGCGGAATTGCAGGACCGACTGATCGAAGCCTGGCGGTTCCGCGCGCCGAAAAAGTTGCGGGCCGCCTTGGACGCCGTCTGATCAAGCCTGCTGGGCAGCAAGTGCTCTTTGCACAGCCGGGCGGTCCAGCATGCGCGCGTGATGGGCACTAACCTTTTCGAAGCGGGCCAGATCGACGCCGTCGCCGGGCAGCCAGCGTGTCAGGGTGAAGAGATAACCGTCTGCGACGGTATATTGCTCGCCCATCACCCATGGACCTTCCAGCATCGTCTCTTCGATCAAGGCAAAGCTCTCGCCCATGGTCTGCGGCACCTTGGCCTTCATCGCCTCGATCGCTGCGGCATCGTCGGTCCAGCGATGGCCACGCATCTTATGGGCATGATTGATATGCACGGTCGAAGCAAGATAGCCGTTGAAAGCCTGCATGCGGGCGAATTCGAACGGATCGTCGAGCGGCGCCAGCTTTGCCTGTGGGGCGATCTGGGCGACATAGGCGAGGATCGCCACGTTTTCGGTGATGACGCCCTTGTCGGTGATCAGCGCGGGAACGCGACCCTTGGGGTTGATCGCCAGGTATTCCGGCGAACGCTGCTCGCCGTTGGCGAAGCTGATAGGCCGGGCTTCGTAGGCGAGACCAGATTCTTCAAGCGCGATCAGGCTCGCGAGCGCACAGGTGCCCGTTGCAAAATAGAGTGTCCGCATAGTCTGTTCCTCGGTTCGACTCCGAGGAAAACTAAAGGCATCCGGGCAAATACGGAAGTGGCTGGCACTGATACTTGCCATGAAAGCTTTTGATGATGCGCAAGGGCGCGCCCATCCCCATGATGCGACGCTGGAAACCGAAGGCCCGCACGTCATGCCATGAAGATGGGCGGCAAGTTCCTTAGCCGCAGCCGGGCACATCCTCCAGCCGATACCAGACGGGAATGCCGCTTTCGCGGGCAATGCGAACATCATTGTCTGCGCCCTTGGATTCGCCTGGCAATCTCAAAACACCCTCGCAAAGTTGCAGCAGCCGGTGTGCGGTCGGGTGGAAAATCTCCTCATAGAGATCGTCGCCGATGCTCTTGCCGCCGGCGGCGTGCCAGACCGGCAAGGCAACCCATTCGCCGATCATCGGCAGGTGCCCTGCCCTGAACAGGGCATGGGACGGCTCTTCCAGCCGCTTGAGATTTGCGGCCATCTTTTCGGGATCGTCCCCGGTTCCGGAGCGATAGGGTCCGGCAATCAGGATCAACATGTCACATCTCCTCTAATCCTGCCCATTGCAGGAATTTGCACGAAAATGCATTAAATTTCTTGATTGTCGACTCATTTCTGATAAATTCGCGATAATTCATGAGTTTTCGTGCGAAAGCAGGCAACGTGCTCACCAGTCAGCGAAAGACCCTCATCCTCGATATCTTGCGCCGCGACGGCCAGGTGATCGCCAAGACTGTCGCCGACGATCTCGGTCTGTCAGAGGACACGATCCGCAGGGATCTTCGAGAGATGGCGGCGGAAAAACTGCTGAAGCGTGTGCATGGCGGCGCATTGCCGCTCTCGCCAGAGCTGCCGGATTTCTCGGCGCGGCAAAGCCTGTCGTCGGAGGTGAAGCGTCAGCTCGGCGCCTATGCGGCAGGGATGATCCGACCGGGACAGACCGTATTCCTCGACGGCGGCACGACGAATGCAGAAATGGCGCGCCATCTTCCCAGGGATTTTTCCTTCACCGTCGTCACCCACAGCCCGACGATTGCAGGCGAACTGGAGCATCATCCGACGGTCGAAGTCATCCTGATCGGCGGCAGGCTTTACAAGCATTCGATGGTGGCGACAGGTGCCGTGGCAATGGCGGCGATCTCGCTGGTGCGACCGGACATCTTCTTCCTCGGCGTCACCGCGATCCATCCCGCCCGCGGCCTTTCGACCGGCGACTTCGAGGAGGCGGCCATCAAGCGGCATATCGCGCAATGCTCGGCGGAAACCTATGTGCTGGCGACGCAGGAGAAGCTGGATGCCGCCTCGCCTTGCCACATCCTGCCCATCACGGCGGTTTCGGGCATGATCGTGCCATCAGATATTGAGGAGGAGAGCTTGGCGCCCTATCGGAGAGCGGAGGTTCCTATTTTTGCCGTATAGCGATAAAAAATAAAGGGGCACAGGAGAGCGCCATCATAATCCGATCCGATATTGGGCTTATGCTTGCGGGATCCGTGTGGTCACTCATCCAAAGCGTTTAGCAAAGGCCTCGATCGAGCATGAACGAACGCCGAATTCATCAGCTCTTCGAGATAAGCGTGCTGTTGAAGGGAGCCCATGCCCTGATCGAATGCATTGGTGGAATAGCGCTCGCACTCATCAGCACCCATACGATCGTTCATGTCGTGAACCTGCTCACCCAAGACGAATTGATCCAGAATCCGAACGACTTTATCGCAACGCACCTGCTTTCCTGGGCGCAAAACTTCTCCCTTGAGAACAAGCACTTCTACGCATTCTATCTCCTGACCCACGGCCTGGTAAAAGTGCTGCTCGTCATCGGTCTTCTCAGGGGCAAGCTATGGGCCTATCCGGCGTCCCTGGCGGCTTTGGGGCTCTTTATCGTCTACCAGCTCTATCGCTTTACCGAGACCCAGGGGATCGGGCTTCTCATCCTGACCGCCTTCGATCTGCTGATCATGGTCCTGATCTGGCATGAGTACCGGCTGGTGCGGCAGCATTTGCCAGCCAAATAGACAAGCGCATGCCGCAGATAAGGGACAACGATATTCTAAGCCGTCAACGCTGACGTCGCCCTGATATCGCCGACATGGATGCGGTTCCAGTTTTTGAGCGCCTTGTTGGCCATGGCCATCAGGCCAGCATGGACGCCACCATCTTTCTCGAAGAAGCGCGCGAGTGTGGCGGCCACCATGGCTTCGGCGGCGCGCGTCGTGCCGTCATCGCATTTGACCGCGATCGCGATGCCCTGCTCGGGGACCGCCGCGCAAAAGACGCCTTCGGCACCGGTCTTGGCGAAAATCCTGCCGGGGGCGATCTGCATCAGCTTCGTGCAGGCGCGGTCGGTGCCGGCAACATAGAAGGGCTCGGCCATGCAGGCGTCGAACAGGCGACGGGACGCCTTGGCGCGCAGCGGCTCCAGTCCGTTGCCGGTCGCCATCCTGGCAAAGCCATGCACCAGGTTCTTGAGCGGCACGGCGTAGCTCGGGATGGCGCAGCCGTCGATGCCGCAATTGTCGTGGCCGAGCGGCGTACCCGTCAGGCTCTGCATCGTCGCGCGGATCTGCTGTTGCAGCGGATGATCGTAGCCGACATAGCCGGTGGGATCGATATCCTGATGAGAGCAGGCGCAGATGAAGCCGGAATGCTTGCCCGAACAATTGTTGTGCAGCGCCGTCGGCTTGTCGAGAGTGCGCGCCTGATGGATGATCGTCTTCTGGTCGAAGGACCAATGCGCGCCGCATTCAAGCGTGGCGACATCCCGGCCGGCGCGCGCAAGCATGGACGCGGCCAGCGCCACATGCTCGTCCTCGCCATTGTGCGAAGAGCAGGCCAGCGCCAGCTCCTTATCGCCAAAGCCATAGGCATCCGCCGCGCCGCTTTCGACCAGCGGCAAAGCCTGCATCGCCTTGCAGGCGGAACGCGGAAACACGCCGCTTTCAATATCGCCGAGCGAGAAAACCAGCTTCCCGTCGCCATCGACCACGGCGACCGATCCGCGATGACGGCTCTCCACGAGATTTCCACGGGTGACTTCGACGCAGACGGGATTGGACATGATGGAAAGCGCTCTTTGATTTGCGGGATGAGGTATTGTTAGCCGCTGACTGGAGGGTTGCCAATTGGTATGTGGCAATCTGTGTATTATAATTGACAGTTATCGGATGTGTATTATAGTACACAAATGGTCGAAATTCGCCAGACCGCCGAATTTGCCGATTGGCTTGGTAAACTCAAGGATATCAATGCGGTTGCCCGCATTCAGGTGAGAATTCGTCGCCTGTCGCTCGGGAATCCCGGCGATGTGAAGCCCGTTGGCGAGGGCATCAGCGAACTCCGCATCGATTACGGCCCAGGATACCGGCTCTATTATCATAAACGTGGCCAGACTCTCGTCCTGCTCTTGTGCGGCGGTAACAAATCAACGCAAAGCGCAGATATTGCAAAAGCCAAAGCACTCGCGAAGGAGGCTTGATCATGGCACTTGAAACCAAACCCTGGGATCCGACGGAACATCTAAGCAGTGCGGAGGCCATAGCGGCCTACGTCGAAGCTGCATTCGAGGACGGTGATCCCGCGCTGATTGCCGCCGTTATCGGCGACGTCGCCCGTGCCCGTGGCATGACACAGCTCGCGAAGGAAGCCGGCGTCAGTCGTGAGACCATCTACAAGGCATTCAGCGAAGGCGGCAATCCGACATTGGAAACATTGTCGGGCGTCATTCGAGCCCTCGGCTTGAAATTGACCGTGCGGGCTGCTTAACCCCTCGTTCAAACTGCCGCCCTTATCCTATAGGCACAACGCCGCGCCCCGAGCAGAATATGCTCCTCGCGCTCCACGCTTGCCGCCAGAGCCTCACGAAACGTCTCGAGTTCCGATCGGCAAAAGCCGGCGCAGACGCTTGCTGCGGCGCAGATGGGGCAGTGATTTTCCACCAGGATGACGGAGCCATCCTCCTCCAGCCAATGATCGGCCATGTAGCCTTCGCGCGTGCGAATGGCCGCAAGTGTGGAAACGCGTGAGGGAAGATCGGAGGCGATGTCGATTTCGCTACGGTAACGCTTCAGCGTCTCCATTTCCCGGGCTGAAATGACCGCGTCGACCGCCCCCTGCCCGAGTTGGTCGGCCATCGTCGCCAGAAGCGTTGCGGTGAGGTCAGCATGGCCATCGGGAAACTGGCGGTTGCCGGCTGCCGTCAGATGCCAGAGCTGTCGTGGTCGCCCCCTGCCCGAGGACGCCTCCGTCACCGGCTCGACTAGGCCCTCTTCCGCCATCTTCGTCAACTGCTGGCGCACCGCTTCCGACGATATGCCGAGCGCGCTGCCGAGGGCCGCTGCAAGCTGCGGACCATCGGTTTTCAACAGGATCAGGATTCGGTTGATGGGCGATTGACGCATTTTTCCAAGTTATCTCTTGTTTTAATTTCGCAGCAATGTAATTTTCCAATCTATAACTTGGAAAATAATTATTCGCCAGGGAAAACACCGAGGAATCACCCGATGTCTAGCATCGACCACGCAGATACGTCCCGCTCCGACTCCATTTTCACCCTCTTCTCGCCCCGACTCCTGCCCGCGACGCTGATGCTCGGCGGCGGCGTCACGCTTTATGCCGTCGAATCCTACATCACCGCGACGCTCGCGCCATCCATCGTTCGTGACATCGGCGGCCTGGAGCTGTTTTCCTGGATGACGACGCTTTTCGTCGCGGCCGGCGTACTCGGCTCGATCACGGTTGCGACGCGACCGAGAGGCATGGGCCTGCGCGCGGTCTATGTTGCGGCGGCGCTGATATTCGGCGCCGGAAATCTGATCTGTGCCATCGCGCCCACGATGCATGTCGTGCTGGCCGGACGCGCCGTACAAGGTTACGGCGTCGGCATGCTGGCGGGCCTTGCCTATGCCTTCATTCGCTTCGTTTATCCCGAGCCGATGTGGCGCAAGGCCTCCACGCTTTATGCGGCAATATGGGGCGTCGCGACGGTGCTTGGGCCGACGCTCGGCGGCATGTTCTCCGCCGGCCACGCCTGGCGCGAGGCCTTCATCATTCTCGTGCCCGTGGCCGGTCTCATGGCCCTGTCGGCACGGTGGCTGCTGCCGAAGGTCAAGGACGACCGCGCAGAGGGAAAAACGCCGCTGGTCCAGATCGCACTTCTGCTCACGGCGGTGCTGCTGACGAGTTTTGCGAGCACAAGCGATCATCAATCCTACAAGATCCTGCTGATCGGCCTATCCGTCGCTTTCATCGCGGCAATGTTGATCTTCGAGCGCAAGGGGCAGACCCGGCTGCTGCCAAAGGGCGCCGTCACCCTCGCCAAGCCGATCTCCCGCCTTTATCTGATGATGTTCACCATGATGCTGGTGCTGACGAGCGATATCTATATCCCTTATTTCCTGCAAAACCTGCACGGCGTCGCACCGCTCGCCTCCGGCTATCTCGTCGCGCTGGTGGCGCTCGGCTGGACCGTGGCCGCCTTCTTCAGTGCCTCGTTTTCGGGACGGCAGGCCGCCATAGCGATCATCATCGGCTGCGTACTTGAAACCGTCTCCACCGCGTCGCTGATCCCCTTCTTAGCGAGAGACAATCCGGCCGGCCATCTCATCTGGCTCGCGCCCGCCGTCGTCTCCATGTTCCTGATGGGCTTCGGCGTCGGCCTCGGCTGGGGACATCTGATCGCCAGGATCATCAGCCTTGCCGACCAAACAGAGCAGGACAAGGCTTCGGCGGCCATCTCGATGGTGCAGTCGCTTGGCGGCGCCTTCGGCGCAGCACTCGCCGGCGTCATCGTCAACAGTGCCGGACTTGCCCATCCCGGCGGCATTGCCGGCAGCCTGTCGGCGGCGACATGGCTCTATGCGCTGATGGCCCTGCCCGGCCTCGTCGCCATCGCCATGTCGCTTACCCTCAGGCCAGCTTCAGCATGATCTTGCCAATGTGATTGCTGGTCTCCATCAGCCCATGTGCGTCGATGACGTCATCAAAGGCGAAGGTCTTGTAGATGACGGGGGCAATCCTGCCCTCGTCGAGCAGCGGCCAGACCTGCGAGAGGAGATCGTCGCGGATGGCGCGTTTCTCTTCCGCCGTGCGCGGGCGCATGGTCGAGCCCGTCACTGTCAGGCGCTTGACCATGATCGGCTGCAGATTGACCTTGTCGGCCACAGCACCACCGAGGAAGGCGATGATCGACAGGCAACCGTCCTTGGCGAGCGAGGCCAGGTTCTTTTCGAAGTAGGCAGCACCGATCATGTCGAGGATGATATCGACACCGTGACCGGTTTCCGCCTTGATGACCTCGGCGAAGTCTTCGTCCTTGTAGTTGATCGCCCGCTTCGCCCCGAGCTTCTCGCAAGCCTCGCATTTCTCCTTCGAGCCAGCGGTGGCGTAGACCGTGGCGCCGAAAGCGTGGGCAAGCTGGATCGCCGTCGTGCCGATGCCGCTGGAGCCACCATGGATCAAGACGCTCTCGCCTTCGGTGAGGCCGGCCATCTGGAAAAGGTTGGCCCAGACGGTAAAGAACGTCTCCGGCAGCGCCGCCGCGCGAACGGCGTCATAGCCGTTCGGAAACCGTAAGGCCTGGCTGGCCGGGATGGCGCAATATTCCGCATAGGCACCGCCATTGGCGAGACCGCAGACCTTGTTGCCGATGGCAAATTCCGTGACGCCGCGCGCGACATCGACGATCTCGCCGGCAACTTCCAGTCCGAGTATGGGGCTGGCATCCTTCGGCGGCGGATAAATACCCTGCCGCTGCGCCACATCCGGTCGATTGACGCCGGTCGCCTCGACCCGAACGAGGATCTCGCCGTCTTTCAACACCGGCAGGGGCTTGCGGGCGAGGGTCATGACCTCGGGCGCACCGAAGGACGGTAATTCCACAAAACGCATTTCAGATGGCAAGCGCATGGCTCGACTCTCCTCATCCCAGCAAAGCAATGGAGATAGTTTAGCGCATGCCGCTTGAAAAGAAGCTGGCATGGGAGGGCGTCAATTCGTCTCGCCCAGGCTCAGGAACGAAACGCCGATTTCGCTCTCCTTCGCCCTTGCCTTAATGCCGGCGATCGAGGTACTGACGCGGTTGATATCGTCGATGACCAGTCCCTCTGACAGCTCGAGAATGCCGATGGAGCAGCGCATCAGCGGGAACATGGCCTCGGCGCCACTGCGGTCATGACCACGGATACGGCCGGCGGCCCGATCCTCCGCCGAATAGAGCTCCAACACATCGGCGTGGAAATCCGCAAGCAGCCTGTCCAGGATCTCGCGCAGTTCCTCGACAGTCCAGCCGGAGACGCCGATGAAGAAATCATCGCCACCGACATGACCGAGGAAATGACGCTCGGCGAAGAAGTAGCGACGCATCAGGGCGGCGAATAGCGAAATGGCGTGATCACCGAGATGAAAGCCATAGGCATCGTTGAACGGCTTGAAATTGTCGAAGTCGCAGTAGCAGAAATGCCTGACCTCATCGCCATCGCGACCGATACTCTGCATGAAATCATGAATGGCGCGATTGCCCGGCAGGCCGGTCAGCGGGTTCTGATCCTGGGCGACCTTGAGCTGCTTCTCGTTGATGACCTTGATCAGCGATGCGGCCGAAACGATACCGGCATAGTGCGTGCCCTCAGTGACGATCAGGCAATCGCTGCTCTCCATATTGGCGAAGATCGCCATCAACGTGTCGGCGTCGGAATCCAGGCCGACGATCGGCGCCATTTCGACGAAATGGGAGATCGAGCGTTCATAGACCTTGTTTTTCAACAGATCGCGGCCGAAGGGCTGATAGATGTATTCCTTCAGCCGATACTCGTGGATGATGCCGCGCGGCTCGCCATTGGCGTTGACGACGGGGAAATAGGCGCGACGCGGATTGCGGCGGAAGAGTTCGAAAACGCTGTCGATGCTGTCGTTCTCGCGAATGGTCGGCAGCACCTCGATCTGCTTGCGGATGAGAATTTCGTCCAGCGACTGGCTGTTGCGCGCCATCTTGCCGAGATCCTGCAGATGCGGAAAGGCGGGCTTCAACTCGTTGACCAGCATGGTCGGGCGGGCGATGAACCAGCCCTGGACGAGATCGACGCCGAATTCGCGGCAGGTCAGAAACTCCGCCTCGGTCTCGATCCCCTCCGCAATGACGCGCGTGCCGAGCACATGGGCGATATTGACGATGTTTCTCAAGATATGACGTTTGCGGGCGTTGCGATCGACATTGGCGACGAAATGCCGGTCTATCTTGAGATAATCGACGGGATAGTCGGCTAGAAGCTTCATCTCGCCATGGCCGACGCCGAAATCGTCGATCGCCAGCTTGAAACCAGCGTCGCGCATCTTCGCGACCAGATCGGAAAACTCCGGAACGCTGGTATTATCGAAGCGTTCGGAGAGCTCGAAGCACACGGAGGACGGCGCGATGCCGGCCTTCTTCATGTGCTGAAGCAAGCCGTCGACAAGCAGGTCGCCCTGCGGGATCAGGCGGACATCGAGATTGAGGAAAAGGGTCGCGGTGCCAGCATTGGGGAGCGTCGCAAATTTCGCCAAGGCCCGGCTCGTCACCATCTGCTCCAGCCCCAGGAGCTGGCCGGTGCGCTCGGCCTCATCAAGAATCTCGATCGGGCTGTCGAAACCGATCCGCTCCTGCCCGCGCATCAGGGCTTCATAGCCGAAGACCGCACCCGTAGCGGCTTCGACGATCGGCTGGAAGGCATTTTCGATCACGAGTTTGGCGAGCGTGACAATCTGGTCGCTGGCATACCGGCGCAATGCGCCAGGCTCGACGGCGGCAGTCAGGGACATGCCAATCTCCACTAAAGAATTTTTGATCTAAGTTTTTGAGTAAACTTCGGATTTAGTGCATTTTCGGCCCAAGATGGGCCACAAGCGTCAACGAAACCTTTCCCCTATGTGAAAGTTTCGTGAATGGTAAAAGAACGTTAACCATAATGCAGCCGCCTCGATCAGAGGATCGGTGACCCTTGGCTTCGCAAGGTAAGAAGTCCTTGACACTCAGTTATGTCGGTGTGTTTCCGCCTCGTAATCGGCGAACATGTCCGAAACGCACCGGCTGCTCTTTACCGCACCATCCGGATCATTGACCGCATGAGGCACATCGCAGATCTCGCCACGCTTGCGTGCGGCATCCCACATGCGCAAAGCCTCGCGCACGACTTCGCTGCTCGATGCATAAGTACCCGTGTCGACGGCCGCTCGGATGCCGGCGGCCTGAAGCGGAGAGATGGAAACCGTTACCATCGGCATGATATTCCTCCCTTGTAATTCTTGCAGAATTCTTCGCTGGAGACCTGCTCCATATGTCTAGCCGGAGCATTCAGGGCGCGTCTCCATGAACACGCATGCTCTCGACTATGGCACAGAGTACTCAGTCGTTCGGTGCCGCTGCATTCCGCATGACAGCCCTCAGAGAGTAACCCCGCTCACGCCTCTTGTCAAAAAGTCGCACTTCGTTACCGCCGGTTGTATGCGCCTTTATCGCCTGAGCGCAAAGCCGAAAGCCATCAGCGTCCAGCCCTGAAACGTCAGGTCGACCGCGAGAAACAGGCCGAGAACCCAGAGGCTGTTGACCGGCCAGCCGAGCGCGATCGCGATGCCGGCAAGCGCGGTAACCACGCCGCCAATGACGATCCAGACCCAGCCCCGCTCCGGCTTCAGCTTGCGGCCGACCCAGACGCGAAATGTACCGGCGATCAGCAGTGCGATGGCCAGAAAGAGTGTCAGCGCTTCCGAGGCGAGCAAGGGATTGGCGAAGGCAAGAATGCCGGCGAGCGTATAGAGCAGGCCGCTCAGTATCCAAAACAGGATATGCTCCCATCCCCGCACCTGAAAGGCATGCGCCAGATGGATGATCCCACCGATCAGCATTAGCATGCCGACATAATAGACCGACGCGACGGTGGCGACGAAAAGATTGCCGAAGGCGATCGCACCGCAAACGAGCAGAACCACACCGAGCGCGACGAACCACCCCCATTTTTCACGCATTGCAGACGGGGGAACCTCATCCAGAACATTGACCATGACTGTACCTCCTCCTGTCTAAGAGTATGGCACAGAAATGAGGCTCGGAAAGGGCTGCAGATTTTCAGCCTATATCCGGCCGCCAAGTGATTTTTTTATTGATTGATCAGTCAATCAAAAATACACTCCCGCAACCTCAGGGGAATTTGATGCCGAAAGTCGGAATGGAACCGGTGCGCCGCAAGGCGCTTGTGGATGCGGCGATGCGCGTGATTGGCGATCACGGCTCGCTGACCGTTACCATGTCCGAAATCGCCAAGCAGGCAGGCGTTTCTCCCGCGCTTGCCCATCACTACTTCGGCAGCAAGGAACAGTTGCTGATAGAGACCGTCCGTCATCACCTACAGCGGCTGCGCGACAGCACGGTGACGGCGATGAGGGCCGCAAAGACGCCGCGGGAAAAATTATCTGCCGTCATCCATGTCAGCTTCCACGCCGATCAATTCGCGCCGGAGACGATTGCAGCCTGGCTCGCCTTCTATGCCGAGGCGCAAAGGTCCGAAGAGACCCGCCGCTTCCTCGTCATCTATGCGCGGCGGCTGCGCTCGAACCTGCTCGCAAATCTGAAGGCTCTGTGCCCGCCCGACGATGCCGAGCGCATTGCCGAGGGTGCCGCAGCGATGATCGACGGGCTCTATATTCGCCAGAGCCTGCGGTCGGCGCCGATCAGCATCGAAGGGTCGATCGCGCTCACCGAAGACTATCTGACCATGCATCTGAACGCGCTGGGAGGCCGATAGAATGCTGACCGTATGGGGCCGGAAATCGTCATCCAACGTACAGGCACTGATGTGGTGCATCGGCGAGCTTGGCCTTGACTACAAGCGCATCGATGCCGGCTTCACCTACGGGGTCGTCGACACGCCGGAATTCCTCGCGATGAACCCGAACGGCACCGTACCGGTTTTGCGCGACGGTGACAGCGAGCCGCTGTGGGAAACGGGCGCAATTCTCCGCTATCTCGCCGAACAGTATGCGGCTGAGGACTTCTGGCCGAAGGAGCCCGGACGCCGCGTCAAGATCGACAAGTGGGCGGAATGGGCGAAGCTCAATGTGGCGCTGAATTTCACCGCCCCGGTGTTCTGGCGTGTGGTGCGGACCGCGCGGGCCTTGCGTGATGACGCTGCCATCAGTGCCGCCCTTGCCCTTCTCGGCAAAAAGTTCGACATCGCCGAGACGCAACTTGAACAGCATCGTTTCCTTGCAGGTGAGAAGCTGACGCTGGCCGACATCCAGTTCGGCCATGTGCTTTATCGCTATTTCGACATCGACATCCCGCGTCCTCCCCGTCCCCGGCTGGAGCGCTACTACCGAAACCTGACCGAACGACCTGCATTCCAAGAGCATGTCATGGTGTCTTACGAAGAATTGAGGGTCCTATGATGCGTGCACAACCGAAAGCCTCCCATTTCATCGACGGCGAATATGTCGAGGATACCGACGGCACCGTCATTGAAAGCATCTATCCGGCAACCGGCGAAGTGATCGCCCGGCTGCATGCCGCAACCCCCGCCATTGTCGAGCAGGCAATTGCCGCTGCCAAGCGGGCGCAGCCGGAATGGGCGGCGATGAGCCCGACGGCGCGCGGCCGCATCCTGAAGCGCGCGGCCGATATCATGCGCGAGCGCAACCGCGAGCTTTCCGAACTCGAGACGCTCGACACCGGCAAGCCGATCCAGGAAACCATCGTCGCCGATCCGACCTCGGGTGCCGATAGCTTCGAATTCTTCGGCGGCATCGCGGCTGCCGGCCTCAACGGCTCCTACATCCCGCTCGGCGGCGATTTCGCCTATACCAAGCGCGTGCCGCTCGGCGTCTGCGTCGGCATCGGGGCGTGGAACTACCCGCAGCAGATCGCCTGCTGGAAGGGCGCGCCGGCTCTGGTCGCCGGCAACGCCATGGTGTTCAAGCCCTCCGAAAACACCCCGCTCGGCGCGCTGAAGATCGCCGAGATCCTGATCGAGGCTGGGCTGCCGAAGGGGCTCTACAATGTCATCCAGGGCGACCGCGAGACCGGACCGCTGCTGATCAACCATCCCGACGTCGCCAAGGTATCGCTGACCGGCTCTGTGCCGACAGGCCGCAAGGTCGCGGCGGCCGCCGCTGGAAGCCTCAAGCACGTCACCATGGAACTCGGCGGCAAGTCGCCGCTGATCGTCTTCGACGATGCCGATATCGACAGCGCCATCGGCGGCGCCATGCTCGGCAATTTCTATTCGACCGGCCAGGTCTGCTCGAACGGCACGCGCGTTTTCGTCAAGCGCAAGATCAAGGCTGAATTCCTGAAGCGGCTGAAGGCGCGCACCGAAGCGATGCTGATCGGCGACCCCATGGACGAGGCGACACAAGTCGGCCCGATGGTCTCCTGGGCGCAGCGCGAAAAGGTGCTCTCCTATATCGAGAAGGGCAAGGCCGAAGGCGCAACGCTGGTGGCCGGCGGCGGTATTCCCAACAATGTCTCCGGCGAAGGCTATTACGTGCAGCCGACCGTCTTTGCCGATGTCACCGACGAGATGACCATCGCCCGCGAGGAGATTTTCGGGCCGGTGATGTGCGTACTCGATTTCGATGACGAGGCGGAGGTGATTGCCCGCGCCAACGACACGGAATTCGGCCTGTCCGGCGGCGTCTTCACCGCCGATCTCACCCGCGCTCACCGCGTCGTGGACCAGCTCGAGGCCGGGACGCTGTGGATCAACGCCTACAATCTCGCGCCGGTCGAAATCCCCTTCGGCGGCTCCAAGCAATCCGGATTCGGCCGCGAGAATTCGCTGGCGGCGCTGGAGCACTATTCCGAGCTGAAGACGGTCTATGTCGGCATGGGACCGGTTCAGGCGCCTTATTGAAGTAACATCGGGCTCGCCCTCGCCCTTCGAGGCCGCCGATAGCGGCACCTCAGGGTGAGGTCGAGAGCGACCACAGCAAGCACAGATGATGATCCGCCTCATCCTGAGGTGTCCGCCAGAGGCGGGCCTCGAAGGATCGGGGCGGCCCCGTGGAGATAGACATGCAGCAAGCAGATTTCGTCATCATCGGCTCAGGTTCCGCCGGCTCCGCCATGGCTTCGCGGCTGTCGGAAGACGGCAAGCATACGGTCATCGTGCTGGAATTCGGCGGCAGCGATGTCGGGCCGTTCATCCAGATGCCGGCAGCGCTTGCCTGGCCGATGAGTATGGATCGCTATAATTGGGGCTATCTCTCCGAACCTGAGCCACAGCTCAACAATCGGCGGATCACCGCGCCGCGTGGCAAGGTGATCGGTGGCTCCTCCTCGATCAACGGCATGGTCTATGTCCGCGGCCATGCCGAGGACTTCAACCGCTGGGAAGAGCTCGGCGCCCAGGGCTGGGCCTATGCGGACGTGCTGCCCTACTTCAAGCGGCTGGAGCATTCGCATGGCGGCGAAGAGGGCTGGCGCGGAACCGACGGGCCGCTGCATGTCCGGCGCGGCGATGCCCGCAATCCGCTATTTCATGCCTTCATCGAAGCCGGCAAGCAGGCGGGTTTCGAGGCGACGGAAGACTATAATGGCGGCAAGCAGGAAGGTTTCGGCCTGATGGAGCAGACGACCTGGATGGGCCGGCGCTGGTCTGCCGCGACTGCCTATCTGAAGCCGGCGCTGAAGCGGCCGAATGTCGAGCTGATCCGCTGCTTCGCCCGCAAAGTCGTGATCGAAAACGGCCGTGCCACCGGCGTCGAGATCGAACGCGGCGGCAAGATAGAGATCGTCAAGGCAAACCGCGAGGTGATCGTCTCGGCATCCTCCTTCAACTCGCCGAAACTGCTGATGCTCTCCGGCATCGGTCCCGGGCAACATCTGCAAGAGATGGGCATCGAGGTGAAGGTGGATCGGCCGGGCGTCGGCGCCAATCTGCAGGACCATATGGAATTCTATTTCCAGCAGACCAGCCTGAAGCCGGTCTCGCTCTATTCCTGGCTGCCCTGGTACATGCAGGGCATTGTCGGGGCACAATGGATGTTCTTCAAATCCGGCCTCGGCACCTCAAACCAGTTCGAAGCCTGCGCCTTCCTGCGCTCGGCGCCGGGCGTCAAGCAGCCGGATATCCAGTACCATTTCCTGCCGGTCGCCATCAGTTATGACGGCAAGGCGGCGGCGAAGAGCCACGGCTTCCAGGCGCATGTCGGCTATAACCTGTCGAAGTCACGCGGCGCGGTGACCCTGCGCTCGTCCGACCCGAAGGCCGATCCGGTCATCCGCTTCAATTACATGAGCCACCCGGAAGACTGGGAAAAATTCCGCCACTGCGTGCGCCTCACCCGTGAAATCTTCGGGCAAAAGGCGTTCGACGAGTATCGCGGCCCGGAGATCCAGCCCGGCCCCGAGGTTCAGACCGACGACCAGATCGACGCCTTCCTGCGCGAACATCTGGAAAGCGCCTATCATCCCTGCGGCACCTGCAAGATGGGCTCGAAGGACGATCCGATGGCCGTGGTCGATCCCGACACCCGCGTCATCGGGGTCGAGGGCCTGCGCGTCGCCGACAGCTCGATCTTCCCCAGCCTTACCTATGGCAACCTCAACGGCCCCTCGATCATGACCGGCGAAAAAGCGGCTGACCATATCCTCGGCAAGCCAATGCTGGCGCGGTCCAATCAGGAGCCGTGGATCAATCCCCGCTGGGAAGTGAGCGATCGGTAGGGTTGGCGAACATCAGTGATAATCGTCTTCGCGCTGATGCCTGATCGCCAGTATCGTCACTGTGTCGCTGTCTTCGATTTCGAACAGAGCGACATAGCCGGCGGAACCGAAGGGGATGACCAACTCGCGGAGAAATGAATTGTCCGGAGACGCTTTGCGGCAGCTGAACGGAAAGTCCGCCAGCATCTTCATGGCATCTTCAATGACCGAAACGGCACGTCTGGCGGTATTCTCATCGCGCTCGAGCAGATAGGCATAAAGCCGCTTTATATCGTCACGAGCAGAGCTGGCGTAGCGAACTGCATATTTCAATTTTTCTTGCTCGCGATCTTTGCTGCGAGCATCTCCTTCAATTCGTTCACCACCTCGTCAGCGCTATAATAAACTCCCGTACGCTTGGCTTCCTCGCGCGCGACCATTCCCCGTGCTATGAATTCCGCATGCGCTCGCCTGTGGTCGATTTGAGCCCTTAGCGAGTTCTCTACAAAAGCCGAGAGTGTTTCACCCTCTTTCAACACGCTCTCGGCGGCGGCGCGCAGTTCCGGGTCGACTCTCAGCGACGGGATGGAAGCGGTTTTCATGAGCAACCTCCTGCATTGCAATTGCGATGCATTCTAGGAGGCCGTTAGAATGTGTCAAGGCTCAGATAAATCCAGGTCGTAAAGTGAAGCCCTGTAAGACAGTGTGAATATCCTGATCCGTCATTTTTAAGCAGACTGTTCAGAATTGAGTCCTAAGCGGACATATCGCTCAGCCCGCCGGTTTAAAATCCCATGCCCCCGATCTACCGCAAGTCCAAACTTCTCCGCCGTTCCCGCGTGATCTGGGGATCGTACAATCTCTGGCGGCCGCGGCTGGTGTTCTGGACGGGGGCTCTCGCGATCGGGGTCATCAGCGTCGGCTTTGCCAAGCTGGCAGATCTGGCGCAGCGCGCCTTTGTCGGGGTGACGAGCTCCGGAGAGTGGAGCTGGTTGTTGCCGCTTGTGCTCACACCGCTTGGCTTCGTGCTCTCCGCCTATCTCGCCACGACCTTGTTTCCCAACGCGCAAGGCAGCGGCATTCCGCAGGCGATTGCCGCGCGGCACCTGCATCATAACGAGGACCGCACCAAGCTTCTGTCGCTCCGGCTTGCCTTCGGTAAGATCGTGCTGACCATACTCGGCCTCTTCTGCGGCGCCTCGATCGGCCGCGAGGGACCGACGGTACAGGTGGGGGCGTCCTTCATGCTAGCGGTCGCGCGCTTCAGCGGCATGGCGCAGGCGAAGGGATTGATCCTTGCCGGCTCGGCTGCAGGCATTGCTGCGGCCTTCAACACACCGCTCGCCGGCATCGTCTTCGCCATCGAGGAAATGAGCCGCACCTATGAATCGCGCGCCAATGGCCTGGTGCTGACCGCAGTCATCCTCTCGGGCCTGGCGGCTCTCGGGCTCTCCGGCTCCTACAATTATTTCGGCACGGCCAGTGCTGCGCCGGTAGCACTTGTGGATTGGGCTCTCGTCCTGATCTGTGGCGTTGGTGGTGGCGCGCTTGGGGCCGCTTTCAGCGGCTTTGCGCTTTATGCCGGCATCCGCATCCGCCGCTGGGCGCAGCCGCAGCCTCTCAAGCGCATGCTGCTTCTCGCCGGCTGCTGCGGTCTTCTGGTCGCAGCCATCGGCGTCTCCTCCGGCGGCAACACCTTCGGCACCGGTTACGAACAGGCGCGTGGCGCGGTGGAAGGACATGCCCTGCCCCTGCTCTTCTTCCTGGAAAAGCTGCTCGCCAGCTTCCTTTCGATGATATCGGGTATTCCCGGCGGCATCTTCGCGCCGTCGCTCGCCGTCGGCGCCGGTTTCGGCAGCACGGTCGGCACGCTGATCGGCGGCAGTATCGCGCTCGCGGCGATCCTTGGCATGGCGGGCTATTTCGCCGGCGTCGTGCAGGCGCCGATGACCGCCTTCGTCATCATTCTGGAAATGACGGGCGACCATCAGGCCGTCATCCCGATCATGGCGGTATCGATGATCGGCTACGTCACCTCACGCCTGCTGTCACGCGAGCCGCTCTATCACGGCCTCTCGCGCATCTTCATCGCGGCGGCGATCCGGGCACGGCGGGCAATGGAGAAAGAGGCAGGCGAAGAACACGACGCCCATTGAGTCTTATGCCAAAAGACGGGTGACTTCCGCTTCGTCCGGCAGCGCCACCGCATCTGCAATGGTGGTCGAGAACAGAACCTTGCGGGTGGCGTCGGCCACCCTTGCGAAGACATGGCGGATTTCGCAGGTCTGCTCGCCGTCGCAATCCTCGCAGCGGCGATAGGCGGTGATGGAAAGACAGGGCAATGGCGCGATCGGACCGTCGATAATGCGCAGGATCTCGCCGAAGGTGATTTCCTCGGCCGGCTTGCGCAGAAGATAGCCCCCCTGTTTGCCGCGGCGGCTGATGACGATGCCCTGATGCTTCAGGTCGAGCAGGATCTGTTCCAGGAATTTCTTCGGGATTTTTTGTTGGGCAGCGATGTCGGAAATCATCATTGGATCGCCCGCTTCGGCCTGAGCCAGAGCAGATAACGCCCGCAACGCGTATTTTGCTTTTTGAGTGATCATTTCGAACCGCTTACACACACATACGATGCGCTCACCCGATACACCGGCCACATCGTTTCGCAACTCTTAGACCCTTGGCCGACCGCATCCCGCTTCAAACACCCGAAACGCGGACAGACTGAAGCATCGGCAACCCAGCCTTGTTTTCAAGTCTCCTCACTATGCCCATAGTTTAGCGCAGATTTTGTTGCTCCGCATCTTTTTGGCCATCACTTCCGATTTCCGTTTGACAAGCCGCGTGTAACTCTACTATTTCTATAGACATTAAAGCAAGCGCTTAGATATGACTAGTCTTATCGGCGCCTCTCTGCCGGCCCGCTTCAGAGGGCAAAACGCCTTGGTTAACAGCCGAGGCGGTCGCTTTTTCGCATGGGAGCGGCTTCGTGGAGATATTTGCTCCCTATCCCCTTGCTTTCGAAATCCGTTTTTCTGTCCGCCGTCCTCACGAACTGCGATACTCGCGGCAATATCAGGACAGGATTCCCCATGACTGCCATCAATCTCATCGAAGAAGCCGGGACACTGAACAGCCGGTTGGCGGCGCTTGACCTTGCCGGCCGCCTGTCTCTGGTCGCCGGCCTTGGCGGCCGCGCCGTGTTTACGACCTCCCTCGGGATCGAAGACCAGGTCATCACCGCCGAGATCGGCAATCACCGCCTGCCGATCGATGTCGTGACGCTGCAGACCGGCCGCCTCTTCCCCGAGACCCTGGCGCTGATCGACGAGACGGAAAGCCAATACGACATCCATATCAGCCGTTACGAGCCGGAGCAGGCCGACATCGACGCCTACGCGGCGAAGTATGGCCTCAACGGCTTCTACGAGAGCGTCGAAGCTCGGCATGCCTGTTGTGGCGTGCGCAAGCTAAAGCCACTTGCGCGCGCTCTCTCCGGCGCGACGATCTGGGTCACCGGCCTGCGCCGCGGCCAATCGAACAATCGCGCCGATACGCCGTTTGCCGAGTACGATCCCGAGCGCAATCTCATCAAGGTCAATCCGCTGGCCGACTGGGATATCGACGTGATCCGCGCCTATGTCGCCGACAATAGCGTGCCGGTGAACCCCCTGCATCAACGCGGTTATCCCTCGATCGGCTGCGAGCCCTGCACCCGCGCCATCAAGCCGGGCGAGCCCGAGCGGGCCGGCCGCTGGTGGTGGGAAAACGACGAGACGCGTGAATGCGGCCTGCATGTTGCGGAGGAAGCCGTCGTCGCCGCGCAATGACATACCCCGCCGGTTCCCGGCATCGGTTCAAGGCGCGGTCCCGCCGCCGCCAAACCTACGGGGACCCAAAGCACCCTATTCTTTTCGACCAGCCCCCGGTCGGAGCAAATGATTAAGTCTGGAGTTGAAAATGCCCGATAGCCGTCCGGATACGGAACTCTCCAATCCGCAAAGCACCAAGCCGCCGCTCGACCCGCATCTGAAGGCGCTGGAAAACGAATCCATCCATATTTTCCGCGAAGTTGCGGCCGAATTCGAGCGTCCGGTGATGCTCTATTCGATCGGCAAGGATTCCTCCGTGCTGCTGCATCTGGCGCGCAAGGCCTTCTATCCCGGCCGCGTGCCCTTCCCGCTCCTGCATGTGAACACCGGCTGGAAATTCGCCGAGATGATCACCTTCCGCGACGAGATAGTAAAGAAATACGATCTCGACCTGATCGAGCACATCAACCCGCGCGGCAAGGCGGAGAACATTACCCCGTTCACCCATGGCTCGGCGCTCTATACCGACATCATGAAGACGGAAGGGTTGCGCCAGGCGCTCGACGCCGGCCAGTTCGATGCCGCTTTCGGCGGCGCACGCCGCGACGAAGAGGCCTCGCGCGCCAAGGAACGCATCTACTCCTTCCGCACGCCGGACCATCGCTGGGATCCGCGCAACCAGCGCCCGGAGCTCTGGAATGTCTATAACGGCCAGATCCGGAAGGGCGAGAGCGTGCGCGTCTTCCCGCTGTCGAACTGGACCGAAGTCGATATCTGGCGCTACATCCAGGCCGAAAACATTCCGATCGTGCCGCTCTATTTCGCCGAGAAGCGCCCGGTCGTCGAGCGCGACGGCATGATGATCCTAGCCGCCGATCCACGGCTGGAGCTGCTTCCTGGCGAGGTCAAGCGCGAGGAGCTTATCCGTTTCCGCACGCTCGGCTGCTTCCCGCTGACGGGCGCGATCCGCTCCACCGCCACCACCCTTGAAGACGTTATCGCAGAGCTGGAAATCGCCACGGTTTCCGAACGACAGGGCCGCGCCATCGACCGCGACCAATCCGGCTCCATGGAAAAAAAGAAGCGCGAAGGATATTTCTGAGATGACCGCAGCCGTAACCGCAAACGTCGTCACCTTACCCGCAGCCGAGCCCGCCAAGGCCGTGCGCGATACACGTCCGCTTCGCCTGATCACCTGCGGCAGCGTCGATGACGGAAAATCCACGTTGATCGGCCGCTTGCTCTGGGACACCAAGGCCGTGAAGGAAGACCAGGCCGCCACGCTGCAGCGCGATTCCACCGGCAAGCAGAACGATCTCGGCCTGCCCGACTTCGCGCTGCTGCTCGACGGGCTGCAGGCCGAGCGCGAACAGGGCATCACCATCGATGTCGCCTATCGTTATTTCTCGACCGACAACCGCTCCTTCATCGTTGCCGATACACCCGGCCATGAGCAGTACACCCGCAACATGGCGACCGGCGCTTCCACCGCCGATCTGGCCATCCTGCTGATCGACGCACGCCTGGGCATTCTCGAGCAGACGCGCCGCCACGCGACGATCGCCTCGCTCCTCGGCATCAAACAGTTCGTGCTTGCCGTCAACAAGATCGACCTGACGAACTACGATCGCGCCGGCTTCGAGAAGATCGCGCATGATTTCCGCGAGTTTGCGCTGTCGCTCGGCGTCAAGCAGATCACCGCCATCCCGATGTCGGCGCTGAAGGGCGAAAACGTCGTCTATTCCGGCCAGGCGTCCATGCCTTGGTACAACGGCCCGACACTCGTCGAGACGCTGGAGCTTGCCACCGTGCGCTCGGCTCAGTCCGTCGGCTTCCGCTTGTCGGTGCAGCGTGTGTCGCGCCCGGGCGAAAGCTTCCGCGGCTATCAGGGCACGGTTGCCGGCGGCTCTGTGAAGCCGGGCGACAGCGTCATGATCCTCCCGTCGGGCATGGTCGCCAATGTCTCGAAGATCGTCACCTTCGATCTGGTGCGCAATGCCGCCGTTGCCGGCGATGCGATCACCCTCGTGCTCGACCGCCAGGTGGATGTATCGCGCGGTGACATGATCGTCGCCATCGACAGCCAGCCGCAATCCGGCCTTGCCTTCGACGCGCAGATCGTCGCGCTTCAGCCGGAGGGCATCGAGCCTGGCAAGCGTTACTGGCTGAAAAGCGGCAGCCGCCGCCAGCGCGTGCAGGTGCAGCCGATCGCGCAGCTTGAGCTGAAGACCGGCGCCTGGGCACCGGCGCAAGCCCTGTGGATGAACGCCATCGGCAAAGTCCGGCTTTCCTTCGACGAAGCCGCCGTCTTCGACCCTTACGATCAGAACCGCTCGACCGGCTCCTTCATTCTGATCGATCCGGACAGCAACAACACGATCGCTGGCGGCATGATCACCGGCAAGCGCACCGATCTCGGCGGCATCCACAAGGAGGGCCAGCGTGTGCTCCTGTCGCTGCCGGCAGACCTTGCCGACCAGATCATGGCCAGCGAACTCTTCGCAAGCCGCCGCGACGAGACGGAAGTCCGCCGCGTCACCGCCGCGCAGGCTGCGGACATATGGGCGAACGCGGCAAGCGACATCTGATCGCGGCAGGCAGGGCCAATGTGGTCCTGCCGTTTACAGTTTTGCTCAGCCATAAAAGTCGTACGCACTACGTCGACTTTTATGGCTGAAATTCCGCCCCCCGGATCAGCCCAATATTTCGCGAAGAGCGGCCACCAGCCCATCGCACTCGGCGTCCGTTCCGATCGTGATGCGCAGGAAGTCACTGATACGCTCCCCCGAAAAGCGTCTTATCAGAATTCCCCGGCTCCTCAGTTGTGCCGCCAAATCCTCTCCCGATTTACCTGGGTATCGCGCAAATAGGAAATTGGCGGATGACGGAAGAACGTGGAAGCCGAGCTCTTTCAGGGCAACAGCCAAGCGTTCACGGCTGGCAATGATCAGAGCGCGATGTGTCTCAAACCAATCCCGATCTTCCCAAGCTGCAATTGCACCTGCCAAAGCGAGCCGGTCGATAGGATAGGAGTTGAAGCTGTCCTTGACCCTTTCCAAAGCCTCGATTAGCGGCCTTTGTCCCACGGCGAAGCCGACGCGAAGACCGGCAAGACCACGGGATTTCGATAGTGTCTGAATCACAAGGAGGTTCGGATATTTGCGAACAAGCGGAATGGCGCTCATGCCGCCGAAGTCGACATAGGCTTCATCGATGACGACCACCTGATCGGGGTGCTCCGCGACCAGGGTTTCCATATCCGCCCGGGACTTGGCGATCCCGGTCGGAGCGTTGGGATTGGGCAGGATAATCGCACCGCAAGGCTGCCTGTAACCATCAACGCGAACCTGCATTTCGGCATCGAGCGGGACTTCGCGGAACTTGATTCCGTAGAGGCGGCAATATGTCGGATAAAAGCTGTATGTGACATCTGGAAAAAGCAGCGGCTCTTCGTGATTCAAAAGTGCCTGGAAGGTATGCGCCAGAACCTCGTCCGACCCGTTGCCGACAAATACCTCATTCCGATCGAGCCCAAAGCTTTCGGCGATCGCGGCACGCAACCGCAGCGCCGTCGGATCCGGATAGAGGCGCAGCGTATCGGCCACGGCCTGTGAAATCGCTGCAAGAGCAAGGGGAGAAGGACCGTAAGGGTTTTCGTTGGTGTTCAACTTGATCAAATCGCCAGTGGCCGGCTGTTCGCCAGCGACATAGGGGGTCAAGGAATGAACAATCGGACTCCAGAAACGGCTCATCGTGCTTTCCAAATTTTGGCGGTTACAGGCAGGTTTGGTATCGCGTCGTTCAGTTTCGCATAGCACTTGGCGACTGGCCAAAATAGGCCTCCATTCATACCACCGGAGCAGCAGGCAAGACTTCACAGCTCTTTGCAAAGAGCCTTTCACTCAGAAAATCAACAAAGACCCGAACCTTCGGCGACAAATGGCGGTTTGATGGCCAGAGCAAATGGAAATGGCCGGGTCCGTCGATGTAGTCATCGAGCACCGTGTGCAGCTTGCCTTCACTGAGCGGCCCGCGCGCGAGAAAATCCGGCATGCATCCAATGCCAAGACCGCTGATAACCGCGCCGCGCAGGGCCTCCATATTGTTGCAGGCGAGAACGGTTTTCATGCGCAAATCCGGTCCGCCATCCGGCAGGGGCAAGGGCCAGTTCTGCAACTTGCCGCTGTTGGGGAAACGAAACCGGATCGCCAGGTGATCGTCGAGGTCGCGCGGGCAACCCGGGACGCCGTAACGCTCGAGATAGGCGGGCGCGGTGCAAAGCAGCATCTGGAATGGCCGCAAGGTGCGTGACATCAATCGTGAATCGGGCAAATCGCCGCTGCGGATCGCAACATCGACGCCCTCTTCTATCATATCGACGATGCGGTCGTTGAAATCGATGTCGAGTTCGACGTCCGGATAACGAGCAAGGAATTCCGGCACGACCGGCAGCAGGAAATGGTAGCTGACAATGGGGACGCTGACGCGCAGCCGCCCGCGCGGCACAGCGACCGCCTGCGCAAGTGAAGCCTGGGCGTCGTCGAGATCGTCCAGCACCCGCCGGCAACGCTCGTGAAACAGGCGCCCCTCCTCGGTCAGGCGAATGCTGCGGGTCGAGCGCTGCATCAATCGCACGCCGAGCTGCCGCTCGAGATTGGTCACCGCCTTGCCGACGGCGGAGGCAGAAAGGCCAAGCACACGCCCGGCGGCGGCGAAGCTGCCGAGATCAGCGCTTCGCACAAAGGCATTGAGGCCGCTTAGCCGATCCATCCTCATATCCATTCGATCGTTTTCTTCCGCTTTATATGGAAACTTAGCCATATTTTCAGTCGATTGCATCAAAACTATCTTGTCCGGGTATTTCGATGCTCCCGCGGATGTTGACGATCTTCTTTGAAAGAGGGTCGCGCTCCCAACTCATCCGCAGGGCTACTTTTGCTCAAATCCAGCGGATATCCCGATGCATCCCGACAAGACAAAGGCCGCAAGCCCGGCCGAGAAACTCTTCGTTCTCATCGCCGTGTGCTGCGCCGCCGCCGCAATGCCCCTCACCTTCACGGGCCCCGCCGTCGCCTTGCCGGCCATCAGCCGAACGCTCGGCGGCAGTCCGATCGCGCTCAACTGGGTCACCAACGCCTTCATGCTGACCTTCGGCAGCAGCCTGATGGCCGCCGGCGCGCTCGCCGACAGCTTTGGACGCAAGCGCATCTTCCTCATCGGGCTCGGCGGCTTCGCCCTGTTCTCGGCGGGCCTTGCCTTTGCCAGCGATATCGTCTGGTTCGATATTCTGCGCGCCTTACAGGGAATGGGAGCCGCCGCCGCCTTTTCCGGCGGCATGGCGTCGCTGGCGCAGGAGTTCGAAGACGCCGCGCGGCTGCGCGCCTTCAGCATTGTCGGCTCCAGTTTCGGCGTCGGACTGGCATTCGGGCCGATCGCGTCCGGCCTGATGGTCGAGATGTTCGGCTGGCCGGCGATCTTCATTCTGGTCGTCATCCTCGCCGTTCTCGCCTTTGGTCTCGGCGCACGCTTCCTCACCGAATCCAGAGATCCGGATGCCACTGGCCTCGACTGGCCGGGGGCGCTTAGCTTTACGCTTGCCCTGACGCTCTTCACTTATGGTGTCCTTCGCGCGCCGGAAAATGGCTGGACCGACTCGTTAGTCATTGTCCTGCTGGTGGGCGCCGCATTGCTTTTCCTGGCCTTCGGCATCATCGAGCGCGCCGTGAAACGGCCGATGCTGGATCTCACCCTGTTCCGCTATCCGCGTTTCGTCGGCGTTCAGCTGCTGGCGGCAGCCCCCGCCTATGCCTTCGTCGTGCTGCTGATCCTTCTGCCCGTCCGCTTCGTCGGCATCGAGGGTATGAGCGAGGTCGCCGCCGGTCGGATGATGGTCGCCCTGTCGGCGCCGCTTCTCATCCTGCCGATCGCTGCCGGCCTGCTGACACGATGGTTCACGGCGGCCACGATTTGCGGCGCGGGTCTTGTCATCTCGGCCGCCGGCCTGTTCTGGCTCAGCTGTCTCACAACGGGATCCGCGCCAGCTGCATTGATCGGTCCGCTGCTGACGATCGGCATCGGCATCAGCCTGCCCTGGGGCCTAATGGACGGACTTGCCGTCAGCGTCGTGCCGAAGGAGCGCGCCGGCATGGCGACCGGCATTTTCAGCACCACGCGTGTCGCCGGTGAAGGCGTGGCATTGGCCGTGGTCAGCGCCATCCTCTCCTCTTTCATTCAGTCAAACCTCGGTGCTGCGGCAGGAGAGCATGCATCCGCCGCCGCGCAGCGGCTGGTGACGGGCGCTCTCCATGATGCGGCATCAAGCGTGCCTGCCATCGGACACACCGCGCTGATCCATGGATATAGTGACGCCTTTAGCGAATTGTTGTGGCTCCTGACGGCAATCACGGCCGTTACGGCGATCGTCATCTTCACGTTTCTCGGCCGTGGCGATGCCGAGGAGAGCACAGCCGAAACCGGCACACTGGAGCCAGAGGATGATGCCGAGGCACTCGAGGCATCCAACGCCTGACACGGATCACGCCTCAATCTCTTCCGTCCCCCTAGGCGGGCCAATCCGCTGAAACTATAAGCGGAAATCTCCGGCCCTCCTCCCAATCCGCTACAGAATATTTCGAGGACACATAAAACGTGTGCGATCCGGCGGGCTGATTCCAAGCTCCGAAAGCGCGACGAGACTGGCGTTTCGGCGCGCTGCTGCTATATGACATCCCCATGATAACAGAGCGCTTTTTGAAGATTGTTGCTTGGAGCTATATCGCGGCACTGGTTGCCGTGACCTTCGCGCATCTCAATTGGCAGGCCGAATTTGGCAACCCCTTCAACATGTATCGCGCCGGAGCGCTATGCCTTGCCGGCATGCTGGCAAAGCTGGCCTATCCGCAATCGCCCTCTTTTACCTGCCTGCTGATGATTGCCAGCGTCTCGGTGCTCTGCTTCTCGCATTTCCTGGTCAACGGCAATTACGGTTCGCCCATGGACCTCATCGTCGCCATGACGGGCGCGCTCTGGGGGCTCGCAATCGGCGCCATGCTCAGCAGGCTGATCTCGCCGACCTCGAAGCGAACCGCGCTGTATTAAGCGAACCACCTTCGCGCCGTTACAAACGTCGCAACTGCTTCTGCACACGGCATATTCACGCCTTCAAATAGCACAATCCCGGTGAAGACCTCGCAAGGCCACCGCTCGCCCTATGCGGCGTCATTTCCTACCCTGAAGTGATCATTATGCAGCCAATATTATGGCTGACTTACTATCTATATTTGCAAATGTGTCTTTCATGCAACTTAAAATGAAAAATCACGAAAACGTCATTCTGAGAAAAATATATCATATAACTTTGCAGGAATTCGTCTTTAATAGCGCGCAGAAGCGGGTGGGGCCCGTTTCTCCCGAGTCGGGGTTTTTAACAGGGATAGGGTCAGGCACGTCGATTTCTCGGCGCGATAGCCTATGCCCAATCTATATTGGATTGGAGTTTTTATGAACATCAAGAGCCTTCTTCTCGGCTCCGCTGCTGCCCTCGCAGTAGTTTCCGGCGCTCAGGCAGCCGATGCTATCGTTGCTGCTGAGCCTGAGCCGCTCGAATATGTTCGCATCTGCGACGCATACGGTGCTGGCTACTTCTTTATTCCGGGCACCGAAACCTGCCTCAAAATCGGCGGCTACGTCCGTACCGAAGGCAAGTGGTACAATGCCTACAACCCGGCTGACCGTTACGGCACGCTGTGGCACACCCGTGCTCACCTCACCCTCGACACCGCTTCCGACACCGAGTACGGCCCGCTGAAGACGGCTACCGTTCTGCGTTGGGACTGGCAGGATGGCGGTTCGACCACCACCAAGCTGATCGCGGCCAACATCAGCCTCGCTGGCTTCACCGTTGGTAAGCTCGACTCTGCCTATAACCTGTACGCAGGCTATGCCGGCGGCGTCATCAACGACGACGTTGTCTATGACGGCCCGTACGAACTCAACCAGATCACCTACAACTACGACGCCGGCAACGGCTTCACGGCTGTGATCTCGGCTGAAGACAGCAACTCCGGTCCGGGCGCCACGGGCGTTAACGGCGAAGACAGCCACAACCATTACGCTCCGGACGCTGTTGCTGGTTTCGGCTACAAGGCCGGCAAGTTCGGCTTTAAGGTCGTCGGTGGTTACGACTCCATCGTTGAAGAAGGCGCTATCAAGGCTCGTATCGATGGCGACTTCGGCGTCTTCAAGGCCTTCTTGATGGGCGGCTGGAACACGGACGGCGACAAGCTGAACAAGTACGCAAGCTCGAACGGCTCTGGCCCGGCCAAGACCATCGGCTGGGGTGACTGGGCTGTCTGGGGCGGCGTCACCGTTCCGATCAACGACAAGCTGCAGGCTAACGCTCAGGTTGCCTACACCGACTCGAAGATCTTTGCAGCGACCGCGAACGTCAAGTTCAACCCGGTCAAGAACCTGCAGATCACGCCGGAAGTATCCTACACCAACTGGGACTCCATCAATCAGGACCAGTGGGCTGGCATTCTGCGCTTCCAGCGTACTTTCTAAGACCTCGTTTTCGAGATCTGATCTGACTTGACCCCTGATCGGATGGGGACTGGCTCGGCTTCCAGCGAAGCGGGGCCAGTCTTTCCGATTTGGGGTTCGTCTTTTTGCTACTGCCACCAAATTGGGCGCTGGATCGAACACCAGCAATCAGGCTCGATAACGATCGGCTCCCAAACTATCAACGGCATCGACAAGCCATATTTTTTGTCGTAGAGACACGTCATGTCGTTCACCTACGCAAACGCCTCGCGATTTTATTCGTACCGCTGCTCTCAGCGGAGGCGGGCCTGCGCGTAGATAAAACTGACGCAATAAAAGACCCGAACAGCCGCTAGTCTACCTGGCGGCTTTTTTTGTCGCCACGGTATGACCCCAAAAGGAACAGATACCGTGTTGAATTCCACTGATGATCTGCGAATTATCGAAATTACCGCGCTCACGCCGCCCGCTCGCATCATAGACGAGATCCCAAGAGACGAGGCCGTCACTTCGACCGTGACGGGCGCACGCAGCGCCATCCACCGCATCCTGCACAATGAGGACGATCGCCTGATCGTGGTCATCGGCCCCTGCTCCATCCACGACCCTGTCGCGGCGCGTGACTACGCCGCCCGGTTGAAGGAACAGCGCGACCGGTTCGCCGGCGACCTTGAAATCGTCATGCGGGTCTATTTCGAAAAGCCGCGCACCACGGTCGGCTGGAAGGGCCTCATCAACGATCCGCATCTCGACGGAAGCTACCGCATCGAAGAGGGGCTGCGCCTTGCCAGGCAGCTCCTTGTCGACGTCAATGAGACCGGGCTGCCGGCCGGTTGCGAATTCCTCGACACCATCACGCCGCAATACATCGCCGACCTCGTAAGCTGGGGAGCTATCGGCGCGAGGACGACCGAGAGCCAGGTGCATCGCGAACTGGCTTCAGGTCTCTCCTGCCCGATCGGGTTCAAGAACGGAACCAACGGCGACACGAGGATCGCGCTCGATGCGATCATGGCGGCGTCGCAACCGCATCATTTCCCCGCCGTAACCAAGGATGGCCTTGCCGCCATCGCCTCGACACGCGGCAATGACGACGGCCACATCATCCTGCGCGGCGGCAAGCAGCCCAACTATGATGCGGCCAGCGTGCAGGCGGTCTCGGAACAGGCGTCCAAGCTTGGGCTCGATCCGCAGATCATCATCGATGCCAGCCACGCCAACAGCAACAAGAACCCGGAAAACCAGCCGGCAGTGGTCAGCGCCGTCGCCGCGCAGGTATCGGCCGGCGACCGCCGCATCAAGGGCATGATGATGGAAAGCAATATCGTCGGCGGCCGGCAGGACCTCGTTCCCGGCAAGGCACTGGTCTATGGCCAGAGCATCACCGACGGCTGCTTCGATTGGCCGACCTCGGTAGCTACGCTGGAGGAACTGGCCCGGGCGGTCCAGGCAAGACGACGGGTGTCTCGATAAGACTTCCCACCACTCGCTGCTATTGCGCGAAGAGTCGAAAAAGAGAGGCGGAGAGATTTTCCGCCTCACACCCTGCCCCGAGAGGCTAAACTCGCCAATAGTGGGCGAGGCTTACATAGTGCTTTCGAGGCCCTCGCACATGCCACATTTCGGCCCAGGCATCCGGCCCGCGAAAGAAAAGGCGACCGCGATAGAGATCCGAGCCGCATTGATGGTCAACACGCTGCGATGCACCGTCGCCGATGCGGATGAATTCGGAGAGGTCGGGGAAAGAGACAGTCAAACACTCTGCCTCGGAAGCTAGCCGATAAGTTCGGCTGCTTCTGAGCGTCGCGTAATCGCTCGTGGTGTCGCCGTGTTCCCCGAACTGGACAGGCGTCACCAACGCCTGTCCTTCGAAGGTTATCACGGTCGCGTTGAGGCGGTCGATGATCCGCCGCTTCACGTCCCATGTGCCGAGATAGCATTCCAGCCGCTCGGCTGCGGCGGCTTGCATCATTCAGGACGCCGCACGCTGCGTCATATCGGCCTGCCTGACCGGAAGCTTCCAGCCGGGCCGGACGAAATGGCAGGTGTAGCCGTTCGGGATGCGCTCCAGATAGTCCTGATGTTCGGGCTCGGCCTCCCAGAAATCGCTTGCCGGCACCACTTCGGTGACGACCTTGCCCGGCCAGAGACCGGAAGCGTCGACATCGGCGATCGTGTCGAGAGCGACCCGCTTCTGCTCGTCGCTGGTGTAGAAGATCGCCGAGCGGTAGCTCGTGCCGACATCGTTGCCCTGGCGGTTGCGCGTGCTCGGATCGTGGATCTGGAAGAAGAATTCCAGCAGATCGCGATAGCTGATCTTCTCGGGATCGAAGACGATCTCGATTGCTTCGGCATGGGTGCCGTGGTTGCGATAGGTCGCATTGCGAACCTCGCCGCCGGTATAGCCGACGCGGGTCGAGATAACGCCATTATAGCGGCGAATGAGGTCCTGCATGCCCCAGAAACAACCGCCGGCGAGAACTGCACGTTCCGTAGTCATCGGATATCCTCCACTTGGTCGAGATAGGCGCCGTAGCCTTCGGCTTCCATGCGATCACGATGCACGAAGCGAAGCGAGGCGGAGTTGATGCAATAGCGCAGACCGCCGCGATCCTGCGGTCCATCGGGGAAAACATGGCCCAGATGGCTATCGCCGTGTATCGAGCGAACTTCTACCCGCAACATGCCATGCGACAGATCGGTGAGCTCGTTGACGTTGGCGGTCTCGATCGGCTTGGTGAAGCTCGGCCAGCCGCAGCCGGAATCGAACTTGTCGGAAGAGGCAAACAGCGGCTCGCCCGATACGATATCGACGTAGATACCCGGCTGCTTGTTATCGAGAAGCTCGCCCGTGAAGGGACGTTCCGTGCCGCTTTGCTGCGTGACGCGATACTGCTCGGGAGACAGCTTCGCGATGGCCTCGGAGGTCTTGCTGTAATTTCGCATTCTTATTCTCCTTGCTCTTGGACGCATACCTCAAGCTTCACCAGTCATTACGGGAGAATGCCGGACATCGTTACAGACGTTAAGCTCAATAAGCGTCGCGGGAGTGGTTGCGACGGAAATATAGGTATGGGGCAGCCGATTTGCCATATCGCGCATGACGGCGTGATGCGCCGCGCAGCGACAGGCAGTCACTCATCCCAGTCGCAGGCCGCAGTGTAAATTGCCGAAAGCGCCTCGATGCCGGCCTGGTCGTTCTTGTCGAAACGGCCGGGAAGCGGGCTATCGAGATCGATGACGCCGAAGACAAGACCATCCCGGAACAAGGGAACCACCAGCTCCGAGCGCGAAGCGGCGTCGCAGGCGATGTGGCCCGGGAAGGCATGCACATCCTCGACGAGGATCGACTGTTCCTTCTCGATCGCCGTGCCGCAGACGCCACGACCCACGGCGATGCGCACGCAAGCGGGCTTGCCCTGGAACGGCCCGAGCACCAGCTCTTCATCCGACTGCAGGAAATAGAAGCCGGCCCAGTTGAGGTCCGGCAGCATCTGGAAGATCAGCGCCGATGTATTGGCGGCGTTGGCGATCGGGTCCGCCTCGCCGTCGAGCAGGGCCTGTAGCTGGCCTGCCAGCTCGCGGTAGAATTCGGGCTTGCTGGAGGACTGAATTGTCTGTTCTGCAAACATTGCGGTCGTCTTTCGGTTGCGCCGTTGCCGGGCGGATTGTTGCCGTCAGTCCTTGTCGTCAGGCGGGCATGGCCAGGAGCCAGGAGCCTTCAATCCCGAAGGCAGTATGGTCGCCTGGTCGCCGCAGGCCAGATTGACCTGAGTCTGCACCAGACCGGTTGCCGCCGACAGGTCTATCCCCTCGATGCGGGTCAGATACAGGAACGCGCCACCGAAGGTGACCGGCCCCTGGATGGTCACGCCGCTCAAGGTGGCGCGGGAAAGATTGGCGAAGGAGAAATTGACGCCCGTCAGCACCGCCTTGTCGAAATCGGCGCGGCCGAGTTCGGCCTTCTGAAAATCGACATTCGCAAGCTGCGCGCCGCTGAATTCGGCCCGCTGCAGCTCGGCATTGGCAAAGGTGGCGCCATTGGCGACGACATTGCTGAAATCCGAGCGATAGGCTTCGATCTTGGCGAAATTCGTCCCCTCGGCGCGCGCGCTCTTCAGCCAGGCACGCACCAGCGTTGCCTTTTCCAGATTGGCCGAGGTGAGATTGGCATTGCTGAGATCGGTGCTGTCGAAATGGGCGCCGGCAAGATTGGCTCCATGTAGATCGCTGCCCGGCAGCATGATGTTGGTTTTGCTGCATGCGCTCCAGTCTATGCCGGGTGCCGCGACCACATTGTCGCAATCGCCGGCGAAGGCGGATTGCCCGGCGCCCGAAGCGAGCAGGAGCGCCGCCGCGGAGATGCCCGCGAGGCGGCCAAGGGCGGCACCGCCCATATTCCAGCCCTGCCGGAATTCCGCTCCAGCCTGCCAGACTAGTCTTTCAAAAAGGCTGCCCATCTCGTCGCTCCGCTTCCGAAACCATTGGCCCATCCCCGACATCGAGTCGGATGCGCTCGTCTTTCCCTTGTATATGGTGCTGCGAGCGACAAAAAGAGCCCAGGCCGCAAAAGGATATTGCGAAGCGGATGAACGACTTGACGCCCGAAGCATGAAGAGATGGGGATATGACCACCGGCGACCGGAAGCGTATCAAATTTTCGGGAAAAATCGGGAGTTTAAGCTGGTCGGAGTGGAGTGATTCGAACACTCGACCCCCACGTCCCGAACCACCGACACTTTAGCAAGAAGCCCGCAAATCTGGGCTTTGCAAACCGCTTTGATGCCTGTTCGTTCCCGGTATTTTCCGTTGTGTCGGTGGCAAACGGTGGCGGCAACTTGAAACACGCGAACTTTAAGTTGATCGCTTCTAAGCTGCATGCCACTCTCGCCACTTATTAGACTCTGAATTTGGGGGAGGAGTACAGTGGCAAGACAGAATGGTCCTCTGGCGGTGTGCGTCATCAATCTTAAAGGAGGGGTGGGAAAATCTACGATATCGGCTTTGCTTAGTCGCTATGCGTTACTCACTAGACAGAAAGATATTCTAGCGGTCGACTTGGACCCGCAAGCAAATCTCAGCCAAGCCCTGATGGGGCACAATTACAATGCATTTCTAACCAACAGAAGACCATCTATCGTTGAAATTTTCAATGGATACAAACCGCCATCCACAGGTCGGTCTAGTCCATCGCCACTTTCTCCCACTGACGGCATTGAGACAGTGTGGCAGATCGGGACAAACTCCCTTCAGGTCATACCGTCTCGTTTTGATTTCTCCGATAATCTCACGAATACGTTGCGTCCTGATCCCAAGGTTTTGGCCAAATTTCTTGCGGAACACTACAGCCACAAGGACCTAATAATTATTGATTGCTCTCCCACGGAATCGATTTTCACGCACGCTGCTTACCATGCAAGCGGCTTGGTGCTTGTCCCTGTTAAGCCGGAGTATTTCGCTACTATCGGATTCCCGCTGCTGCAGCAGTCACTTTCCCTCTTTACCGACCGAAATCGAGGGCATCAGATTTCCGTGGCTGGAGTGGTTGTAAACAACGCATTTTACCATGGTGGAAACAACGGAGGCCCGGAGAAAACGAGAGCGCTGTCGGAAATCAAAGTTGAAGCTGCGAGAAATGAATGGCCGATTTTCAAAAATGAAATCCCATTTTCGAGAGGGTTTCCCAAGCTGATGCGCGGAGATTATAGCTATTCGGGCAACGCCGATAGATTCTCGCGGTTTGCTAAGGAATTTTTTGATAGCATCGGACTCTAAAAAACTTAAGAGAACGGTATGCCCAAAGAAAACATGGTTTTAAAGGATATCCTATCGGCCTTGGTACGGGGTTACGGCTCTGAGCAAGTGCACCGTGCGCTGACAGAGGTGGCCCGACACTCGCCTGTTGACGGGCGGTCTAGTTTCGATGGAATGCCTTCTAAGACGAAGAAACCAGAGCGAGCACCATCGGTCAAACTCACCGCTACCGATATGGCAGCTCGTTCAGATGCACCGGCGGAAACGAAACAGCTTTTGTTGAGTTTGGCTTCACGGTTCGACCGGAAAGCATTTTTGCCGACGATTGGAGACGTTCGTAACTTCCTCGAAATGCGAGGCATTCCCTCACGGAATCTAAAGCAACGGCCGGATGCATTTAGGCAGGTGCTAAGGATCGTGTCCTCTATGTCTCCAGAAACATTGGAGAAGCTGATCAGCGAAAGTCGCCATTACGGTCCGTCTGAACTGGGGCCTCTCTCAGACGCAATCCGGTCTACGAGTGAGCGCATAAGATCATTGGAACCTCCGTCAGACACACCCGAGCCGAAAGATAGCGAAAAACCGAAATCTAACGTTACGTCAGATCGAGATTAGCTTCTCGGATGACATACCTCATGCGGCAAACTTCCTGCCCTCCTTGCCGCGTCCGGCTTTCCCGCGCGAAAAAGCATGGTCGGCTTCGGCCTGAAAATCAGGATGATGATGACCGTAGACCTCCTCGACAATCTTTTCGGTTGTGGAGATATATTTTGCAACCAAACTGATCGAAACGCCAGCCTGCATGAGCCAGGTGGCGCAGGTGTGCCGAAGGGTGTGGCTGTTGATTTCCACTGAGAGCTGACCCGGCATTTCCACCGAGAAGTGACCCGCCTTAGGTATCGTTTGTGTTGGTC